>JAFAMW010000066.1 GCA_019232985.1 Roseateles sp. | reverse complement strand
CCGTGCATCAGGCTGACCCACTGCATCAGCACGAACACCAGCAGCACCGTCACGAGCGGACGGCGCAGGGCCAGGCGTTGCGGGGTGAGGCTGGACGGCTTGGACATCGAGTCCCGGATTCTATCGACCCACCCCGCCCCTGCCGGTCGTCATGCGCGTCTTTACGGAATCTTGATACCGCCTTGACTGGTCTCGATGACAAGTTGATGCGCGGATTTCGACACTGACGGCATCCGTCACCAACCCTTGCGGGATCGATTCATGGACGCCGTCTATCTGGGCCTCGCGGCCCTGCTGTTCACGCTGCTGCTGGGCCTGACCCTGGCCTGCGCGCGCCTCGAGGAGAAGAAGCAATGACGCTGCTTTACTGGGCCTGCGCGCTCGCCGCGGCCGCGCTCGTCGTCTACCTGGTCTACGCGCTGTGGCGCGCCGAGGAGCTGTGATCATGATGATGAGTGGCAACGCCTGGGCCCATCTGGGCCTTTATCTCGTCGTCCTGTTCGCGCTCGCGTGGCCCCTGTCGAAGTGGCTCGCGCGCGTCGCGACGGGCCAGCTGCCGCGCTGGATGCTCGCCGTCGAGCGCGGCCTGCTGCGCCTCGTCGGCGTCGACGCCGGCGTCGGCATGGGCTGGAAGCAGTACGCGATCGCGCTGCTCGTGTTCAACTTCGTCGGCGTCGTCGCGGTCTATGCGCTGCAGCGCCTGCAGGGCCTGCTGCCGCTGAACCCGCAGGCCATGGCGGCCGTCACGCCCGACCTCGCCGTGAACACCGCGATCAGCTTCGTGACGAACACGAACTGGCAGTCCTACGGCGGCGAGTCGACGATGAGCTATCTCGTGCAGATGCTCGCGCTGACGGTGCAGAACTTCCTGTCGGCCGCGACCGGCATCGTCGTCGCCGTCGCGCTGATCCGCGCGTTCGCGTCGCGCCTGAAGGCCGACATCGGCAACTTCTGGACCGACATCACGCGCATGACGCTGTGGGTGCTGCTGCCGCTGTCCTTCGTCGTCGCGATCTTCTTCGTCGGCCAGGGCGTGATCCAGAACTTCGACGCCTACCGGACCGCGACGACGCTCGAGGTCACCGACTACCAGAACCCCAAGACCGACGCGAACGGCCAGCCGGTGCTCGACGCCAAGGGCCAGCCCGTGACCGAGGCCGCGAAGACTCAGCAGCAGCAGATCGCGATGGGCCCGGTCGCTTCGCAGGAAGCGATCAAGAGGCTCGGCACCAACGGCGGCGGCTTCTTCAACGCGAACTCGGCCCATCCCTACGAAAACCCGACCCCGCTCGCGAACTGGGTGCAGATGCTCGCGATCTTCGTGATCCCCGCGGCGCTGTGCTTCACCTTCGGCCGCATGGTCGGCGACGCGCGCCAGGGCATCGCCGTGATCGCCGCGATGACGGCGCTGTTCGTCGCGGGCGTGCTCGTGTGCACGCCGGCCGAGCAGGCCGGCAACCCCCTGCTGACCCCGCTCGGCGTCGACCAGCAGGTCTCGGCCGCGCAGCCGGGCGGCAATATGGAAGGCAAGGAAACGCGCTTCGGCATCAACGACTCGGCGCTGTTCGCCGTGGTCACGACGGCCGCGTCCTGCGGCGCCGTCAACGCCATGCACGACTCGTTCACGCCGCTCGGCGGCATGGTGCCGATGGTCATGATGCAGCTCGGCGAGGTCGTCTTCGGCGGCGTCGGCTCGGGGCTCTACGGCATGCTCGTGTTCGCGCTGCTCGCCGTGTTCATCGCGGGCCTGATGATCGGCCGCACGCCCGAGTACATCGGCAAGAAGATCGCGCCGTTCGAGATGAAGATGATCGCCGTCGCGATCCTCGTCACGCCGCTCGCCGTGCTCGCGGGCGCCGCCGTCGCCGTGCTCGCGCCGCTGGGCGTCGCCGGCATCGCGAACCCGGCCGCGCACGGCTTCTCCGAGATCCTCTACGCGCTGACCTCGGCCGCGAACAACAACGGCTCGGCGTTCGCCGGCCTGTCGGCGAACACGCCGTTCTGGAACACCCTGCTCGCGATCGTGATGTGGATCGGCCGCTTCGGCGTGATCGTGCCCGTGCTCGCGATGGCCGGCAGCCTGAGCGCGAAGCAGCGCATCCCGGCCGGCAACGGCACGCTGCCCACCCATGGCCCGCTGTTCATCGTGCTGCTGATCGGCGTCGTCCTGCTCGTCGGCCTTCTCAACTATGTGCCGGCGCTGGCCCTGGGGCCCGTCGTCGAGCACCTGCAGCTCTGGAAGTGATCATGAGCACCAAGCAATCCCTCTCTCTTTTCGACCCGGTGCTGCTCAAGCCCGCGCTCGCGCAGTCCTTCGCGAAGCTGAGCCCGGCCGTGCAGCTGCGCAACCCGGTGATGTTCGTCGTCTACGTCGGCAGCATCCTGACGAGCGCGATCTGGCTGCTGAGCTTCAAGGACGCGACCCTGGTCGGCGCCGAGGGCCGCGGCTTCGTGCTCGCGACCTCGCTGTGGCTGTGGTTCACCGTGCTGTTCGCGAACTTCGCCGAGGCGCTCGCCGAAGGCCGCTCCAAGGCCCAGGCGGCCTCGCTGCGCGGCCTGCGCGCGCGCACCTGGGCGAAGAAGCTCCACGAGCCGAACTACGGCTCGCAATGGCACCCGCAGCCGTCCGACGAATTGCGCAAGGGCGACGTCGTGCTCATCGAGACCGGCGACATGGTGCCGCTCGACGGCACCGTGATCGAAGGCGTGGCCTCGGTCGACGAAAGCGCGATCACCGGCGAATCGGCGCCCGTGATCCGCGAGTCGGGCGGCGACTTCTCGGCCGTCACGGGCGGCACGCGCGTGCTGTCGGACTGGCTCGTCGTGCGCGTCGACGTGAACCCGGGCGAGTCCTTCCTCGACCGCATGATCGCGATGGTCGAGGGCGCGAAGCGCCAGAAGACGCCCAACGAGATCGCGCTGACGATCCTGCTGATCGCGCTGACGCTCGTGTTCCTCGGCGTCACGGCGACGCTGCTGCCCTACTCGATCTTCAGCGTCGGCGCCGCGGGCTCGGGCACCGTGGTCTCGATCACGGCGCTCGTCGCGCTGCTCGTGTGCCTGATCCCGACGACGATCGGCGGCCTGCTCTCGGCGATCGGCGTGGCCGGCATGAGCCGCATGATGCAGGCCAACGTGATCGCGACCTCGGGCCGCGCCGTCGAGGCCGCCGGCGACGTCGACGTGCTGCTGCTCGACAAGACCGGCACGATCACGCTCGGCAACCGCCAGGCCAGCGAGTTCATGCCCGCGCCCGGCGTCGGCGAACCCCAGCTCGCCGACGCGGCCCAGCTCGCCTCGCTCGCCGACGAGACGCCCGAGGGCCGCTCGATCGTCGTGCTCGCCAAGCAGCGCTTCAACCTGCGCGAGCGCGCGGTCGGCGAGCTGCAGGCCCATTTCGTCGCGTTCACGGCGCAGACGCGCATGAGCGGCGTCGACTTCGGCGACGCCGAGAAGCCCACGCGCAGCATCCGCAAGGGCGCCGCGAACGCGGTGCGCGCGTGGGTCGAGTCGCAGGGCGGCCAGTTCCCGTTCGCGGTCACGCAGGCGGCCGAAGAGGTCGCGCGCCGCGGCAGCACGCCCCTGGTGGTCGCCGACGGCACCCGCGTGCTCGGCGTCGTCGAGCTCAAGGACATCGTCAAGGGCGGCATCAAGGAGCGCTTCGCCGAGCTGCGCCGCATGGGCATCAAGACCGTGATGATCACGGGCGACAACCGCCTGACCGCCGCGGCGATCGCGGCCGAGGCCGGCGTCGACGACTTCCTCGCCGAAGCCACGCCCGAGGCCAAGCTCAAGATGATCCGCGACTACCAGGGCGAGGGCCGCCTCGTCGCGATGACCGGCGACGGCACGAACGACGCGCCCGCGCTCGCCCAGGCCGACGTCGCCGTCGCGATGAACACCGGCACGCAGGCCGCGAAGGAGGCCGGCAACATGGTCGACCTCGATTCGAACCCGACCAAGCTGCTCGAGGTCGTCGAGACCGGCAAGCAGCTGCTGATGACGCGCGGCGCGCTGACGACGTTCTCGATCGCGAACGACGTCGCCAAGTACTTCGCGATCATCCCGGCGATGTTCATCGGCGTGTACCCGCAGCTCGCGGCGCTCAACGTGATGCGGCTCGCGAGCCCGGCCTCGGCGATCCTGTCGGCCGTGATCTTCAACGCGCTGATCATCATCGCGCTGATCCCGCTCGCGCTGAAGGGCGTGCGCTACCGCGCGATCGGCGCAGCAGCGCTGCTGCGCCGCAACCTCTGGATCTACGGCTTCGGCGGCATCCTCGTGCCCTTCGTCGGCATCAAGGCGATCGACCTGCTGCTCGCCGCGCTCCATCTCGCCTGAACGCCCAGGAAGGCAATCATCATGGCTACCAAGACCCCCCTGCTCCGCCCCGCGATCGGCCTGTTCGTCGCGCTCAGCGCGATCACCGGCATCGCCTACCCGTTCGCGGTGACCGGCGTCGCGAAGGCAATGTTCCCGCACGAGGCCGCGGGCTCGCTGATCGAGCGCGACGGCCGCCTCGTCGGCTCGACCCTGATCGGCCAGAACTTCGCCGACCCCGGCCATTTCTGGGGCCGTCCGTCGGCGACCGGCCCGATGCCCGACAACGCCGCGAACTCGAGCGGCTCCAACCTCGGCCCGACCAACCCGGCGCTCGTCGACGCGGTCAAGGGCCGCGTCGCGGCGCTGCGCGCGGCCGACCCGGGCAATACCGCGCCGGTGCCGGTCGACCTCGTGACCGCGTCGGCCAGCGGCCTCGACCCCGAGATCTCACCGGCCGCGGCCGCCTACCAGGCGCCGCGCGTCGCGCGCGTGCGCGGCCTGCCGGTCAGTCAGGTCGAGCAGCTGATCCGCCAGCACACGGCGGGCCGCGACCTCGGCCTGTTCGGCGAGCCGCGCGTGAACGTGCTCGAGCTCAACCTCGCGCTCGACGCGATCAAGCGCTGAAACCCGTGGCGTCGCCGACAATGGGCAGGCCGTGACCGACCGCCCCGACCCCGACGCCCTGCTCGCGCGCCTGCGCGAGGAAGACGCGACGGCCGCGCGCGGCCGGCTGCGCATCTACTTCGGCTCCTCGGCCGGTGTCGGCAAGACCTACGCGATGCTCGCCGCCGCACGCAAGCTCAAGGGCGACGGCGTCGACGTCGTCGCCGGCGTGATCGTCACGCATGGCCGCGCCGAGACCCAGGCGCTCGCCGAAGGGCTGCCCGTGCTGCCGCTGCGCACGATCGACTACCGCGGCAAGCCGCTGCAGGAGTTCGACCTCGACGCCGCGCTCGCGCGCGCGCCCGCGTTGATCCTCGTCGACGAGCTCGCCCACAGCAACGTGCCGGGCTCGCGCCACCCGAAGCGCTGGCAGGACGTCGAGGAGCTGCTCGCCAAGGGCATCGACGTCTACACGACGCTCAACGTCCAGCACCTCGAGAGCCTCAACGACGTGATCGGCTCGATCACGGGCGTGCGCGTGCAGGAGACCCTGCCCGACACCTTCTTCGACGCGGCGTCCGAGATCGTGATGGTCGATACGCCCGCCGACGAGCTGCTCACGCGCCTCAAGGCCGGCAAGGTCTATATGGGCGACAAGGCCGAGCGCGCCGCGAGCAACTTCTTCCGCAAGGGCAATCTGATGGCCCTGCGCGAGCTCGCGCTGCGCCGCACGGCCGACCGCGTCGAGGGCGACGTGCAGGCCTGGCGCGCGGTCGAGCGCGTCGCCGCGGTCTGGCAGACCGAGGCCGCGCTGCTGTGCGCGGTCGGCCCTGCGCCGGACGCCGAGAGCGTCGTGCGCGGCGCCGCGCGCCTGGCCCAGCAGCTCGGCGTGAGCTGGCAGGCCGTCTACGTCGAGACGCCGCGCCTGATGCGCCTGCCCGACGCCGCGCGCGAGCGCATCCTGCGCGTCGTGCGCCTCGCCCACGAGCTCGGCGCCGAGACCGCCGTGCTCCAGCAAGACGACGTCGCCGCCGCGCTCGCCGCGCACGCGCGCGAGCACAACCTCGCGCGCGTCGTGATCGGCCGCGAGTCGCTGCCCGGCCTGCGCGACCGCGTCCAGGCCTGGGTCGCGGGCAGCGGCGCGATCGCCGCGCGCCTCGCCAAGGCCGCGCCCGAGCTCGACCTGGTCCAGGTCGCGGCGACGACAGCGCCGCGACCGGGAGCGGCGCAGACGGTCGAGCCCGCGACCGAGCTGCCGCGCGAGGCGCGCCGGCTCGCGCTCGCGGCGCTTGCCTGCGGCGTCATGACCGCGCTGTGCTGGCCGCTGCAATGGCATATCGCGCAGGCGAACATCGTGATGCTCTACCTGCTCGTCGTGCTCGGCGTGGCGCTGCGGCTCGGCCGCGGCCCGGCCGTGCTCGCGAGCTTCCTGAGCGTCGGCCTTTTCGACTTCTTCTTCGTGCCGCCGAAGCTGAGCTTCGCGGTCTCGGACGTGCAGTACCTGCTGACCTTCGGCGTGATGCTCGCGGTCGGCCTGATCACGGGCCAGCTCACGGCCGGCCTGCGCTGGCAGGCCCAGGTCGCGGCCGAGCGCGAGGCGCGCTCGCGCGCGCTGTTCGAGCTCACGAGCGACCTCGCCGGCGCGCTGCAGACCGAGCAGGTCCAGCAGGTCGCCGAGAGCACGCTCGCGCGCGCGATCCACGGCCAGGCGCTGATCTTCACGCTCGACCTGAACGACCGGCTCGAACCCTCACCGCAAGCGGCGCAGGCGCTCGAGGGCAGCGCCGGCGCGTCGAGCGCCGACGCGCCCGACATGGGCACCGCGCGCTGGGCCTTCGACCACGAGCGCGCGGCCGGCCTGGCGACCGACACCCTGCCCGGCAGCGCCTGGTTCTACCTGCCGCTCGTCGCGCCGATGCGCGTGCGCGGCGTGCTCGCCTTGAAGCCGCGCTCGCGCGAGACCGTGCTCGCGCCCGAGGCGCGCGCCCAGCTCGACACCTACGGCCGCATCGTCGGCCAGGCGCTCGAGCGCGTGCACTACGTCGAGGTCGCCCAGCAGGCGCTCGTGCACATCGAGTCCGAGCGCCTGCGCAACTCGCTGCTGTCGGCGCTGTCGCACGACCTGCGCACGCCGCTCGCGGTCGTCTACGGCCTCGCCCAGACGCTCGCGGCGATGCCGCTCGCGCCCGAGGCCGGCGAGCTCAGCCGCAAGCTCTGCGAGCAGGCCCAGCGCATCGCCGCGATGGTCAACAACCTGCTCGACATGGCGCGCCTGCAAAGCGGCACGGTCAAGCTGAACCTGCAGTGGCAGCCGATCGAGGAGATCGTCGAGACGAGCCTGCGCGGCCTCACGGCGCTGCTCGCCGGCCACCGCGTCGAGCTCGAGCTGCCGCCGGGCCTGCCGCTGCTGCAGCTCGACGCGACGCTGATGGAGCGCGTGCTCGGCAACCTGCTCGAGAACGCCGCGAAGTACGCGCCGCCGGGCAGCCTGATCCGGATCTCGGCCGCCGTCGAGGACGGCGAGTTCGCGCTGCGCGTCGTCGACAATGGCCCGGGCCTGCCGCCGGGTCGCGCCGAGGCGCTGTTCGACAAGTTCACGCGCGGCGAGCGCGAGTCGAGCACCCCCGGCGTCGGCCTCGGCCTCGCGATCTGCCGTGCGATCGTCGAGGCCCATGGCGGGCGCATCGCCGCCGAGGCGTCGCTCACCGGCGAGCCCGGCGCGCGCTTCGTGATCCACCTGCCGCTCGGCGACCCGCCGGCCGTCGCCGAGGCCGAAGACAACGTGGAGACCCCTGTCCATGAGTGAACCCGTCGCCCTGATCGTCGAAGACGAGCCGAGCATCCGCCGCTTCGTGCGTCTCGCGCTCGAGGCCGAAGGCTGGCAGGTGCACGAGGCCGGCACGCTGCGCCAGGGCCTCGTCGACGCGGGCACGCGCCGGCCCGAGCTGATCATCCTCGACCTCGGCCTGCCCGACGGCGACGGCGTCGACGACTACCTGCGCGACCTGCGCGCGTGGTCGCAGGTGCCCGTGATCGTGCTGTCGGCGCGCACCGACGAGGCCGACAAGATCGCCGCGCTCGACGCGGGCGCCGACGATTTCCTGAGCAAGCCCTTCGGCGTCGGCGAGCTGATGGCGCGCGTGCGCGTGGCCCAGCGCCGCCGCCAGAGCGCCGCGCCCGGCGCGAGCCGCTTCGCGTTCGGCGACGTCGAAGTCGACCTCGCCGCGCGCCTCGTCACGCGCGCGGGCGCGTCCGTGCACCTGACCCCGACCGAGTACCGCCTGCTCACCGAGCTGATCGCGAACGCCGGCAAGGTGCTCACCCACCGCCAGCTGCTCAAGACCGTCTGGGGCCCCACGCACGCCGAGGACAGCCACTACCTGCGCGTGTACATGGGCAATCTGCGCAACAAGCTCGAGGCCGAGCCCGCGCGGCCGCGGCACCTGATCACGGAGACGGCGGTCGGGTACCGGCTCGTGCCCTAGGCGGCGGCCGGCCCGAAGCGCTCAGGCCAGCACGCGCGACAGGCGCCGCACCTCGAGCCCGCGCTCCTCGAGCATGGCCCCGAACGCGTCGCTCGCGAGCACCTCGTGCTCCCAGCGCCGCGCGGCCGCGATGCCGTCGCCGATCAGCGCGTCGCCGCGGCCCGGGTGGACCATCAGCAGCGTGCCCTCGCCGGCCTCGGCGAGCCAGCCGCGCAGGCGCTCGCGGTACGTCGCCGCGTCGCCCTCGAAGCCGTAGACGCCGACGAGGTCGCGGTTCTGGCGCCAGCCCAGCAGCGCGGCGAGGCGCGCGAGGCCCTTCGCGCCGAGCGCCGCGATCAGGCGCTGCTTGCGCGCGTCGGGCGCGTCGGCCGCGCGGCCGCGCGGCGGCCGCGTGTCGCGCAGCCACGGGCGGTTCGTCGCGTAGCGCGCGCTCAGCTCGGTCAGCAGCGCGTCGCGCACATGGGGCAGCTGGTGCACATGCTGGTGGCCGTCGACGAAGTCGGGCGCGCGGCCCGCGGCATCCTCGAACGCGTCGAGCTGCGCCGCGATCTCGGCGCGCAGGCGCGCCTGCGGCAGCAGGCCTGCGAGCGCTCGGACGATGAACATCTGCAGGCCCATCTGCCAGTCGCTCGCGCCGGGCTCGGTGAAGCTCAGGTGCAGGCCCATGTCGACGTCGAGCGAGGCCAGGCAGGCCGCGTCGGCGCGCCAGGCCGGCGCGCGGCTCATGCACGCGACGGCCGACAGGCGGCGCGCCGCGACGAGCTCGAGCACGCCCGCGTCGATGCCGGGCGACAGGCCGAAGTCGTCGGCGCAGACGCCGAGCGACCTCATCGGAACCCTCGGCCCGCGGCGGCGGCCGGCGCCGCCGCCCCGAGCAGCGCGACGTTGCGCGCCGCGCGCACCTGGAGCAGTTCGTCGCGGCCGAACACGCCGAGGCGCTGGACGATCTCGAGGCCCGCGGCCGGCAGGTCGTGTTCCTGCGCCGGCGCGATCGCGACGAACTGGCCCTGCAGGTCGTCGGGGCGCTCGCGCTCGAGCACCGCGTCGAACGAGTGCAGCTCGAACGCGCGGCCCGCGCTGTAGAAGTTCGCCGAGAACGGCCGCGTCACGCCGACGTAGAGCAGCGCCTGGTCGGGCCGCGCGACAGCGACGAAGCGGCGTGCGAGGTCGCGCGCGCTGAGGTCGTCGACGCGCTTGGACGCGAACAGCTCGACCATCGCGCCGCCGGTCAGCAGCATCAGCACGACGAGGCCCGCGCAGACCCAGCGCTCGGCCGTCGCCGAGCGGCGCGCGAACCAGCGCCCGAGCAGCAGCGCGAGCAGCGGCAGCGAGGGCAGCGCGTAGGGCCAGATGATGTTGCGCGCGGCCGTGAAGAACAGCAGCGGCAGCAGCGCCTGCAGCCACAGGAAGCGCGTGAGCGAGCGCTCGAGCGCGCCGGCCGGCGTGCCCGAGGCCGGCGTCGGCGTCTTGCGCCAGACCCAGGCCGCGAGCGGCGCGAGCAGCGTCCACGGCAGCAGCGCGAGCAGCGCGAACACCCAGATCGTGCCGGGCTTGTACTCGTGCGCGTGGCCGTAGAGGTCGCCCTTCCAGCCCGGCGTCAGGAAGCGGTGGAAATGCTCGCCGACGATGAAGTAGTCGAGAAAGCCCGGCGTGCGCAGCTCGGCGAGCCCGTACCAGGGCACGGCGATCAGCAGCGCGAGCAGCAGGCCGCGGACCCAGGGGATGCAGCGCCAGATATCGCGCCAGCGGCGCTCCCAGATCGCCCAGACGAGCAGGCCCATGCCCGGCAGCACCCAGGACACCGGCCCCTTCGCGAGCAGGCCCAGGCCCGCGGCGACCGCGAGCAGCCAGCCCGCGCGGCGCTGCTCGGCCGGGTCGGCCGCGTGCAGCGCGCCCCAGAAGCTCGTCGCGATCCAGAAGGTCGTGAGCACGAGCACGGTGTCCGTCATCACGGCGCCGACCGACACGAAGAACACGGCCGAGCCGGCCATCACGGCGGTGCCGAGGCGCGCCTCGCGCCGGCCCATCCAGTCGCGCGCGAAGCGCCAGCCGAGCCACGCGATCGCGACGCCGCACAGCAGGTGCGGCAGGCGCGCCGCGAACTCGCTGACGCCGAACAGCTTCATGCTCGCGGCGCTGATCCAGAACGGCAGCGGCGGCTTGGCCCAGAACGGCACGCCCCAGTCGTGCCAGGGCGTGACCCAGTCGCCGAGCACCATCATCTTGCGCGCGATCTCGCCGTAGCGCGCCTCGGTCGTGTCCATCAAGGGCAGCACGGCCATCGCGATCAGGCGAACGAGCACGACGGCCGCGACGAGCGGCCAGACCCAGCGGCCGGCGGCGCCGGCGCGCGACTTCAGGCGATCCCCGCTCATCGTCTATTCATCGTGGTGCTGGATCGCCGCCGCTTCGCCCGCATTTCCGGCCGCGTGGCGGCCGTCGTGCACGAGCGCGGGCTCGTAGTTCTCGATCAGGTAGAGCGGGCGGCGCTTGCTCTCGAGGCTCAGCCGGCCGATGTATTCGCCGAGCACGCCGATCGCGAGCAGCTGCAGGCCGCCGAGCATCAGGATCACGACGATCAGCGTCGGGTAGCCGGCGACCGGGTCGCCGTAGGCGAGCGCGCGCACGAAGATGTAGAACGCGTAGGCGAACGCGAGCGAGCTCGACAGCAGGCCGACCTTGCTGGCGAGCTTGAGCGGCTGGATCGAGAACGCCGTGATGCCCTCGACCGCGAAATGCCACAGCGCGCGGAAGCGCCACTTGCTCGTGCCGCCGGCGCGCTCGGCGACGTCGTACTCGAGCGTCGCGGTCGGGAAGCCGATCCACGCGAACAGGCCCTTCATGAAGCGGTTGCGCTCGGGCAGCTGGTTCAGCGCGTCGACGGCGCGCCGGCTGAACAGGCGAAAGTCGCCGACGTCGGCCGGGATCGGCATGTCGCTGAGGCTGTTGATGATCCTGTAGAACGAGCCCGCGGCCTGGCGCTTGAGCCAGGACTCGTCGGCGCGGCTGCGCCGGCGCATGTTGACGACGTCGGCGCCGCCGCGCCAGGCTTCGATCATGTCGGGAATGCGCTCGGGCGGGTGCTGCAGGTCGCTGTCCATGACGACGACGACGGCGCCGCGCGCGAGGTGCAGGCCGGCCGTGATCGCCTGTTCCTTGCCGAAGTTGCGGCTGAAGCGCACGACGCTGACGATCGGGCACGCCACCCGCAGCGCCTTGAGCAGCTTGGGCGTGTCGTCGCGGCTGCCGTCGTCGACGTAGACGATCTCGGCGCCGCCCGGCAGTTCGCCGACGACGTCGAGCAGGCGGCGGTGCAGCAGCGGCAGCGATTCCTGCTCGTTGAACATCGGCACGACGACGCTGAGGAGGACGGGCGGGCCGTTCACGGTGCCCTGGGGATGGCCGGCGTTCATGCAAAGCTCCAGCGTTTGTTGAGACGGTAGCCCAGCAGCAGGGCCATGCCCGAGGCGAGCGCCTGGGCGATCAGGTAGTGGACGCCGAGCCGGGCGCCGAGCGCGACGAGCGTGCCGCTGAGCACGGCCGTCAGCACGGCGACGCTCAGGAAGCGCGGCAGCGCCTGCGCGTGGGCGGCGTCGGCGCCGAAGGTGTGGCGGCGGTTGCCGAGGTAGGCGAACACCGCGCCGCACGCGGCGCCGCAAACGGCGGCCCAGCCGGCCGGCCAGCGGGCCCACTCGACGAGCAGCGTGAGGACCAGGTAGTGCAGCAGCGTCGCGCCCGCGCCGACGAAGCTGTAGCGGAAAAACGGAGACATGCGCAATTGGAACCGAAAATTTCGTGCCGGGCGTCAAGGCGCCGTGAATTCGCTGAATTCGATCAGGAAGCGCGTCCCGCCTGCGCCGGGCTGCTCGACGCGCACGCGCCAGCCCAGGTGCTCGACGATGCGCTTGACGATGGCGAGGCCGAGGCCCGCGCCGCGGCCGTCGCGCGGCGCCTGCACGGGCTCGATGCGCTCGAACAGCCGCGCCGCGACCTGCGGCGGCAGGCCCGGGCCGGTGTCGGTCACGCTCAAGGCCGCGCGCTCGAGGCGCACGACGATCGCGCCCTCGCGCGTGTGCTGGCAGGCGTTGCGCAGCAGGTTGCCGACGACCATCTCGACGAGCTCCGGCGCCGCGTGGACGTGCACGCGCGCGTCGCCGTCGAGGCGCAGCGCGACCGGCATGCCCGCGAGCAGCGGCTCGCAGCGGCGCAGCTCGCGCTCGCAGAGCTCGTGCAGCTCGATGCGCGGCGCGCCGAGCCGCTCGGGCGCACGCGACAGCAGCAGCAGCGCCGTGACGCGGCCGGCCGCGTCGCGCGCGGTGCGCTCGATTCGCTCGATCGCGGCGCGCGCGGCCTCGTTGGCCTGCGGCTGCAGCGCGAGCACCTCGGCCGCGCCGCGCATCACGGCGAGCGGCGTGCGCAGCTCGTGGCTGACGTCCCCGGTGAACAGCTGCTCGCGGTCGAGCGCCGCGCGCAGCGCCTCGGCGTGGGCCGCGAACACGCGCGCGAGCACGCCGATCTCGTCGCGCCGCGCGAGCAGCTCGGGCGCGTCGGCGAGGGTGTCGCTGCGCACCGCGCGCGTGAGCGCCGTGAGCGGCTCCAGCACGCGGCCCGTCGTCGCGAGCGCGAGCAGCGTCGCGATGCTGCCGGCGGCGGCCAGGCAGGCCGCGAGCAGGAAATAGATCCTGTGCTCGACATGCTCGAAGTCGCTGACCAGGTCGACGGCGACCCAGCGCTGGCCGTCCGGCGTCGCGCCGACGAGCGCGTCGAGCGCGTGCTGGCCGTCGTCGACCGACTGGAAGCCCGGCGGCAGGTCGACGAGGTAGGCCGGAATCTCGGCGCCGCGGTAGAACGCGACCTCGGGCGTCATCTGCGCCCCGCCCGGCTGCAGGCCGCCGTGCAGCCGCCACTCGGACACGACTTCGAGGCGGCGGCGCACGACGTAATGGTCGACCTGCTCGCGCGCGTACTCGAACACGACGGCGAACAGCGCGGCCACGGCGATCACGAGCAGCACATGGGCGGCGACGATGCGGCTCGCGAGCGAATGGCCCCAGGGCTGGCGCTTCGCGCCGGGCTCGCGGTCGAACGGGCTCGACGGCGGCCCGCCGGCGCCGCGCTCAGCCCTCGTCGCCATGGCCGATGTCGCTGTCGGTCGACGCGTCGAGGCGCCAGCCCTGCCCTTGCACGGTGCGCAGCAGCGCCGTGTCGAAGGGCTTGTCGATCGCCTGGCGCAGCGCGTGGATATGGGTGCGCAGCGCGTCGCTGTCGGGCGGCTCGTCGCCCCAGATCTCGTAGACCAGCGACTCGCGCGTGACGAGGCGCGGCGCCGCGCGCATCAGCGCGGCGAGCAGCTTGTAGCCGGTCGGCGTGAGCTCGACCGAGCGGCCCGCGCGCTGCACGCGCAGGGTGTCGCGCTCGAAGCTGAGCTCGCCGACCTGCAGGCGCGTGCCGGGGCCGCCGCCGCGCGCGCGCCGCATCAGCGCCTTCAGGCGCAGGTCGAGCTCGGCGAGCGAGAAAGGCTTGACCAGGTAGTCGTCGGCACCGCTGCCGAAGCCGGCGGTCTTGTCGGCGAGCGTGTCGCGCGCCGTGAGCATCAGGATCGGCGTGTCGAGCTGCCGTTCCTGGCGCAGGCGCTGGCACAGCTCGACGCCGTCCAGGCCCGGCAGCATCAGGTCGAGCACGATCGCGTCGTACTCGCCGCGCGTCGCGGCCGTCAGGCCGGTGTCGCCGCGCCGCGCCACGTCGAGCGTGTAGCCGAGCGGCTCGAGGTAGGCGAACAGGTTCGCGACGAGGTCGGGGTTGTCTTCGACGATCAGGACTCGCATGGCGGGGCTCAGAGCAGCAGGCCGTTGATGCGTTCCTGCCAGGCCGGGAAGCTGCTGTAGCGGCCGCGGTGCGTGGTCGGCTCGGCGCTGTGGCCGTTCAGGACGTAGACGGCGCCGCGGCGCGTCTTGCGGTCGAGCAGCAGCGCGGCTTCGAGGCCGTAGGCGAAGCCCAGGTGGCCCCAGGCCTGCAGGCCGCCGGCCGGCACGAGGCGGTCGCCCCAGCCCGGCGCGCTGCGGTCGATGAAATGCTGGGCGCCGAGGCCCCAGGCCTCGAACAGGCCGCCGAGCGTGTCGCCGTTGCCCTTGGCGAGTTCGTGGCGCCAGGTCTCGGTGAACATGCGGTCGACGCTCGCGCGCGTCACGAAGCGCTGGCCGTCGATCGCGCCGTCGGCCATGAGCATGTCGAGCACGCGCGCGAGGTCGGCGACGCGCACGCGCAGGCCGCCCTGCGGGCTGAACAGCGTGCCGTTGTCGCCGGGCCGGTAGGCGTCGTCGAGGCCCGGGATCGCGGCGAGCGGCTTCGCGTCGAGGTCGTCGGCCTGGGCGCGCCAGGGCGCGGCGAGGTCCCAGACCTCGACGTCCTCGCTACGGCCGTCCCTGGCCGGCCCGACGCGCTGGCGGCGGTACAGCGTCGCGACGTTCGCCTGCTCGGCCGGGCTCAGCGCGAGGCCGTTGAAGCCGCCCTGCATGCCGAGTGGCGCGAGCACCCATTGCTGCATCAGCGCGTCGAAGCGCTGGCCGGTCGCGCGCTCCATCGCGCTCGCGAGCAGGCCGTAGTTGAGGTTGCAGTAGGTGAAGTACTCGCCCGGCGCGTGGTCGCCGCTCCAGCTCTTGCTGCCGGGCTTGGCGAGCTCCTCGGCGAGCTTGACGCCGGCCGGGAACGCGATGCCGCCGTCGTCGCGCAGCGAGCTCAGGTGGCTCAGCAGGTGGCGCACGCGGATCGGTTCGTGCTCGAAGGCCGGGTTGCGCACGCGCGCGCCGAGCACCTCGCCGACATCGGCGTCGAGGTCGAGCTTGCCGGCTTCGGCGAGGCGCAGCGCGCCGAGGCCCGTGACGAGCTTGCTCAGCGACGCGACGCGGAACAGCGTGTCCGGCGTGATCGGACGGTTCGGCGCGAAATGCGCGGCGCCGAACTGCGCGCTGAACGGCTTGCGCCCGGGCGCGACGCTGTAGACCGACAGGCCCGCGAGCGGCCAGCGCGCGTCGTCGACGACGGCCTGGAGTTCGGCGCTCAGCGCCGCGTGGGGGTCGGCGCCGGCGGCAAGACTCGGCATTTCGGGCAGGGCGAGCAGGCCGGCCGCGGCGAGCAGGCTGCGGCGCTTCAGGGGAGCTTGGTGCATAGGGTCTTCTGCGGAGCTTTCTCTGTCTATTCTCGGTTCGGGTTCCAGCGGTCGTTCGCGACATCTTCGACCATCCGCGCGACCAGGTAGAGGCGCGGCACGATCGAGCCGACCAGCACGTATTCGGCGTCCTGGCTGTGCGCGCCCGCGCCCGGCAGGCCGAAGCGCTCGACCACCGGGCCATGGGCCTCGAGGCCGGCGTAGGCCGCGTCGGTGCCGCCGCCGCCAGGTTCGGCCTCGACGCCGAGCGTTGCGCCGAGCTCGGCGTAGATGGCTTGCGCATGGGCCGCGAAGCGCGCGGCGACCGGCGTCGCCTTGAGCGGCGGGCGGCCGCGCGCGAGCGCGACTTCGACCGTCGCGCCGGGTACCGCGACGCTCTGGACGCGCTCGTGCAGGGTCTTCTCGAGCGCGTCGTAGTCGGCCGGGTCGAGCACGCGCACGTCGGCTTCGGCCGTCGCCTGCGGCGGGATCATGTTGCGCACGGTGCCCGCGCTCGCGAGCGTCCAGTTGAGCTTGACGCCGCGCGCCGGGTCCGACAGGTCGTTCAGCGCGAGGATCTGGTGCGACAGCTCGACGAGCGCGTTGACGCCCGCGCCCGGCGCGCCGCCCGCATGGGCCGCACGGCCATGGACCGTGAGCTTGACCGAGCCGATGCCGGCCGTCGACAGCGCGAGCGCGTCGCTCTTCGCGCTCGCGCCCTCGAAGGACATGACCGCGTCGGCCTCGCTCGCGAGCCGCGTGATCAGGCCGTGCGAGCCGCCCGAGCCGATCTCTTCGTCGGCATTGAACAACACCGTGATGCGCCCGTAGCTGTCAATGCCGGCCGCCTTGATCACGGCCAGCGCGTGCAGGATCACGGCCAGGCCCTGGCGGTCGTCGGCGACGCCGAGGCCGTAGGCGCGGTCGCCGCGGACCACGAAAGGCTGGTGCGCGAGGTCGCCGCGCGCGTAGACCGTGTCCATATGGGCGAGCAGCAGGATCGAGCGGCTGCCGCGCCCGCGCAACACGCCTTTGACCATCGCGCCATGCGGCTGGCCGTCGTCGCCGCGCGCCGCAATCGTTTCAACCGACGCGCCGAGCCCGCGCAAACGTTGGGCAAGCAGGGTCGCGACGCGGTTCAGGCCCGCGAGGTCGCGGCTGCCGCTCTCGATATTGCAGAGCTGGCCGAGCGTCGCGAGCAGCGGCTGCTGCTGGGCGCGGGCGGCCGCGAGCAGCGCCTTCTCGGGCTCGGCCCGCGCGGGTGCGGCGAGCCCGACGGCGGCGCACAGGCCGGCCGCGAGCGTTGCGACGCAGCGTCGGACAGCTACCTGGGGAAAGCTAGGCATGGAATTTCCCGGTCGATTCGTTGAACAATTATCGACTTGGACCTCTTATGCCCTGTGCAACGAGGCGCGGATGACCGATAAATAGCAAATCGGTACCGTGCGGTACCGGAGGTTGGCCATGTCGCTCACGGAAATTCGACGCATCAGACGCTGGTTGCTGGTCCACGGAGGCAGCAACCCGCTCGAGCTGTGCGCGTGGGATGGCGTGCTGGGCCTGTGGCTGCTCGCCTGGCTGTGGCTGCCCGTCTGGGTGCTGACCGACCAGCTCGCGATGCTGCCGCTGAGCGTCGTCGCGCTGCCGCTGCCGACGCTGTACATCGCCTGGCGCCTGCACATGCACCGGCGCGGCCAGCTGCGCTGCGACTGGGCCGGCGCGCTCGCCTGAGCGGCGCGCTGCGCCGCGGGCGCCGTCCGGATTGCTTCTTAGTGGATCAGGCCGATCCACTCGCCCGCGCGTTCGTAGCCGTCGTAGAGGCTCAGCGCGAGCTCGCGCAGCGGCGCGCCGCCGTGGGCGTAGGCCCAGGCGAGGCGATCGCAGGCGTAGAGGCGGTCGTAGAGCATGCGCGGCACGCTCAAGTCATGGCCGAGCGCCTGCAGGCCCGCCTGCAGCACGAGCAGGTCGTCGACCGCGACCGGGCCGGTCAGCGGCGACGCGAGCTCGACCTCGCGCGCGGGCAGCAGCTGCGGGTCGACGGCCTGGCCGCGCACCGTATAGCCGGGGCTTTCGCCAAAGTCGATCGCGTCTTCGGGCAGCAGATGCAGCGGGATGATCATGCCGGCATGATGGCCGCGCCAGCGCCCCCGGATCGCGCGATATGCGGCACGCGAACCCGCCAATTCGAGACCGCTTTACAGCCGCGCAACCCTCGTTCAGGTCTTGGGCAGCGTGACGCCGCTCTGGCCCTGGTACTTGCCGCCGCGGTCCCGGTAGCTGGTCTGGCAGACCTCGTCGGACTCGAAGAACAGCACCTGGGCGCAGCCCTCGCCCGCGTAGATCTTCGCCGGCAGCGGCGTCGTGTTGGAGAACTCGAGCGTCACGTAGCCTTCCCACTCGGGCTCGAAGGGCGTGACGTTGACGATGATGCCGCAGCGCGCGTAGGTGCTCTTGCCGAGGCAGACCGTGAGCACGTTGCGCGGGATGCGGAAGTACTCGACGGTGCGCGCGAGCACGAAGCTGTTGGGCGGGATGATGCAGACGTCGGCCTCGACGTCGACGAAGCTGCGCGGGTCGAAGTTCTTCGGGTCGACGACCGTGCTGTGGACGTTCGTGAAGACCTTGAACTCGCGCGCGCAGCGGATGTCGTAGCCGTAGCTGCTCGTGCCGTAGCTGACGATGCGCCGGCCCTCGCCGTCGGCGCGGATCTGGCCGGGCTCGAACGGCTCGATCATGCCGTGCTCCTCGGCCATGCGGCGGATCCACTTGTCGCTCTTGATCGTCATCGTCTTCGCTCTCAGTCCTTGCAGATTCGTCAGTATTTTAGGCGGGGCTCAGCGCGAGGCCTTCGCGACGCCCTGGTTCGCGAGCGCGTCGGCGCGCTCGTTGCCGGGGTCGCCCGCGTGGCCCTTGACCCAGCGCCACTCGAGCGCGTGCAGCTTCGCGAGCGCGTCGAGGCGGGTCCAGAGGTCGGCGTTCTTGACCGGCTTGCCGTCGGCGGTCTTCCAGCCGCGGCGCTGCCAGCCCGAGATCCACTCGGTCATGCCCTTCTTCACGTACTCGCTGTCGGTGTAGATCGTGACCGCGCAGCTGCGCTTGAGCGAGGCGAGCGCCTCGATCACGGCCGTCAGCTCCATGCGGTTGTTGGTCGTGTTGGGCTCGCCGCCGCACAGCTCCTTCTCGTGCTCGCCCGCGCGCAGCCAGGCGCCCCAGCCGCCGGGGCCGGGGTTGCCCTTGCACGCGCCGTCGGTATAGACGACGACCTGGGGCTTCGCGATCTTCGCGCTGACGGGGCTCGGGGTGGCGGGTGCGTTCATTTATCTGCGGTGATGCTTGTTGAGCGCCACGGCCGGGGCGGCCTTGGCGCGGCGTTTGTTGCTGCGCGCGAGGCCGATCAGGCGTATGCCCGACCGGCGCTTGACGGCGCTGATGAAGTAGACGGCGCCGAGCACCGGCCACCAGCGCGCGCCGATCGGCTCGATGAAGCCCCAGCGCGCCAGCCAGGTCTCGGTCTTCCACGGCGGGCGGTAGCAACCGAAACGCGCCGCGTCGACCTCGAGGTCGAGCAGGCGCAGCCAGTCGCGCAGCCGCCAGTAGCCGATGAAGTCGCCGCTGCGCGGCAGGAAGCTCGGCCGCGACGCGCGACCGAGCCGGCCGACATTCTGCCGCAGGCCCCAGGAGCTCGCGGGGTTCAGGCCGAGGATCACGACGCGGCCTTCGGGGCGCAGCACGCGTTCGACTTCGCGCAGGCAGGCATGCGGGTCGCGCGCGAGCTCGAGCGCGTGCGGCAGCACGACGAGGTCGAGGCTCGCGGACGCGAACGGCAGTTCGTCGAACTCGCACAGCAGCGCGGGCGCGGCGCGCGAACGCTTCTCGCCGTCGCCGACGGCGACGCCGCCCTGGGCGTCCGCGAGGCCCGCGGCGAGCGGCGCGCCCGCCACGTCGAGCGCGAGCCAGCGCTCGCGCATCCGGTTCGCGCGCAGCGCGTCGAGTGCGGGCAGGCCGAGCTGCAGCGCGTGAAAGCCGAACACGTCGGCGACGGCCGCGTCGACCTGCGCCTGCTCCCACGCGAGCAGATAGCGTCCGGGCGGGGTCCGCAGCCAGGAGGCCAACTCTATAATCCCGGCTTCGCGTGTCATAACAATCGCGTTCGAAATGTTCTTGATCGCGCTGCCCGCCTTCGCGGACAACTACATCTGGATGCTTCACGACGGCCGGCAGGCGCTGGTCGTCGACCCCGGCGACGCCGAACCGGTGTTGACGGCCCTCGCGCGCCATTCGCTCGACCTTGCCGGCATTCTAGTGACGCACCACCATAGCGACCACGTCGGCGGCGTCGATGCGCTGCGCGACGTGCTGCGCGGCCGCGTCTGGGGCCCGGCCCACGAAGCGATGAGCGAGCCCTGCGAGCGCGTCGAGGGCGGCGACCGGATCCGCACGCCGCTCGGCGACTTCGAGGTGCTCGACGTGCCCGGCCATACCGCCGGCCATGTCGCCTACGTGCAGCGCCCGGCCGGCCAGGCGCCGATCCTGTTCTGCGGCGACACCCTGTTCTCGGCCGGCTGCGGCCGGCTGCTCGAGGGCACGGCCGCGCAGATGCTGGACTCGCTGACGCGCCTGGCCGCGCTGCCGGCCGACACGCGGGTGTGCTGCGCCCACGAATACACGCTCGCGAACCTGCGCTTCGCGACGGCCGTCGACCCGGCCAACGCGGCGACGCGCGAGCACCTGGCCTGGGCCGAGGCGCAACGCGCGCGCGGCCTGCCGACCCTGCCCTCGACGCTCGGCGTCGAGCTCGAGATCAATCCCTTTCTGCGCGTCGACGCGCCCGCGGTCCGGGCCGCCGTCCGCGCCGATGCCACCACCGACCCGGTCGGCGTCTTCGCCAGCCTCCGCCAGTGGAAGAACGAATTCCGATGACGAATCGCCGCCTCCGTACCTCGCTGACCCTTCTCGGCGCGGCCGCCCTGCTCGCCGCCTGCGCCACCGCCCCCTCCTCCTCGTCCCACAGCGCCGCCGCGGGCCCTGCCGCCGCGGCGAGCGCGGCCCCGTCGATCGCGGCGGCTGCGTCCGACGCCGGACTCACGCCGCTGGCGCTGGCCGCCGCGGCGCCGGCCTCGGCCGCCTCGGGCGCGCTGCCCGACGACGGCCCGGCCCAGGCCAGGCTCGAGGACAGTCTCGACCCCGACGCGAAGGTCGACGTCAGCGCGCCCGCGACCGACCTCTGGGTGCGCGTGCGCGCGGGCTTCGCGATGCCGACGCTCGACAACGACAACGTCCGCAAGGCCGAGCTCTGGTACTCGGCGCGGCCCGACTACGTCCAGCGCATGACCGCGCGCGGCAGCCTGTACCTGTACCACATCGTCCAGGAGGTCGAGAAGCGCCATATGCCGACCGAGCTCGCCCTGCTGCCCTTCGTCGAGAGCGCGTTCAACCCCCAGGCCAATTCGGTCGCGAAGGCCGGCGGGCTGTGGCAGTTCATGCCGGTCACGGGCAAGGACTACGCGCTCAGGCAGAACATCTTCCGCGACGACCGCCGCGACGTGCTCGCGTCGACGCGCGCCGCGCTCGACTACCTGGGCCGCCTGAACAAGATGTTCGACGGCGACTGGCAGCTCGCGCTCGCCGCCTACAACTGGGGCCCGGGCAACGTGCTCAAGGCGGTCGACCGGAACCGCCGCGCCGGCCTGCCGGTCACGTTCGAGAGCCTGCACCTGCCCGACGAGACGAGCTACTACCTGCCCAAGCTGCAGGCCGTGAAGAACATCGTGCTCGACCCCGGGCACTACGGCCTCGCGCTGCCGGCGGTCGAGAACCACCCGTACTTCCTCAGCGTCGACATCGAGCGCGACATCGACGTCGCGCTCGCCGCGCAGCTCGCGGGCATGAGCGAAGACTCGTTCCGCCAGTTCAACCCGCAGATGAACAAGCCGGTGATCCTCGCGAACGGCACCGACCAGGTCCTGCTGCCCTACGACAACGCGAGCACCTTCGCGGCCAACCTCGCCGAGCACCATGGCCCGCTCGCGAGCTGGACGGCCTGGGTCGTGCCGCGCACGATGCGCCCGACCGACGCGGCCCAGAAGGTCGGCATGAGCGAGGCGCAGCTGCGCGAGGTCAACCTGATCCCGCCGCGCATGCTCATCAAGAAGGGCTCGACCCTGCTCGTGCCGCGCGCGGCCCACCAGACCGAGGACGTGTCCGACTACCTGGCCGACCATGCGTCGCTGGACCTCGCGCCCGACGCGCCGGCGAAGCGCCGCACGACGGTCAAGGCGCGCAAGGGCGACACGCTCGCGAGCGTCGCGAAGCGCTGGCGCGTGAGCGCCGACGAGCTCGCCGAATGGAACAAGCTCGGCGCGCGCACGGCTGCGCTCAAATCGGGGCAGGCGCTGGTCGTGTACACGGCCCCGGCGGCCGCGCCCAGGCGCAGCGGCGCCGCGGTGGCCAAGGCCGGCGCCTCGACGGCGCCGAGCGCCGCGAAGACGAACACGGCCAAGGCGGGCAAGCCCGTCAAGACGGCCGCGCGCAACGGCGCTCCGGTCAAGGCGCGCAGCAGCGCGCCGGCGGCGCCGCAGCGCCCGACCCAGCAGGCGCTCGCGAAGACACCCGAGCGGCGCTGATCAGGCGAAGAACAGCGCGATGCTGGCGGCGACGCCAAGGGCCCACACGCCCGAGCGCAGCGCGGGCTTGTTGCCGATGTACAGCGCCGTGTAGACGAGCCGGATCGCGACGAACGCGAGCGCGAGCGCGTCGATGCGGTCCTGCGGCGCATGGCCCTGCTGGGCCGCGAGCACCCCCGCGATGAACAGCGGCAGGGCCTCGAAGCCGTTGTTCTGGGCGGCCATAGCGCGCGCCTGCCAGCCCGTGAGCTTGTCGGCCCAGGCGCGCGGCGCGGCGTTGTCGTAGCCGCCTTCGCGGCGCGGCTTGCCGTAGCCGGGGCTCTTGCCGAAGCCCGCGACGAGGACGGGCAGCATGCTGGCGGCGACGATGCAGAGATTGGCGACGGTCATGGACGCGCTCCTTCGCGGCTTGGAAATGGATCAGGCCGCGATGGTAGTGGCGATTCGGGCCCTCAGCGCCGGTCGACGAGCGCGTGCGCGATCGTGCCGAGGTCCACGTACTCGAGCTCGGCGCCGATCGGCACGCCGCGCGCGAGCCGGGTCGCGCGGATGCCGCGCGCGCGCAGCGCCTCGCCGAGCACATGGGCCGTGGCCTCGCCCTCGGCCGTGAAGCTCGTCGCGAGGATCACCTCCTCGACCGCGCCTTCGCTCGCGCGCGCGAGCAGCTCGGCCGCGCCGATCTCGCGCGGGCCGTTGCCGCCGAGCGGCGAGAGCCGGCCGAGCAGCACGAAGTAATAGCCCTTGAACGAGCCCGTGCGTTCGAGCGCGGCCTGGTCGGCCGGCGTCTCGACGACGGCGAGCAGGCGCGCATCGCGCTCGGGGTCGGCACACACCGCGCACAGACCCGCCTCGGCGAAAGTATGGCAGCGCGGGCAATGGCCGACGCGCTCGCACGCGGCCGTCAGCGCCGCGGCGAGGCCGAGCGCCCCCGGGCGGTCGTGCTGGAGCAGGTGCATGGCCATGCGCTGGGCCGACTTCTGGCCCACGCCGGGCAGGCTGCGCAAAGCTTGGACGAGAACTTCCAGGGCCGTCACGGAGCACCCGCGCGGTGGCCCTGCGCCATTCGAGCCGAGCGGTCGCCGCGGAACCGGCTCTGCCGGGCCGCTGGCGGCGCCCCCTCGAGGGGGAGGCGCGAAGCGCTTCGGGGGAGGGCCATTCAGAACGGGAACTTCATGCCGGGGGGGAGCGGCATGCCGGCCGTGAGCTTGGACATCTTCTCCTGCGAGACCTCCTCGGCGCGGCGCAGCGCGTCGTTGAAGGCCGCGGCGACGAGGTCCTCGAGCATGTCCTTGTCGTCGGCGAGCAGGCTCGGGTCGATCGTGACGCGGCGCGTCTCGTGCTTGCAGGTCATCAAAACCTTGACGAGGCCGGCGCCCGACTGGCCCTCGACCTCGATATTGCCGAGCTCGTCCTGGGCCTTGCGCAGGTTGTCCTGCATGGCCTGGGCCTGCTTCATCAGGCCGGCGATCTGGCCTTTCATCATGGTGAACTCCGATTCATTCAGTGGGGTTTGATCGATCCCGGCACGATGCGTGCCGTCTTGAACTGGGCCATCAGCGCGCGCGCGACCTCGTTGTCGAGCACGATCTGCTCGGCCGCGCGCTGGCGCGCCTGGGCCGCTGCGGCCTCGCGCAGCGCCGGCGAATCCTGGGCCACGCCGGCCTCGAGCTCGACGCGCGCGTCGGGCTGCTGCAGCGCCTGCGCGAGCGCGGCCTGCAGCCTGGCCTTGAGGCCGTCCTGGCGCAGCGACTCGCGCTCGACGCGCAGGCGCCACAGCGTGCCGTCTGCGCCGACGCACTCGGCCTGCATCGCGAGCTCGCGCACGAGCGCGCTCAGGCCGAGGCCGGGCACGAGCGCGGCCCAGCGCTCGCCGAGCGGCGTCGGCGTCAGCGCGACGGCCGGCGGGGGCGGCGGCAGCGCCGTGGCCTGCGCCTCGATGGAAGGTTCGGCGGCGACGCCGTCCGCGTCGACGAGCGGCGCGTCGAGCCAGGGCGGCGGCGCGCCGTCGTCCTCGACATCGGCGTGGACGACCGGGCGCGGACGCAGGCGCTCGCTGGGCGAGGCCGGCGGCTCGCCGCGGCGGTATGAAGACGCGGCTTCGCGCGTTTCGCGCGCGGCGGCCGGCGGCGCGGGCTCGGCGGGCGCGGCCACCGGCGCGGTTGCCTGGGCCACGCGCACGGCCGGCGTCGCCTGGGCCAAAAGCACCTCGGCGGGCAGGTCGCGCGGCGCGGCTTGCGGGACCGGACGGGCCACGGCGGGTGCCGCGATCGGCGTCGGCGTCGGCGTCGGCGCCTGGGCCGCGGGCGCCGCGGTGCGCGCATCGCCGCCACTGGCGACCGGCGGCGCAGGCACGCGCACGACGGCCGGCGCAGGGCGCAGCAGCGGCGCGGCCGGCGCCGCGCGCGCGGCGCCCGGCGCGCTCGCCGACGCCGCGGTGCCAGCGCCAGCGCCAGCGTCGTCGCCATCCGCCGGCAGCGCCGCGCCGCCCGGGCGGAACGCGAGCATGCGCAGCAGCACCATCACGAGGCCCGCGTATTCGTCGGGCGCGAGCGCGAGCTCCTGGCGGCCGTGCAGCGCCATGCTGTAGACGAGCTGAACCTCGTCGGCCGGCAGCGCGGCGGCGAGGCGGCGCGCCTCGGCCGTGTCCGGGTCCTGGGCGTCGAGCGCGTTCGGCGCGACCTGGGCGATCGCGATGTTCTGCATCAGGCCGGCGAGGTCCTCGAGCGTGCCCGACGCCGACAGGCCGAGGCTGCGCAGCCGGTCGGCCTGCTCGACGAGGGCCGGGCCGCTCGCGGCGACGAGCGCGTCGGCGATCGCGACGACATGGCCGCGGTCGACCGAGCCGAGCATGCGGCGCACGCCGCCCTCCTCGAGCTGGCCCGCGCCGAACGCGATCGCCTGGTCGGTCAGCGACAGCGCGTCGCGCATCGAGCCGCGCGCCGCGCGCGCGAGCTGGCGCAGCGCGCCGGGCTCGGCCGCGACGCCCTCGGCCTCGAGCACGCGCGCGAGGTGGTCCTGGACCTCGGCCGGCGCCATCGGCCGCAGGTTGAACTGCAGGCAGCGCGACAGCACCGTGACCGGCACCTTCTGCGGGTCGGTCGTCGCGAGCACGAACTTCAGGTACTCGGGCGGCTCCTCGAGCGTCTTGAGCATCGCGTTGAACGCGTGCGTCGAGAGCATGTGGACTTCGTCGATCATGTAGACCTTGAAGCGGCCGACGACGGGCTTATAGACCGCCTGGTCGAGCAGCTGCGAGATCTCCTCGACGCCGCGGTTCGACGCCGCGTCGAGCTCGACGTAGTCGACGAAGCGGCCCGCGTCGATGTCGCGGCAGGCCGGGCAGACGCCGCAGGGGCTGGCCGTGATGCCGCCCTGCCCGTCGGCGCCCGTGCAGTTGAGGCTCTTCGCGAGGATGCGCGAGACCGTCGTCTTGCCGACGCCGCGCGTGCCCGTGAACAGATAGGCGTGGTGGAGCCGGCCCTGCGTCAGCGCATTGGTGAGGGCCTGCACCACGTGCTCCTGGCCGACCATGGCTTCGAAGCTCTGCGGCCGGTACTTGCGGGCGAGGACCTGATAACTCATAGACCGGTCATTCTATGTGTGACCGATAATCACGCCCCATGAGTTCCAGCCCCAAGCATCCCGACACGCTCAGCTACGAACAGGCCGGCGTCAACTACGACCTGATCGACCCGCTGAAGATCGCCGCGCAGCGTGCCGCGGCCGCCACCGGCGCCCACATGGCCGCGCACGGCTTCAAGGAGGTCCAGGCCTCGCGCGGCGAGTCGGCCTACGTGCTCGACGTCGGCCCGTTCTACCTGGCCTCGATCGTCGAATGCCTGGGCACCAAGACCCTCGTCGCCGACGAGATGGCCCGGCTCACGGGCAACAGCCGCTACTACGCGGGCATCGCCCAGGACACGATCGCGATGGCGATCAACGACCTGATCACGGTCGGCGCGACGCCGCTCGTCGTCCAGGCCTACTGGGCCGCCGGCGGCTCCGACTGGTTCGGCGACCGCGCGCGCGCCCAGGCCCTCGTCGAAGGCTGGAAGCAGGCCTGCGACACCTGCCAGGTCGCCTGGGGCGGCGGCGAGACGCCGGCGCTGGCCGGCATCGTCGAGGCCGGCCGCATCGACCTCGCGGCCTCGTGCACGGGCCTGATCAACCCGCGCGAGCGCCTGTCGGTCGGCGACAAGCTCGGGGCCGGCGACGCGATCGTGCTGCTCGAGTCGAGCGGCATCCACGCGAACGGCCTGAGCCTCGCGCGCAAGCTGTTGTCGAGACTGCCGCAGGGCTACCTGACCGAGGTCGAGCCGGGCCTCAGCTACGGCGACGCGCTGCTCGCGCCGACGACGCTCTATTCGCCGGTCACCGAAGCGCTCTGGAAGGCCGGCGTCGCGCCGCACTATTGCGCGAACATCACCGGCCACGGCTGGCGCAAGCTGCTGCGCCACCCGAGCACGTTCACCTACCGCATCAATAATGTGCCGCCGGTCACGCCGGTGCTCGCCTTCATCCAGCGCCACGCCCAGCAGGACGACCGCGAGGCCTATTCCACGCTGAACATGGGCGCGGGCTTCGCGCTGTTCGTGCGCGCCGAGGACGCCGCGCGCACGGTCGAGGTCGCGCAAAGCTGCGGCGTCAAGGCCTGGAACGCCGGCCAGGTCGAGGCCGGTCCCAAGCAGCTGCTGATCGAGCCGCTCGGCATCCGCTTCGGCGACGACGACCTGCAGCTGCGCTGAAGTCAAGCCGCTGTCACATAACGCGGCGGCAACACGGTATCGAGGTGTAAGCCGGGGTCGGCCAGAGCGGGGGGCAGCGGCGTTGTACTGGCGTCAACAACGACTGGAACAACACCATGTCCCGCATCCGCAACCGCTTCGCCCGTCTCCTCGCCCTCGGCCTCGCCGCCGGCCTGCTCGCCGGCAGCCTTAGCGGCTGCATCGTGATCCCCGAGCGTCACTACTACCACGGCTATTACGGCTACGGCGAGGGCTACCACCGCGACGGCCGCTGAGCAAGCCGCGGCCGCCCCTGACTTGACAGCCGGTCAAGCGTCGCGCGAGGCTCGTGCCCGGAGGTGGGCATGGCCTGGTTCTACACGCAGATGGTCGACTGGCATCGGGGGCTGGCCTGGTTCAGCTTCGCGCTGTTCCTCGTGCGCGGCCTGCTCCACCAGCTCGACCGCCCCTGGGCCGAGCGCATCGCCACCGACGGCCGCCTGCTGCTGCTCGCGCTCGGCGCCAACGTCACCCTGCTCGTCTCGGGCCTGAGCCTGACGATCGCGCTGCACTACGACTGGCTGCGCGCACCCTGGCTGATGGTCAAGCTGGTCGCGCTGATCGGCTACTTCGGCTTCGGCCACTGGGGCATGGGCGAAGGGCGCTTCCACATCCTCGGCTACCTGCTCGCGCTCTTGATGATGGCCATCATGCTGGCCGCGTCGATCGCGCGCTTCTAAGCCCGTCCCCTTCACTCCACCTTGAGCTTGGCCAGCGTCGGGTCCGGCGGCGGCGGCTCGAGCTTCATGCGCGTGAGCGTGCGCACGAGCAGGCGCGCGACCATCAGGTTGCGGTGCAGCTTGTTGTCGGCCGGGATCACGTGCCAGGGCGCGTGCGCGGTCGACGTGGGTCCGAGCAGGTGCTCGTAGGCGCGCTGGTAGGCGTCCCATTGCTTGCGCACGGCGAGGTCGGCGCGGTTGAACTTCCACTGCTTGGCCGGGTCGTCGATGCGCTGCTGCAGGCGCTCGCGCTGCTCCTCGCGGCTGATGTGCAGCAGGCACTTGACGATGGTCGTGCCGGTCTCGGCGAGCAGGCGCTCGAAGTCGTTGATCTGGGCGTAGCGGCGGCGCGTCTCGGCCTTGTCGATCCAGCCCTCGACGACGGGCACGAGCACGTCCTCGTAGTGGCTGCGGTTCCAGACCGCGAGCTCGCCCGCGCGCGGCACGACGGCGTGGCAGCGCCACAGGTAGTCGCGCGCGCGCTCGTCGTCGCTCGGCGCCTTGAACGCGGCGACGCGCAGGCCCAGCGGCGAGGTGCGCGAGAACACCCAGCGGATCGTGCCGTCCTTGCCGGCCGCGTCGAGGCCCTGCAGCACGAGCAGCACCTTGCGCCGCCCTTCCGCGAGCAGCAGGTTCTGCAGCGCGTCGAGCTCGACCGCGAGCGCCTCCTGGCGCTTGTGGCTCGCGTGCTCGTCGCGCTCGAGAAACGGCGTCGCGGCCGGGTCGAAATTGCGCAGCGCGACGCGCGCGCCCGGGGCGATGCGGAAGGGTTTGAAGCGGCTCATGGGCGTCGAGACTAGCGCATCGGCGAAGGGGCACGCCAGAGCGATTACAATGCACCCTGACGGGCCTCCTCGCATGGAAGCACGGCCAACCGGGTCAGGTGGGGAACCAAGCAGCCCTAACTGTTGTGACCAGTGCCGAGGCTAGGGCTCGTCAACCCCTCTTCTTCGTCCGCTGCCGGGATGGCCGCGGATGCGCCCACAAGCCCCGATCGCCGCCCGATCAATGCCGATGCGCATGATGCGCGTCGGGCACATGCGCGTGGCCGTGGCGCAGCGGCTCGTGCTGGTGCCGATGGCTGTGCGCGCCGACCGGCATGGGGTCGTGCCGGTGGTTGTGATGCCCGTCGTCGTGGACATGGGCGTGCTCGTGGTCGAGCGCCTCGTGCTCGTGTTCGTGCGCATGGTCCTCGACCAGGTGCAGCACGACGCCGGCCAGCATCAGCGCGCCGCCCGCGGCCATGCCCAGCGTCGCCGTGCGTTCGCCGAGCAGCAGCGCGAGCGCCGCGCCGATGAAGGGCGCGAACGCGAACACGCTGCCGGTCCGCGCCGCGCCGAACGCGCGCTGCGCGAGCAGGTACAGCCGCAGGCTCAGGCCGTAGCCGCTCGCGCCGATCGCGAGCAGGGCCAGGGCCGCCGGCCAGGCGGGGATCGGCTCGCCCCAGGCCCAGGCCAGCGCGCCGGTGATGCCGGCGCCGATCGCCGACTTGCCGAGCACGACTTGCCCCGGGTCGCGCTCGGCGAGCGCGCGCGACAGGGTGTTGTCCACGCCCCAGGACGCCGTGGCGCCGAGCACCGCGACGATGCCGAGCAGCTGCGCGCCGGCCGCGACGCCGCGGTCGAGCACCAGGACCAGGCCGCCGGCGAGCAGGAGCAGCAGCGCGGCCCAGACGCGCCGGTCCAGCACCTCTCGGTAGAGCGCCCGCGCGAGCAGGGCCGTGAACACCCCCTCGAGCGCGAGCATCAGCGACGCGCTCGTGCCGCTGGTGTGCTGGAGCCCCCAGGCCAGCGCGACCGGGCCGACGCCCGCGCCGAACAGCGCCATCAGGCCCAGGCGCGGCAGGTCGGCGCGGCGCAGCGCCGCCTCGCGCTCGACCGGCTGGCGCACGAGCGCGCCGAGCAGCGCGGCCCCCGCGTAAAGCAGCGCCGCCGTCGTGAACGCGCCGAGGCCCGCGCCCGCGCGCTGGACCAGCGGCGTGCTCACGCCGAACAGCGCCGCGGCGGCCAGGGCCAGCATGGCGCCGCCGAGCGCAGGGAGATGGGCGTGTCGGGGCTTCTGCATGAAGGCCGCCATCTTACGCAGCGCCCGGGCCGAGCAGCCAGCCGGCCACCCCGCAGGCCAGCACGACGAGCCAGGGCGGCAGCCGCCAGCGCGCCAGCGCGAGGTAGGCGACGACGACCACGCCGATATCGGCGGGCCGCTCGATCGCACTCGTGCAGACCGGCCGGTAGAGCGCCGCGAGCAGCAGGCCGACGACGGCCGCGTTGACGCCCATCAGCGCCGCGCGGGTCCGGCGCTGGCGACGCAGGCGCTCCCAGAACGGCAGCGCGCCCGCGACGAGCAGGAAGGACGGCGCGAAGATCGCGACCAGGCAGACCAGGCCGCCGAGCCAGCCGCTCGGCGCGCCGCGCATCGACGCGCCGAGAAAGGCCGCGAAGGTCGTCAGCGGGCCCGGCACGGCCTGGGCGGCGCCGTAGCCGGCCAGGAACACGTCCTTGTCGACCCAGCCCGGCGACACGACCGCCGCCTGCAACAGCGGCAGCACGACATGGCCGCCGCCGAACACGAGCGCGCCCGAGCGATAGAAGGCCGCGGCCTCGGCCAGGCCCTGCGACGGCAGCGCCTCGAGCAGCGCCGGCAGGCCCAGCAGCAGCACGCAGAACAGCACGAGCCAGGCGACGCCGGCGCGGCGCCCGACCGCGATCGGCAGCGGCGCATGGTCCGCCGCCGCGGCCGGGCGCAAGCGCAGCAGCCCGACCGCGCCCGCCGCGGCGATCACGCCGAGCTGGCCGAACGCGCCCGGCACGCGCAGCGCGACGCCGCAGGCCAGGGCCATCATCGCGACGCGCGGCGCGTCGGTGCACAGGGTCCGGGCCATGCCCCAGACCGCCTGCGCGACGACGGCGACCGCAACGAGCTTGAGGCCGTACAGCGCGGCCGGCGGCAGCGCCGCCGAATGCCCGGCGATGCCGAGCGCGAGCAGGATCAGCAGGACGGCCGAGGGCAGCGTGAAACCCGCCCAGGCGGCCAGCGCGCCCGCGTAGCCGCGCCGCATCAGGCCCAGCGCCATGCCGACCTGGCTGCTCGCCGGCCCGGGCAGGAACTGGCACAGCGCGACGAGGTCGGCGTAGCTCGCCTCGCCGAGCCAGCGCCGCCGCTCGACGAACTCGGCCCGGAAGTAGCCGAGGTGGGCGACCGGACCGCCGAACGAGCTCAGGCCCAGGCGCAGGAACACCAGGAAGACCGCGCCGACCGTCTCGATCGGCACGGGCGTCGTGGGCGCGGGCGACTCAGGGCTGCTCGCCATGGCCTCGCCCTTCGGTCGCGGCGGTCGCGGCGGTCGCGCCGCCCGGCGTGCCGAGCGCGCGGTGCAGCAAGAGCGCGAGTCCGGCCCCGCCCGCCTCCGCCGCGACGAAGCTGGCGGCGCTCGCCGGCGCGATGCCCGCGAAGGTGTCGCTGAACATGCGGCCGAAGACCGCCGCGGGGTTCGCGAACGCGGTCGACGCCGTGAACCAGTAGGCCGCGCCGATATAGGCCGCGACCAGGCCTGCCGCGCGTGCGGGCGGCGCGCGCAGCACGACGAGCACGAGCCCGCAGGTCGCGACGCCTTCGGCCAGCCATTGGCCGGCGCCGCTGCGCAACCGCGTCGAGACCTCGAACAGCGGCAGCGCGAACATCGCGTGGACCAGCCAGGCGCCGAGCAGCGCGCCGAGCAGCTGCGCCAGCACGTAGGGCGCGCACTCGCGCACGCGCAGCCGGCCGCGCCAGGCCATGACCAGCGACACCGCGGGGTTCAGGTGCGCGCCGCTGAGCGGCCCGAAAACCTCGATCAGCACGTACAGGCCGGCGACCGTCGCGAGCGTGTTCGCGAGCAGCGCGACCGCCGCGTTGCCGCCCGCGAGGCGCTCGCCCATGACGCCCGAGCCGAGCACCACGGCGAGCAGCAGCAGCGTGCCCAGCCCTTCGGCCAGCAGGCGTCGGCTCAAGCGTGCGTCCATCTCAGGCCGTCGCGATCTCGGCCAGCGCGTCCTGCCGCTCGCGCGGGTTCATCGCCGCGAGCGGCAGGTCGAGCAGCAGCCGCATGCGGTAGCCGAGCGCCTGACGCGTCAGCTCGAAGGCCTGGGCGCGCCCTGCCGCCGGCGTGTCGGACGGGTCCGGATAGCCCCAGTGGACCTTGACGGGCCGGCCCGGCCAATGCGGGCAGGCCTCGCCGGCCGCGCCGTCGCAGACCGTGATGACGATGTCCATGAGCGGCGCGTCGGCGCCGCCGAACTCGTCCCATCGCTTGGAGCGCAGGCCGCCGACGTCGACGCCCGCGTTCGCGAGCGCCGCGAGCGCGTCGGGGTTCACGCGCCCGCTCGGCGCGCTGCCGGCGCTGTAGGCGCGCAGGTCGCGGCCGAGCCGCGCGGCCCAATGGTTGAGCATGGCCTCGGCGAGCTGGCTGCGGGCCGAGTTGTGCGTGCACAGGATCAGGACATTGACGGTCATGCGGGCGCCCTCCTCTTCTTCTTGCTCGTCTCAGCAGCAGCATTTCGCGCGCGGCGCGAGCTCGCAGGGCGCGCCCGCGCAGCAGTTGTCGCCGAGGTAGTCGAGCAGCGCGTTCATCTGCGCGAAGACCGCGCGATAGATCACGTGGCGGCCGACCGGCTCGGACGTCACGAGGCCGGCCGCGGCGAGGTCCTTCAGGTGGAAGCCGAGCTTGGCGTAGGCGACGCCGAGCTGCTCGACGAGCGCGCCCGGCGTCAGGCCCTGCGGACCCGCGACGACGAGCGCGCGGAACGCGTCGAGACGGATCGGGTGCGCGAGCGCGCCGAGCGCGGCGAGGGCCGAGGTCTTGTTCATGTCCGCAGATTATTACAATAAAACTTGTAATTTAAAAAGCTCGCGATCACTCCGAAATCAGCGCAACGGCCCGTTCGAACCTGGATGCCTTCTCCGGCCCGAACCATCCGATGACTTCAGCCACGACAACCCCGTCCTTCATGAACACGAAATACGGCGTCGCATCAAGCGTCCGCCGGGGCCAATTGGCGCGGTCAAGGATCACATTCGTTGGAAATTCGGCGTGTCTTCTTCGCCAGTCGTTGTAATAGTCGGCCGAAAAGTTGGCATCGGGAAACGATACCCAAAGTGACTTGCGGGCGAATGTCGGAGCCAAGCTTTCGATCTTGGGGATCTCGTTCGCCGCCGCCGCGCAGCGACCGCAACCGGGCGCCGCGTAGACGATGATGTGGCTCCCGGTCGAGAGGTCGATTTCCTGTTCCGTCAACGAGGCGCCGTCCTCGCTGAACGTCCAATAGTGCTCCAGCCTCGATGCCCGGTTCTCAAGCGGCCGGAAGGCGACTTTGTCCCACCCATGGATGGGCATATGCTTGTCTCGCGCCTCCGCCAAGGCCGCGCTCAAATCCCCCGCCAGCATGAGGGCCGCGTACCCACCGGCGCTGCGGGACCCGCCCGCGGGCGGCCTTCGACTCTCCAACTCTTCGGTCAGTATCGCGACGATCTGCGCGCTCTCGCGGCTGCCGACGCGCGCCGTCTCCGAGTAGCGAAAATCCGCCTCTTCGTTGAGCTCCGTCTCGGAGAAGGCCGCCAATCCGGTCGGCTGATCCTCGAGGCGTCGAAGGCAAGCCAGCAGGGCCTTCGCCTCGGCATGAACCGATGCTCCGACCGGGCAAGGGCTTGCGGGCATCGCCGCCGATCCGCCGCCGATGCCCGCCGCAAGAATGGCTCCTAGGCCAAGGTACTTCCACTCCATGGGCTGCTCCGAAGCGATGGCGCTCGAGGCCGGGCAACCGGCCTCCACGGGCCCTCGCTCGCCGCTCTCAGAGCGGCGGCGTGCACTTTCCTTCGTCGCACGTGAAGTCACGGTGTGAGGTGCAATAGCCTCCGTTGCAGTAATAGCCCGCCGTCAGCGGATGTGCACCTGATGGAGGAAAAGCCAAGGACTTCACTTGCGCATCCGTTGCGGAGCCCACGATGCCGTTGTTGTACGTTGATGCGAACTCTTGGCCCCCGAACAACGCCAAAACACGGTACGCGTCGGTCGGGGATAGCTCCTTGCGGATGTCGCCGAGGTAGTAGGACGCCAGCTCCCCCTTCGAATTGAACACCGCCGTCCCGAGCAGGCGCTGACGTGCTTCCGGAGAAAGCCGCATCAGCGGATTTCACGGCGACGTGTCATTGAGATATCGAACAAGATCATCGCGTGTCGCGATGGGCGCAAGGGCTCTATCCAGTTCCGAGCGAGCGACATCTGAGCGGCTCGTCGAGCTGGTTTGCGCAATGCACAGGCTCGCAGCGACTGCCAGCCCTACGGTCGGAAGACGAGATAGCTTCATTGGAAGCCTCCTTTAAGGTTGCACAACGACCAGCGATTCTTCGAGCATCGCCCGTCAGATGTCCCTGATCCACGACGAGCTCATGACCAATTCATTCGCCTTCGCGTAGTCTGATCCGGGGACTTTTCGCCTGGCATCAGTTGCGCGCCGACCCCGTCAGCGCCCGGTAAAGCAACACCGCCAGCCCCGCCCCGACGAGTTCGGCGACCACGAACCCCGGCGCGTTCGCCGGCGCGATGCCCGTGAAGGTGTCACTGAACACGCGCCCGAGCGTGATCGCGGGGTTCGCAAAACAGGTCGACGCCGTGAACCAGCAGGCCGCGCCGACATAGGTCGCGACGATGGCCGGCCCGCGCGGCGGCGGCGCGCACAGGATCGCGAGCAGCAGGCCGCTCGTCGCGACGACTTCGCCGATCAGCGGGCCCCACCCTGGCCTGAGCTTGGTCGAGACCTCGAGCAGCGGCAGGTCGAACATCGCGTGCACGAGCCAGGCGCCGAGCACGGCGCCGACGCACTGCGCGAGCACGTAGGGCCCGAACTCGCGCCAGGGCAGGACCCGGCGGCTCGCCATCACGAGCGAGACCACCGGGTTGAAATGCGCGCCGCTGATCGGCCCGAAGACCTCGATCAGCGCATAGAGTCCGCCGGTGATCGCGAGCGTCGTGCCGAGCATCGCCACGCCGACGTTGCCGCCGCCCATGCGCTCGGCCATCACGCCCGCGCCGATGATCACGAGCTCGAGCCCCATCGTGCCGAGGCCCTCGCCGAGCAATCGCTTTGCCAATGTCGCCTGCATGTCTGCAATCCTTGTTGTCGACGCATGCCGCGGCGACCGCGCCGGGATGCAGCGCGAAGCTAGGACGGCCACCCGCAGGCCGTATTGCGGCAGCGCATGCCGCGTGGAAACGATGTGGCGACGGCGCGATCGCGTAGCGCATGCCTGGGTCAAGCCCTTGCGCTCGAGCGCTTGACATGGGTCGCAACTGACTCAGGATGCGCTCATGAGCGCGAAGGCATTGCCCCATCGCCCGGCCCGGGCGTCCGTGCCTCCCGTCAGGCAACCCAGGCCGCCGGCTCCGCCGCCGCCCCGGGATCCACCACCCCCGACCAAGCAGTGAGGCAGCTATGCAGGACTACCCCCAGGAGGCTCGCGAAGACCCGCGCACGCTTTGGGAGGCCGCGATGGACGCGAAGTACGCGGTCGTCGCGCACGGGCTCGCCGAGACCTACTACGCGAGCAAGAACAAGCTGATCGTCTTCGCGCAGGTCCTGCTGACCTCGGGCATGGTCGCCGGCGCGGCCCGGCACGACGCCGAGATGTCGTTCAGCGTCGGCGTCTGCCTCGCGATCGTCTCGGCCTATCAACAGGCCTCCAAGCCCCTGGCCGAGTCGGCCAAGCATGGCACGGCACGCGAGAAGTTCTCGCAGCTGGTCGCGCGGATCTCGAAGTCGCCGCTATCGATCGAGGTCATCGACGAACAGCTCGCGACGCTCGGCGCCAAGGCCCCGCCGATCCCGCGCGCGATCCAGTTCGCGGCCTACAACGACAACCTGCGGACCAACGGCCGGCCGGACGGAATCCTGAAGGAGGCGCTGCTGACCCGGCTGGTGCGCTTTATGGCCTAACGACCGCAGAGGGTCCCTACTCAGGCCGTGACTTCGCGCGCGCTGATCGCGTACTTGAACTGGTCCGGCGCGTACTCGTCGAAGCGCCCGCTCGCGTTGCGGCCCTGCGGATACATCAGGAAGGGCAGCGTGGCCTTGCCGGCCTGGTGCGGCAGCGTGATGTCGGCGCCGCGGTTGTAGGCCATCCAGTTGCCTTCCCAGGCGCCGAACAGCGCCTTGTCGACGGGCGCGACGAGCGGATCCCTGGCGTCCTTGATCCAGTTCGGCGTCTCCTGGCGCATGACCTTGAGCACGTCGGCCGGGTCCATCGCGACCCAGCCGTGGCTCTTGAGAAAGACCTCGGCGCGGCAATGCTGGGCGCCCGTGAGCTTGGCCGGGTTCGCGCCGAGCTCGCGGTAGCCGAACTGCGACGGCGCGAGGCGCACGCCGTAGAGGTCGCGCGCGGGGATGCCCGACGCGCGGCACAGGCCGACGAAGATCGCGTTGAGATCCGCGCATTTGCCGCCGAGGTTGCCGCTCTCGAGCATGCTCGCGATGTCACCGATGCCGCAGCCGCGCGTGCCCGGGTCGCGGTGCGCGTTGGTCACGACCCAATCGTAGATCGCGCGGACCTTGTCGACGTCGGCGTGGGCGCCGCGCGTCGCCTCGAGCGCGGTCTTGCGCACGATGCCGTCGGTCGGGATCAGCTCGGTCGCGGCCAGCGCGGCTTGCAGCACGGCCGGGTCCACGGCGCGCGGCGCGCGCGCGGCCCAGTCGACCGAGCGGTTGCGCGTGCGCACGCGGCTCGTCACGCTCAGGCTCGGCTTGTCCTGGCCGGCCTCGAAGGTCGCGTAGAGCATGCGCACGCCGCGCACCGGGTCGGCGACGATCTGCGCGCTCGCGGCGTTGCCGCGCCAGCTGTGCTCGACGGTGCGCTGGAAGTCGGTGTCGATGTCGGGCAACGGCACCCAGACCTGCACGGTGCCCTGCAGGTCGGTCGGCTCGACGGTGGTCGTCGCGTCGAAGGTCCGCCAGGCGCCGGCCTTGGGGTCGAAGTGGTGTTCGGCTTCGGCGGCAGCGAAGCTCGGCAGGCCCAGCGTGGCGAGGCCGGCGGCAGCGCCCGACTGGAGCAGGCGGCGGCGGTTCAGGGTGTTCATGGGCGGATTGTCGGGCAAAGCGGCAAACGGAAAATCAGGCGGCCGGGCGCTGCGCAAGCAGCTCGGCGACCCAGCCGCGTACCGGGTCGGCCATCCAGTCGACGGCGCCGACCACGCTGAACGCGGCGCGGCCGTCGCGGCCGACGGCCACGGTGGTCGGGAACACGCGCACGCCCCAGGCCCTGGCGACCGCGCCGTCGGCGTCGCGGGCGATGCGCAGGTCGCCGACGAGCTGCTCGGTGAAGCGCCGGATCGCGCCGTCGGTCTCGCGGTAGTTGACGGCGACGACGGCGAGGCCCTCGCCGCCGAAACGCGTGGCGAGCAGCTCGAGCGAGGGCATCTCGTCGCGGCAGCCCGGGCACCAGCTGGCCCAGAAGTTCAGCAGCACGACCTGGCCGCGCAGCGCGGCGAGGTGGACCTCGGGGCCCTCGAAGCAGGGCGCGTCGAGGGCCGGGGTCTTGAGCTTCGCGGGCCAGGGGCGGCGCGTGATCGAGTCGTCGGCGCGCACGGTGGCGCCGCCGCCGGCGAGCACGCCCATGGCGGTCGCCGCGGCTGCAGCGGCCAGGCAGGCGCGGCGGTTCAGGGTGGGCGGCGGGTGGCCGTTACGGCGGGTCATGCGGGGGATCTCTCTGACGGGATGGCGGCGCCGGCACGGGCTCGGCCCGAGCCCGGGCCCGAAATCTTAGCCGCTGCCTCCGCACCCTGCCGCCGGCCTACAGCGCCACCAGCCCCCTCACCCCGTCCGCCTGCATGTCCCTGCCGCGCCCGGCCTTGATGAACGCGCCGCGCTCCATCACGAGGTATTGGTCGGCGAGCGCCTCGGCGAAGTCGACGTACTGCTCGACGAGCACGATCGCCATGCGGCGGCGCGCGCCGTCGATCTCGAGCCCCTCGTCGGCGAGGCGGCGCAGCACGCGGCCGATGTCCTTGATCACGCTGGGCTGGATGCCCTCGGTCGGCTCGTCGAGCACGAGCAGCGCGGGGCCGGCCGCGAGCGCACGCGCGATCGAGAGCTGCTGCTGCTGGCCGCCCGAGAGGTCGCCGCCGCGCCGCGCGAGCATCTGTGCAAGCACCGGGAACAGCTCGAACAGCTGCGCCGGCAGCGGCGTGCGCGCGGGCTTGTAGGCGAGGCCCAGCGCAAGGTTCTCGGCGACCGACAGGCGGCCGAAGATCTCGCGACCCTGCGGCACGTAGCCGATGCCGCGGCGCACGCGCGCGTAGGCGGGCTCGCGCGTGATGTCGGCGCCTCCGAACCGCACGCTGCCGCTGCGTGTCGGCACCAGGCCCATCAGGCTCTTGAGCAGCGTCGTCTTGCCGACGCCGTTGCGGCCGAGCACGACGGTGATCTCGCCCTCCCGTGCCGCGAAGCTCAGACCGCGCAGGATGTGCGAGCCGCCGTAGGCCTGGTGCAGCGCGTCGACCTCGAGCAGCGCCGGCGCATTGGCTTCGTCACCGACCAAGATAGACCTCCACGACGCGCTCGTCGGCCTGCACCTCGGCGAGCCGCCCTTCGGCGAGCACGCTGCCCTCGTGCAGCACGGTGACCTTGCGCCGGCCCTCGGTGATCGCGGCGACGAACTTCATGTCGTGCTCGACGACGACGAGCGAATGCTTGCCCTCGAGCGTCAGCAGCAGCTCGGCCGTGCGCTCGGTTTCCTCGTCGGTCATGCCGGCCACGGGCTCGTCGAGCAGCAGCAGGCGCGGGTCCTGCATCAGCAGCATGCCGATCTCGAGCCACTGCTTCTGACCGTGCGAGAGCAGCCCGGCCGTTCGGGCCGCCGCGTCCTTCAGGTGGATGGTCTCGAGCGTGGCTTCGATGCGCGCACGCTGCTCGCCATCGAGCCGGTGCAGGAGGCTGGCGCGCACGCCGCGCTCGGCCTTGAGCGCGAGCTCGAGGTTCTCGAACACCGTGAGCGCTTCGAACACCGTGGGCTTCTGGAACTTGCGGCCGATGCCGATGCCGGCGATCTCGTTCTCGCGCAGGCGCAGCAGGTCGACGTTCTGGCCGAAGGACACGCTGCCCGCGTCGGGCCGCGTCTTGCCCGTGATCACGTCCATCATCGTCGTCTTGCCCGCGCCGTTCGGGCCGATGATCGCGCGCAGCTCGCCGACGCCGATCATCAGGTTCAGCGCGTTGAGCGCCTTGAAGCCGTCGAAGCTGACCGTTACGTCATCGAGGTAGAGCGCGACGCCGGTGCCGAAGTCGGGCTCGCCGCCGTGCACGACGCGACCATACGCGGCGCCGCGGCCACCCGAAGCCTGTTGCGCAGCCTCGTGTTCATCGTGCTCGCGTTTCGCGCGCGCGCCCTGCTCCAGCAGTTCAGGCGTCACGGCGCACCCCGCGTCGGAACAGGCCCACCAGCCCTTGCGGCAGGAACAGCGTCACGGCGATGAACAGCGCGCCGAGAAAGTACAGCCAGTACTCGGGAAAGGCCTGGGTGAACCAGCTCTTCGCGCCGTTCACGAAGAACGCGCCGACGATCGGCCCGACCAGGCTTGCGCGGCCGCCCACGGCGCACCACACGGCGATCTCGATGCCGGCCGCGGGACTCATCTCGCTCGGGTTGATGATGCCGACCTGCGGCACGTAGAGCGCGCCCGCGACGCCGCACATCAGCGCCGACAGCACCCACACGGCGAGCTTGTAGGCGACCGGGTCGTAGCCGGTGAACATCACGCGGCTCTCGGCGTCGCGGATCGCCATCAGCACGCGGCCGAACCGGGTCGCGACGAGCCAGCGCGCGAGCAGGTAGAACGCGACGAGCACGCAGGCCGTGGCGACGAACAGCGCGATGCGCGTGCCCGGCGCCGTGATCGGCGCGCCGAGGATGCGCTTGAAGTCGGTGAAGCCGTTGTTGCCGCCGAAGCCGGTCTCGTTGCGGAAGAACAGCAGCATCGCCGCGTAGGTCAGCGCCTGCGTGATGATCGAGAAGTACACGCCCTTGATGCGCGAGCGGAACGCGAAGAAGCCGAACACGAAGGCCAGCAGGCCCGGCGCCGCGAGCACCATCGCGGCCTGGAACCAGAACGACGCACTGAAGGTCCAGTGCCAGGGCAGCGTCTTCCAGTCGAGGAAGACCATGAAATCCGGCAGGTCGCTCGCGTAGTTGCCGTCGTGGCCGATCTCGCGCATCAAATACATGCCCATCGCGTAGCCGCCGAGCGCGAAGAACAGGCCGTGGCCCAGCGACAGGATGCCCGTGTAGCCCCAGATCAGGTCAATCGCGAGCGCGCAGATCGCGTAGCACATGATCTTGGCGACCAGGCCCACCGCGTAGTCGGACAGGTGCAGCGCGCTGCCGGCCGGCACGAACCGGTTCAGCACGGGCACGAGCACGATCGCGACGAACAGCGCGGCCGCGACACCGAGCGTGTGCCGGCTGATTCGAAGGCCCTGCGCGCTCATGCCTCGCGCCCCTTGAACGCGAACAGCCCCTGCGGCCGCTTCTGGATGAACACGACGATCACGACGAGCACCATGATCTTCGCGAGCACCGGGCCCGACCAGCCCTCGAGCAGCTTGTTCAGCACGCCGAGCCCGCTCGCCGCGATCACGGTGCCGGCGAGCTGGCCGACGCCGCCGAGCACGACGACCATGAACGCGTCGACGATATAGCCCTGGCCGAGGTCCGGGCCCACGTTGCCGACCTGGGCGAGCGCGCCGCCCGCGAGCCCCGCGATGCCCGCGCCGAGCGCGAACGCGTAGGTGTCGATGCGCGCGGTGTTCACGCCCATGCAGGCGGCCATCGCGCGGTTCTGCGTGACGCCGCGAACGAACAGGCCGAGCCGCGTGCGCGCGATCAGGAACGCGACGAGGCCCAGCACGACGAGCGCGAACGCGATGATCGCGAGGCGGTTCCACGGCAGCACGAGGTTGGGTAGCACGGCGACGCCGCCCGACAGCCAGGCCGGGTTCTCGACGAGCACGTTCTGCGCGCCGAAGACCGAGCGCACGGCCTGCTGGAGCACGAGGCTGATGCCCCAGGTCGCGAGCAGGGTCTCGAGCGGGCGGCCGTAGAGATGGCGGATCACGAGCCGCTCGAGCAGCGCGCCGACCGCGGCCGCCACGAGGAACGACACCGGCAGCGCGATCAGCACGTAGGCGTCGAAGGCCGCGGGCCAGTACGCGCGCACGAGGTTCTGCACGACGTAGGTCGCGTAGGCGCCGATCATCATCAGCTCGCCGTGGGCCATATTGATCACGCCCATCAGGCCGTAGCAGATCGCCAGGCCCAGCGCGACGAGCAGCAGGATGCTGCCGAGGCTCAGGCCCGTGAACAGCAGGCCCAGGCGCTCGCCCCAGGCGAGCCGCGCGTCGAGGCGCGCGAGCGAATCCTGCAGCGCGGCGCGGACGGCCGCGTCGGGTTCCTGGGCGACGCGGTCGATCAGCAGGCCGCGCACGCCGGGGTCGTCGGCGTCGACAAGCAGCTGCGCCGCGGCGAGGCGGCGCTTGGGGTCGCTCGCGCCGACCATCACGGTCGCGCGCAGCTGGCGCAGGCTGGATTTCAGCGCGGCATCGGTCTCGGCGCCGAGCGCCTGCTCGACGAGCGGCAGCAGGCTTTCGTCGAGGCCCGCGGCGGCGAGCGCCGCGACGGCCGCGCGGCGCCGCGCGGGGTCGGGCGCGCGCAGCTCGAGCGCCGCGAGCGCGGCCTGCAGCGCGCCGCGCATGCGGTTGTTGTTGACAACGTCGGCCGCGTCGTCGGGCAGCGCGGCCGGCGCGCCGCCCGCCGCGTCGTGCGCCTGCGCGCCGTCGACGACGAGCACCGCCGCCGGCGTGAGCTTGACCGCGTCGTCGAGCAGCGCCTGGGCGAACGGCGCGAGCCCCGGCGCGTTGGCCGCGACCGCCTGGTCGAGCGCGGCGATGCGCGCGTCGGTATCGCCGTCGGCGAGCGCGCGCGCCTGCGCGGGGCTCAGCGCGCGCGCCGCAAGCGGCGCGAGCAGCAGGCAGCACAGCAGCAGCAGGCGGATCGGCATCAACGCGCTTGCCTCGCTCACTTCTTCTCGGGCTCGTCCTTCTTGCCCTTGTCCTCGGGGATATAGGGGCTCCAGGGCTGGGCCTTGACCGGACCCGGCGTCTTCCAGACCACGCTGAACTGGCCGTCAGCCTTGACCTCGCCGATGAACACGGGCTTGTGCAGGTGGTGGTTCTTCGCGTCCATCTCGACCGTGAAACCGTCGGGCGCCTTGAAGCTCTGGCCGGCCATCGCCGCGATCACCTTGTCGGTGTCGGTGCTCTTGGCCTTGTTCGCGGCGGCGGCCCACATGTGCACGCCGATCCAGGTCGCCTCCATCGGGTCGTTGGTCAGCGGCTTGTCGGCCTGGCCCGGCAGCTTGTGGGCCTTGGCGTAGTCGCTCCACTGCTTGATCCACGCGGCGTTGACCGGGTTCTTGATCGACATGAAGTAGTTCCACGCGGCCAGATGGCCGACGAGCGGCTTGGTGTCGACGCCGCGCAGCTCCTCCTCGCCGACCGAGAACGCGACGACCGGGATGTCGGTCGCCTTCAGGCCCTGGTTGCCGAGCTCCTTGTAGAACGGCACGTTCGAGTCGCCGTTGATCGTCGAGACCACGGCGGTCTTCTTGCCCTCGGACGCGAACTTCTTGATCTTGGCGATGATGCCCTGGTAGTCGGAGTGGCCGAACGGCGTGTACTCCTCCATGATGTCGGCGTCGGCGACGCCCTTGCCGTGCAGGAACGCGCGCAGGATCTTGTTGGTCGTGCGCGGGTAGACGTAGTCGGTGCCGAGCAGCACGAAGCGCTTGGCCGAGCCGCCGTCCTTGCTCATCAGGTATTCGACGGCCGGGATCGCCTGCTGGTTCGGCGCCGCGCCCGTGTAGAACACGTTCTTGCTGAGCTCCTCGCCCTCGTACTGGACCGGGTAGAACAGCAGCGAGCCGAGCTCCTCGAACACCGGCAGCACCGACTTGCGGCTGACCGAGGTCCAGCAGCCGAACACGACGGCGACCTTGTCCTGCGTGATCAGCTGGCGCGCCTTCTCGGCGAACAGCGGCCAGTTCGACGCGGGGTCGACGACGACAGGCTCGAGCTTCTTGCCGAGCACGCCGCCATGGGCATTGACGTCGTCGACGGCCATCAGGACCATGTCCTTGAGCGCGGTCTCCGAAATCGCCATCGTGCCCGACAGCGAGTGCAGCACGCCGATCTTGATCGTGTCGGCGGCCTGGGCTGGCAGGCTCGCCGCGGCGGCGGCGAGCGCGAGGCTGGAAATCGTGAAGATGCGGCGCGTCAGCGGCATGGCGGGCTCCTGGCGAGTGGATGGGTGGGATCACTGCATGGCTGGACGCAGTCTCGACAAAGCCCGCTCGCGGAGGAATACGCCATCCGGCGTAGGCGTTGCTTGGCTTGCATACACAATCGACCCGAAGAACCCTCGGCATCAGGAGACGTATGAAGATCGCCGGACGTTGCCATTGCGGCAACATCAGCTTCCAGCTCCACTGGACGCCCGAGCCCACGCGCATCCCGGCGCGCGCCTGCGGCTGCGGTTTCTGCCAGCGCCACGGCGGCGTCTGGACCTCCTGCCCGACCGGCCGGCTCGAAGTCGCGGTGCGCGACCCCGAGCGCGTCTCGGCCTACGAGTTCGGCACCCGCACCGCGCAGTTCCACGTCTGCGCGGTCTGCGGCGTCGCGCCCGTCGTCAGCTGCCGCGTCGACGGCCATGTGTACGCGGTCGTCAACGTCAACTGCTTCGACGGCGTCGACCCGGCCCTGCTCGAGCGCGTCGGCGTGAGCTTCGACGAAGAAGACGCGGCAACACGCGTCGCACGCCGCAGGAAGGGCTGGATCGCGGATGTGAGCTTCGTGCAGTCGCCTTGAGCGTTAGACGAGCAACGCGTCGACGCCCTTCGCCTCGACCAGTTGGAGCAGCTTGGCGGCTGCTCCGCTCGGATGCTTGGCCGCTGCCGGAGATTCCCACTTCTGGACCGTCGAGACACTGACGTTCATGAACGAGGCAAATACCGCCTGGCTCATCCTCGCGACGCCGGTCCGGATCGCGACAACGCGCTCCGGTGGGTATGCGGGTGGCTCGGCGCACAGCGCCTTCATGCGCGCCATGTCGGCCTTGGATACGAGGCCATAGGCGCTCAAGTCCTGCGCCGATTCGAGCAGTTCGCGCAGCACCCGACTATTTCTTGCGCTCGACTTCGTCGCCATTGCGAATCTCCTTGAGCGCGCCGTCGACAAGCATCAGCTCGAAGCGCTCCTCCGACACTTTATGCAGCATGCCGGCGTAGAGCTTGGCCGCTTCTTCCTCTCGTCTCGAGAAGTCCGTGCCGACGTCGCTCTTGCCCCGACCCGCAATGAAGAAGAGCGCCGCCCGGTGCTGTTTGGCGACCAGGGCACGGGTCGAGCCGCTCTTGCCGCGGCCCGGCAAGGCGATCCGCTTCTTGCAGACGCCCTGCCCCAGGTCGGCTTCGAACAAACCCCGCTCGATCTCCGAAGCGGCCAAACACAGCAACGCATCGGGCACGAGCTTTTTCGCCCAACGATCGAAAGTCTTGGTCTTGAAGACCCGCCGGTGCTGCATGCACCGAAATTACTATAGCACTAAGTGCTATAGATTGATTTCAAGCAATGTTTCGCAGGTCCCTCAAGCCCCGCACAGCAGGCTCTCGAGCGCCTGCTCGCGGATCCCGTAGAAGCGCTTGATCTCGGCGATCTGGGCGAGCACCTCGGGCTTGCGCTTTTGCGCGGCCGCGAGCGCGGCGCCCTGTTTCTTGACCGCGAGGATCATCTTGTTCTTGCTCGTGTGCTCGAGCGCGACGAACTCGAAGACCTGGGTCTCGTAGCCCTCGGCCTCGAGCAGCAGCGCGCGCAACGAGTCGGTCACCATCTCGGCCTCCTGGCCCAGGTGGATGCCGTGCTGGAGCATGGGCTTGAGCGCCGCGGGCAGCTGCATCTGCGGGCGCAGCTGCTTGTGGCAGCAGGGCGAGCACATGATGATCGAGGCGCCGCGCGCGAGGCCCAGGTGGATCGCCCAGTCGGTCGCGGTGTCGCAGGCGTGCAGCGCGATCATCACGTCGAGGCGCGCGGGCTGGTAGTCGCGCACGTCGCCCTGCTCGAACGCGAGGCCCGCGAGGCCATGGCGGGCCGCGGCGCCGCCGCACAGCGCGACCATGTCTTCGCGCAGCTCGACGCCGGTCACGCGCGCGTCCCGGCCCAGGCCGCGCAGCCAGTCGTAGACCGCGAAGGTCAGGTAGCCCTTGCCCGAGCCGAAGTCGGTGACGAAGACGTCGGCGCTGTCGGCGAGCGGCGAGCTCTTCAGCGCGGCCGCGAAGATCTCGACGAACTTGTTGATCTGCTTCCACTTGCGCGCGAGCGCCGGCACGAGCGCGCGCGCGCCGGGCTCGGCCTTCGCGCCGCTCGCCGCGTGCGTGAGCCCGAGGTCCTGCCAGAACGGCGACTGCAGGTCGAGGTAGCGCTGCTTGGGCTTGTCGTGCGCATCGTCCGCCGCGGTGGCCGGCGCTACGCCTTCGGCCTGGCTTACGCGCAGGCTCGCGCGGCCCTTGCGGCTCATCGCGAACTGGACCTCCTGCGCGCCCACGTGCAGGTGGGCGTTGAGGAAGTCGCGGCCGAGCAGGCCCTCGACCAGCGCGAGGCCCTCCGCAAGGCCGTGGTTCTTGGTGATGTCGCGCGTCGCGTGGCGCCACAGAAAGCTCAGGTGCCGCTCGCCGCGCAGCTCGACCGTGCGCACGGTCAGGCGCTCGAGCTGGGGCTCGGCGCCGCGATAGCCGCTGAGCAGCAGCTTCGCGAAGCTGCCGTCTTCGAGCGCGCTGCGCAGCAGGCGCATGAAGCGCGCGTCGGCATCGTTCTGGGGGCGCGCCGCGCCGAGTTCGGGGCTCAGGTTCGTGAACATGGCTGTCATTTTCCCAGGGTTCAATCAATGCCCCCACGCGGCGCTGGTCGAGTCGATCGCCGATGATCGCGGCCACTCCTTGTTCTCGAGGCAAATCATGACCCGAAACGCAGTCTTCACCGCCCGCGCGCTGCGCGCGCTCGTCCTGCCGCTGACCCTGCTCGGTGCTACGGCCTACGCCGCCGACGACGCGGCGCTGCAAGCCGAAGGGACCGTGGATGCGGCCCTGCAGGCCGCGGTGGCCAGCCCCACCCGCACGCCGGCCAACGTCGCACGCGACCCCGCGCGCCACCCGGCCCAGACCCTCGCCTTCTTCGGCATCAAGCCCGACCAGACCGTCGTCGAGCTGGTCCCCGGCAACGGCTGGTACACCGAGATCCTCGCGCCCTATCTGCGCGCGCATGGCCAGCTGATCGAGGCCGGCAGCGACCCCGAGGCGAGCAGCGAGGACGCGCGCCGCGGCGCCGCCAAGTTCAAGGCCTGGCTGGACGCCAAGCCGCAGCTCTACGACCGCGTGCGCCTCGGCGTGTTCGACGCGCGCAACGGCCGCTTCGACCTCGGCCGGCCGGGCGCGGCCGACCTCGTGCTGACCTTCCGCAACGTCCACAACTGGGCCGCGCTCGGCGACGCGCAGACGCGCGCTGCGTTCAAGGCGATGTTCGACGCGCTCAAGCCCGGCGGCGTGCTCGGCGTCGTCGACCACCGCCTGCCGCCCGACCGCGAGCAGGACGCGAAGGCGAGCACCGGCTACCTGCACGAGTCCTACGTGATCGCGATGGCCGAAAGCGCCGGCTTCAAGCTCGCCGCGCGCGCCGAGATCAACGCCAACCCCAAGGACCACGCCGACCACCCGGGGGGCGTGTGGGCGCTGCCGCCGAGCTTCGAGCACGGCGACCAGGACCGCGCCAAGTACGAGGCGATCGGCGAGAGCGACCGCATGACGCTGAAGTTCGTCAAGCCCTGAGCCCGCGCCGCCCGACGGCGCGTCAGGCGTAGCTCGCGAGCCCCGCTTGGCCCGCCGCCTCGAGGTGCGGCAGGTGGTTGAAGCTCATCAGCTGGTGGCCGCGCGCGCCGAACTGGAACTCGGTCAGCGCGCTGTTGCGCAGCTGCAGGTTGAGCTCGACGGCGGCCTCCTGCGGCGCGCCGAGCACGTGGGCGACGGCCGTCGAGATCGGGCCGCCGCTCGAGACGATCAGCAGCTCGGCGCCGCCCCGCTCGGCTGCCAGTTCGCGCACCTGGTCGAGCGCCGCGACGACGCCGGCGACGAAGTCCGCGTGGCGCGGCATGCCCTCGGGTTCGATACGGCCGGCGATCCAGGCCTGCAGGCCGTCGCGCAGCAGGCGGAAGTACTGCTTGACCTCGGCGGCGTTGCGCGGCCGTTCGAGCGTCTCGCCAGGCCGGTACGCGCGGATCACGGCCTCGCTGTCGTATTCGTCGAGACCCGGCAGCACGAGCGGCGCCGGTAGTGCGGCGTCGGCGCCCTCGCCGTAGCCCTCACGGATCGCCGCGAGCGATTGCGCGTGCCGCTTCAGCGTGCCCGTCAGCACGGCGGCGAAGCGGCGTTGCTGGCCGCGCCAATACGCGCCGAGCAGCCGGCATTGCTGCGCGCCGAGCGGGCTCAGCTGGTCGTAGTCGGCCGCGCCGAACGAGGCCTGGCCATGGCGCACGAGGCTCAGTTTTCCCATGGCTTCTATCATCGCAGCCATCCGCAACCCGCACTGTCACCCACATGTCACTCGACGGCATCGAATTCGAAACCGCCCCGAACCCCACCGCGGCCATCATCGTGCTGCACGGCCTCGGCGCCGACGGCAACGACTTCGTGCCGATCGCGCAGGAGCTCGACCTCGCCGCCGTCGGCCCGGTGCGTTACGTGTTCCCGCACGCGCCGGTGCGCCCGGTCACGATCAACGGCGGCTACCGCATGCGCGCGTGGTACGACATCCTCGGCACCGAGCTCGTGCGCCGCGAGGACGAGGCCGGCCTGCGCGAGGCGCAGGGCCTCGTCGCCGAGCTGATCGAGCGCGAGATCGCGCGCGGCGTGCCCGCCTCGCGCATCGTACTGATGGGCTTCTCGCAGGGCTGCGCGATGACGCTGATGACGGGCCTTCGTTTCGGCCAGGCCCTGGCCGGCCTCGTGTGCCTGTCGGGCTACCTGCCGCTCGCCGCGACGACAGCGGCCGAGGCGAACCCGGCCAACGCGGCGACGCCGATCTTCATGGCCCACGGCACGCAGGACCCGGTCGTGCCGATCGCGCGCGCGACCGACAGCCGCAAGCTGCTGACCGAGCTCGGCTACGCGATCGAATGGCACGACTACCCGATGCCGCACTCGGTCTGCGCCGAGGAGGTCGCCGACCTCAACGCCTGGCTCAAGGCGCGGCTCGGCTGAGCGAAGCCCGGCGCGGCGCTCAGCGCGGCGCCTGCAGCTCGCGCACCCGGCTCACGGCGAGCGCCGCGGCGGCCGAGCGCGTCTCGACGCCGAGCTTTTCGAACACATGCTCGAGGTGTTTCTGCACCGTGCGCGGGCTCGTGCCGAGGATGGTGCCGATGTCGGCGTTGGTCTTGCCGCGCGCGAGCCAGTACAGCACCTCGGCCTCGCGCACCGTCAGCTTGAAGGCCTTGACCAGGGCCTCCATCTGCGCGAGGTCGTCGGCCGCGTGCATGACGATCAGCCACTGGCCCTCGCCGAGCGCGTCCGGGTTCACCGCGTGCAGCGCGAACGACAGCCGCCGCGCGCCGCGCGCGCTGCTCGGCTGGCCCGGGTGGGTCGGCGGCGCGAGCACGGTCAGGCCGGCCGGCGCGGCGCCCGCGCGGCGCCGCAGCGCCTCGCGGTGCAGCCAGTACAGCACTTCGGGCGGCAGGCGGCCGCGCTCGAAATGGCCGTCGGCGAAGAACTCGTTCATCAGCGCGCGCGCAAGCGGCGTCTGCCACACGCAGCGGCCGTCGCGCTCGTGCACGGCGAGGCTCGCGTGACCGAACGCGTCGAGCGCGTTGCGCGCCTGGGCGCCCGCGCGCGCGCCGCGCAGATGCGCGCTGATGCGCGCGAGCACCTCGCGCGGGCGGATCGGCTTGGTCACGTAGTCGACGCCACCGGCCGCGAACGCGGCCTCGACATGCTCGGCGTCGGACAGGCCGGTCATGAAGATCAGCGGCAGCGCGGCGGTCGCCGGGTCGGCCTTGAGGCGCCGCGCGAGCTCGAAGCCGTCGATGCCCGGCATCACCGCGTCGAGCACGACGATGTCGGGCGGCTCGGCCAGCGCGATCGCGAGCGCGCCCGCGCCGCTCGTCGCGACGAGCACCGTGTAGCCGGCCTCGTCGAGCGCATCGTGCAGCAGCGCAAGGTTGTCGGGCACGTCGTCGACGATGAGCACGCGCTCGCCGTGGACGGCCACCGGCGGTCCGGGATCGGGCACGGCGTCGAGTTCCTCGTCAGCGCTGCTCATCAAGCTCTCCATGCAAACCCTCATGCAAGCCGCGTGCCACGGCCTGGGAGAGCGCGTCGAGGCGGAACTCGCTCGCGAGCTCGCGCAGGCGCGCGACGAACGGCGCGCAGCCGGGGTCGGCCGCGGCGATCGCGTCGAGCAGGCCCAGCACGCCCTTCACGTGGCCGCGCGCGAGCGCCTGCTGGAGCGCGAGCAGTTGGTCGCGCGGCGGCAGCGCGACCTCGGCAGCGCGCTCGGGCGGTCGGGCGGCCGGCGGCGCCGCGCGCACGGCCGGCGCCGCGATCACGGGCAGGTACAGGCGCAGCGTGAAGCGCGTGCCCTGTCCCGGTGCGCTGCTGACCTCGAGCGCGCCGCCCATCAGCTCGGTCAGCATTTTCGCGATCGTCAGGCCCAGGCCCGTGCCGGGCGCCCGGGCCGCGTCGCCGCGCTCGAAGGGCTCGAACACGCGCTCGAGCTCGGCCGCGGCCATGCCCGGGCCGCTGTCCTCGACGACGACGCGCGCGATCTCGCCCGCATGGCGCACGCTCACGCGCACCTGGCCGCGCTCGGTGAACTTGATCGCGTTGCCGACGAGGTTGATCAGCACCTGCTGGACGCGCATCGCGTCGCCGCGCACCCAGGCCGGCAGCGCGTCGGCGCCGTGCAGCTCGAAGCCCAGGCCCTTGGCCTCGGCCTGCGACGCGAACAGGCGCTGCAGGTCGCGCAAGGATTCCGCAAGCGCCCAGGGCCCGGGCTCGACGCGCAGCCGCCCGGCCTCGATGCGCGCGAGGTCGAGGCTGCCCTCGATCAGCGCGAGCAGGTGCTCGCCGCCGCGCCGGATCACCTTGACGGCCTGGCGCCGGTGCGCGGGCATGCGCGCGTCCTCGTCGAGGATCAGCGCGTAGCCAAGGATCGCGTTGAGCGGCGTGCGCAGCTCATGGCTCATGGTGTTGATATAGCGCGTCTTCGCGGCGCTCGCCGCGGCCGCGCGCGCGAGCGCCTGCTGAAGCTGGGCGTCGGTGCGGCGGTGCGCGGCGATCTCGTCGCCGAGCAGCTGGGCCTGGCGGCGCGACTCCTCCTGGGCGACGCGGCGGCTCTGCTGGTTCAGCACGAGCCACCAGCCGGCGACCGCGACGCCGAGCAGCACGGCCACGAGCCCCTGGGTCCAGGCCGCGCGCAAGGCCGGCGCGAACTCGACCGCGTGAGCCCCCAGCAGCGCGAGCTGGGCGCGGTACAGCAGCACGCCGCCCAGGCCGAGCAGCGGCAGCACGACGGCCATCAGCCCGAGGTAGCGCGCGAGGCCCGCGTCGAGCAGCGGCCACGCGCGCCGCGGCAGCAGGCGGCGCAGCAGCGCGCGGGCCTGGGCGCTCGCGCGCGCATCGGGCTTGCACAGGTCCTCGCAGCGCGCGTCGAGCGCGCAGCACAGCGAGCAGATCGCGCCGCGGTAGGCCGGGCAATGGGCCATCTCGGGGCCTTCGTAGTCGCGCTCGCAGACGACGCAGCGGCGCGTGCCGAGGTAGGCACCCTCGTCGGTCGGCCGCGCGAGGTAGTAACGGCCTTGCGTGGCCCAGGCGATCAGCGGCGCCGTGGCGAGGGCCACGACCGCCGCGATCGCGGCCGAGAAGCTCTGCGCGAGCGTCCCGAACGCGCTGAGGTGGGCCGCGATCGACACCAGCGACGCGAGCGCCATCGCGCCGACGCCGACCGGGTTCACGTCGTAGAGCTTGGCGCGGCGGAACTCGATCTCGCGCGGCGACAGGCCCAGCGGCTTGTTGACGACGAGGTCGGCGACGACGCTCATGATCCACGCGATCGCGACGTTCGCGTACAGGCCCAGCACGCGGTCGAGCGCGCGGAACAGGTCCATCTCCATCAGCAGCAGCGCGATCGCCGTGTTGAACACGACCCAGACGACGCGGCCCGGGTGGCTGTGCGTGAGCCGCGCGAAGAAATTGCTCCAGGCCAGCGAGCCCGCGTAGGCGTTCGTGACGTTGATCTTGAGCTGCGAGACGACGACGAACAGCGCGGTCGCCGCGACGGCGAGGCGCGCCGCGGTGGCGGTCGGCAGGCCATCGAAGACCAGGCCGAAGCCGGCCAGGTAGAGCTGGTTCGGGTCGACCGCGCGCTCTCGCGCGACGCCGAGGCTCAGGGCCAGGCAGGCGAGCAGCGCGCCGCCGAACATCTTGGCCACGCCCGGGATCACCCAGCCGGGCCCGCCGACGAACACCGCCGCCCACCAGCGCCCGCGCCGGCCGGGCCGCGGCGGCGGCATGAAGCGCAGGTAGTCGGCCTGCTCGCCCATCTGCGTGATCAGCGCCATGCCGACCGTCAGCGCCGCGCCGAAGCCGCCGAGCGTGAAGCCGCCGCCGAGGTGGGCGAGCTCCGCGCCGAGTCCCGGGCGGCGCAGCACGACAGCCGCGTAGGGCAGGATCAGCAGCGCGAGCCACAGCGGCTGGGTCCAGGCCTGCAGGCGCGCGATCGCCGTCATGCCGTGCATCACGAGCGGCAGCACGACGAGCGCGCACAGCGCGTAGCCCCAGGCCGGCGGCACGCCGAACGCGAGCTCGAGCGCGTAGGCCATGATGGCCGCCTCGAGCGCGAAGAACACGAAGGTGAAGCAGGCGTAGATCAGGCTCGTGATCGTCGAGCCGATATAGCCGAAGCCCGCGCCGCGCGTGAGCAGGTCCATGTCGAGGCCGTGGCGCGCCGCATGCACGGCGATCGGCCAGCCCGCGAGCAGGATCACGAGCCCGGTCGCGAGGATCGCCCAGGCCGCGTTCGCGAAGCCGTACTCGAGCAGCAGGGTCGCGCCGACCGCCTCGAGCACGAGGAAGGACGCCGCGCCGAACGCCGTGTTCGCGACGCCGCCGAGCGTGCGCCGCGCCGCGCGCGGCGTGAAGCGCAGCGCGTAGTCCTCGAGCGTCTCGCTCGCCACCCAGGCGTTGTAGTCGCGCCGGATCTTGACGACGCGCTGGACCGGCGGCGCGGACGCCGCCGCGGGTTCGGCCGGGTGGACTCGGGCGCTGGCGGCTTGCATGCTCTGCCGATGCAGGACGCGTGCCGGGCACGAGTCCTGCAATCGAATAGGTCACGAGGGAGAGCGATGGATCTGTCACCGCGCGAGAAGGACAAGCTGCTGCTGTTCACGGCCGCCCTGCTGGCCGAGCGGCGCCGTGCGCGCGGCCTCAAGCTCAACCACCCCGAGGCGGTGGCGCTGATCAGCATGGCCATCCTAGAGGGCGCGCGCGACGGCAAGAGCGTCGCCACGCTGATGAGCGAGGGCAAGACCGTGCTCGCGCGCGCCGACGTGATGGACGGCGTCGCCGAGATGATCCCCGAGATCCAGGTCGAAGCGACCTTTCCCGACGGCACCAAGCTGGTGACCGTGCACCAACCGATTCCATGAGGAGTGCACCAGCATGAAACAAGCCCCTCGCATCGCCCTGCCGCTCGCCCTGTTGTGCGTGACGACGTTCGCCCAGGCCCATCCCGGCACGGACGCGGGCGCGCACCATGGCTTCGTCGAGGGTTTCGTCCACCCGTTCACGGGCGCCGACCATTGCGCGGCGATGCTCGCCGTCGGCCTGTGGAGCGCACGCGACGCGGGCCGGCGCTGGCTCGCGCCGCTCGCGTTCATGGCGATGCTGCTCGCCGGCGCCCTGCTCGCGCTCGCGGGCGTGCAGTTCGCGGCCGTCGAGACCGGGATCGCGGCCTCGCTGCTCGCGCTCGGCGCGCTGCTGTTCGCGAGCCCGCGCCTCGGCGCCGGCCGGGGCGCGCTGCTCGTCGGCGGCTTCGCGCTGTTCCACGGCGCGGCCCATGGCCAGGAGCTCGGCGCCGGCGCGGCGCTCGCGGGCATGGTGCTCGCGACGGCCTGCCTGCACGGCCTCGGCATCGGGCTCGGCGTCGCGCTGCAGCGGCGCGCGCCCTGGGCCGCACGGGCGGCCGGTGCGGGCATTGCCCTGCTGGGTTTGGGGCTTCTTGCATGAGCCGCGCCGCGCTGGGACGCTCCCGAGCAAGCGGCATCCCCGCGGGGGATCGACCGAAGCACCCGTCGGGCGAGGGGCTGACATGACGCCGGGGGAGCTTTTGATCGACGAGGGCGAGCACGCGCTCAATCCCGGCCGCCGCACCCTGACCCTCGTCGTCGAGAACGCCGGCGACCGGCCGATCCAGGTCGGCTCGCACTACCACTTCGCCGAGGCCAACGCGGCGCTGAAGTTCGACCGCGCGGCCGCGCGCGGCATGCGCCTGAACATCCCGTCGAGCCTCGCCGTGCGCTTCGAGCCGGGCCAGCAGCGCACCGTCGAGCTCGTCGATTACGCGGGCGGCCGCGAGGTCTGGGGCTTCCGGGGCCTCACCCAGGGCAAGCTATGAGCAGCATTTCGAGGCGCGCCTACGCCGAGACCTATGGCCCGACCGTCGGCGACCGCGTGCGCCTCGCCGACACGGCGCTCGTGATCGAGGTCGAGCAGGACCTGACGCTCGGCGCGGGCGGCTACGGCGAGGAGGTCAAGTTCGGCGGCGGCAAGACGATCCGCGACGGCATGGGCCAGTCGCAGCGCGTCAACGGCCCCGGCGAGGACTACGCGGTCGACTGCGTGATCACGAACGCGCTGATCGTCGACCACTGGGGCATCGTCAAGGCCGACATCGGCCTGCGCGGCTGCCGCATCGCCGCGATCGGCAAGGCCGGCAACCCCGAGGTCCAGCCCGGCGTCGACATCGTGATCGGCCCGGGCACCGAGATCATCGCGGCCGAGGGCCTGATCGTCACGGCCGGCGCGATCGACACGCATATCCACTTCATCTGCCCGCAGCAGATCGAGGAGGCGCTCGCGAGCGGCGTCACGACGATGACCGGCGGCGGCACCGGCCCGGCCACCGGCACGCTCGCGACGACCTGCACGCCGGGGCCCGCGAACCTGCGCCGCATGCTGCAGGCGGCCGACGCGTTCCCGATGAACCTCGGCTTCCTCGGCAAGGGCAATGCGAGCCGGCCCGAGGCCCTGCGCCAGCAGATCGAGGCCGGCGCGATCGGCCTCAAGCTGCACGAGGACTGGGGCACGACGCCGGCCGCGATCAGCAACTGCCTCGACGTCGCCGAGCACACCGACACCCAGGTCAGCATCCACAGCGACACGCTCAACGAGAGCGGCTTCGTCGAGGACACGATCGCCGCGACGAAAGGCCGTACGCTGTGCGCGTTCCACACCGAGGGTGCGGGCGGCGGCCACGCGCCCGACATCCTGCGCGTCGTCGGCGAGGCGAACTTCCTGCCCTCGTCGACGAACCCGACCATGCCCTACACGGTCAACACGGTCGACGAGCACCTCGACATGCTGATGGTCTGCCACCACCTCGACGCGAGCGTCGCCGAGGACCTGGCCTTCGCCGAGAGCCGCATCCGCCGCGAGACGATCGCGGCCGAGGACGTGCTGCACGACCTCGGCGCGATCAGCATGTTCTCGAGCGACAGCCAGGCCATGGGCCGGGTCGGCGAGATGGTGCTGCGCTGCTGGCAGACCGCGCACAAGATGAAGCAGCAGCGCGGTTCGCTGCCGGGCGACGGTGCGCGCGACGACAACGCGCGCGTCAAGCGCTTTGTGGCCAAGCTCGGCATCAACCCGGCGCTGTCGCACGGCATCGCCCACGAGGTCGGCTCGATCGAGGTCGGCAAATGGGCCGACCTCGTGCTGTGGCGCCCGGCCTTCTTCGGCGTCAAGCCGAGCCTTGTGCTCAAGGGCGGCTTTATCGCGAGCGCGCTGATGGGCGACGCGAACGCGTCGATCCCGACGCCGCAGCCGGTCCACCAGCGGCCGATGTTCGGCGCTTTTGGCGGCGCGCTCGCGGCCGGCTCGCTGACCTTCGTCTCGCAGGCGGGCCTCGCGCGGGCCAGGGAATACGGGCTGCGCAAGACCGTCGCCGCGGTGCGCGGCTGCCGCGGCGTGACGAAGCGCGACATGGTCCATAACGGCCTGCTGCCGCGCATGGAAATCGACGCGCAGACTTACGAGGTGCGCGCCGACGGCGAGCTGCTCACCTGCGAGCCGGCGAGCGTGCTGCCGATGGCGCAGCGCTACTTCCTGTTCTAGCGCTCAGCCGCCGTAGCCGCTGGCCTTGAGGATCGCGGCCGGGTCGTGCAGCTCGAGCAGCTCGCGCAGCGCCGCGTGCCTGTCGGGCGCGCGAGCGACGTAGGCCTCGGCGATACGCATGCCGACCCAGTAGCCGGCCTCGCAGGGCCAGTCCTTGGGCGCCGAGCCGCAGTTCGCGAACCAGCGCGTGAAATGCGGGCTCGCGAGCAGCTCGTCCTGGCGCGTGTGCACGGACTGCATCGCCGCGCGGTCGCGCTGGAATTCCTGCCAGACCCAGGCCTCGCGCGAGCGCGCCCAGGCGTCGCGGTCGAGGCGCGGGATCTCGCCGGTGACGAGGCTCGCGAAGTAGTCGGCGACGCCTTCGATCATGGCCTGGTAGAGCAGCGGGTCGGCGAGCGCCTCGGGCGTGCCGTCGCCCTGCCAGGTATGCACGGTCTCGTGGGCGAAAAAGCCGCGCATCGTGGTGCGGAACTGCGCGGGCGTGGTACCGGGCGGGCAGGTCACCTCGAGGCCCAGTACCTGCGCGTCCTCGCTCGCCGTGCCGCCCGAATTGAGGGCGCCGAACACGACCTCGATCGCGGGCAGCGGACGCTCGGGCAGCAGGCCGGCATAGGCGAGGTAGATCGCGCGCAGGTCCTGGTCGAGTGCCGGCAGCTGCGGCAGGCAGTTCGCGATCGCGTAGCGATAGGACGCCGGACGGGCGGCGACCGCCTTCGCGAGGTGCTCGGCGCTGACGATGCGCCCCGGCGTGAACACCTTGACGCCCGGGCCGGCGCCGTCGAGGTAGTCGCGCTGCAGGACCTCGGCCGTGGGCAAGGCGCCGTCCTTCATCAGCGCGGCAAAGCGCAGCGCGTCGCGCGCGTCGATGTCGGCGGTCAGCGGGTCGACGCCGGCGGCGCTGGCCGCACCAGCGCTGAGCGCAGCCACGCATAGCAGGAGCGTCTTTCCGATCTGCTTATTGATCACGCAGTCATCCCCCTCGCGATGAATTCAAAGGCCTCGACGATCACGTCCGGATCGGCTGAAAAATGTAGCGACGGCCCATGCCGCCGCTGAAAGTCACGTGCTGCCGGCGTTTGCTGCGCTTTGGCACGGCTTGACTTCAGCCACTCGTAGAACTCCCCGGCGCGACTTCGGGCCAGCAATGCATGCCGCCACTCGTGTCGCCGAGCGCGCGGCGCCACACATGCTCGGGGAAATAGCCGCGACCGCAGAGTTCCCCCATGAATTCGGCGCCGCCGCTCGCTTCGATGAGGACCACGACGGGTTGCGGCCGACCACGTACTTGAACGAACACTTCGTCCGACGAATCCAAACCTGCATCGCGGAAGCAGACGCGTTCGATCGCCAACCATGCAAACGTCTGATTCCAAGCCGGATCCATCGGCGCCAAAGCAAGAACCCTGACCTGCAGGTCGTCGAACTCGATCGACATGAGCTCTTTCAAGGGCTTGCGGCCAATGCTTCGCCACGCCACGCGCGACCCCCATAGATAGCCCAAGCCGCCCAGAATCGGCAGTGGACTCCGAGACCAGAGCCCCATGCCGACGATTGCCACGGCCGTGACGGCAAACAAGGCGACCAGCACTCTCATCGCCAGCGGCGGCAATAGCCCGCCGTCTTTGACCCTGCCGCGTCCGGTCGCGGCCCGATAGGCCACGAGCAGCAGCGCGCAGGCGGCGGCGGCGCTTGCAGCAAATACCGTGACGAACACCAAGTCGAATTTCCGCGGATCGGCCACCAGGGTCTCAATCGCCGAATAGCAGATCGCCAAAGGCACGCACGCGAACGCGCACAGGATCGCCGCGCCAAACAACCGACACAGCAATGCAAACGAGCGCGCCACGCGCCGTCCAATCGGTTCGCTGCCCGGAGCTTTCAAATCAGCACCATGCGCTCGGCATTCGCCTTCGACCAGAACAGGATCTCGTAGCCCTGCCGCAGCCCGGCGACGAAGAACGGATCGGATTGGATCAGCGCTTCGAGTTGCGCCTTCGATTCGGCCCGGGCGATCCACAGTCCGCCTTTCGGGACCTGCCCGGGCTCGTGCCGCAAGGAGCCGCCCACGGGGACGAGCTCCTTGTGCTGCTCGAGCCAGTCGACATGCGCCTGGAGATAGGCCGCACGGACCGCGCCGTGATCGGGCTTGTCGGTGAAAACTACGGCAAAGAGCTGGGTCATGGCTGATTCATTCAGCAGCCGCGTGGCACACCGCTTCGATGTTGTGTCCGTCCGGGCCGATCACGAAGGCGGCGTAGTAGTTCGCGTGATAGTGCGGCCGCAGTCCCGGCGCGCCGTTGTCCTTCGCGCCGGCCGCGAGCGCCGCGCGATGGAATGCGTCGACCTGCGCGCGGCTCGCGGCCGCGAAGGCCAGGTGCAGATGCGCGGGACTCTGCTCGGTCTGGAACAGGCATAGCGACACGGTGCCGCCTTCCTGGCACAGCTCGACGCCGTAGCTCGGCACGCCCTCCCCGACCACCTTGACGCCGAGCGGGGCGAGCGCCGCGAGGTAGAAGGCCTTGCTCGCGGCGAAATCGCTGACGCCGAACTTCACGTGGTCGAACATGGGGGCTCCTGCGGATGCATTCAGCTTGCCCGGCCGGCCCTGAACTCCGCGGCGACCTCGTCGAGCGACGGGTTCGCCTTGGCGCGGCCGTTGACGAAGACGATGGGCAGCGGGCCGGTCATGATCGCCTTCATCCGGTCCATCACGGCGGCGTCGGGCCGGCTCGTGAAGTGGAAGCGCGCTTCGTGGGTGCGCTCGACCGGGATACCCATGTGCGAAAGATCATCGGCGAGGCGGTCGGCGCGCCGCGCGTCGTCGTGCGGGCAGTTCTGCGCGGCAACGACGTAGACCGTCGCGGCCCGCTGGCCGTCGACGGGCGGCAGCGCGGCGAAGCTGACCGCGCGGTCGGTCGGGAGGTACGCGACCGGCCCCGCGTGGTCGTGCGGGTGATGCTTCCAGTAGGTGTAGCCGCCGCCTGCGGCGCAGACCACGAGCAGGACGCGAAGGATGTTCATGTTCGAAGACTCCGCTCAATGAACGCGGCAGACGTTCGCAATCGAAGTTTGCCCCGATATTGACGGGGGCGGCCTACGCACGCTTTGCCTGCCGAGCTACATGCTTGCGCAGCACCTCGTCCATGCGCGACTGCCAACCCTCGCCCGTGGCGCGGAAGTACTCGATGACCTCCGGGCTGTAGCGCACCGAGACCAGGACCTTGCGGCTTTCGGCCGGCGGACGTCCGCGGAGCGATCGCAACGGCACCATGGCCTTGAGCTGCGCAGTCGTCAGCGGCTGCGCGTCGGGATCGTTCCTGGCCGCCGCATTTATCGCGCGGTCCTCCGCCACCGTGGGCATCACGATGACCATTCGCTTAGATGCTTTGGACATAGTGCGCAACCTCCCGTCGATTGGCTCGCCGCAAGCTGATGATCCGGCAAGCCTCGCCGCGCTCGACGAACGCGACGTGGTAAACGATGTTGGTCCGCGGCGCCAACGCGATCATGCGCAGTTCGTCGTACTCGAATCGCTCGTCGATCCACACGAGCGCCGCGTCCCAGTCGAGTTCGGCCGCCAGGCTCAGAGACACGCCGTGCTTGATGCGGTTCACCGCATCCTTGGCTGGGTCGAACACGATCCTTGGCATTTAATGTAGCTACATTAAATTGACAGGTCAACGCACCCGCCAAGATGGCGGGCAACGACCGGTCAATGCGCCACTGATAGCAAGAAGCACCGGAAAACGACTTGTTCGGCGTCAATGACGCCCGCCGGCCTCCCGAGTCGCGAGCGGGCCGCCCTGCCTCAAGCCAGCTCCAATCCCCCATCCTGAATCCTCCGCGCATACACCGCGAGCACGATGCGCTCCGAGTGCACGAGATAGTCGCCGAGCTCGGCCGACGCGCGCGCGAACTCGCCGGCCTCGGCGAGCTCGAGGATCTTCGAGTTCATGTCGACATAGGGCGCGTGCAGGAACTCCGAGTCGCGCAGCAGGCCGAACGCGAGGCGCAGCTCGGCGAGCACCGGCGCGAACAGCGTGTTCAGGCGCTCGCTGTCGGCGAGCTCGACGATGGCCTGGTGGAAGGCCATGTTCGCCGTGCCGACGCCGAGCCAGTCGTGACGGTCGCGGCAGCGCACGGCCGTCTCGACGGCCTCGCGCATGCGCTTCTTGGCCGGATGGCGCGGGTAGGCCTGGGCGAGCGCCTGGCATTCGACGAGCCGGCGCACGCGGTAGATGTCGATGATCGACGCGATGCTCGGGATCGCGACCGACACGCCGCGGTTCGGCGCATGCTTGAGCAGGCCGTCCTTGGTCAGCGTGCGGAACACCTCGCGCAGCGTATTGCGCGAGATCGCGAGGCTCTCGCTCAAGGCCTGCTCCGACAGGCGCTGGCCCGGCGCGAACTCGCCCTCGGTGATCTTGCGGCGCAGCGTCTCGGCGACGCGCTCGCTGAGCGTCAGCGGGACCTCGGACGCGGCCGGCTCGGCGGCGGCCTCCAACGCCGATGCCGAGCCGCCATTGACGGTTTTCTTGGGCGCTTTCGAGGCCTTGGCGGCCTTGGGCGGGGCGGATTCGAGGGCTGTACGACGGACCATTGTTGAACTATTCCATGCCGAACTACCACGACTTGCGCGGGATTCCACCAATGCTACGAGCCATTTTGTGGGTCATCATAAGCACGATTGTTCAACAATCTTCAGGAGCCCACCCCATGGTCGCTGATGTATCCACCGCCGTTTCGCTCTGGCCGCTGGTCGGCGTCGCGGTCATCGTTGCGGGCTTCGTGCTGCGCTTCAACCCGATGCTCGTCGTGATCGTCACGGC
>JAFAMW010000061.1 GCA_019232985.1 Roseateles sp. | reverse complement strand
GGCGTGCAGTCGGATTTCAAGGTACGAGACCTGTCACTGGCCGAGTACGGCCGCAAGGAGATCAGGCTCGCCGAGCACGAGATGCCCGGCCTGATGGCGCTGCGCCGCGAGTACGCCGACGCGCAGCCGCTGCGCGGCGCGCGCATCACCGGCTCGCTGCACATGACGATCCAGACCGGCGTGCTGGTCGAGACGCTGCAGGCGCTGGGCGCCGAGGTCCGCTGGGCCTCGTGCAACATCTTCTCCACCCAGGACCACGCGGCCGCCGCGCTGGTGCAGGCGGGCACGCCGGTGTTCGCGTACAAGGGCGAGTCGCTGAAGGACTACTGGGACTACACCCACCGCATCTTCGAGTTCGGCGCGAAGGACACCGCCGACGAAGGTCCGAACATGATCCTCGACGACGGCGGCGACGCGACGCTGCTGATGCACCTGGGCCAGAAGGCCGAGAAGGACCTCTCGGTGATCGCCAACCCGACCAGCGAGGAAGAGCGCGAGCTGTTCGCCGCGATCCGCGCGCGCCTGGCCACCGACGCGAACTGGTACACGCGCAAGAGCAGCGCCATCATCGGCGTCACCGAAGAGACGACCACCGGCGTGCACCGCCTGAACGAGATGTCCGCCAAGGGCACGCTGCTGTTCCGCGCGATCAATGTCAACGACTCGGTCACCAAGAGCAAGTTCGACAACCTCTACGGCTGCCGCGAGTCGCTCGTCGACGGCATCAAGCGCGCCACCGACGTGATGGTCGCCGGCAAGATCGCCGTGGTGGCCGGCTACGGCGACGTGGGCAAGGGCTCGGCGCAGGCGCTGCGTGCGCTGTCGGCCCAGGTGTGGGTGACCGAGATCGACCCGATCTGCGCCCTGCAGGCCGCGATGGAAGGCTACCGCGTCGTCACGATGGAATACGCCGCCGACATGGCCGACATCTTCGTCACCACGACCGGCAACAAGAACGTGATCCGCCACGAACACATGGCGGCGATGAAGAACAATGCCATTGTCTCCAACATCGGCCACTTCGACAACGAGATCGACGTCGCCTCGCTCGAGAAGTACGAGTGGGAGGAGATCAAGCCGCAGGTCGACCACGTCATCTTCCCCGACGGCAAGCGCATCATCCTGCTCGCCAAGGGCCGCCTCGTGAACCTGGGCTGCGGCACGGGCCACCCGAGCTACGTCATGTCGTCCTCCTTCGCCAACCAGACGATCGCCCAGGTCGAGCTGTTCGCGCACAAGGACGCCTACGACATCGGCAAGGTCTACGTGCTGCCCAAGCACCTCGACGAGAAGGTCGCGCGCCTGCAGCTCACGACGCTGAACGCGATGCTGACCGAGCTGACGGAGGAGCAGGCCGCCTACATCGGCGTGCCCAAGCAGGGCCCGTACAAGCCCGACAGCTACCGCTACTGATTCCGCGATGCGAGCCGATCAGCTGCTTCTCGCGCAAGGCCTCGCGCCGACGCGCTCGGCCGCCCAGCGGCTGATCGACGCCGACGCGGTCGAGTGGGAATCGCCCAAGGGCTGGGCCGTCGTGCGCAAGAGCGGCGAGGACCTGCCCGAAGGCGTGGCCATGCGCGTCACCAACGATGCCGAGCTGCGCTACGTCTCGCGCGGCGGGCTCAAGCTCGAAGGCGCGCTGGCCAAGGCCGGCATCACGGTGGCTGGCCTTGCGGTGCTGGACATGGGCCAGAGCACCGGCGGCTTCACCGACGTGCTGCTCAAGGCCGGCGCCGCCCACGTGACCGGCATCGACGTGGGCCACGGCCAGCTGCACGAGAGCTTCAAGGCCGACAGCCGCGTCACCGCCTTCGAAGGCATGCACGTGCGCGACTACGTGCCGGCGGCGCCCTTCGATCTGGTCGTCGGCGACCTGAGCTTCATCTCGATGATCGGCACGCTCAAGCACGTCGTCGACTGGCTGAAGCCGCAGGGCCAGGCGCTGCTGCTCGTCAAGCCGCAGTTCGAGCTGGGGCCCAAGGCGCTCAACAAGAACGGCATCGTCAAGGACCGCGCCCAGTACGCCGTGCTCAAGGAGCAGGCCCTGGCCGCCGCGCACAAGCGCGATCTGGTCGTCAAGGACTGGTTCGAAAGCCCAGTGACCGGCGGCGACGGCAACACCGAATTCTTCCTCTGGGTACAAAAACAATGAGCACGGCAACGAGCACCCCCGTCAGCTTCGAGTTCTTCCCCCCGAACACGCCCGTCGGCAGCGAGAAGCTGCGCGGCGTGGTGCAGCAGCTCGGCGCCTTCAAGCCCGAGTACTTCAGCGTCACCTACGGCGCCGGCGGCTCGACGCGCGAGAAAACGTTGGCCACCGTCAGCGACATCGCGTCCGCCGGCTTCGAAGCCGCGCCGCACCTCTCCTGCGTCGGCTCGACGCGCGAAGGCATCCGCGAGATCCTCGCGACCTATCGCGCGCAGGACATCCGCCGCGTCGTCGCACTGCGCGGCGACCTGCCCAGCGGCACGGCCACCGTCGGCGAGTTCCGCTACGCGTCCGAGCTCGTCGAGTTCATCCGCCTGGAAGAAGGTCCCGACTGGGACATCGAAGTCGCCGCCTACCCCGAGTACCACCCGCAGCAGCGCTACGCGGCCAAGGACCTGCAGCACTTCGCCGCCAAGATGAAAGCCGGCGCCAGCGGTGCGATCACGCAGTTCTTCTTCAACCCGGACGCCTACTTCCACTTCGTCGACGCGGTGCGCCGCTTGGGTGTCGACGCGCCCATCGTGCCGGGCATCATGCCCTTCCACAACTTCGCGCGCATCGCGCAGTTCGCCGCGCGCGACGGCATCGAGATCCCGCGCTGGGTCGCGCTGAAGATGGAAGGCTTCATGGACGACGCCGCCTCGATCCGCGCCTTCGGCCTCGACGTCGTCACGCAGCTGTGCCAGCGCCTGATCGACGGCGGCGTGCCCTCGCTGCACTTCTACACGCTCAACCAGGCCGGCCTGGCCGGCGAGATCTGCACGCGCCTGGGCCTGGGCGCCCGCACCTGATTCGACCGAGGACCACGCCATGCCGATGCCCGCCCACCAGCTCTCCATGACCGTGCTGATGACGCCGGACATGGCCAACTTCGCCGGCAACGTGCACGGCGGCACCATCCTCAAGTTCCTCGACCAGGTGGCCTACGCCTGCGCCAGCCGCTACGCCGGCCGCTACGTCGTGACGCTGTCGGTCGACCAGGTGATGTTCCGCGAGCCCATCCATGTCGGCGAGCTCGTGCACTTCCTGGCCTCGGTCAATCACACGGGCACCTCGTCGATGGAAGTCGGCATCAAGGTGATGGCCGAGAACGTCCGCACCCAGGCCACGCGCCACGCCAACAGCTGCTTCTTCACGATGGTCGCCGTGGACGACGAGCGCAAGCCGGTGGCCGTGCCGCCGCTCGTGCCGCACACGCCCGAAGAACACCGTCGCCACGCCGCGGCCGAAGTGCGCAAGCAGCTGCGCCGCGAGTTCAGCGAGCGCGCGCGCGCCATCGGCGCCAAGCCCTGAGGCGAGGCCCCGCTTGCGTGTCCTTGCCGCCGCGACGCCCGCGGGCCCGATCACGCTCGAACCGCTGATGCGCGGTCATGCAGCCGAGATGTTCGAGCTGCTCTGCGACCCCGCGCTCCACGAGTTCGAAGGCCGAGCGCCCGCTTCGGCCGAGTGGCTCGCCGAACGCTATGCGCAGCGCGAGTCCCGCAGCTCGCCCGACGGCATGGAGCTCTGGCTCAACTGGGTCGTGCGCCTCGGCGCCGGCCCCGATCGCGGTCGCCTGGCCGGCTATGTGCAGGCCACCGTGCTGCCGACCGACGACTGCTTCATCGCCTACGAGCTTGGCAGCCGCCACTGGCGCCAAGGCATCGGCAGCGCCGCCGTGCGCGCGATGCTCGCCGAGCTGCGCGCGCACTATGGTGTGCGGCGCTTCGTGGCCGTGCTCAAGGCCGCCAACCATCGCTCGCTCGGCCTGCTGCAGCACCTCGGCTTCGGGCGGGCCGGAACATCCGAGCAGGCGCTCTACTGCGACAGTCACGACGAACTCGTCATGGCGTGCGCCGCCACGGACGCGCACTGAGTTGTCCCACGACTTACATCCGATCAGTTCGCTCATCTACTGCGCTAGGTCTGTTGCGTAGACATCAAGCGGCTGCCGGCGCTTGAGAATCGTCAAACGCAGCGCCCGCCGCGACGATCGAATGACTCCACAGGGAATGTTTCCTTCATCTGGAGTCCAAGCAATGAAACCCCTTCGCACGCTCGGCCTGATCACGCTTGCGCTCGCCGGCCTCGCCGCGCAGCCCGCCCGCGCCGACGATACGCCTTGGCTCGTGCGCGTCCGCGCCGTGCACCTCAGCTCGGCCAACAGCGACAGCACCGGACTGGGCCTGACGATCAACAACAAGACCTTCCCCGAGGTCGACTTCAGCTACTTCTTCGCACCCAACTTCTCGGCCGAGCTGATCCTGACCTATCCGCAGTCGCAGACGCTGTACTCGGACGGCAGCGCCATCGGCTCGCTCAAGCATCTGCCGCCGACGCTGCTGGCGCAGTACCAGTTCATCCCCGGCGGCACGGTCCATCCCTACGTCGGCGTCGGCATCAACTACACGAACTTCTCGAGCGTGAGCTTTGCGCCGGCGGTCGTGACCGCCCTGCACCCGAGCATCAAGAACAACAGCTTCGGCGCGGCCGCCCAGATCGGCGTGGACATCGACATCGCCAAGGGCGTGGTCCTGAATTTCGACCTCAAGAAGGTCGAGATCGGCACGACGGTCTATTCGAGCGGCGTCTCCGCGGGCAAGTTCAAGGTCGACCCGACACTGCTGGCGGTCGGCGTGGGCTGGCGCTTCTAAGTCGCCCCGGGCGCCCGGACCGGGGCGCCAATCCCGCGGTAGCGGCCCGGGAATTTAGTTGGCATATCATCTATTGGTATTCCAGTCTATTTTCCGAGCCGTGCCCTCCTCCCGCCCCGACGCGCCCAGCCAGATCATCGGCATCCTCATCGGCCAGGCCCACCGCCGCTTGCGCCGCGCCGTTGACGCACAGCTCCAGCCCTTCGGCCTGACCGAGGCGCTGTGGCTGCCGCTGCTGCGACTGTCGCGCGCCACGGGGCCGCTGCGCCAGAAGGACCTGGCCGCCCTGCTCGCGCTGGACGGCTCGTCCGTCGTGCGCCTGCTCGACGGCCTGCAGGCCGCCGGCTATATCGAGCGCCGCGAGGACGACGGCGACCGCCGCGCCAAGGCCATCACGCTGACGGTCACCGGCCGCAAGGTCGTCGCCCAGGTCGAGGCCACGGCCACGCGCGTGCGCAACGACGCGCTCGCCGGGCTGGCGGCCGAAGACGTGGCGACCGCAGTACGCGTGCTGCGCCACCTCTGCGACACCCTGGCCGAGGACGGCGAAGCTTCCTGATCCCGACATGACGCTCGATACCCCGATCACGCCGCGCATGCGGACGCTGATCACGCTTTCGGTCATGCTGGCGACGATCATGCAGGTGATCGACGGCACCATCGCCAACGTCGCGCTGCCGCACATGCAGGGCACGCTCTCGGCCACGCAGGACCAGATCAGCTGGGTGCTGACGTCTTACATCGTCGCCGCCGCCATCGCCACGCCGCTGACCGGCTGGGCCGCCGGGCACTACGGCCGCAAGGAAGTCTTCCTGGTCTCGGTCGTCGGCTTCACGGTGGCCTCGGTGCTGTGCGGCATGTCGAGCACGCTGCTGGAGATCGTCGTCGCGCGGCTGCTGCAAGGTTTGTTCGGCGCGGCGCTGGTGCCCTTGTCGCAGGCCGTGATGCTCGACATCAACCCGCAGGAGAAGCACGCGCAGGCCATGGCCGTCTGGGGCATGGGCGTGACGATCGGCCCCATCATCGGCCCCTCGCTCGGCGGCTGGCTGACCGACAACTATTCCTGGCGCTGGGTGTTCTACGTCAACGTGCCGGTGGGCATCCTCGCCTTCGCCGGCATCTGGGCCTGCATGCCCAAGACGAAACGCCACGAGCGTCCGCTCGACCTCTTCGGCTTCGCAACGCTCTCGCTCGCCATCGGCGCGCTGCAGATGTTCCTGGACCGGGGCGACGACCGCGACTGGTTCAGCTCCGCCGAGATCAAGATCGAGGCCTTCATCGCCGTCGTCGCCTTCGCCTACTTCCTGCTGCACACGCTGACGGTGCGCGGCACCTCCTTCTTCAACCGCCGCCTCGCGCTGGACCGCAACTTCATCGCCGGCTGCGGCTTCTACTTCGTGCTCGGTGCCGTGCTCTACGCCACGCGCGCGCTGCTGCCGCCGCTGCTGCAGAACCTGATGGGCTACTCCGTGCTCGACGCCGGCCTCGTCACCGCGCCGAGCGGCGCCGGCTCGATGCTGGCGATGATGCTGGCCGGCAAGCTCGTCGGCCGCTTCAAGCCGCGCACGATGATCGCCGTGGGCTTCAGCGTCTCGGCGCTGTCGCTGTGGCAGATGTCCCAGTTCACGCTGGACATGGACTCGCACCTCATCATCGTCTCGGGCTTCGTGCAGGGCCTGGGCCTGGGCCTGATCTCGGTGCCGCTGACCGCCGCGAGCTTCTCGACGCTGGACCCGCAGCTGCGCGGCGAGGGCACCGCCATCTACTCGCTGGCGCGCAATATCGGCTCGAGCATCGGTATCTCGTTCATGCAAAGCGAGCTGACGCGCCACCTGCGCGTGGCCCACGCCCAGCTCGCCGAGAACGTCTCGATCTACAACCCGCTGGCCGCGCCCTGGCACATCGACACGCCCACGGGCCTCGCGCTGGCCGAGCAGGAGGTCAGCCGCCAGGCCGGCATGATGGCCTACCTGCACGACTTCCGGCTGATGCTGTTGATGACCGTCGCCGTGATGCCGCTGCTGGTGCTGATGAAGACGGCGAAGCGCAAGAACAGCGAGCCGCCGCCCGACATCGCCGAGCACTGAGCCCGCCCCGCGGGCCGCCGCCAAACCGTGAACAGCTTCGCGGTTTCGGCGCCAGCAATACTCTGTTTCGGCCGCGCTTGTCGGCTTCGGGCCGGACCTCGGCACAATCCGCCGCTTCGCCGATCTACGCGCCCGATTCCATGTCCCGTCATTCCAACTGGCAGCGCTTTGCCGCTGCCGCGCTGTCCGCTGCCTGCTTCGCTGCCTCCGCCCAGACCATCTCGGGCGCCGGCTCCTCGGCCGCCGCGCCGGTCTACAAGATCTGGGCCACGGAATACGCCAAGGACCACGGCGAGCCGCTCACCTACGAGCCGATCGGCTCCGGCGCCGGCATGGCGCGCATCGAGGCCGGCAGCGTCGACTTCGGCGCCTCCGACGTGATCGCCAGCAAGGCCGACATGGCCAAGCACGACCTCGTCATGTTCCCGACCGTCATCACCGGCGTCGCGCCGGTGGTCAACCTGGCGCACCTCGGCCCCAACCAGCTGCACCTGAGCGGCGAGGTGCTGGCGCGCATCTTCCTCGGCGAGATCACGCAGTGGGACGCGCCCGAGATCCGCGCGCTCAACCCGAACCTGATGCTGCCCGCGCGGCCCATCGTCCTCGTCGTGCGCGCCGACGGCTCGGGCACGACCTACCACTTCGCCGACTACCTCGGCCGCAAGAGCCCGGCCTGGAAGCAGCGCTACGGCGCCGCGACCAAGCTCGCCTGGCCGGCCACGGCCACCGCAGTCACCGGCAGCGGCGGCGTCTCCAAGGCCGTGCGCGCGACCGAGGGCGCGATCGGCTACATCGACTACAACTACGTGGTCGACGACGGGCTCAACGCCATCTCCATGCGCAATGCCGACGGCCAGTTCGTCAACATCAACGCCGACGGCTTCCGCGAGGCCGTGCTGCACAGCACCTGGTTCGCCACCGGCGACTTCGCCTCCGAGATCAACGACATGCCCGGCGCGAAGTCCTGGCCCATCACCATGGGCACCTACATCGCCGTGCCGCGCGTGGCCCAACACGCCGCCCAGGTCGAGCATGCGCTGCGTTTCGTCACCTGGGGCTACCTGCACGGCGACCTGCTCGCCCGCCAGGCCAAGTTCGTGCCGCTGCCGGACAAGGTCCAGGCCAGCGCCTACAACGAGATCTCGCGCGTCATGGGTCCGGACGGCAAGTCGCTCGGCGCGGCGGCGCTGGCGGATCTGGTGAAGGCGCGCTGAG
>JAFAMW010000014.1 GCA_019232985.1 Roseateles sp. | reverse complement strand
TGGCGCCTCTACGAAGCGCAGGCCCGCCGCATCGACGCCGAGGACGCCGACGCGCCGCCGCCGCCCAATCCCAACCTGCACGTGGTCGAGAGCTGAGCCATGCCTAACTTCGAGCTTCGGCGCACCGTGTTCGGCCGCCTCGTCCTCGTCGACGCGGCCGGCGTCGAGCATGTCGGCGTGCAGCCCGTGCGCGCCCACCCGATCAGCGCGCCCGACGAGGGCATCGCCCTGATCGGCCCGGACGGCCACGAGCTGGCCTGGATCGCGAACATCGACGAGCTCCCCGCGCCGCAGCGCGAGCTCGTGCAGGCCGAGCTCGGCGTGCGCGAGCTGGTGCCCGTCGTCGAACGCATCGTCTCGGTCTCGACCTTCGCCACGCCGAGCCAGTGGACGGTGCAGACCGACCGCGGCGAGACGCAGTTCATCCTCAAGAGCGAAGACGACATCCGGCGCCTGGGCGAAGGCCGGCTGCTGATCGGCAGCGGCCACGGCATCCACTTCATGGTGCCGGACCGCTTCGCGCTGGACCGGCACTCGCGGCGGCTGCTCGAGCGCTTTCTCTGAGATCGCTCGCGGCGCGCGGGCCGAAGCCGCGCCGCGATTTCAGCCGCGTACCAGCTCGCGAATCACGTCCAAATAGCCATCGCGCAAAGGCAGCGGCCTTGGCAGCTCGGCCTGCGCCAGCTGCCGGTGCAGTTCACGCAGCCGCCAGCCGGGCACCGTCGGCGCCAGGTGGTGCTCGAAATGCCAGTTCACGTGGTTGGGCGCGACGGTCAGGCGCTCCCACCAGCGTGCACGCACGCTGCGCGTATTGGCCCAGATGTCGGTACTCATCGTTCCGGGAAGGCCGCCGTGCTCGGCCGCGTTGCGGATGCGGCTGAAGAGCATGTAGCTCGTCAGCCAGGCCAGCGGCCACATCAGGTAGGCGAGCGGATGGCCGAGCAGCCACAGCGCGGCCAACATCAGCAGCTGCACGGCGAACACGCGGCGCATATTGCGCGCGAACGCCCGCAGCGAGACCGGGTTGGCGGTGGTGCCCGGCTGCGGCTCGCCCGCGCCGTCCACGCTGCGGCGATAGGAAAAGCCGAGCATCAGCGTCTCGGGCCTTTCATGCGCGTAGAGCACGCCCAGCGCCGCGGCGGCGCGCAGGCCGGTGAGGCCGGCGAAGTCGCGCAAGACCTTGCGCACGAAGGAGGCGCGCTTGACCGGATAGCCGCGGTAGTTCGGCAGGTCGGGATCGGCGTCGGAGCCGGCCTCGCGGTGATGCGTCATGTGATAGCGGCGATAGACGTTCAGGTCCGCGAAGATCGGCGCGGCGCAGAGCCACTGGCCGGCGAGTTCGTTGGCGCGGGCCGAGGCGAACAGGCTGCGATGCGCTGCATCGTGCATGAGGATGCCCAGGCCGAGAATGCGTCCGCCGAGGATCACGAGCCCAGCGAGCACGGCCAGCGGATGCGGCCACGCGACGGGCAGCGCGAAGCCCAGCGCGATCAGGCCCCAGTTCGCTGCCAGCGCCCAGGCACCGTGCGCGTCCGACTTGCGTTGCAGTGCCAGCAGTTGCTCGCGCGGGATGAGATTGCGGATGTCGTCCATGCCGGCATTGCAGCACCATCGCGGCACAATCGGTTGACATGAAGCGCCAAAAGCTTGATATGAATCGCAGGCCGCCGCTCGTCGCCATCGTCCTGATCGAGGGCTGCTGGGCCAGTTCGGCCGTGCTGGCACGCGAGCTGCTGCAGGCGGCCGGCACGCTGCACGCCGATTCGGTCGACCTCCTTGCGAACCGCCTCTTCGACGTGCGCCTCGTCGGCACGGGCCGTGCGGCCGTGCGCAGCTTTGGGGGCATGACACTGAAGCCGGAGGCGCGCCTCGACGAGATCGCCCCCGACGTCGTCATCGTGCCGGCGCAGTTCGCGCCGACGGCCGAGACCACGGCGGCCGAGGCTTGCATCGGCGCCTGGCTACGCGCGCAGCACGAGCGCGGCGCCCTGATCGTCAGCCTGGCGGGCGCGCTGCTGCTGGCCAAGGCCGGCCTGCTCGACCGGCGCGAGGCGACCGGCCTGGTCAGCGAGCGCACGATCTTCCGCAGCCGCTTCCCGCTCGTGCGCTTCCTGCCGTCGCGCCGCATCGTCGCGAGCGACCGGCTGATCACGGTCTGCGGCATCGGGCCGACGCCCGATGCCTGCGCCTACCTGATCGAGCATTTCCACGGCGCCGCCGATGCACGCCGCTTCCTGCGCCACACGAGCACCGAGGGCCTGCCGGCGCGCGAGCAGACGGTGCTGTGGAGCTCGCGCTTCAAGCGGCATCGCGACGCGCCGGTGCTGGCGGCGCAGGAGCTGGTCGAGCGCGACCTGCACGCGCCGCCGCGCCTGGGCTGGCTGGCGGCGCAGGTGGGCCTTTCGGAACGCAGCCTGCAGCGCCGTCTCGCGGCTGCCACGGGCTTGAACCTGCGCCAGTACCTGGCCGAGTTGCGGCTGGAGCGCGCGGAGGCGCTGCTGGGATCGAGCGAGCTGGCGCTGATCCATGTGGCGCAGGACTGCGGCTTCGGTAGCGCGGCTGCGTTCACGCGCGCGTTTGCGGCGCGTTTCGGGGTGCCGCCGGGGGCTTATCGGCGGGAGCGGCGGCGTGGGTGAGGGCTGGTTGGGGTGGGTGCCGCTTGCGCGGCTAGGCTGGTTGCACCGCAGTGCGCCAAGCGCCGCCGCGCGAGCGGCACAAACGCCCCCTGCCCCTCAGCCATTGACCCGCCGCGCCTTGGCAATCGACATCAGGATGCCCAGTCCCGCGCCCAGCGTGATCATCGCGGTGCCGCCGTAGGAGATGAAGGGCAGCGGCACGCCCACCACGGGCAGGATGCCGCTGACCATGCCCATGTTGACGAAGACGTAGGTGAAGAAGCTCATGCTCACGGCGCCGGCGAGCAGGCGTGCGAACAGCGTCGGTGCGTTGGCCGAGATGAGGAGCCCACGCACGATCAGCGTCGTGAAGCTGACGAGCAGCGCCAACGCGCCGGCGAGGCCGAATTCCTCGCCGAAGGCCGCGAAGATGAAGTCGGTCGTGCGCTCGGGGATGAACTCCAGGTGCGTCTGCGTGCCCTTCATGAAGCCCTTGCCGGTCACGCCGCCGGAGCCGATGGCGATCTCGCCCTGGATGATGTGGAAGCCCTTGCCGAGCGGGTCCTTGCTCGGGTCGAGCAGGGTGCAGACGCGGTCCTTCTGGTAGTCGCGCAGCATCGGCCACTTGACGCCGGGCTGGCAGATGCGGTCTTCGCTGAACACGATGGCGCCGATGGCGATGGCGCCGACGACGAACACCGGCACGATGAGCCGCCACGACAGGCCGGCGAAGAAGATCACGTACAGGCCGGCGGAGAGCACGAGGATGGCGGTGCCGAGGTCGGGCTGCTTGGCGATGAGGGCGACCGGCACCATCAGGATCAGGAAGGCCGCGCCGAAGTCCGGCAGGCGCAGCTGGCCTTCGCGCTTCTGGAACCACCAGGCCAGCATCAGCGGCATGGCGAGCTTCATGATCTCGGATGGCTGGATCTGCGTGATGCCGATGTTGAGCCAGCGCGTCGCGCCCTTCTTGGTCACGCCGAAGACGGCGGTGGCAATCAGCAGCGTGACGCCGAGGCTGTAGAGCGGAATTGCCGCGGCCATGAGCCGCTGCGGCGGGATCTGCGCGACGGTGGAGATCACGGCCAGGCACAGCAGCATGTTGCGGGCGTGGTCGGGGAAGCGCGAGCCGTCGTCATAACCGGCCGAATACATGCACAGCAGGCCCAGCAGCATCAGCGCGCCGATGGCGCCGAGCAGCGGTCCGTCGAAGCTGCGCAGCAGCGGCAGCAGGCGGCGCCACAGCGGCGGGCGGTCGAAGACGGCGCTCATCGCGAAGCTCCCGAGGCCGGCGGGGTGATGACGAAGCCCTTGGCGACGCCGATGAGGGCGGCGGCGCTCGGCGCGGAGGCAGGCTCGGGCGCCTCGACGGGGCCGGCGCCCGAAGCTGCAGAGGCTGGAGCCGATGCGGCCGATGCCGCTGCCGATGCAGCGCCCGGAGGCGTCGCCGCCTGGCCCGGCAGCGGCACGTCCGCGGCGCGACGCGGGGTGCCGATCGGCGCCGCGCTCAGGCCCTTCTGCGTCTGCGCGATGTCCTCTTCGCTCGGGTACAGGCCTTCGAGCCAGTAGTCGAAGACGCGGCGCGCGATCGGCGCGGCCGACAGGCCGCCGAAGCCGGCGTTCTCGACGATCAAGGCGACGACGATGGTCGGATGCTCCAGCGGCGCGAAGGCGATGTAGAGCGCGTGGTCGCGCTTGTACTCGTCGGCCTTGACGTCGCTGTATTTCTGGCCGGCCTTCAGGCTGACGGCCTGGGCCGTGCCGGTCTTGCCGCCGCTCTGGTAGGCCGCGCCGGCGAAGTCGACGCGCGAGGTGCCTTCGAGCGTCACGCCGTTCATGGCGTCGAGCACGATGGCGACCTGCTCGGGCTTGAGCGGCAGCGGCTCCAGCGCGTCGCCGGACACGCGCTTGGTCGTGCGCTCGGCGATGTCCTCGATCTCGCGCACCAGGCGCGGCTTGAAGCGCTGGCCGCCGGTGGACAGTGTGGAGATCGCGGTGGCGAGCTGCAGCATGGTGAAGTTGTTATAGCCCTGGCCGATGCCCAGCGAAATGGTCTCGCCGGGAAACCACTTCTGCTTGAAGCGCTTCATCTTCCAATCGGTCGAAGGCAGGACGCCGGTGACTTCGCCCTGCAGGTCGATGCCGGTCTTGCGACCGAAGCCGAAGGGCTCGAGCTCCTCGTGGATCAGGTCCACGCCCATCTCATTGGCGAGGCTGTAGAAGTAGACGTTGCTTGACGTGACGATGGCGCGCCGCATGTCCTTGGGGCCGGCGATGTCGCCGGTGGCGCTGCCGAAGACGTGGCCGCCGAAGCTGTAGAACAGCGTGTCGTTGATGACGAGGTGCGGGTCGCGCTTGCCGGTCTCCAGCGCGGCCATGGCCATGTAGGGCTTGAAGGTCGAGCCGGGCGGGTAGGTGCCGCGCAGCGCGCGGTTGAGCAGCGGCTTGTCGAGGTCTTCGTTGAGCTCGCGCCAGTTGTCGGCGTCGATGCCGTCGACGAAAAGGTTGGGGTCGAAGTTCGGCTTGGAGACGAAGGCGAGGACTTCGCCCGTGCGCGGGTCCATGGCGACCAGCGCGCCGCGGCGATCGCCATAGAGCTGCTCCACCAGGGCCTGCAGCTTGATGTCGATGGAGAGGTGCAGCGTATCGCCCGGCGAGGCCGGCTTGTGCGCCAGGCGGCGCATGGCGCGGCCCGAGGCGCTGGTCTCGATCTGCTCGTAGCCGGTGTCGCCGTGCAGCTCGTGCTCGTAGTTCTGCTCGAGGCCGAGCTTGCCGATGTATTCGGTGCCGCGGTAGTTGGCCAGGTCCTCGTCGGACCAGTCCTCCATGGCCTTCTTGTCGGCCTGGTTGATGCGGCCGATATAGCCCAGCAGGTGGCTGCCGATCTCGCCGAGCGGATAGTTGCGGAACAGCCGGGCCTTGATCGCCACGCCGGGGAAGCGGAAGGCCTCGGCCGTGAAGCGCGCGACTTCCTCGTCGGTCAGCTTGGTGCGGATCGGCAGCGACTCGAAGTCCTTGCTCTCGTCGAGCGCCTTCTTGAAGCGGCGCCGGTCGCGTGCCTCGATCGGGATGATCTTGGACAGCGCGTCGATCGTGGCGTCGACGTCGCCGGCCTTGCTCGGCGTGATCTCGAGCGTGTAGGCCGAGTAGTTGTTGGCGAGCACGACACCGTTGCGGTCGACGATAAGGCCGCGGTTCGGCACGATGGGCACGACGGTGATGCGATTGGCATCGGCGCGGTCGGCGTACTCGGCGTGCTGCACCACCTGCAGCCAGATCAGTCGCGTCAGCAGCAGCGCGAAGCAAAAGAGCACGAAGCCGCCGGCCGCGACAAGGCGCATGCGCATCCGGGCGCTTTCCTGCCGGGGGTTCTTGAAGACGACCATCGCGGGGTCAGAGGGGACGGTTCTCGTCCGGATCGGGAGCGCGGCGCTGCGGTGCGAGCAGCAGCACGGTGGCCAGCGGCCACAGCAGGGCCTCGATCACGGGCGCGAGCAGCATCGACCAGCCCGGCCACATGCCGCCGACGATCAAGCGCACGATGAGCGAGAGCGCATGTGCCGCCGCGAACAGCGGGAACACCTGCGCGGCCTGCGCGACCGGGCCGAACCACGGCAGGCGGCGATGCAGCGCGATCGCACCGAAGCTCAACGCGCTGTAGGCCAGCGCGTGCTGGCCGAGCAGGGCGCCGTGGTGCACGTCGACGAGCAGGCCGAACAAAAAGGCCCAGCCCACGCCGACGCGGCGCGGCTGGTGGACGCCCCAGAACACGAGGACGATGGCCAGCACATCCGGCATGGCCGGCACGCGGCCGACCGGCACCATGTCGACGGCCAGGGCGGCGAGCAGGCTGGCGACGATGAAGACGGGATTGGCCGGCAGCAGCAGCTGCGAGCCGCGCGGCATGATCATCGGCCGTCTCCCTTGCCGTCGGACTTCTCGCCCTTGTCGGCTTTTTCAGATTTGCGCGTGCGCTTGGTCGGCGCGGGCGCGCTGGCGGCGGCCGCGGCGGCGGAAGCACGCGCGGCGGCGGCAGCAGCGGCGCGGTCGCCGTCGAGTTCGTCAACCGGGCGCAGCACGAGCACATGGCGCACCGCGTCGGGCGGCGCCACGGGCTGGGCCAGCACGCGCGCGAAGTTGGTGTCGCCGCGGCGCTCGACCAGGCTGATGCGCGCCACCGGCAGGCCCGGCGGGTAGACCCCGTCGAGGCCCGAGGTGGTGAGCAGATCGCCCTCCTTGACGTCGGCGTTGGCGGGCAGGAAGCGCAGCTCGAGGCCCGCGCCGTCGGCGCTGCCCACCGCGATCGAGCGCTGCTGGGTGCGCGTGTTGAGCAAGGGAATCTGGGCGTCCTTGTCGCTCAGCAGCGTGACCTCGCTCGACAGCGCGTAGACCCGCGTGACCTGCCCCAGCACGCCCTGCTCGTCGACGACCGGGGCGCCCATGGTGAGGCCCTGGCTGCTGCCGCGGTCGATGACGACGCGGCGCGAGAACGGGTCGGGCGCTTCATAGAGGATCTCGGCAGCCTGCGACTCGACCTGCAGCGCCGGGCGCAGCCCGAGCAGGGCGCGCAGCCGCGTGTTCTCGGCTTCGATCTCGGCGGTGCGGGCCAGGCGCGCGGCCTGCTGGACGAGTTGCGTGCGTGCCGCCAGTTCTGCTTCCTCGGCGCGCTGGCTGCCGCGCAGGTAGTCGCCGGCGGCGTCCCAGGCGTCGACGGGCACGAGCAGCGCGCGCTGCACCGGATGCAGCGCCAGGGCGATGGCCGAGCGCAGCGGCGCAGCGAGGTGCCAGCGCGCGTCCAGCACCATCAGGAACACGCCCAGCGCGCTGTAGGTGATCAGCCGCGCCAGGGCCGAGGGGCCTTGGCGGAAGAAGGGCGGCGGTGAGCGATCCAGGGTGCCCAGTGGCATGTTGGTGTCCGCCCGGCCCGTTCATGGAGGGCCGGTTCCCGCAGCGAGATTATTCCGAGGTGAAGATCGTCGAGAGGCGTTCGACGCTTTCCAGTGCCATGCCACAGCCGCGCACCACGCAGGTCAGCGGGTCTTCGGCGACGAGCACGGGCAGGCCGGTTTCCTCGGCCAGCAGGCGGTCCAGGTCGCGCAGCAGCGCACCGCCGCCGGTCAGCATCATGCCGCGCTCGGCGATGTCGGCGCCGAGCTCGGGCGGGGTCTGCTCCAGCGCGTTCTTCACGGCGCTGACGATCTGGTTCAGCGGATCGGTCAGGGCTTCGAGGATTTCGTTGGACGAGATCGTGAAGCTGCGCGGCACGCCTTCGGAGAGGTTGCGGCCCTTGACCTCCATCTCCTTGACCTCGGAGCCGGGGAAGGCGCTGCCGATGTTCTTCTTGATGCTCTCGGCGGTAGGCTCGCCGATCAGCATGCCGTAGTTGCGGCGGATGTAGTTGATGATCGCTTCGTCGAACTTGTCGCCGCCGACGCGGACCGAGCCCTTGTAGACCATGCCGCCGAGCGAGATCACGCCCACTTCCGTGGTGCCGCCGCCGATGTCGACGACCATCGAGCCCGAGGCTTCCGAGACCGGCAGGCCCGCGCCGATGGCGGCGGCCATGGGTTCCTCGATCAGGTAGACCTCGCGGGCGCCGGCGCCGAGGGCCGACTCGCGGATGGCGCGGCGCTCGACCTGGGTCGAGCCGCAGGGCACGCAGATGATGATGCGCGGGCTCGGCTTCAGCATCTTGGTGTCGTGGACCATCTTGATGAACTGCTTGAGCATCTGCTCGGTCACCGTGAAGTCCGCGATCACGCCGTCCTTCATGGGGCGGATGGCTTCGATGTTGCCCGGCACCTTGCCGAGCATGGCCTTGGCTTCGGAGCCGACGGCCTGGATGGTCTTCTTGCCGTTCGGACCGCCTTCGTGGCGGATCGAGACGACCGAGGGTTCGTCGAGGACGATGCCCTTGCCTCGGACGTAGATGAGGGTGTTGGCGGTGCCGAGGTCGATGGCGAGGTCGGTCGAGAAGTAGCGGCTCAGGGAAGCGAACATGGCGTGTGTTGGGGCGGCGTGGCCGTGCGCGCGAGTCTTGACGAATGCGTGGCGGCGGGCGTTTGTCGAGCGTCTTTTGGGGGCGTTTTTTAGGCGCGGACCAGAGCGCGTTGGAACGCGCTTTGGTGGTGTTCTTGGCGGCTCATGTGGAACGAGGCTGCCGCGCAGCCCCGTCACTCACGAGATATGCGGGGATAATACCCGATCACTTCGATTTTCCCCGCATGGCAGCTGGATTTTTCGGCGTCGGCGAACCCGGATTTACCCACTAGAAAACCCCATGGCCCTGACTTCCGAAGACGTGAGCCGCATCGCCCATCTGGCGCGGCTCGAATTGCGCGAGGCCGAGACCGCCGCGCTGCTTCCGCAGCTCAACGATTTCTTCAAGATCGTCGAGCAGATGAGCGCCGTCGACACGAGCGGCGTCGAGCCCCTGTACACGCCGCTTTCCGCCGTGCAGGACGTGGCCCTGCGCCTGCGCGAGGACCGCGTCACCGAAGCCGACAACCGCGCCGCCAACCAGCAGAGCGCGCCCCTCGTCGAAGACGGCCTGTTCCTCGTTCCCAGGGTGATCGAATGAGCGCGCCGCTGCACGATTTGAGCGCCGCCGCGCTCGGCCGGCTGCTGGCCGACAAGGCCGTCTCCAGCCGCGAAATCACGCAACATCTTCTTGCACGTGTTACCGCGCTCGATGCGGCCATCGGCGCCTTCCTGCACGTCGATGCCGACGCTGCGCTTGCCGCGGCCGATGCAGCCGACGCGCGCCGCGCCGGCGGCGAGTCCGGCGCGCTGCTCGGCGTGCCGCTCGCGCACAAGGACATCTTCGTCACCGGCGACATGCCGACCACCGCCGGCTCCAAGATGCTGGCCGGCTACCGCAGCCCCTTCGACGCGACCGTGGTCGCGCGGCTCAAGGCGGCCGGCACGGTCTCGCTGGGCAAGCTCAACTGCGACGAGTTCGCCATGGGCTCGGCCAACGAGAACTCGGCCTACAAGCCCGTCGCCAACCCCTGGGATGCGAGCCGCGTGCCGGGCGGCTCCTCCGGCGGCTCGGCCGCGGCCGTGGCGGCGCGTCTCGTGCCGGCCTCGACCGGCACCGACACCGGCGGCTCGATCCGCCAGCCCGCCAGCTTCACCGGCATCACCGGGATCAAGCCGACCTATGGCGTGTGCTCGCGCTACGGCATGATCGCCTTCGCGTCGAGCCTGGACCAGGCCGGCCCGATGGCGCGCACGGCCGAGGACTGCGCGCTGCTGCTCTCGGCCATGAGCGGCTTCGACGAGCGCGACGCGACCAGCGTCGAGCAGCCCGCGCAGGACTTCCACGCCCAGATGCTGAAAGCCCGCGAGGGCGCGACGGCCGCCCAGCTGCTCAAGGGCCTGCGCATCGGCCTGCCGCGCGAGTTCTTCCCGGCGGCCCTGGCGGCCGACGTCAACGCCGCGGTGCGCTCCGGCCTGGCCGAACTCGAAAAGCTCGGCGCCACGCTCGTCGACGTGAGCCTGCCGCGCACCGAGCTGGCCATCCCGGTCTACTACATCATTGCCCCGGCCGAGGCGAGCTCCAACCTCTCGCGCTTCGACGGCGTCAAGTTCGGCCACCGCGCGGCCGACTTCACCGACCTGCTCGACATGTACAAGAAGACCCGCGCCGAAGGCTTCGGCGACGAGGTCAAGCGCCGCATCATGATCGGCACCTACGTGCTCTCGCACGGCTACTACGACGCCTACTACCTGCAGGCGCAGAAGCTGCGCCGCATGATCGCCGACGATTTCCAGCAGGCCTTCACCCAGTGCGACCTGATCGCCGGCCCGGTGGCGCCCACCGTCGCCTGGAAGCATGGCGAAGGCAAGGGCGATCCGGTCAAGGCCTACCTGGCCGACATCTTCACGCTGCCCGGCTCGCTGGCCGGCCTGCCGGGCATGAGCGTGCCCGTGGGACTGGGTGACAGCGGCATGCCGGTGGGCCTGCAGCTGCTCGGCAACTACTTCAAGGAAGGCCAGCTCCTGCACGCGGCGCACGCGCTGCAGCAGGCGACCGACTGGCACCTCCAGGCTCCGAAGAAATAAGGCGTTATGACGACTCCCAAACTCGTCCGTGGCTACGAGGTCGTGATCGGCCTGGAGAACCACGTCCAGCTCTCGACCGCTTCCAAGATCTTCAGCGGCTCCTCGACCGCCTTCGGCGCGGCGCCCAACACCCAGGCGAGTCCGGTCGACCTGGCGCTGCCGGGCACGCTGCCGGTGCTCAACCGCGGCGCCGTCGAGCGCGCGATCCGCTTCGGCCTCGCGGTCGGCGCCAAGGTCGCGCCCCTGTCGATCTTTGCCCGCAAGAACTACTTCTACCCGGACCTGCCCAAGGGCTACCAGATCAGCCAGTTCGAGATCCCGGTGGTGCAGGGCGGCGAGGTGAGCTTCTTCGTCGGCGACACGAAGAAGACCGTGCGCCTCACGCGTGCCCACCTCGAGGAAGACGCGGGCAAGAGCCTGCACGAGGACTACCACGGCCTCTCCGGCATCGACCTGAACCGCGCCGGCACGCCGCTGCTGGAGATCGTCTCCGAGCCCGACCTGCGCTCCGGGCCCGAGGCGGCCGAATACGCCAAGACCCTGCACGCGCTGGTGATGTGGCTCGGCATCTGCGACGGCAATATGCAGGAAGGCTCCTTCCGCTGCGACGTCAACGTCTCGGTGCGCAAGCCCGGCGAGCCCTTCGGCACGCGCCGCGAGATCAAGAACCTCAACAGCTTCAGGAATCTCCTGCAGGCGGTGGACTTCGAGGTCAACTGGCAGATCGACCGCATCGAGGACGGCCTGCCCATCCAGCAGGCCACGGTGTTGTTCAACCCGGACACCGGCGAGACCCGCGCGATGCGCAGCAAGGAAGACTCGGCCGACTACCGCTACTTCCCCGACCCGGACCTGCCGCCGCTCGTGATCGCGCCCGAGTGGGTCGAGCGCGTGCGCGCCGGCATGCCCGAGCTGCCCGGCGTGATGGCGGCGCGCTTCGAGTCCGCCGACGGCCTGCCGGCCTACGACGCGACGATGATGACGGCGAGCCTGGCCACGGCGCGCTATTACGAGTCCGCGCGCGACGCCTGCAAGGCGCCCAAGCTCGTCGCCAACTGGGTGATGGGCGAGATCTCGCGCCGGCTCAACGCCGAGGAGCGCGATATCGAGGCCGCACCGGTGGCGCCGGCCGCGCTGGCCGCGCTGATCAACCGCATCCAGGACGGCACGATCTCGAACAACGCCGCGCGGCAGGTGTTCGAGGAACTCTGGACGGCCGGCGGTGAAGTCGACGCCGTCATCGAGGCCAAGGGCCTCAAGCAGATGAGCGACACCGGCGAGCTCGAGCGCATCCTCGATGAGGTGCTCGCGGCCAACGCCAAGTCGGTCGAGGAGTTCCGGGCCGGCAAGGACAAGGCCTTCAACGCGCTGGTCGGCCAGGCCATGAAGGCGACCAAGGGCAAGGCCAATCCCGGCTTGGTCAACGACCTGCTGCGCCGTAAGCTCGGGTGAAACTTGTCGGCCAACAATAGGTCGCACAAGACCTATTGCTGGAGACAAGCATGAACCCGACGGCCCCCGCGGCCGCGCCGAGCTATGTGCACGGCGCCAGCCCCACGCCGCTGATCGGCCAGACGCTGGGCCGGTATTTCGACGATGCCTGCGCGCGCCACGCGGCGCGCGAGGCGCTCGTCGTGCGCCACCAGGGCGTGCGCCTCACCTATGCGCAACTGCGCGAGCAGGTCGACGCGCTCGCCTGCGGCCTGCGCCGCCTGGGCTTGCGCCCCGGTGAGCGCATCGGCATCTGGTCGCCGAACGGCCGCGAATGGACGCTGCTGCAGTTCGCCAGCGCCAAGGCCGGCCTGGTGCTCGTCAACATCAACCCGGCCTACCGCGCGACCGAACTCGAATACGCGCTGAACAAGGTCGGCTGCCGTGCGCTCGTGCTGGCGGCCAGCCACAAGGGTAGCGACTACCTGGGCATGCTCGCCGGGCTGCGTGGACGAGTGCCTGCGCTGGCGTTCGCGATCCGCCTCGGCCATGAGGCGACGCCGGGCCAGCTGAACTTCGACACGCTGCTCGCCGCGCCGACCGCCGATGAGCTCACCGAGCTGCAGGCCCTCGGCGAGACGCTGCAGTTCGACGAGCCCATCAACATCCAGTTCACCTCGGGCACGACCGGTCACCCCGAGGGCGCGACGCTGTCGCACCACAACATCCTCAACAACGGCTTCTTCGTCGGCGAGGCGATCCGCCTGGCGCCGGGCGACCGGCTCTGCATCCCCGTGCCGCTGTACCACTGCTTCGGCATGGTGATGGGCAATCTGGGCTGCCTCACGCACGGCGCGACCATGGTCTATCCGAGCGAGGGCTTCGACGCGCTGGCCTGCCTGCGAGCGATCGCCGACGAGCGCTGCACCGGCGCCTACGGCGTGCCGACGATGTTCATCGCCATGCTCGACCACCCCGAGTTCGCGCGCTTCGACCTTGCATCGCTGCGCACCGGCATCATGGCCGGCAGCCCTTGCCCGATCGAGGTGATGAAGCGCGTTGTCGAGCAGATGCACATGCGCGAGGTGACGATCGCCTACGGCATGACGGAGACCTCGCCGGTGTCCTTCCAGAGCGGTGTCGACGACCCGCTCGAGCGCCGCGTCGCCACGGTCGGCCGCGTCCATCCGCACTGCGAGGTCAAGCTCGTCGATGGCGAGGGGGGCATCGTGCCGCGCGGCACGCCGGGCGAGCTCTGCACGCGCGCCTACTCGGTGATGCTGGGCTACTGGGACGACCCCGAGCGCACGGCCGAGGCCATCGACGCGGCCGGCTGGATGCACACCGGCGACCTCGCCGTCATCGACGCCGAAGGCTTTTGCAACATCGTCGGCCGCATCAAGGACCTCGTCATCCGCGGCGGCGAAAACCTCTACCCGCGCGAGATCGAGGAGTTCCTCTACCGCCACCCGAAGATCCAGGACGTGCAGGTCGTCGGCGTGCCCGACGCCAAATACGGCGAGGAGCTCTGCGCCTGCGTCATCGTGCGTGCCGGCGAATCGCTGACGCGCGAAGAGATCGCCGAGTTCTGCCGCGGCCAGATCGCGCACCAGAAGATCCCGCGCTACGTTCAGCCCGTGGCGGATTTCCCGATGACCGTCACCGGCAAGATCCAGAAATACGCCTTGCGCGAGCAGATGAAACGACTGCTCGGCCTGGACGAGCAATAGACGGCCTGAAACCAGGAGACAAACGATGACCGACCTGCAGAAGTTCCTCGCCGCACGCGACCAGCTGCTCGCGCTGCGCAGCGACTGGCCGCGCGCCGCGGCCGAGTTCCGCTGGCCCGAGCTGAAAGAGTTCAACTGGGCGCTCGACCATTTCGACGCGATGGCGGCGGGCAACGACGCCACGGCGCTGTGCATCGTCGAGGAGGACGGCCGCATCGCACGCGCGAGCTTCGCCGAGATGAGCGCGCGCTCGAACCGCGTCGCCAACTTCCTGGAGGCGATCGGCGTGGCGCGCGGCGACCGCGTGCTGCTGCTGCTCGGCAACGAGGTCGCGCTGTGGGAGACCATGCTCGCCTGCATCAAGATCGGCGCCGTCATGATTCCGGCGACGCAGCTCCTGACGCCGGCCGATCTGGTCGACCGCATCGAGCGCGGCGGCGTGCGCCACGTCGTCACGAGCCCGGCGCTGACGGCGCGCTTCGACGAAGTCGGCGCCGCGGGCGACGGGCTCAAGCGCATCGTCGTCGGGCCGGCCCAGCCGGGCTGGCGCTCCTATGCCGAGGCCGATGCGCAGGCCGCGCACTACGCGCCCAAGGTCGCGACGCAGGTGGACGAAGCGCTGCTGCTGTACTTCACCTCGGGCACGACGAGCAAGCCCAAGCTGGTCGAGCACACGCACCAGAGCTACCCGGTCGGCCATCTCTCCACGCTGTACTGGATCGGGCTGCGGCCCGGCGACGTGCACTGGAACATCTCCTCGCCGGGCTGGGCCAAGCACGCGTGGAGTTGCTTCTTCGCGCCGTGGATCGTCGGGGCGACGGTGTTCATCTTCAACCAGGCGCGCTTCGACGCGACGCGCGCGCTCGAAGCGCTCGTCGCGCACGGCGTGACGACGCTGTGCGCGCCGCCGACGGTCTGGCGCATGCTGATCCAGCAGCCGCTGGCGGACTACCGCGTGAGCCTGCGCGAGGTCGTCGGCGCGGGCGAGCCGCTCAATCCCGAGGTCATCGAGCAGGTCCTGCGCGCCTGGGGCCTGACGATCCGCGACGGTTTCGGCCAGACCGAGACGAGCGCGCAGATCGGCAACCCGCCGGGCCAGCCGCTCAAGTCGGGATCGATGGGGCGTCCGCTGCCGGGCTTTCGCATCGCGCTGCTCGACATCGACGACAAGGAAGCCGATGAAGGCGAGATCTCGCTGGACCTGTCGGCCCGGCCGGTCGGCCTGATGCGCGCCTACGCGGGCGATGCCGGCAAGACCGGCGACGCCATGCGCGGCGGCTACTACCGCACCGGCGACGTGGCCTCGCGCGACGCCGACGGCTACATCACGTACGTGGGCCGCGCCGACGACGTCTTCAAGGCCAGCGACTACCGCATCAGCCCCTTCGAGCTGGAAAGCGTGCTGATCGAGCATCCGGCGGTGGTCGAGGCGGCGGTCGTGCCTTCGCCCGATCCGCTGCGCCTCGCCGTGCCCAAGGCCTATGTGGTGCTGGCAGCCGGCCAGGTGGCGGACGAAGCCACGGCGCGCGCCATCATGGCCTTCTGCCGCGAAAAGCTCGCGCCGTACAAGCGCATCCGCCGGCTCGAGTTCCACGAACTGCCCAAGACCATCTCGGGCAAGATCCGCCGCGTCGACCTGCGCAAGCGCGAGGAAGCGCGGGCGGTGCCCGTCGCGCGCTTCGACGGCGAATACTTCGACGAATAACGCGCGCCGAGCTTAGAAGGTCGCCCAGTCGCCGTCGGCCTCGGCCGTCGCGACGACCTTGGGCGCTGCGGCGGGGGCGGGAGCGTGGGCGGGCTTGGCCGCTGCCACGGCCGGTGCCGGCTTGCGCACGACTGCCGGTGCGGTGCGCGTTGCCGCCGGCCGGGGCGCCGGTGCGGGCGCTGCTGGCGGCGTCGTCGTCGCTGCCGCTCCGCGCGCCAGCTTGAAGATCGACACCGCCTGCGCCAGCCGGCCTGCCTGGTGCTTGAGGCTCTCGGCTGCTGCCGCGCTCTCCTCGACCAGTGCCGCGTTCTGCTGGGTCACCTGGTCGAGCTGGGCCACGGCCTCGCCGACCTGGCCGATGCCCTTGCTCTGCTCGATGCTCGCGGCGCTGATCTCGCCGACGAGGTCGTTGACGCGATGCACCTGCAGCACCACGTCACCGATCGCCTCGCCGGCGTTGCCGACCAGCGTCGTGCCGGCCTCGACCCGCTCGGCGCTGGCGTTGATCAGGCCCTTGATCTCCTTGGCCGCCTCGGCGCTGCGCTGCGCGAGCGAACGCACCTCGCCGGCCACGACGGCAAAGCCGCGGCCCTGCTCGCCGGCACGCGCGGCTTCCACCGCCGCGTTCAGCGCAAGGATGTTGGTCTGGAAGGCGATGCCGTCGATGACGCCGATGATGTCGGAGATCTTGTGCGAGCTTGCCGAGATGTCGGCCATCGTCGTGACGACCTGCTGCACTACCGCGCCGCCACGCTCGGCCGCCAGCGCGGCGTTCTGGGCGATCTGGCGCGCCTGCTGGGCTGCGTCGGCATTGTTCTTGACGGTCGACGAGAGCTCCTCCATCGCCGCGGCGGTTTCCTCGAGGTTGCTGGCCTGCTCCTCGGTGCGCTGCGAGAGGTCCTGGTTGCCCGCGGCGATCTGGCTGGAGCCGGTGGCGATCGAGTCGGACACCATGCGCACGTCGCCGACGATGGCGGCGAGGCGGCCGTTCATTTCGCCCAAGGCGCCGAGCAGCTGGCCGGTTTCGTCATGGCTGTCGGACTTGACCTCCGAGCTCAGGTCGCCGCTGGCGACGATCTGGGCGACCTGCACGGCACGCTGGATCGGGCCCGTGATCGAGCGCGTGATCAGCAGCGCCAGCGTGGCGCCCAGGCCCAGGGCCAGGACCAGCACGGCGATGACGAGATTGCGGGTGCGCGCGTACTCGGTCTGCGAGTTGTCGAAGGCCTTGTCGGCGCCCGTGGTCTGGTATTCGATGTCCTTCTGCACGGCGGCGCTGAACGCATTGAACGCGGCGCGGCCCTCGCCGTCATAGAGCTTGTAGGCACCGTCGTTGTCGCCGCCATGCGCTGCGGCGACGGAGCGGTCGGCGACCTCGCGGTAGCTCTTGAGCGACTGCGCGATGCTGTCTGCCAGCGCGCGCTCATCGGGCGACGAGATGGTCTTGGCGTAGGCCTGCCAGGCGTCGTCGGCCTTGTGCCGGTTGGTCTGCAGCGAGGTGATCTGCGCATCCAGCGTGGCCCCGTCATGGGCCTCCGAGATGATGGCCTCGGCCCGCCGTTCGGCGTTCAGGATGGTGACGAAGGCACCAAGGTAGCGCGTGCCCGGGAGCCAGTTGGTGGCGAGGTCTTGCGTCGCGCCGTTGACGACGCTGAGGCTGCGGATGCTGAAGCCACCGAGCACCAGCGTCAGGGCCAGCACGATGGCGAATGCTGCGCCCAGCCGGGCGCCGATCTTCAGGTTCGAGAGCATGAGTTGTCCTTCTTGCCGTGATGGGCGCCGATCCCCTCCCTGATCTTGGGACCGGTTGTACGACAACTCTAAGTGGAAACCCTCTGTTGGCAGGTGCAAACATCGCACGACTGCGCAGGCGACGGCGTAAAGCAAGGTAAAGCCGCTGGCGGGCCGGCGACGCCGCCGGCGAGGCTCAAGGCTCGTCGTCGCTGGCCGGCAGGCTGCCCGGGGCGGCGCCGCCCCAGAGCTTCTTCAGACGCGCGAGTTCGACGTCGTAGCGCTTGTTGATGCGCACGAGCTCGGCCTTCTGGTTCTCGATCAGGTGCTTCTGCGCCTCGACCGACGCGTCGTTGGCGTCGATGGACTGCTTGAGCTTGCCCGGCAGCGGCTTGCCTTTGTAGAACTCGGCTTCATCGTCGAGCGGCTTGCGCTCCTGGGCCAGGTCCTTGATGCGGTTCTCGGAGATGCGCATCGCCTTGTTGGCGTCATCGAGCGCGCTGGCCCGCGCGGCGTTGTGCGCGGCCTCGTTGGGGAAGCGTTGCATGAGGTTGCGGTCGCGCCGGATCGCTTCCTGCTGATGCACGCGCTCGGCGGCGATGCGGCGGTCCTCGGCTTCCTTGTTGGCGCGCTCCTCGGGCGAGAGGTACGCCGGCAGCACGCCGCGCTGCGAGCCGTCGGCGTTGAGCACGCGCTGGTCGCGCGCCGTGCAGTCGGCGATCGGGCGGTCGGAAGTCAGGTGCCGGCCGTCGGGCGTGGTGCAGGTGTAGATCGTCGGCCCAGCCGTTCCTTCCGCCAGCGCAGAGCCGCCGGCAAGGACGATCAGACTGCAAAGAATCGGGCGAAAACGAAGTGGCATGGGCGAGTGTCGGGCGGGGGCGGCGCGCTCAGACGCCGTAGCGATCGCGATAGGCCTGGACGGCCTGCGAGTGCGCCGCGATGGCGGGGCTGCTGGCGGCGCGCAGGTAGGCCAGCAGGTCGGACAGGCCGGCGATGGCGACGACCGGCAGCTGCAGTTGCGTGGACACGTACTGCACGGCGGACCAGGGCTTGTCGACGCCGTTCTCGGCGGCTTTCTCCTGGCGGTCGAGCGCGATGGCGACGCCGCGGGGCGTGGCGCCTGCGGCCTCGATCATGGCGATCGATTCGCGCACCGAGGTACCGGCTGAGATCACGTCGTCGATGATCAGTACGCGGCCCTTGACGGGTGCGCCGACGAGCGTGCCGCCTTCGCCATGGTCCTTGGCTTCCTTGCGGTTGTAGGCGAAGGGCACGTTGCGGCCCAGCCGCGCGAGCTCGATCGACACGGCCGCCGCGAGCGTGATGCCTTTGTAGGCCGGGCCGAAGATCAGGTCGAACTCGAGGCCCGAGGCGATCAGGGCCTGCGCGTAGAAGCTGGCGAGGCGGCCGAGCTTGGCGCCGTCGTCGAACAGGCCGGCGTTGAAGAAGTAAGGGCTCAGGCGCCCGGCCTTGGTCTTGAATTCGCCGAAGCGCAGCACGCCGGCTTCGACAGCAAAGGCGACGAAGTCCTGGGCGACGGGGGAGGAATTGCTCATGGCAAGCATTCTAGGGAGCAGCGGGCCGTTCGTTGCAACGGTGACATTGCCGTGTGCGTTGACGATCCGCCCGCCCGATGAAGAAGAAAAGCCCGCGGGAGCGGCGGGCTCGCGCGGGCTCGGTCCAGCGGGCGAAAGGCGATGACGCCCTTCGCACGCGGATCAGAACGAGGCCTTGAACTGCACGCCGTAGGTGCGCGGATCGTTGATGAAGCCCGTGAGGTTGTTGAAGTCGATGGCGCCGGTCACGACCACCTTGTTGGTGAGGTTGCGCACGTAGGCTGCGACTTCGTACTTGCCGTCGTGCCAGATGTAGCCGCCGCGCAGGCCGCCTTCGGTCAGCGGCTTGCCGGTGAACTCGACCGACTCGTAGATGAAGAAGTTCACGTGGCTGCGGTAGGTCCAGTCCGTGTAGACGTAGTACTCGCTGCCGTCCTCTTGCGGGAAGCCATAGCGCAGGTTGAAGTTGGCGACGTACTTGGGCGCGTTGGGCAGCGGGTTGCCGTTGACGTAGACCTCGCCGCCGGAGGTGGGCGCGCCGACGAAGGGGTTGGTCACCGTGCAGCCGCCGCCGCAGCTCGCCACCGTCAGGTTCGGGTCATCGATCTTCGTGTCGTTGATCGAGCCGGACAGGTGGAGCATCAGGTTGTCGAGCGGCAGCAGGTCGAGGTTGAGCTCGAGGCCATGGCCGTTGACCTTGTTGGCGCTCTTGACGGTGTTGCTGTTGCCCGTGCCGCCGACCTCGGTCAGCTGCAGGTGGTTCACGTCGTAGCGGTAGACGTCGGCCGACAGGCGCGCGCGACGCTGCCAGAAATCGCTCTTGATGCCGAGCTCATACGAGGTCAGCGTCTCCGGGCCGGCCATGCTCAGCGGTCCGAACTCGCCGATGGGCAGCACCGTGGAGGCGCGGAAGCCGGTGCCGACCTTGGCGTAGACGTTGGTGTCGCGATCCAGCGAATAGACGGCCGAGGCGTCCCAGGTCCACTTCGAATCCTTGGTGCTGGCGCCGGTCGGGCCTGGCGCGCCGAAGTTCAGCGTCTGCCCGTTGGTGGCCGGCACCCAGGTGTTCAGGTTCTTCTTGTCGTCCGTGTAGCGCAGGCCGGCACCGAGCTTGAAGTCGCTCGTGACCTGGTAGGTCGCCGCGCCGAACAGCGCATAGGCGCGGTTGCTCTGGTGCGTCTCGGCGTACAGCGGGTTGCCGGTGCCGTAGGGCGGCGCGCCCGAGTAGTCGATGTTTTCCCAGGTGTAGCGCTCGTCGAACAGGAACACGCCGCCCTGCCACTTGAACGGGCCGGGCGTCTTCGACTCGAGGCGCACTTCCTGGGTCAGTTGGCGATGGCCGTGCAGGGCATCGGAAGTCTCGTCCGGAAACAGCGCCACATTGAGCGCGCCGGTCGGGAAGGCATAGGTCGCGCCGCCGTCGACGTCGCCGCGGCTGAACGGCTGGACCGTCTCGATCGCCGTGATCGAGTAGATGTCGAAGTCATTGTTGAGCGACCACTTCAGGCGCGCGCTCGCGCCGTACGAGTGCACGGTCTGCGCGTTGCGGCCGTCGATCGACATCTTGGCCGGGTCGAAGCCGGCGATCAGGTTGTTCGTGCCCGGCTGGATGATGCCGGCGCGGAAGAGGCGCGGGCTGCCGTCGAGGTCGCGGCCGTGCACGTTGAACAGCGCGCTGAAGTCGGTCGTCTTGTAGAGCGCCTGGACGCGGATCGCGGCGTCGTCGTAGCCCTCGGTCTTGGCCGTGTAGTTGGGGTCCGGCGTGGTCGGCTGGTAGGTGTTCTTGACCCAGTCGCCGCGGTGCTGGTCCTGCGCGGAGATGCGCACGGCCCAGTCGCCCGTCATCGGCACGTTGGCAGCGGCCTCGGCGTTGACGGTGCTGTAGTTGCCGATGCCGATGCTGACGTAGCCGTCGTCGGCGTGCGAAGGCGCGACCGAGTCGAACTTCACCACGCCGGCCGGCGTGTTGCGGCCGAACAGCGTGCCCTGCGGGCCGGCGATCACCTCGACGGCCTTGGTGTCGAAGATCGGGAAGCCCTTGAGGATCGGGTTCTCCTGCACGACGTCGTCGAGCACCAGCGAGACCGGCTGGGACGCGTTCAGGTGGAAGTCGGTGTTGCCGTAGCCGCGGATGTAGAAGCGCGGGAATGCGCGGCCGAACGAGGACTCGATGTTCAGGCTCGGCAGGCGGCCCGACAGCATGCGCACGTCTTCGCCGCTCGCGTTCAGCGCGTCGAGCGCGTCGCCGCTGACGGTCGAGACGGCCGTCGGCACGTCCTTGATGTTCTCGGCGCGACGCTGGGCCGTGACGACCACGGTTTCGAGCTGGGTCTTGTCGGCCTTGGCCGGGGCGCTGGCGGCGTCGGCGGGCGCAGCCGCGTCTTGGGCGAATGCGGGCCAGGCCGCCAGGGCCAGGGACACGGCCAGGGTCAGGGTCTTGACAGTGGTCATGAGTAACTCGTTGGTGGAGTGGAGCCACGGATTTTCGTTGCGGCGCAACAAATCTGACACATGCAGGCCGACAAAGCCGGGGCTTTTGTTGTCAAAAGCCGTCACCGCGGCGCCGCACCCTACTGCCAGCTTGCAGCCGATGCAGCGGCGATACTGCGCGACCCCGCAGCCCACCCGTCATGCCGCCATGCGCCTGATCACCGCCAACCTCAACGGCATCCGCTCCGCCTCGACCAAGGGCTTCTTCGACTGGCTCGCCGGCCAGCAGGCCGACGCGGTCGGCGTCCAGGAGGTCAAGGCCCAGCACGAGGACGTCGCCGGCAAGTTCGACCGCAGCGGCGCGCTCGCCGGACATTTCCACTACGCCGAGAAAAAGGGCTACTCGGGCGTCGGCCTGTACACGCACACCGAGCCCAGCGACGTGATCGCCGGCATCGGCGTGCCCGAGTTCGACGCCGAGGGCCGCTGGATCGAGAAGCGCTTCGACAAGCCGGGCCGCAAGCTCTCGATCGTCAGCTGCTACTTCCCGAGCGGCTCGAGCGGCGAGGAACGCCAGCAGGCCAAGTTCCGCTTCCTCGCCGCGATCTACCCGCACCTGATGGCGCTCAAGGCCGAGCGCGAGTTCATCCTGGTCGGCGACGTGAATATCGCCCACAAGGAGATCGACCTGAAGAACTGGAAGGGCAACGTGAAAAACTCGGGCTTTCTGCCCGAGGAGCGCGCGTGGCTGGACAAGTTGTTCGGGGAGGGGGGGCTGGTCGACGTGTTCCGCACGCTGAATCCGGCGGCCGAGCAGTACACGTGGTGGAGCAACCGCGGCCAGGCCTACGCGAAGAACGTGGGCTGGCGGCTCGACTACCACTTCGCGACGCCCAAGCTCGCGGCGCTCGCGAAGGCCGAATCGATCTACCGTGACCAGAAATTCAGCGACCACGCGCCGCTCACGATCGACTACGACATGTCGATCTGATCCCGCCGTCCCTTCGCCGGTATTCTTTTCAGCGTATGCACATAATATGTGCGCACGGAGGTCGATATCTTGAACATCACTTTGTCTGTAGACGAGCATGTTGCCGAACAGGCTCGTGCAGCCGCGGCCACGATGGGCAAGAGCCTGAACCAGGCGGTCCGCGACTATCTGGAGCATCTGGCGGGCAGTCAGCAACTGGCTGGCGAGCTGCAGGCTTTCGAGCAATCGGCGCGCGCCACGCCTGGTCGCCTCGACGGCTGGCGCTTCGACCGCGAGGAAGCCAATCGTCGTGCGTAGCCTGCTCGACACGAACGTCCTCGTCTACGCCGATGCCGCTGACGAGCCGCGCAAGCAGCAGCAGGCCATCGCGTTGATCACCTCGCTGCGCGCGGCTGGAAACGCGGTGCTGTCGACGCAAGTGCTGCAGGAATACGCGAACGTCGCGCTGCGCAAGTTGCGCCTGCCCCCGGAGCTGATCCGGCAGCGCATCGGTTTCTATCGGCGCTTCGAGATGGTGACGACGTCGGCGGACCGCATCGAAGCCGCGCTGGACCTTCACGTTCTCAGGAATCTGTCCTTCTACGACGCGCTGATCGTTCAAGCCGCCGCCGTCAGTGGTTGCGTGCGGGTTTTGAGCGAAGACATGCGGCACGGCGCCGTCCTGGGCGGCGTGCGCGTCGAGAACCCATTTCTCTGACGGGCGCGCGATCTAGGCAACGACCCCGCCGATCAGGCTCGCGATGCGCTCCTCGCCGAGCCGCATCGGCAGCGCCTTGGGCGGCAGCAGGCCGACGACCGCGTGCGACGCGTCGGCGCTGTCGCGCATCAGCGGCGTCAGGCGCGGCTCGCCGGCCGCGTTGGTCAGCGCGACGACGACGGGCCGGTAGGCCTTCTCGCCGTTGCGCACGACCATGCCGATCTCGCCCGACGCGAGGCGCACGAAGCTGCCCGGCGGGAACACGCCGAAGGCCTTGATCAGCGCGGCCGCGAGCGGGCTCGAGTCGGCCATCTGGTGCAGCTCGGCGCCGACCTGGTGGGCGCTCATCGCGGGCCGGCTCGCGCGCGCCGCGAGCCGCGCGGTGTAGACGTCGGCGAAGCGCAGCAGCTGCGCCATCTCGCCGATCTCGCGCAGGCCGCTCGGGTAGCCCGAGCCGTCCGGGTGCTCGTGGTGCTTGAGCACGGCGTCGAGCCAGTCGGCGTCGCTCACGCCGGCGGCCTCGAGCATCTCGACGCTGCGCTGCGGGTGCGAGCGGATCTGCTCGCGCTGCTCGAAGGTCAGCGGCGCCGACTGGTGGGCGAGCCGCGCCTGCAGGTCGAGCATGCCGAGGTTCATCGTCAGCGCGGCCTGGAACGCGCGGCGCTGCGCGGCCGAGTCCCAGCCGAGGTAGCGCGCCGCGGCGCGGCAGGCCGTGGCCGCGTGGATCGAATGCTGGACGCCGTAATGGCCTTCCTCGACGTCGCGCTGGCGCACGATCTGCGAGAGCGCCACGTCGGGCGCCGCGTCGATCAGGCCGAGCAGCAGCGTCGTCGCGCGGCTCACCGCGGCGGCGAGCGCGTCGGCCGGTGCGGCGAGGGCCTGGCGCACGTCGCCGTTCATGCGGTCCCAGGCGGCCGGCAGCTGGGCCAGGCGCTCCTCGGGGCTCAGGCTGCGGCGCGCCGGGTTGCGCAGCTGCGCGACCGCGTCGGCCTCGACGACGGCGCCGCGGCGCAGCAGCGCCATCAGCTGGGGTTCGTCCGCGATGACCTGGCCCTGGGCCAGCAGCAGCATGTGGGAGGCGTCACGCACGCTGAAGGCCAGCGGCTCGCCGAGCACGATCAGCGAGCGAACCGAAGCGAGCGAGCAAACGCGCATGCGGGCCCTGTTCTTCCCTGAAGATTTTGTTTTTTGATCCGACGGCTGGTCGCGCTATCGCCGCGGCCATTGACCGGCGGCACTCTAACGCAGCCCGGCGGCGCCGGAGCGCTGAATTTGCACCTTCGGTCCGCAATTCGTCGCCGCGCATCGCGCCATCCCCCCGATTCCGGTGGAAACCCGCAGGCTCTGCGGGAAACGCCTGCCCGGGCGAGGCCCGCGTCGCCGCGACAATCCGAAGTTCGCCCCACCGCGCCACGAGCGCGGCTGGGGCGCCATCGATTCATGAGGTCACCCGCTTGAGCCATTCCCCGACCGCCGCCGCGCCGGCCCGCACCATCCTCGGCCACCCGGACAGCCTGTTCATGCTGTTCTTCACCGAGATGTGGGAGCGTTTCTCCTACTACGGCATGCGCAGCCTGCTCACGCTGTTCCTGATCGCGACGGCGGGACGGGGCGGCTGGGGCTGGAGCCGCGCCGACGCCGCGGACCTGTACGGCTGGTACACCTTCGCCGTGTACCTGACGCCGATCGTCGGCGGCGCCGTCGCCGACCGCCTGCTCGGCACGCGCCGCTCGATCATGATCGGCGGCCTCGCGATCGCGGCCGGCCATTTCTCGCTGTTCCTCGGCACCGTGCCGAGCTTCTACGCGGGCCTCGCGCTGATCACGCTCGGCACCGGCCTGTTCAAGCCGAACATCTCGGCCGTCGTCGGCCAGCTCTACACGTCCGACAACGAGGCCGGCCGCGACGGCGGCTACACGCTGTTCTACATGGGCGTGAACTCGGGCTCGTTCTTCGGCACGCTGCTGTGCGGCTACCTCGGCGAGAAGCTCGGCTGGAACTACGGCTTCGGCCTCGCCGGCCTGTTCATGCTGCTCGGCGCGCTGCAGTTCTACTTCGGCCAGAGCATCCTCGGCGGCATCGGCCTCGAGCCGGCGGCCGGCGCCGCGCCGCGCGACACCGGCCGTACGGCCGACCTGGCCGAGGCCCATGTCGTGCGCGACCGCCTGCTCGTCGTCGGCCTGCTGTCCTTCTTCACGATCTTCTTCTGGTTCGCGTTCGAGCAGGCCGGCGGCTCGATGACGATCTTCGCGGCCGACTACACCGACCGCGTGCTGTCGGGCCCGAGCGGCGTGATCTTCAACGTCGTCAACAGCCTGATGACGCTGATCCCGCTGGCGATCCTCACAGGCCTGCTCGTGAAGATGTGGCGCATCCAGCCGGCCCACCAGCGCGTCGCCAACCTGCTGCTGACCGCCGCGCTCGCGCTCGTCTGGGGTCTCGTGCTGTGGATGCTCGCGCGCGAGTTCGGCGCCGACCAGACCCAGGTGCCGGCGACCTGGTTCGGCGTGCTCAACGCGTTCTTCATCGTCGTGCTCGCGCCGCTGTTCTCGCGCCTGTGGGAGCGCTGGTGGAACCCGAGCGCGCCGGTCAAGTTCGGCACCGGCCTCGTGCTCGTCGGCCTCGGCTTCGCGGCGCTCGCCTACGGCGCGTCGGGCATCGCGCCGGGCGCGCGCACGGCCCAGGTCAGCATGGTCTTCCTGGTGCTCGCCTACCTGTTCCACACGATGGGCGAGCTGTGCCTGTCGCCGGTCGGCCTGTCATACGTGAGCAAGCTCGTGCCGACGCGGCTGCTCGGCCTGATGTTCGGCCTGTGGTACTTCTTCACTTCGCTCGGCAACAAGCTCGCCGGCCTGACCGGCAGCTATATCGACGCCATCGCCAAGGCCTATTCGCTCGCCGGCTTCTTCCTGATCTTCACGCTCGTGCCGATCGGCGCGGGCCTGGTGCTCTACGCGCTGAACCGCTGGATCGTCCGGCGCATGCACGGCGTGCACTGAGGCCGCCGCGCCGCGGCGGGCGCGTCAGCACTGCTCGAGCACGCGCAGGATCTCGCGGCCGTAGGCCTCGAGCTTCTTCGCGCCGACGCCGCTGATGCCGGCGAGCGCGTCGAGCGAGTCGGGCTGCTGGCGCGCCATCTCGGCGAGCGTGACGTTCTGGAAGATCACGTAGGCCGGCAGGCCATGCTCGCGCGCGACCTCGGCGCGCCAGGCCTTGAGCGCGTCGAAGCGCGCCGTCGCCGCGGCGTCGAGCTCGAGGCCCTCGCTGGTCTTGGGCACGGCGCGCGAACCCTTGCGACCGCGCGTCGCCTTGAGCGCCTCGCGCAGATGCAGCTGGACGCCGCCGCGCAGCACCTCGCGCGCCGAGTCGGCGAGCGCGAGCGTGTGGAACTCGCCCTCGGTGAATACATGGCCGAGCGCGACGAGCTGGCGCAGCACGCCGCGCCACTGCTGCTCGGACAGGTCTGCGCCGATCGCCCAGGTCGACAGGTGCTCGTGGCCGTATTGCGCGACCTTGGGCGTGGCCTTGCCGCGCAGCACGTCGATCAGGTGGCCCGCGCCGAAGCGCTGGCCACCGTTCTGGTGGAAGCGGTAGATGCACGACAGCAGCTTGCGCGCGGCCTCGGTTGCGTCCCAGGTCGCGGGCGGCTGCAGGCAGTTGTCGCAGTTGCCGCATGAGACCCCCACGTCGCTTCGCTCCTGCCCCCCGAGGGGGCTGCCGCCGCCGTGGGGCGGCCCGGCGGCGGTCGCGGTGTCGTTGGGGTCGAGCTCCGGCGAGGGTTCTCGATACTGTTCGCCGAAGTAGCCGAGCAGGCGCGCGCGCCGGCAGTCGGTCGCCTCGGCGAGCGCGAGCAGCGCGTCGAGCTTGCCGCGCTGGACCTGCTTGAAGGTCTCCTCGGCCGGGCTCTCGTCGATCATGCGGCGCTGGTTGACGACGTCGGCGAGGCCGTAGGTCATCCACGCGTTCGCGGCCGCGCCGTCGCGGCCCGCGCGGCCGGTCTCCTGGTAATAGCCCTCGATGTTCTTGGGCAGGTCGAGGTGGGCGACGAAGCGCACGTCGGGCTTGTCGATGCCCATGCCGAACGCGATCGTCGCGCACATCACGAGGCCGTCCTCGCGCAGGAAGCGGTCCTGGTGGCGCTTGCGCACGGCGGCCTCGAGGCCGGCGTGGTAGGGCAGGGCCTTGACGCCGGCGGCCTGCAGCCACTCGGCCGTCTCCTCGACCTTGCGGCGGCTCTGGCAGTAGACGACGCCGGCGTCGCCCGGGTGCTCGTCCTCGATGAAGCGCAGCAGCTGGGCGCGCGCGTCGACCTTCTCGACGATCGTGTAGCGGATGTTCGGGCGGTCGAAGCTGCTGACGAAGACCTCGGCGTCCTGCAGCTGCAGGCGCTCGATGATGTCGGCGCGCGTGATCGCGTCGGCCGTCGCCGTCAGCGCGACGCGCGGCACGTCGGCGAAGCGCTCGTGCAGCAGCGACAGCTCGAGGTACTCGCTGCGGAAGTCGTGGCCCCATTGGCTCACGCAATGGGCCTCGTCGATCGCGAACAGCGACAGCAGGCCGCGCTCGTACAGCGAGTCGAGCATGGCGAGGAAGCGCGGGTTCGTCACGCGCTCGGGCGCCGCGTAGAGCAGCACGAGCCGGCCCGCGAGCAGCTCGCGCTCGACCTGGGCGGCCGCGTGCCCTTCGAGCGTCGAGTTCAGGAAGGCCGCATGGACGCCGAGTTCCTCGAGCGCGCCGACCTGGTCCTGCATCAGCGCGATCAGCGGGCTCACGACGAGCGCGACGCCGCGCCCGGCGCGGTGCCGCGCGATCGCCGGGACCTGGTAGCACAGGCTCTTGCCGCCGCCCGTGGGCATCAGCACGAGCGCGTCGCCGCCGGCGACGACGCGGTCGACGATGTCGGCCTGCTGGCCGCGGAACGCCGCGTAGCCGAAGACTTCCTGGAGGATGGCGAGGGGGTCGGTGCTGCTGCTCATGGAACCCGCGATTGTCGGGCACAAGTCGGGAAGCGCCCTGCGCGGGATCAGGGCGGGCCTGCTATGGGGCGTCGGCGGCGCCGGCGGCAGGTTCCGTCGCGCGGCCCCGCGGCGCGAGCGCGCGCTGCGCCGCGAGCGCCATCGCCGCCGCGAACACCGCGACGGCGACGAGGCCGGTGCCGAGCGAGGTCGCGTGCGCGACGACGCCGATCAGCGGCGGCCCGGCCATCATGCCGAGGTAGCCGACCGAGGTCACGGCCGCGATGCCGTGCGCGGGCGCGACGCCGGGCTGGCGCGACGCGGCGCTGAACAGCACGGGCACGACGTTGGCGAGGCTGAGCCCGACGGCGCCGAACGCGACGAGCACGGCCGGCGCCCAGGGCAGCAGCAGCGCCGCGGCCATGCCGGCCGCGGCGAGCGCGCCGCTCGCGCGCAGCAGCGTCACGGGCGCCCAGCGCGCGCGGACCCGGTCGCCGCCGAAGCGGCCGAGCGCCATCGCGGCGCTGAACGCCGCGTAGGCGAGCGCTGCCGTCGCGGCGTCGCTCGCACGCTCCTGCTTCATGTAGAGCACGCTCCAGTCGTACATCGCGCCTTCGCTGAGCAGGCCCAGCGCCGCGAGCAGGCCGATCAGCGCGAGCGCGCCGTGCGGCAGGCTCAGCGGCTCGCGCGCGCCGGGCTCGGGCGGCTTCATCGGCAGCATGAACGCGCAGGCGGCGAGCACGGCCGGCGCGCCGAGCGCCGCGGCAAGCAGCAGGTGCTGCTGGGCATCGACGCCGAGCGCCTGGGCGGCGCTGCCGAGGCCCGCGCCGCACATGCCGCCGAGGCTGAACATCGCGTGGAAGCCGCTCATCACGTGGCCGCCGCCGCGGCGCTCGACCTCGCTCGCCTCGGCGTTGATCGAGACGTCGAACAGGCTCGCGCAGACGCCGAACGCGAGCATCAGCGCAAGCAGTGCGGCGAGGTGCGTGCTCGCGACGAGGCTCGCGATCGCGACGCAGCAGATCAGCCCGGTCGCGCGCGCGACGCCGGCCGGGCCCCAGCGCGCGACGACGCGGCCGGCCTGGCTTAAAGCGGCGAGCGAGCCGACGCCGGCCGCGAGCATCGCGAGCGCGAGGCCGCGCTCGTCGAGGCCGTAATGCCGCGCGACCGTCGGTACATGGACGCCCCAGGTCGCGAACAGCAGGCCGGAGACGAAGAACTGGACGCGCAGGGCGCGGCTGGCGGGGCGGAGATTCACCCGGCCATGTTAGCGAGCGCCGGCACGGAAGCCGCTGCGCGCCGTAGCCGCATGCTCAGCGCCGCCGCCGCGCCGCGGCCAGTCCGCCGAGCGCGATGCCGACGAGCAGCGCGCCGCCGGGCTCGGGCACGCTGTTCTGCTGCTGCAGCAGCGCCTGGGTCGTCTCGATGCCGAAGGTGAAGCCGTGCCAGTTCTCGCCGACCGGCACGGTCCAGTCGAAGCTCGAGTAGGTGCCGTTGAACTGGATCGTGCCGCTGCCTTCGTTGCCGATCAGGTCGTTGCCGGACTGGGTCAGGCAGGTCGCGCAGCCGCCCCAGTAGTCCTGGCCCTGGCTCAGGATCGTGAACGGCGCGTTGAAGTCGTACTGGGTATTGGTGCCCGCGGCGCCCAGGCTCACGATGTCCATCAGCGGGCCGACGATGGGCGCGCTCAGCGTGACCTCGTAGGTCTCGTTCTGGCCGCCGACGAGCTGCAGCATCGTGTCGCCCGGGATCGTGTTGACCTGCGCGCTCAGGTAGTCGCTCTGGAAGTCGCTCCAGCCCGTCCACTCGGGATTGCTGGCGGTATAGGCGCCGAGGAAGTTGCCCGGCGAGCCGTCGCTGTTGATCGCGGCGAAGGTCACCGTGACGGTCGAGCTGTCGGGCAGCGTGATCACGCCCGTCGCCGTGCCCTGGCCCGGGTTGGCCGCGGTCCAGACGGTCCATTAGGCCGTGGTGTCGGCCCGGGCCGGGCCTGCGACGGCAAGAAGGGACAGGCCGGCACCGATCAGGCCTGCGAGCCGAAGTCCGTTGAACATGCGACACCTCCACGAAGGCTGGGTTTTGCAAGTACGCACAACAGCTTGCGTCGCTTTCTCTGCGAGCAAGTCATATGCCACGAACAGGCTTTGGCCATAAAAACAAGGACCTGCCGACGGGCGGATAGCGCCCGGAACGCGGCGGCGCAGCGCAGGTGTCAAGTTCGCCGACGCCGCCGGCCGAAACCGCCTATCGATACGCGAATATCGATGCTGCGGCTGGGGATACTGCGCGCGTTTCCAGCGGCCGCGCGGTCGATACTGCGCGGGTCCATCAACCCAGGAGGATGACCATGTCCCTTCGCATCAACGACACCGCCCCGAACTTCAAGGCCCAGACCACCCATGGCGTGATCGACTTCCACGAGTGGATCGGCGACAGCTGGGCGATCCTGTTCTCGCACCCGAAGGACTTCACGCCGGTGTGCACGACCGAGCTCGGCTACATGGCCCGCATCGAGCCCGAGTTCACGAAGCGCGGCGCGAAGCTGATCGGCCTGTCCATCGACCCCGTGGACAACCACGAGCGCTGGGCCGCCGACATCGAGGAAACGCAGGGTGCGAAGGTCAAGTACCCGATGATCGGGGACACCGACCTCGCCGTCGCGAAGCTCTACAACATGCTGCCGGCCGACGAGTCGGGCGGTTCGGAAGGCCGCACCGCGGCGACCAACGCGACCGTGCGCTCGGTCTTCATCGTCGGCCCCGACAAGAAGATCAAGCTGATGCTGACCTACCCGATGACGACGGGCCGCAACTTCGACGAGATCCTGCGCGTGCTCGACTCGATGCAGCTGACCGCCAAGCACAAGGTCGCGACGCCGGTGAACTGGCAGCAGGGCGACGACGTGATCATCACCCCGGCCGTGTCCAACGAGGAAGCCGCCGAGAAGTTCCCGGGCTTCAAGACGATCAAGCCCTATCTGCGCACGACCAAGCAGCCGGGCTGATCGGGGCGGCCCCGATCCGGGTGCTCAGTGCTTGTCGCCGAGCGCCTTGATCGAGCCGAGCCCCGAGGTGTCGCGGCGCAGCCTGGCCGGGTGACCCCAGTAGTCGACGCTGCCGATGCCCGAGATGTCGACGTCGAGCGCGTCGGTGACCCACAGGCGCGCGCCGCCGGCGCCGCTGATCGAGACCTTGGCCGAGCTGGTCCTGAGATCCTCGGCCTTGATCTTGCCGGTGCCCGACAGCGAGATCGCGAGCGCGCCCGCGCGGCCCGCGAGGCGGCCGTCGCCGGCGCCCGAGACGTCGAAGCGCAGCGCGTCGGCGTCGATCGCGTCCATGCGCACGTTGGCCGTGCCCGAGATGTCGATCGTCAGGCTCTGCGCGTGCAGCGGGCCCTGGGCGATCAGGTCGCTCGCGCCCGACAGCGAGATCGCGCGCGGCTCGCGCATCTGCACGTCGACGTGCAGCGCGTCGTTGCGCCAGAACTTCCAGTTCTCGCTCGTGTGAACGCTCAGCCGCGTGCCGTCGAGGCTGACCTCGACGCGGCGCTGCGTCGCGTCGTCGCCGTGCACGACGACCTGGTCGGTCGCGCCCTGCGTCAGCGTGACGCGCGCGTGGCCGTCGATCTCGATGCGGTCGAACGGCCCCGGCGCGTAGGTGCGCGCGTCGTCGGCGCGGGCCGGCGCGGCGCCGAGGAGCAGCAGGGCGGCGCAAATGGCGGTGGTGGTGAAGGCGGCGGTTCTCATATCGACTGCTCCCGGAGTTTCTTGGACACCTCGCGGCTCGCCGTGAAGCGCGTGCCGTCGCGCATCAGCACGACGAGCTGCGAGCTCTCGTCGGGCGTCATCGACTCGACGCAGTCGAGGTTCACGATCACGCCGCGCTGCAGGCGCAGGAAGCGCGCGGCGTCGAGGCGCTGCTCGAAGGTCGCGATCGGCAGGCGCACGAGGTAGCTGCGGCCGCGGCTCACGATCGCCGTGTACTTGCTGTCGGCGTGCAGGTACTCGATCGCGTCGACCTGGAGCGGAAAGATCTTGCCCTGGTCGCGCACGAGCACGCGCTCGAGCGGCCCCGCGTCGGCGGCGAGCGCGTCGGCGACCTCGCTCGGCGCGGGCCGGTTCGCGAGCGCATGCTCGACGGCTTCGAGGAAGCGTTCGTGCGAGAAGGGCTTGAGCAGGTAGTCGAGCGCGTGCAGCTCGAAGGCCGCAAGCGCGTGCTCGTCGTAGGCGGTCGTGAAGATCAGCGCGGGGCGCGCCTCGTCGGCGCTCAGCGCGCGCGCGAGCTGCAGGCCCGTCATGCCCGGCATGTTGATGTCGGACAGCAGCAGCTCGGCCTGCCGGGCGCGGGCCGCGGCGAGCGCGCTCGCGCCGTCGGCGCACACGCCGACGAGCTCGAGGCGCGGGTGCTCGCGCACCCAGTCGGCGAGGCTCGCGGCGGCGATCGCCTCGTCTTCGGCGATCAGGGTTCGTATCTTGCTCATGTCTGCGGTATCCAAAGGTCGACCTGGAAGCCCTGGCCGCGGGCGGTGCGCACGCGCAGGCGCGCGCGGCCGTCGAAGTCGAGCTCGAAGCGGCGGCGCAGCGCGGCGAGGCCGATGCCGCCGGGCGCGCCGGGGGCGCGCTCGCGCGTGATCTCGGCCGGATCGCAGCCCGGGCCGTCGTCGGCGATCGTGAGGTCGAGGCCCTGGTTCAGCGCGTTGCGGCGCGCCTCGATGCGGATGCGCGCGCCCGCGAGGCGCGGTGCGACGCCGTGCACGACGCTGTTCTCGACGAGCGGCTGCAGCGTCAGCGGCGGGATCTCGTCGGCCAGCGTGGCCGGGTCGAGCTGCCACTCGACGTGCAGGCGCGCGCCCAGGCGCAGGCCCTCGAGCGCGAGGTAGTCGCGCACGAACTCGATCTCGTCGGCGAGCGCGACGCGCTCGGTCGTCTCGCGCCTGGTGCCGAGCACGTAACGCAGCATGCCGGCGAAGCGCAGCAGGCCCTGCTCGGCCGCCTGCGGGTCGCGGCGCGTCAGCGCGATCAGCGTGTTCAGCGTGTTGAACAGGAAATGCGGGTTCAGCTTGCCGCTGATCGCGGCGAGCTCGGCGCGCGCGAGCGCGGCCTCGGCCTGGGCGGCGCTGAGCAGGGCCGCGCGCGCGGCCTGGGCCTGGAGCACGGCGCTGAACGCCGCGGCGAGCGCCGCGTAGACGACGACGCCCCAGATCGCGCGCCACAGCAGTGTCTGGCCGAGCATCGCGCGCGCATGGTCGACGCCGAACAGTCCCCAGGACGCCGCGAACTCGAGCCCCTGCCACAGCGCGCCGAACGCGAGCGCCGCGAGCATGTGCAGCGCGACGGCCGCGCCGGCGCTGCGGCCCTGGAGCCGGCGCACCCAGGGCAGGGCGAGCGCGCCGAGCAGCATCGCGGGCCACAGCGACAGGCTGGCCTGGTAGACCGCCTCGCGCCACTCCCACAGGCCGCGCTGGACCTCGGTGCCGGCGAGCACGTAGAGCAGCCAGGCCAGCATGCAGGCGCCCGCATAGGCGAGGCCGATGCGGGGCAGGCGGTGCCGGGGCGGCGGGTTCGGGTGGTCCATGCGGCGCATCTTAAGAAGGCCTGACGGGCGCCGCAGCCCGGCTGCGATCAAATGCGGGAACGTGGCGGCGAAGCGTCGCTCGCCGCGGCCGGGCATGGCGCGGCCGCTTGCCGGGCCGCTCCGGAGGCGCGGCGCCGGCGGCCGGCTCAGGGCAGGGCGTCAAGCACGGGCGCCCAGGCCGCGGCGAGCCTCGCGTAGCCGCTCGCGGCCGGGTGGATCTCGTTCGCGAAGTCGCCCGAGGCGCCGGTGCTCGCCGGGTCGGCCTGGACCAGGGCCACGGTCTGGCTGTCGACGAGCTGCAGCGTGCCGTCCTGGTGCGCGGCGACGAGCGCGTGCAGCAGCGCGCCGAGGCGCGCGAGCAGCGCGTCGGCCACGGGTTTCCACAGCGGCGCGGGCACGTCGAAGGCCTGCAGCGCGGGCGCGAGCCAGGGGCCGAAGCCCGGGCCGGCCGGCGCGAAGCGCGGCGTCAGGAACGCGTAGTCGTGCAGCACGAGCGGCGTCGCCTGGTTGGGGCCGGTCGCGCGCAGCGCCATGAATTCGCCGAAAACCTGGCCCAGGTGGGCCGCGAAGGTGGCCCAGCCGGGGGCGCTGATGCAGTCGTCGGGCGCGGGGTCGGCCGGGCGCTCGGCCGCTGTGGCGAGCAGGCGCAGCGCGGCCGGCTGGTCGGGGCCGACCTGGGCCGCGTCGATCAGATCGTTGCCGCCGCCCGAGAGCAGCAGCGCGTCCCAGGTCCATTGATCGAGCAGCTTGATGAAGCCCGGGTTGCCGAGGCGGTCGGTCATGTGGGCGAGCGCGCGGCCCGGGATCGCGCAGTTCACGGCGACGGCCGCCTGGGCGAGCTGTAGCGGCTGGAGCAGGTTGGTCGTCGCGGTCGGCGGGATCGCGCCGATCGAGAACCAGGAATCGCCCTGCGCGAGGTAGCGGTGCGCGAACAGGTCGAATGGGTAGAGCCCGCCCTCGGGCGTGCTGACGTCGTTCGGGCCGATGAGGTGGAGCGGGTAGGTCATGGTTCCTCCTGACGCCGCCTGACTTTGCGGGATGGAGCCCGGATTGACCAGGGCGGCATAATTGACGCTTCCGCAAAAACGTTACGAGCGCGTCATGGCCAGCGTCAACAAAGTCATCCTCATCGGCAACCTCGGGCGCGACCCCGAAGTCCGCTACACCCCGAGCGGCGCGGCCGTCTGCAACCTGAACCTGGCGACCACGCGCAACTGGAAGAACCGCGACAGCGGCGAGCGCCAGGAAGAAACCGAATGGCACCGCGTCGTGCTGTACGACCGCCAGGCCGAGATCGCCGGCGAATACCTGAAGAAGGGCCGCCCGGTCTATATCGAGGGCCGCCTGAAGACCCGCAAGTGGCAGGACAAGGACGGCCGCGACAACTACACGACCGAAATCGTCTGCGACACCATGCAGCTGCTCGGCGGCCGCGAAGGCGGCGGCGGCGGTGACGACATGGGCGGCGGCGGTGGCGGCGGCTACTCGCGCTCGTCGGCCCCGTCCGGTGGTGGCGGCGGCGACTTCGGCGAGACCGGCAACGCCCGCGCGCCGCGCCCCCCGGCACCGCGCGCACCCGCCGCGCCGCGGCCCGCGCCGAAGTCGAGCACGGGGTTCGACGATATGGACGACGACATCCCGTTCTGACCGCGACGCCCCCGGCTCGCTAGCAATAAAGGCCCGTGACGCCTGGCGTCACGGGCCTTTTCCATTGCCTTTGGCAAATATTCGGGGACGTCCGCAATCCCAACGCTTCTGTCACAAGCCGGTGATGGAATAGCGCGCTTCTCGTTTGCCACCCCGTTTCGAGCCCGCCATGTCCACCACCCGCCCCTCATCTCGCGGCTTCACCCTGCTGGAGCTGCTGGTCGTTATGGTCATCATCGGTCTGCTCGCGGGCTACGTGGGCCCGAAGTTCTTCGGCCAGATCGGCAAGTCCGAGGTCAAGGCCGCGAAGGCGCAGATCGTCGGCTTCGAGAAGGCGCTTGACCAGTACCGCCTGGACTGCGGCCATTACCCGACGACCGAGCAGGGCCTCGCGGCCCTGACGACCAAGCCGGCCGACGAGACGCGCTGGGCCGGCCCCTACCTGAGCAAGGCCGTGCCACAGGACCCCTGGCACCACGACTATGTGTACAAGGCCCCGGGCGAACACGGCGACTACGACCTCGTTTCCTACGGCCGCGACGGCCGTCCGGGCGGCGAGGGCGAGGACGCCGACGTGACGAACTGGTGAGCGCGCAGATTTGCTGCCGCCGCCGCCGCTCGCCTCTGCCACCGCGCCCGCCATGCCCGCCTTCAACGCCCGCGTCTTCCGCCCCGAGGGGGTGAGGACGCAACGCATCGAGGCCGCCGACCGCCAGTCGGTCGCCGCGGCCCTGGGCGTGCTGCCGCAGCATGTACTCGCCGTGGAAGAGGTCGCGGCCGACGGGGCCGCCGGCGAAGGCGGCTGGCGCGCCGCGCTGCGCCGCGAGGGCCGTTTCCCGCTCCAGCTGTTCAGCCAGGAGCTCGCCGTGCTGCTCGACGCGGGCATCCCGCTGCTCGAGGCGCTGACGACGCTGCGCGAGAAGGAGGGCAGCGCGAGCGTGCAAGCGGCGCTCGACGCCGTCGTCGCGACGGTCGAGCAGGGCCAGCCGCTCTCCACGGCGCTGCGCGAGCAGCCGCAGGCCTTCGACGAGCTCGTCTGCGCGATCGTCGCCGCGAACGAGCGCACCGGGCAGCTGAGCACCGCGCTGGCCCAGCACGCCAAGTACCTTGCCTGGGTCGACGCGCTGCGCGCGCGCCTCGTCGCGGCCTGCGTGTATCCGCTGATGCTGCTCGGCGTCGGCTCGGCCGTGATCCTGTTCCTGCTGCTCTACGTGCTGCCGCGCTTCGCCGGCATCCTCGACGGCCTCGGCAACGACCTGCCCTGGGGCTCGCGCGTGCTGATCGCGTTCGGCCAGACGGCCGGCCAGCATCCGGCCGCGGTGCTCGGCGGCGTCGCGGCCTTCGCGGCGCTGGTCTTCATGATCGTGCGCCAGCCCGCGCTCAAGCTGCGCCTGCAGGCGGCCCTGTGGACCATGCCGCTCTTGGGGCCGAAGCTGCGCGTGCTCGCGCTCGCGCGCCTGTACCGCAGCCTTGCGATGCTGCTCGCGGCCGGCGTGCCGGCGCTCGCGGCGCTGCGCATCGTGCAGGGCGTCGTCGCCGCGCCCTGGCGCGCCGACGTGGGCGCCGCGGCCGAGGCGATCGAGCGCGGCGAGCGCCTGTCCGAAGCGCTCGATGCGCAGGACCTGAGCACCCCGGTCGCGCGCCGCATGGTCCGCGTCGGCGAGCGCAGCGGCGAGGTCGCAAGCATGCTCGAGCGCGCCGCGGCGTTTCACGACGAAGAAGCCGTGCGACTGACCGAGCTGCTGACGCGCGCGATCAACCCGGCCTTGATGCTCGTCATGGGCGTCCTGATCGGCGGAATCATCGTGCTGATGTACATGCCGATCTTCCAACTCGTGGATCAGGTGCAATGAGTAACGAAGGCACAAGCCGATGCTGGCGCGCCGAGCGCTGGGCCGCTCCCGAGCCGGCGCGCATCCCCTCGGGGGATCGACCCGCGTACCCGCGGGGCGGGGGGCTCCATGACTGCGGAATCATCGTGCTGATGTCCATGCCCATCTTCCAGTTAGTCGACCAAGTGCAATGACTACTTCACTCAGCGACTGGCTGCCCGCCGAGCAAGGCCCCTGGCACCTCGACTTCGAGCAATGGCCGCAGGCCCAGGCGCAGCGCTGGCGCGCGGTGCTCGCGGTCGGCGCGGGCGGGCGCCGCACCCTGCTCGCCGAGCGCGAGCTCGACGCGATGCTGCAGCAAAGCGTCGAGGCACGGCTGAACGCGCCGGTGCGCTGGCTGCGCTGCGACGCCGCGGCCGTCACGCATTGGCTCGGCGCGGGCGAGGCGGACTTCCGGGCGCTGTCGGACGTCGAGGAGGCCTCGGTCGAGGCCGACGCCGGGCAGCTCGCCGAGGAGCTCTCGGCCCTGCGCCTGTCCGAGCAGGCGAGCCCGGTCGTGCGCCTCCTGAACGCGACGCTCTACGACGCGCTGCAGGACGGCGCGTCCGACGTGCACATCGAGTGCACCGCGCGGGGTGCCACGATCCGCTTCCGCGTCGACGGCGTGATGGCCGTCGTGCGCCAGGTCGAGGGCGCGGCCGTCGCCGAGCAGCTCGTCTCGCGCCTGAAGGTCATGGCCGAGCTCGACATCGGCGAGCGCCGCCTGCCGCAGGACGGCCGCTTCAAGCTGCGCGTGCAGGGCCGCGAGGTCGATTTCCGGCTGTCGATCATGCCGAGCGTGTTCGGCGAGGACGCCGTCGTGCGTATCCTCGACCGCGCGCGCATCCAGCGCAGCGCCGGCTCGCTCACGCTCGACGCGCTCGGCTTCGACGACGTCGAGCGCGCGGCGATCCGCCACCAGGCGCGCCAGCCCCACGGCATGCTGCTCGTGACCGGCCCGACCGGCTCGGGCAAGACGACGACGCTGTACGCGACGCTGGCCGAGATCCACACCGGCGTCGACAAGATCATCACGATCGAGGACCCGGTCGAGTACCAGCTGTCGGGCGTCGTGCAGATCCCCGTCAACGAAAAGAAGGGCCTGACCTTCTCGCGCGGCCTGCGCTCGATCCTGCGCCACGACCCGGACCGCGTGATGGTCGGCGAGATCCGCGACGCCGAGACCGCGCAGATCGCCGTGCAGGCCGCGCTGACGGGCCACCTCGTGTTCAGCACGGTCCACGCGAACAACGCGTTCGACGTGGTCGGCCGCTTCATGCACATGGGGCTGGACCTGTACAACGTGGTGTCGGCCTTGAACGCCGTGCTCGCGCAGCGCCTCGTGCGCCTGACCTGCACGCATTGCGCGCGGCCGCATCAACCCGAGGCCGAGGTGCTCGCGCGCCACGGCGTGTCAGCTGATGAAGGGCGTTACCTCAAGGGCGAGGGCTGCGGCCATTGCCGCGGCACCGGCTACAAGGGCCGGCGCGCGGTGGCCGAGCTGCTCAAGCTCGACGACGGCCTGCGCGACCTGATCGCGGCGCGCGCGCCGATGTCGCAGATCAAGGAGGCCGCGCGCGGCCGCGGCATGAAGCCGCTGCGCACGGTCACGCTGGCCGCCGTGCTGCGCGGCGAAACCACCTTCGAGGAACTCGAACGGGTGACCCTCGATGAGTAAGTTCGACCTTCAGCGCCACAAGCTTGCGGCGCGTTTCGCGAAGCCGCGGACCATGATGCTCGGCGCGGCCGGCGTGCGCGACGGCGTCGGCACCGCCGCGCGCGATGTGCCGTTCACCGACTGGTGCGCGGCGAACCCGGGCGCGGCCTGCGCGCTCGTCGTCGGCGCGCGGCTGCTGCACGACTTCGCATTCGAGCCCGGCCTGCCGCTCGCCGACGCGGCGGCGCGCGAGGCTTATGCGCGCCAGCAGTTCGTCCATTACTACGGCGCGAGCGCGCAGCGCTGGGCCGTTGCGAGCTGGCAGGTCGGCGCGCCCGGCGGCGGGTCGGGCCAGGGGAGCCAAGGCGGCGCGAGCGCGCTGCACGGCGTCGACCTTGCGCTGCTGCGTGCCGCGGCAGAAGAACATGGCGTGAGCCTGCGCCGCGTCGAACCGTTCTGGGCGCCGCTGCTGCGCGCACTCAAGCGCCGCGAGCCCGACTGGTTTGCCGCCGAGCGCGCGGCGCTGGCCTGGGTCGAGGGCTCGCTCTTGAGCTGGATCACCTTGGGCGCGGGCCGCGTGACGGGCCTGCGCGCGCTGCGCCTGGCCGAGCCCACGCATGCGGCGCTGCAGGCGCTGCTCGCCGAGCTGCGCGATGCGGAGCCGACGGCGACGCCTGCGCAGGGTGGCGCTGGGACCGCCGCGCCGCCGCGCGTCGTGCTCGGTGGCTTCGGGCTCGACGCTGTCGCGACGCCGGCGCTGCCCGGCGTCACGCTGCTCGGCCGGCTCGACACCGCGGCGCCCGACGCCGAACTGTTTGCCGACGCCGCCGCCGACGCGATGCTGCCGGCGCCCGATTTCCTCGGCACGCGCACGCCGCGCTCGCCCCTGGCCTGGCCGCTCGCGGCCACCGGCCTGATCGTGCTCGCGACGGCCGGCTGGAGCCTCGCGGGCAGCCACCGGCAACGCGTCGACGCCGACGCGCGGGTGGCAGACCTCGAACGCCTCACGCACGCCGCGCACGACGCGGCCCAGCATGGCGGCGCGAACAAGCCGCAGCTCGCGGTGTCGACATCGATCACGGCGGCCAGCCGCGCCGCCGAGGACAGCAAGCTGCGCGAGTTGCGCGCCGTGCAGGCGCTGCTCGACACGCCCTGGGGCCCGCTGCTCGCGACCGTCGAACAGGCCGGCCTGTTCGGCGCCGCAAAGCCCGACGCGCGCGGCCTCGGCGGCGGCGGCAGCGGCGGCCGCGTCGACTGGCTCAACCTCGACTACAACGCGGCGCGCGCGAACCTGCGCCTGGCCGGCCTCGCGTCGGACAAGGCGGCCGCGCTGCAGCTGGTCGATCGGCTCGGCGCCGCGCCGGGCTTCGACGAGGTGCTGATGAACCGCATCGAGGAAGGTCCGCCGGGCCAGCCGGGCCAGCGCTTCGAGATCGGCGCGCGCGTCGACGCGCCGCTGCTCGCGAGCGCGGCCGCCGAGGCCCAGCTGGCGGCGGCATCGGCGTCCGCTGCGACGGCGGCGTCGGCGCCCCCGGCGGCGACCGCAAGGTCCGCGCGCCCCGCCGCGGCCGCAACGCATATGGCGGCCGCGTCCGCACCGGGAGCGCGCCGATGAACGCCCGCCAACTGATGATCACGGCGGTCGCCCACGCGCGCCGCTTTGGCTGGCCGGGCGCGGTCGGCCTGGTCGCGCTGCTCGCCACCGCGGCCTGCGCCGCCGTTGCGCAGCGCTGGGACGCGCAGACCGCGGCGCAGCAGGACCGCGCGGACGCGCTGCGCCGCGAACTCCACGCCGCGCAGCTCGCGCAACGCGTCGCGCCCCGCGCGGCCGACGCGCTGACGCCGCAGGACCCGCAGACCTGGCTCGCCGAGCTGCCGGCCGCCGCGCGCCGCCAGGAGCGCCTCGCCGACCTGCTCGAGCTCGCGATCCGCAACGGCCTGGCGAGCCCGCGCACCGACTACCGGCTCAGCGTCGACGCAGGCATCGGCGTCGAGCACCTGCGCGTGAACATGCCGATCACCGGCCATTACGCGCAGCTGCGCGCGTTCGTCGAGGCCGCGCTCGCGCACGACCCGGCGCTGAGCCTCGACAGCCTGCGCCTGCAGCGCAACGGCCCGCAGAACGACCAGGTCGACGCCGAGCTCGTCTGGTCGTTGCACGGTCGGGCCGCCAGCCCGGGCAGCAGCGCCACGGGGAGCAAGGCCTCGTGAGCCAGAATCTGAACAAGAAGCCCGTGACGCCGCGCCAATGGGCGCTCGGCGGCCTGCTCGCCGCGACGCTCGCGGCGACGCTGTGGGCCGCGCAGAGCGGCGAAGACGACAGCGACGCGGCCCAGCCCCAGGCCGGCGCTTCGCGTCGCGGCAACGCGGCTGCGCTCGACACGGGCACCGACGCGCGCAACGGTGGCGGCAAGCGCGCCGGCGCCGCGAAGGCCGTCGGCCACGACGCCGCCCCGTTCCGCGACGTGCTCGCCCCGATCCTCCACGCGAGCGCGCGCCCGCCCTGGCCCGCCGCCAGCGACGCGCAGTTCCTCGCGTGGACGCCGCCGCCGCCCCCGCCACCGCCACCGCCGCCGCCGCCGCGCCCGCCCGCACCGCCGGTCGCGCCGCCGCTCGCCTACCAGCTGATCGGCCGCATGGTCGAGGACGGCCGCGACGGCCGGCCCGTGCCGGTCGCGCTGCTCGCGAGCCCCGCGCGCACGCTCGCCGTGCGCGCGGGCGACGTGATCGACGGCCAATGGCAGGTCGACGCCGTCAACGACACCGGCCTGACGCTGATCTGGCGCCCCGCCAAGCTCAAACAAGTTCTGACTTTCCGCCCGACGCCATGAAGCTGCTGCCCGACAAGACCTTCGTTCTCGCCGCCGCAGCGCTCGCGCTGACGCTCGTGCTCGCGGGCTGCGCCGACCCGGCATTGCGCCAGGCCGAGGACCTCACCCGCTCGAACCAGTTGCCCCAGGCCGTCCAGGTGCTCGACGACGCGGTGCACAAGCACCCCGACGACCACGAACTCGTCGTCGCCCAGGCGCGCGTGCACGACCAGCTCGCGGGCCGCCTCGTGCTACAGATCGACGGCCTGCGCCAGATCGGCCATTGGGACGAGGCGAACCAGGCGCTCGCGCAGCTGCGCGCGCTCGACCCGAAGAACGCGCGCCTGCCCCAGCTCGAGGCCGACATCGCGCGCGGCGCGGCCCAGGCGCAACGTCTGGAGCTCGCGCGCCGGGCCTTGCAGCAGGGCCAGCTCGACCGCGCCGACGCGATCACGCGCGAGGTGCTCGCCGAGACGCCGCAGCACCCGGCGGCGCGCGCGCTGCTCGCGCAGATCGCCCAGGCGCGCCCGCTGGATGCGCTGACGGCCGGCGGCACCGAGATGGCACCCGCGTTCCAGAAGCCCGTCACGCTCGAGTTCCGCGACGCGCCGCTGCGCCAGGTCTTCGAGGCGCTCGCGCGCAGCTCGAGCGTGAACTTCGTGTTCGACCGCGACGTGCGCGGCGACGCCAAGGTCACGGTGTTCCTGCGCAACGTCTCGCTCGACGAGGCGATGCGCGTGATCCTGTCGACGCAGGGCCTCGACCGCCAGCTGCTCAACGACACGACGGTGCTGATCTACCCGAACACCCAGGCCAAGGAGCGCGAGCACCAGGAGCTCGTCACGCGCACGATCTACCTGACCAACGCCGACGCCAAGCAGGTCCAGACCCTGCTGCGCACGATCGCGAAGGTGCGCGACGTCCATGTCGACGACCGCCTGAACATGATCGTCGTGCGCGACACCCCCGAGGTCATGCGCCTGGCCGAGAAGCTGATCGCCTCGGTCGACCTGCCCGAGCCCGAGGTCATGCTCGACGTGCAGATCCTCGAGCTCTCGACCGACAAGCTCGACTCGCTGGGCCTGCAATGGCCGAGCCAGGTGTCCTACGGCCTGCCGGGCACGGCGAACTCGGCGGGCACCGGCACGGGAGTGACCACGCCGACCACGGCGCTGCTGTCGCAGCGCGGCCAGTTCCGCGCGAGCATCGCGAACCCGGCCGTCGTCGCGACGCTCACGGGCACGGACGGCGACGCGAACCTGCTCGCGAACCCGAAGATCCGCGTGCGCAACAAGGAAAAGGCCAAGGTCCAGATCGGCGAGAAGGTGCCGGTCTTCACGACCACGACCAACTTCAACGGCAGCACCTCGGTCGCGGCCTCGGTGAGCTACCTCGACGTGGGCCTGAAGCTCGAGGTCGAGCCGGTCGTGCAGCTCGACAACGACGTGAGCATCAAGATCAACCTCGAGGTCTCGAGCCTGCTCAACCAGGTCACCGGCCCGGGCGGCACGACGGCCTACCAGACCGGCCAGCGCCAGACCACGACGACGCTGCGCCTCGCCGACGGCGAGACGCAGGTGCTCGCGGGCCTGATCAACGACGAGGACCGCAGCAGCGCGACCGGCGTGCCTGGCCTGCAGAACATGCCCGTGCTCGGCCGCCTGTTCGGCACCCGCACCGACACGCGCAACAAGAGCGAGATCGTGATGCTGATCACCCCGCATGTGCTGCGCAACCTCGCGCTGCCCGACGCGGCCAACGCGCGCCTCGCGAGCGGCACCGACGCGTCGCCGGGTGCGTTCAGCGTGATGCTGAAGTCGCGCGGCAATGTCGGCGTCGGCATGGGCAGCGGCCCGGTCAGCGCCGCCGCGCGCGTGCCGGTGCAGACCGCGGCGCAGCGCGCGAGCATGGACGGCAACGCCGACGCGGCTGCCGAGGCTCAGCGCGCGACCCTGACGCTCGAGGTCACGCCGCAGGTCGACCCGGGCGGCAACGTCGCGGTCACGCTGCGCAACAACAGCGCGTTCACGCTCGCCGGCAACGTCGAGTTCGACGCCGCGCGGCTCGAGTCGGCCGAGGCCGGCGCCGCGAAGGCTAGCGGCGGCTCGCTCGCCGTCGAGGTTCCGGCCCAGGGCAGCCGCGTCGTCATGCTGCGCGCGTTGCCGGCCGCGGCCGGGCAGTCGCTCAATATCGGCGTCGGCGGCCTGCATGTCGGCGACGGACCGGCCGGCGTCGCGCCGCCCGAGGTTCAGCTCGACGGCTCGGGCCTGGTGCAGGTCGGTGCGGTGAAATGAAGCCCCTCGCCCGGTCGCGTCGCGGCTTTACGCTGATCGAGATGCTCGTCGTGCTCGCGATCGTCGCGATGCTCGTCGGCGTCGCGCGGCCGGTGCTCGAGCTCTCGGTCCAGCGCACGCAGGAATACGCGTTGCGCAGCGCGTTGCGCACGCTGCGCGGCGCGATCGACGCGTACAAGCACGCGGCCGACGAGGGTCGCATCGCGCGCGCCGCCGACGCGAGCGGCTACCCGCCCGACCTCGCGAGCCTCGTCAAGGGCGTCAAGGACGTGCGCTCGCCCGACGGTTCGATGATCTATTTCCTGCGCAGCTTGCCGCGCGACCCGTTCGCCGACCCGGGCCAGCCGGCCGAGCAGACCTGGGCGCCGCGCGCCTACGACAGCCCGCCCGACGCGCCGCGGCCCGGCCGCGACGTGTTCGACGTGCACTCGCAGTCCGAGCGCCGCGCGATCGACGGCAGCTTCTACAAGGACTGGTGACCCCGATGCAGCGCAGCCCCAAGAGCCGCGGCTTCACGCTGATCGAGCTGATCGTCGTGATGGCGATCGTCGCGCTGCTCGCGGCGATCGCGGCGCCGCGCTACTTCGCGAGCCTCAACAAGTCCAAGGAAACCGCCCTGCACACCTCGCTGAACGTGATGCGCGACGCGATCGACCATTTCGCGGCGGACCGGGGGCGCTACCCGGACTCGCTCGACGAGCTCGTCGCCGACCGCTATATCCGCGATATCCCCGAGGACCCGCTGACCGAGAACGCCACCCAATGGGTGCTCGTCGCGCCGCCGCCCGACGGCCAGCTGCGCGGCAATGTCTACGACGTGCGCAGCGGCGCCGCGGGCCGCGGCAGCGACGGCCGACTCTATGCGGACTGGTAAGGGTGGGCCCCCGGCCCCCGCGTACGGGAGCCGTCCCCCGAGGGGGCGGGCCGCGACGTCGGGGATGCCCGCCGGCGCCGACCCCACGCCCGGGCCTTGGGGCGGCCCGGCGCCCCGCGCAACAGCCCGCGCCAGTCGAGAGGCCGGCTTCACCTACCTGATCGTGCTGTTCTTCGTCGCGATCAGCGCGGCCGCGCTCGCAGCAGCCGGCGAGGCCTGGCAGAACGCGGCCGAGCGCGAGCGCGAACGCGAGCTCGAGTTCCGCGGCGCCGCGATCGCGCGCGCGATCGACGCCTACCGCGCCGCGACGCCGGGGCTCGAGCAGTACCCGCAGACGCTCGACGAGCTGCTCGAGGACCGGCGCGGCCAGGTCGAGCGCCACCACCTGCGCCAGCGCTACGTCGACCCGTTCACGGGCGAGGCCGACTGGGTGCTCGAACCCGACCCGAGCGACCCGCGCCGCTTCAGCGGCGTGCACAGCCGCTCCGACCACAAGCTGCTGCGCGAGCTCACGCCGCTGATGCGCGCCGTCAAGGTCGCGAGCGACTGGCGCTTCACGGCCGGCGACTACGCTGGCGACGCGCCGGTCGCCGCGTCGGCGCCGGCCCGGACGCCAGGGGGACGGTCCGCCTCGGCGCCGACGCCGGCCTTCTCCGACTCGAACTGAAGGTCGCCTATTCGGGCAGGCGCGGGCGCGCGCCGGGCACGATCACGCAGCGACCGACCCCGGCCATCGCGCCGGCGACCGCGCCCGAGGCCGGCCGGCACTGCGCGACCGGCTCGGGCAGCGCGAGGCAGTTCGACACGCGCCCCTTCAGCGCCTCGCGCTCGAGCGCCGCGTGGCGCTGCACGGCGGCGTCGAGCTGGTCCGCGTCGGTCATGCGGCTCGACCACGCGATATAGCGCGCGGGCCCGCCGCAGGCGCGCGCGCCGACGCCGACGACATGGCATTGCGCGTCGGCGCTGCAGTTCGCGTCGCCGACGAGCGCTTCGATGTCGGCCCAGGCACGCGCGCGGTCGGATGCGCCGACGCCCGATGCCGCCGAGGCAGGCGCCGTCGGCAGCACCGGCGGCACGGCCTGCGGCGGCTTGTCCTGGGCCGCGGGGCCCGCCGCACAGGCGCTCGCGACGGCGCACAGCGCCGCGAGCAGGGCGGCGTGGCGCGACGATGATCGGTACTGCAGATCGTTCATGCGCGGTTCTCCTCGCCCCAGGGGTCGTAGCTGCCGAAGCTCCACAAATGACCCTCGAGGTCGCGGCAGGTGTAGCCGCGGCCGCCGTATTCCTGGTCGACGATCGGCAGCACGATCTCGGCGCCGGCGGCGCGCGCGCGCTCGTGGTGCGCGTCGATCGCGTCGACGATCAGGTAGCTCGACTGCGTCGAGCGGCCCTCGCAGGCGAGCGGCTGGGCCATCAGCCGGCCGAACTCGCCGAGCGGCTCGGCCGAGCCGAGCATCACCATCGCGTGGCCGCGCTTCGCGTCGCGCCACAGCAGCTGGGCATGGGCGATGCCGCCCTGGGCGTCGGGCACGACGAGGTTGATCTCGAAGCCGAACGCGCGCACCAGCCAGGCAATGGCGGCGTGGGCGTCGGCGTAGCGCAGGCAGGGGATCACGGCGGCGGACATGGCGGCACCTCCTCGCCCGATTCTGCACGGACGGCCATGGCCGCGCCGGATTTGCCACAATCGCGCCCCATGTTTGGCCGACCCGGCTCGACGACAAGGAAACCCTATGACCGACCGGAATGAGCGGACCCACGGCCCGCTGACCGCCTGGATCGTCTGCGCGCTCGTCGCCGCGGCCTTCTACGGCAACAGCTATGTCTACGACTCGATCGGGCCGGTGGCCGACCTGCTGCAGAGCCAGCGCGGCTTCAGCGACTCCGACATCGGCATGCTCAACGCGATCTACAGCCTGCCGAACATCGTGATGGTCCTGGTCGGCGGCCTGCTCGTCGACCGCTTCGGCGCTGCGCGCATGATGGTCGTGACCTCGGCGGTCTGCCTGGCCGGCGCGGCGTTGACCGCGCTGAGCCCGAACTTCGCCGGCATGGCGGCCGGGCGCCTGTTCTTCGGCGTCGGCGCCGAGACCTTCAATATCGCGACGCTCGCGGCCGTGGCCGACTATTTCAAGGCCGACAAGATGGCCTTCGCGATGGCGCTGACGCTGTCGCTGGGCCGGCTCGGCTCGGCCTCGGCCGACAAGTCGACGAGCTGGTTCGCCGCGGCCTACGCCCAGGGCTGGCAGGCGCCGCTGCTGATCGCGCTCGGGTTCGCGGCCTCGTCCTTCGTCGCCTCGGCGGTCTACGCGGGCATCGACGTCGGCCCGCGCCGCCGCCGCGCCGCGCTACGCCAGGCGAGCAAGACCATGCACGAGAAGTTCGTCTGGCGCGACCTGTTCCACTTCGGCCGCGCCTACTGGTTCCTGCTCGGGCTGTGCGTGCTCTGGTACGCGGTGATCCTGGCCTTCCGCAGCACTTTCTCGATCAAGTATTTCCAGCACGCCCACGGCCTCGACCTCGCGACCGCCGGCGACATGAACAGCTATGTGTTCTTCGCCGCCGTGTTCGCGACGCCGGCTTTCGGCTGGCTGTGCGACCGCACCGGCCGCTACGCGCCGCTGCTCGCGTTCGGCGCGACGCTGCTGCCGATCGCGCTCGCCGTGATGGCGCTCACGCATTGGAGCCTGTGGATCGCGACGGCGCTGCTCGGCGTCAGCTACTCGCTCGTGCCGGCCGTGATGTGGCCGCTGACGAGCCGGCTCGTCCCGCCCGCGCGCTTCGGCACCGCGATCGGCCTGATGTGGGTCGTGCAGAACTTCGGCATCGGCGGCGCCAACCTCGTCGCGGGCTGGCTCAACGACCGCGCCGGCGCGAGCGCGCTGAACCCGGCGGGCTACGCGCCGATGATGACGTTCTTCGGCACGACGAGCCTGCTCGGCCTCGGCTGCGCGCTGCTGCTGTGGGCGACGGCGGGGCGCCGCGTCCACGAGAAGGCGGCCGTGCCGGCCGCCCACGCAACCGCTTAAATCCAGCCGAGGTCGATCGCGCGCAGCACGGCCTGCGTGCGGTCGCGCACGCCCATCTTCGAGAAGATCGCCGAGCAGTGGTTCTTGATCACGCCCTCGCTATTGCCGAGCAGGCCCGCGATCTCGGTGTTCGAGCGGCCGCTCGCGACGAGGCGCAGCACCTGGAGCTCCTTCGGCGACAGCGGTTCGGGCGCCTCGATCGCCTCGAACGCGCGGGCCTGGCCGCGCGCGGCGCCGGCGACGCGCGTCGTCAGCGAGGGGCGCAGCGCCGTGCCGCCGGCCGCGACCTCGCGCAGCGCCTCGACGAGCGTCTCGGGGCTGATCGCCTTGAGCAGAAAGCCGCGCGCGCCCGCGCCGACCGCCTCGTCGAAGGCCTGCGCGTCGTCGAAGGTCGTCAAGAGCACGACCGGGATCGCGAGCGCGCGCGCCGCGAGCGCGCGGATCAGGCCGACGCCGTCGAGCCGCGGCATGCGCATGTCCGACAGCACCAGGTCGGGCAGGTCGGACGCGGCCGCCATGACGTCGAGGCGCTCGAGCGCCTCGACGCCGTCGCCGGCCTCGGCCGTGACGACGACGTCGTCGTGCAGCGCGAGCAGGCCCTTGAGGCCGTCGCGCACGAGTTGCTGGTCTTCGACCAGCAGGATGTTGATCTTCATGCCGTTGTCGGACATTCGAGTTCGATGCGGAAGCCCGGACCCTGGGCGCTGACCTGCATGCGCCCGCCGAGTTCGGCCATGCGCTCGCCCATGCCCTTGAGTCCGTTGCCCGCAGCATAGCGTGGCGCGCCGCGGCCATCGTCCTCGATGCGCAGGTGGACCAGGCCGCCGCGGTCGACCTCGAGCGCGACGTGCACGCGCGTCGCGCGGGCGTGGCGCACCGCGTTCGTCACGGCCTCCTGCACGCAGCGCAGCAGCGCGTGGGCGACGCGCGGGCTCAGGTCGCGCGCGGCGTCGGCGACGGCGAGCTCGACGCGCGTGCTCTCGACGCCGCTCGCGAGCGCCTCGAGCGCGGCCGACAGGTCGATGCGGCGCGAGCTGCGCTGCGCCGACACGGCCTCGCGCACGTCGTCGAGCAGGCGCGCCGCGCCCTCGCGCGCGCGCTCGACGGCCTGCGCGGCGCTCGTCGCGTCCTCGCGCTGGAGCAGCGCGCTGCCGAGCTGGAGCTGCAGGTTCAGCGCCGTCAGGTGGTGGCCGAACACGTCGTGGAACTCGCGCGCGAGCGCGAGCCGCTCGGCGTAGCGCAGCTGCTCGGCGAGCAGCTGCTCGGCCGACACGCGCTCGGCGAGCATGACCTGCAGCCAGCGGCGCTTCTCGGCCTCGGCCGCGGCCATGCGGCCCAGGCCGAACGCGAGGCCGTGCAGCGCGGCCATCGAGACGAGCAGGCTCAGCTTGTCGAACCAGCCCGGCAGGTCGACGCCGGCGGCCGGCGCGTCGGCCGAGGGCAGCAGCGCGTACAGGCCGACGTTGAGCGCGACCTGGAACAGCGCGAACAGGAAGGCTTCGCGTACGCGCAGCAGCACGGCCGCGAGCGCCGTGACGAGGAAGGGCAGGCCCGGCGTCACGCACACGGCGAGCAGGTCGACGGTGAGGATGCGCGCGAGCGCGTGGTGCGGCGGCTGGTCGGCGCTGCCGTCGCGCGTCAGGCGCCAGCAGGCCCAGGCGAACGTGAGCACGAGGGCGAGGCAGGCGAGCAGCAGCGCGCGGTCGCTCGGCGCGCCGCCGAGGCGCTGGTAGAGCGCGGGCACGAGGCCGTCGTAGGCGTCGGTGCGAAAGCCCAGCAGCGCGCCGACCGCCGCGAACACTTCGAGCACGCAGATCGCGAGCGCGGCGACGCGCAGCACGACGCTCGGCTGGGCGACGCGCACGAGCAGGCGGTCGAAGCGCTCGCCGAAGCGGTCGCGCAGCTCAGGCCTCGGCATGGGCCTCGGCGATCACGCCGCCGCCGAGGCAGACCTCGCCGGCGTAGAGCACCGCGCTCTGGCCCGGCGTGACCGCCCATTGCGGCGCGGCGAAGCGCAGCTCGAAGCGCTGCTCGCCCTGGGCGGCGTAGGCGCAGGCCGCGTCGGCCTGGCGGTAGCGGGTCTTGGCGGCGAAGCCTTCTCGCGCGTCGGCCGGCGCGGCGCCGGTCCAGGCCAGGTCGTCGGCGACGAGGCGGCGGCTTTGCAGCCACGGGTGCTCGTGGCCCTGGACGACGACGAGGGTGTTGCGCTCGAGGTCCTTGCGCGCGACGAACCAGGGGGCGTGCGCGCCGCCGCCGCGCGCTGACCCCTTCTCCTTGATGCCGCCGATGCCGAGGCCCTGGCGCTGCCCCAGCGTGTAGAACGACAGGCCCACATGCTCGCCGATCTTGCGGCCGCGCTCGTCCTTGATCGGGCCCGGCGCGTGGGCCAGGTAGCGGTTCAGGAACTCGCGGAACGGCCGCTCGCCGATAAAGCAGATGCCGGTCGAGTCCTTCTTCCTGGCGTTCGGCAGCCTGATGTCTTCGGCGATGCGGCGGACCTCGGTCTTTTTCAGTTCGCCAACCGGAAACAGCGTCTTCGCCAATTGCGGCTGGTTCAGGCGGTGCAGGAAGTAGCTCTGGTCCTTCGCGGGGTCGAGGCCCTTGAGCAACTGGTGCGTTCCGGCGAGCTCGCGAACGCGCGCGTAATGACCCGTCGCGATCTTCTCGGCGCCGAGCCGCAGCGCGTGGTCGAGGAAGGCCTTGAACTTGATTTCGGCGTTGCACAGCACGTCGGGGTTCGGCGTGCGACCGGCCCGGTACTCGCGCAGAAAGGCCGCAAACACGCGGTCCTTGTAGTCGGCCGCGAAGTTCACGTGCTCGATCTCGATGCCGATCACGTCGGCGACGGCCGCGGCGTCGACGAAGTCGACGTTCGACGAGCAGTACGCGCTGTCGTCGTCGTCTTCCCAGTTCTTCATGAAGATGCCGACGACCTCGTGGCCCTGCTGTTTCAGCAGCCAGGCCGACACGGCGGAGTCGACGCCGCCGGACAGGCCGACGACGATGCGTTGTTTTTTGCTCATCGGGGGGAACGTATGCTCGGCGCCCTCGGTGCAGCTGCAATCCGGGGCGCCAGGCCCCGATTGTCGGCGAAGCCCTGCGAACTTGCCCGCATGGGGCGAGGGACCCTCTGCAGAACCCCGGTGGGTCGCGTTCGCGCGAGAACAGGCCGGCGCGTAGGCGCGGTGCGAAGGTCGGGCTGGTGGCCCGACAGCCGAGCGCCGCAACACCCGCGCGGGCCTGTTATCGCACGAACCCTTCGGGGCGGG
>JAFAMW010000033.1 GCA_019232985.1 Roseateles sp. | reverse complement strand
GTGTGCTCTACGTCTTCATGCCGCCGCTCGCCAAGCTCGAGCACTACCTCGAACTGCTCGCCGCCATCGAGGCGACCTGCGTCGAGACCGGCATGCAGGTCGTGCTCGAAGGCTACCCGCCGCCGCGCGACGCGCGCCTCAAGGTGCTTCAGGTCACGCCCGACCCCGGCGTCATCGAAGTCAACATCCACCCGGCCGCGAACTGGGGCGAGCTGGTCGAGCACACCGAGTTTCTCTACGAAGCCGCGCGCCTCTCGCGCCTGTGCTCCGAGAAGTTTATGCTCGACGGCCGCCACACCGGCACCGGCGGCGGCAACCACTTCGTGCTCGGCGGCGCGACGCCGGCGGACTCGCCGTTCCTGCGCCGGCCCGACCTGCTCGGCTCGCTGCTGGCGTACTGGCACAACCATCCGTCGTTGAGCTATTTGTTCTCGGGCCTGTTCATCGGCCCGACGAGCCAGGCGCCGCGCGTCGACGAGGCGCGCCAGGACCAGCTGCGCGAGCTCGAGATCGCGCTCGGCGAGATCGCCCGCAACAAGGCCGTCTACGGCGCCGACATGCCGCCGTGGCTGATCGACCGCAGCTTGCGCAACGTGCTGATCGACGCCACCGGCAACACGCACCGCAGCGAGTTCTGCATCGACAAGCTCTACTCGCCCGATTCCGCCACCGGCCGTCTCGGCCTGCTGGAACTTCGCGCGTTCGAGATGCCGCCGCATGCGCGCATGAGCATCGTCCAGCAGCTGCTGCTGCGCGCGCTCGTGGCGCGCTTCTGGCGCGAGCCCTACCGCGCCGAGCTTGTGCGCTGGGGCACCGGCCTGCACGACCGCTTCTTGCTGCCGAGCTTCGTCGCGCTGGACTTCGACGACGTGCTCGAAGACATGGCGCGCGCCGGCTACGCCTTCGACGCCGCGTGGTTCGCGCCGCACTTCGAGTTCCGTTTTCCCAAGGTCGGTGCGTTCGCGGCGCGCGGTGTCCACGTCACGCTGCGCAATGCGCTGGAGCCGTGGAACGTGATGGGCGAGGAGGGCGCGGCGGGTGGCACGGTGCGTTTCGTCGACGCGTCGCTCGAGCGCATCGAGCTCAAGGTCACCGGCCTCATCGACCCGCGCCATCGCCTGACCGTCAACGGCGTGACTGTGCCGCTGCAGCCCACCGGCCGCGTCGGCGAATTCGTGGCCGGCGTGCGCTACAAGGCCTGGCAGCCGGCCAGCGCGCTGCACCCGACGATCCCTGTGCACGCGCCGCTGACAGTCGACCTCGTCGACACTTGGATGCAGCGCTCGCTCGGCGGCTGCCGCTACTTCGTCGCTCATCCGGGCGGTCGCAACTACGAGACCTTCCCGGTCAACGCGTATGAGGCAGAGAGCCGCCGGCTCTCGCGCTTCGTGGCGATGGGGCACAGCGTCGAGCCGATCACGGCGGGCGCGCCGGAGCCGAGTCTGGAGTTCCCGTTCACGCTGGATCTGCGCCGCACCGGCCGACGCGTCTGACCTCGGCGGCCGGGCGTGTCGGATCGAAGCAGGCATGATGACGGCATGAAACCGCGTTCCTCGCCCCAGCACCTGCCCCAGCAGGGCAGCCTGCTGCCGCTCGACGCGCCCGATCCGCTGGCGCTGGCCACGGCCGCGGCGCTGCGCGGCCACGACGGCCACTACAGCGAGCTGCACGCCGAGCTGATGCGCGCCGGCAGCCGCCCGAAGGGTCTGAATCCGTTGTGGCAGCGCTTCTTCCAGGCCAACGGCGCCACCGGCTGGACTGATCTGGCCGCCCGCGCCGCGCGCATGCAAGCGCGCGTCCGCGAGGACGGCGCCACCTACAACGTCTACGGAACGCAGGAGGAGGGCGCGCAGTCCGCGCGCGTGTGGCCGCTCGAGCTGCTGCCGATGATGGTCAGCGCCGACGAATGGGCCACGCTCGAGCGCGGCGTGATCCAGCGTGCGCGCCTGCTCGACGCCGTCATGGCCGACATCTACGGCGAGCGCCGCCTGCTCGACAAAGGGCTGCTGCCGGCCTCGCTCGTGTTCGCGCATCCGCAATACCTGCGCGCCATGCACGGCTGCAAGCCGCTCGGCGGCGTGCACCTGCACGTCGTCGCTTTCGAGCTGCTGCGCGGCGCCGACGGCCTGTGGTGGGTCGTCGGCCAGCGCACCCAGGCGCCGTCGGGGCTCGGCTACCTGCTCGAGAACCGCCTGATCGTCGCCGAGCAGTTCCCCGAGGCCTTTCGCGACTTGTCGGTGCAGCGCCTCGCGGCCGCGTTTCAGGCCAGCATCCAGGGCCTGATGCGCCTGTCGCCGGCCGGCGAGCGCGCGCGCGTCGCGCTGCTCACGCCGGGGCCGCGCAACGAAACCTATTTCGAGCACGCCTTCCTCGCGCGCTACCTGGGCCTGACGCTCGTCGAGGGCGGCGACCTGACCGTGCGCGGCGACAAGCTCTACCTGAAGACCACGCTGGGCCTCGAGCGCGTCGACGTGCTGATGCGCCGCGTCGACGACGAATACCTCGACCCGCTCGAGCTGCGCCCGGACTCCATCCTCGGCGTGCCGGGCCTGCTCCAGGCGATGCGCGCGGGCAATGTCGTCGTCGCGAACGCGCCGGGCGCGGGCTGGCTCGAGAGCCCGGGCCTGTCGGCGTTCTGGCCCGGCGTGTCCGAGGCCCTGCTCGGCGAGGAGCTGCTGCTGCCCGGGACGACCTCCTGGTGGTGCGGCGAGGAAGCCGCCTGGGCCGCGCACCGCGAGCAGCTCGCCGACTTCGTCGTCGCGCCGACCTTTCCGCACGGCGGCTTCAAGCCGCAGCTCGCGGGCGCGCTGAGCCCGAGCGCGCGCGCCGAGCTCGCCGCGCGGATAGCCAACGACCCGAGCGCGTACACGCTGCAGGCGCGCCTGAAGCCGGCCGAGACGCCGGTCTGGCGCGACGGCCTGCTCGAGCCGCGGCCCTACGCGCTGCGCGTGTTCGCGCTGTCGGACGGGCAGGGCGGCTACACCGTGCTGCCGGGCGGGCTCACGCGCGTCGCGCAGCGCCACGACGGCCCGAGCGACCCCTGGCTGTCGATGCAGAGCGGCAGCGCGAGCGTCGACACCTGGGTGCAGACCGAGGGCGAGGTCGACCCGACGAGCCTGCTGCCGCGCACGCTGTCGGCGGCCGAACTGTCGGCCGCGCACTGGACCGTCACGAGCCGCTCGGCCGAGAACCTGTTCTGGCTCGGCCGCTACACCGAGCGCGCCGAGAACTGCGTGCGCCTCGCGCGCGTGACGCTCGAGACTCTGGCCGGCTACCAGCGCGGCGGCAGCCCGCCCGAGCTGCTGCGCGCGCTCGACGCGCTCGCGCGCCGCGCCGGCCTGGTCGGCGAGGGCGTGCCCGAGGCCGAGCAGTCGATGCGATTGTTCGAGCGCGCGCTCGTCCACGCGCTCGTCGACACGCGCGAGGCCACCAGCGTGGCCTGGAACCTGCGCGCGCTGCAGTCCTGCGCGCAGACGCTGCGCGAGCGCCTGTCGGCCGAGCAATGGGCGCGCATCCAGGACACCGGCGAGCAGTTCAGCCAGCAGCTCGGCGCGCTGCTCGCGCACAGCCAGGCCGTGCCGCTGTCGGCCGTGCTGGGCGTGCTCGCGCGCGCCGATACCCAGCTCGCGGCGATCACGGGCGGCCAGACCGACCGCATGACGCGCGACGACGGTTGGCGCCTGCTGTCGGTCGGACGCCAGATCGAGCGGCTCGACTTCCTCTGCGACGTGCTCGTCGAGGGCTTCGACCAGGGCCTGCAGCGCTCCGACGCGGGCTTCGCGACCCTGCTCGCGCTGTTCGACTCTTTGATCACGTACCGCGCGCAGTTCCAGGGCCGCCGCGAGGTGCTCGCGCTCTTGCGCCTGCTCGTCCACGACACCGACAACCCGCGCTCGCTGGCCTGGGTCGCGCGGACCATGCGCGAGCGCTTCGTCAAGCTCTCGCGCACCGACCGCGACTGGGCCGCCGAGGTCGCGGCCGGCCTGCCCCAGCCCGACGCCTGGCCGCTCGAGGAAATCGGCACGCCCGACGCCGAGGGCCGCTTCACGGCGCTGCGCGAGCGCCTCGGCGAGACGAGCGCGCAGGCGCTCACGCTGTCGGTGCAGATCGGGCGGCAGTTCTTCAGCCACGTCGGCCGCATCGACCGGATGATTTGGCAATGAGCGAAGTCGAGGTCGCCACCGAAGGAGTCGAGCGCCGCTGGCTGCGCGTGCGCCACGAAACGAGCTACGACTACGACGCGCCGGTCGAGGTCGCGCACCACCTGGCCTGCCTGAGCCCGCGCGCGACGCCCGAGCAGCAGGTGCGCGGCTGGCGGCTCGACATCGACCCGCAGCCCGACGGCATCAGGGACGCCGCCGACCTCGCCGCGCGCCTCAGCGAAGACCCCTGGGGCAACGGCCGGCTCGTGTTCAGCCACGCGCGCGTGCACGAGCGCCTCGTCGTCGGCAGCGAGTTCGAGGCCGGCATCGCGCCGCCGCCCGAGCTCGACCTCGCTGCAAGCCCGGCCTGGCCCGAGGTCGCCGAATCGCTGCGCTACCACGCGGGCTCGGTGCGCACCGAGGCGGTCGAGTTCACGCTCGCGTCGAACTTCGTCGCGCTCGACGCGACGCTCGCGGCCTTCGGCCGGCGCGCGTTCACGGCCGACGCGAGCGTCGCCGCGGGCGCGCTCGCGCTGATGTCGCTGATCCACGCCGAGTTCCGCTACGAGACCACGGCGACCCATGTCGGCACGCGCGCGGCCGAGGCGCTCGCGCTCAGGCGCGGCGTGTGCCAGGACTTCGCCCACGTGATGATCGGCGCGTGCCGCTCGCTGGGCCTCGCGGCGCGCTACGTGTCGGGCTATCTGCTGACCCAGCCGCCGCCGGGCAAGCCGCGCCTGGTCGGCGCCGACGCGTCGCACGCCTGGGTTTCGGTCTGGTGCCCGCGCAACGGCTGGATCGCGCTCGACCCGACCAACGACACGCGCGTCGGCCAGGACCACGTGACGCTCGCCTGGGGCCGCGACTACGCCGACGTCGCGCCGCTGCGCGGCGTGATCCGCGGCGGCGGCAGCGCCGAGCCGCGCGTCGCGGTGACGGTCGAGCCGCTCGGCTAGCGATTCGTCGCCCTGCATCGCGCAGGATGCGAAACAGGGGATTTGACGGTGTGCATTTTTATACACACAATCATTCATGCGCTACAGCTTGGACCCCGTCAAGCGCGCGAGCAGCCTTCGCAAGCATGGCCTTGACCTGGTCGACGCGCAGCCGGCGATCGAATCGGGGCGGACGGTCACTTTCGAGGACCGTCGCTTCGACTACGGCGAGGAGCGATTCGTGACGCTGGGGCCGTTGGGCGACACGCTGGTCGTGATCGTCACAGCGGAGACGGAGGAGCACATCCGCATCATCTCGATGCGCAAGGCAGACCGACATGAGCAAGCCATCTACCGCGAAAGCATCGCCTGACGACGTCGAAGACGCGCCGCTGCGCAGGGCCGACATCGCGTCCGGCAAGCTGGTGCTGCGCAAGCGCGCCGCCAATGGCGCCGTGCTGCCGAACAAGCAGCGCGTGAACATCTTCCTCGACGGCGCGGTCGTCGAGCACTTCAAGGCCAAGGCCGGTGCGCGCGGCTACCAGACGCTGATCAACGAGGCGCTCAAGCAGGCGATCCAGGCCGAGAATCTCGAGGGTTTGATCCGCAAGGCGATCCGCGAAGAGCTGCGCCGCCGCTGAGCGTGCTCACGACGACCCCGACCGCATCCCCCGCTCGCGCTCGCGCTGCCTGAGCACGTCGATCATCACGTTGAAGGTGCGGCCGAGCGCGCCGATCTCGTCGTCGCTGCGCACCTTCACGTGGGCGGCGTCGTAGTCGCCGCGCTTGAGCGCGTCGACCGCGCCCGTGAGCGCCGCGACCGGGCGGCTGATCGAGCGCGCGAACAGCAGCGCGAGGCCGACGAAGATCGCGCCGACCAGACCGAGGCCGATCAGCACCTGCTCGAAGATCGCGCGCAGCGGCGCCTCGAAGCTCGCGCGCGACTCGGTCACGCCGACGACCCAGTCGACGCCCGCGACCGGCGCGTAGCCGGCGACCTCGCGCGTGTGCGTGATCGTCGAGTCGTAGTCGATCACGCCCTCGCGGCGCGCGCCGACCAGCGCCGCGGCGAGCTCGGGCATGCCGAGGCTCTCGACATGCTTGAGCCGGAAGCGCTGGTCGGCCGCGATGTCGGCCTGCTTCTGTGCCGACAGCGGCGCGAGGCTGTGGAAGCGCAGCGCCTCCTTGCCGTCGTGGATCAGCACGCCGTCGCCGTCGACGAGAAACGGGTCGCGGTCGGCGTTGCGCACGCCGTCGACGAGCGCGCCGATCGTCTCGGCGCGCAGGCGCAGCACGATCACGCCGATCGGCGCCGCCGCGGCGTCGCGCACCGGGTAGGCGACGTAGACGCCTGCGCGCCCGGCGACGGCGCCGACGATGATGCTCGTGACGTTCGAGCGCCCGGCCATCGCGATCTTGAAGTAGTCGCGGAAGCCATAGTTGCCGCCGACGACCTCGGGCGCCGTCGACACGAGCGCCTTGCCGCTCGCGTCCATCAGCGTGAGCAGGTGCAGGTCGGGGTTGGTGTCGACGAAGTTCTGCAGCCGCGCGAGCACGGCCGCGCGGCCGGCCTCGCTCGGCTGGCGCAGCAGCGCAGCGACCTCGGGGCTGCGCGCGGCGAACGCGGTCACGCGCCGGCTGTCCTCGATCAGCTGGGAGAGCCGGCCCGCCGTCGCCTGCGCCAGCCCCGAGAGGTTGCGCCGCTCGGCGCGCGCGAGCGCGTCGACGCTGCTCGTGTAGTTGTGCCAGGCGGTGATGCCCATCGGCACGAGCGCGGCGAGCACGAGCGCGAGCGCCATCTTCAGCGCGAGCGGCCACGAAGGCGGGCGCAGCACGCGGCTGCGCGCGGCGCGGCGCAGGCCCGCGCGCAGCCGCGCGGCAAAGCCCTGGCCGGTCGCGCGCTGCGCGTCCTCGTCGGCCATGCCGCGCGCGAGCGCTTCCTGCAACCCGAGGCTCGCCGCGTGCGCGGCGAACAGCGCGCGCCGGAACGCCGCGACGTCCTGGGGCCGGTCGGCCGGCCGGACCTGCAGCGCCCAGTCGATCGCGCGCAGGAACTCGGCGCTGTAGCGGCCCATGCCGGCCTGCTCGGCGCTCGTGTCGGCCTGCGGCGCGGCCTGGCGGTCGGGCGCCTCGCGCGGGCGCTGGCCGCAGACGAGCCAGTACAGCGTGGCGCCGAACGCGTAGATGTCGGTCCACGGCCCCTGCTGGTCGCCGAGGTATTGCTCGATCGGCGCATAGCCGGGCGTCAGGATGCTCGGCGCGTCGCTCGCGTTGCTGACCGCGGCGGGCCGCGCGGCGCCGAAGTCGAGCAGCACGAAGCTGCCGTCGGCGTCGCGCACGAGCACGTTGTCGGGCTTGATGTCGCGGTGCAGCACGCCCTTGTGGTGGACCAGCGCGAGGCCGTCGAGCAGCGGCGCGAGCAGCATCAGCAGCTCGGGCTCGGGGATGCCGGGCATCGGCAGCGGCTGGCCCGCGGGCACGGCCGGGCGCTGCTTGCGCCACCACGCGCCGAGCGCCGCGCCGCGCTCGTAGTCGAGCACCATATAGGCGGTGCGGTTCGCCTCGAAGAAGCGCGCGACGCGCACGATGTTCGGGTGGCGGAAGCTCGCGAGCGTGCGCGCCTCGACGAGGAACTGGTCGAGGCCCTCGAGCAGCGTCGCCGTGACCTCGATGCGGCGCGGCCGCACCGTGCTGTCGCCGGTGCGGATTGCAAACTCTGCCGGCAGGTATTCCTTGATCGCGACCTCGGCGTGCAGGTTCACGTCGGTGGCGAGGTAGGTGATGCCGAAGCCACCCTGGCCGAGCACGCGGTCGATCCGGTACTCGTGAAGGCGGTGACCGGGCTGCAGCGCGATCGGCGCGAGCGTGCGGCGCGCGTCGCCGGCGGAGCCGCTCACGGGGCCACCGGCCGAGGCGCTCGCCGGACCGCTTTGCGAGGGCCGGCTGACCGGTGCGCTGACTGGCGGACGCGTGGCACCGCCGGCCGGCGCGACTGCGCCGCCGGGCCGCGACACCGGCCGCACGACCGTCGCGTCGGGGTCGAAGGCCGGCGCGGGCCGGATCACGGTCGCGTCGTCGTCCACCGGCGCCGCGGGGCGCGGGCCGGTGCGAACCACGGTGCGACTATCGTCTTCCTCCATGAACCCCGGATCCCCTCGATCAGCTTGAATAAATCGTTAGCATTGCAACGATAGATCAATCCCGCCCCGCTGTGCACCGGATGTTCCGCAGCCGTCCGTTCGGCGTCGCCGCGCTCGTCGCGCTGTTCGGCGTCGTGATGGCGGCCTTCCTCAGCTACTTCAAGTTCGAGGCCGCGCTCGAGGCGGCGCTACGCTCGCGCATGACAGTGCCGGCCGTCGCGGTGCGCGAGGCGGTCGAGGCGACGCTCGCGCTCGGCGTGCCGCTCGCGGGGGCGAGCGAGACGCCCGCGCTACTCGAACGCGAGGGCGCAACCGACCCCGAGATCGACTCGATCGAGGTCGCCGACGCCCAGGGGCGGCGCGTGTTCGCGGCCCCGGTGGCGACCACCGGTCTCCAGCCCGGCGAACTCGGCGCCGTCCGCATGCCGCTGCGCAACAGCTTCGACTTGCGTATGGGCGAGGTCGTCGTGCGCTACCCGCTCTTCTCGCTCTCGCAGCGGCTGGCGGAGATGCGCATGCGCCTGGCCTTGATCGCGCTCGTCGGCTGGGCCGTCGCGACGCTGCTCGCCGCTGCCGGTCTCGCCTGGGTGGCGCGGCGCGAGGGCGCATGGAGCGCGGCGCAGCGCGAGGGCCGGCTCACGGCCGTGATCCTCGCCGCGCTGATGCTGGGCCTGCTCGCGATGGGCGCGGCCACGCAGCGCGCGTTCGAGGCCGGCCTGCGGCCCGAGCTCGAGCGCAAGGCCGGTGTCGTCGGCGCGTCGGTCGGCGAGCTCGTCGGCAAGGCGCTCGACCATGGGCTCGCACTTGACGAGCTCGTCGGCGTGAGCGCGCATTTCGACGCGCTGCGCGCCGAGCACCGCGAGCTCGCCTATCTCGTGCTGCGCGACGCCGCGGGCGCGGTGCGCTTCGCGAGCGGCGCGGCCGAGCCAGGCCGCGGCGTCGAGGTGCCGATCGAGCGCGACGGCCGGCGCGTCGGCAGCGTCGAGGCCCAGGTCGGCGCCGCGTACATCCGCCATATCCTGCTCGAATCGGCGCTCGACCTCGGCGTCGTGTTCGTCGTCGCGCTATTCCTCACGCGCGAGCTGCTGCACGGCCTGACGAGCGCGGGCGCAGGCGCCGCGCAGGGCGGCGCGGCCGTGCTCGCGCGCCTGCGCGCGCCGCTGTTCCTGTTCATGCTCGCCGAGGAGCTCACGCGCGCGTTCCTGCCCGGCTACGCGCGCAGCCTCGTGCCGGCCGGCGCGGCTACCTCGCCCGAGCTGCTCGTCGGCCTGCCGATCGTCGTGTTCATGGCCGTCGTCGCGTTCGGCCAGCCGCTGCTCGCGCCTTGGAGCGAGCGCGGCGGGCACCGCCGCACGATGGCCTGGGGCGCCGCGTTCGGCGTGATCGGCCTCGCGGGCGCGGCGCTCGCGACCGGGCTCGCCGACTTCGTCGCGTGGCGCGCGCTGTGCGGGCTCGGCTACGGCATGGTCTTCGTCGCGGGCCAGGGCCTCGTGATCGAGCACACGGGGCCGGCCGAGCGCACGCGCGGCTTCGCGATGTTCGTCGGCGCGATCATGGTCGCCGGCGTGTGCGGCCCGCCGGTCGGCGGCATGCTCGCCGACCACCTCGGGCCGCGCTGGGGCTTCGGCGTCGCCGCGGCGCTCGCGGCGGCGGCCGCGCTCGCGGTGAGCGGCCTGCCGGGGCGCGCGGCCGACGCGGCGCCGATCGCGAGCGGCGCGCCGACGCCGCGCGACTTCGCGCGCCTGTTCCGCGAGGGCCGCTTCCTGTGGGTCACGCTGCTCGCGGCGCTGCCGGCCAAGCTGATCCTCGCGGGCGCCTGCTTCTACCTCGTGCCGGTCTACGCGGGCGCGGCCGGCGCGCCGCCGTCGGTCGCGGGCCGGGCGCTGATGCTTTACGCGGTGCTGCTCGTGCTCGTGCTGCCGCAGGCGACGCGCTGGGTCGAGCGCGGCGTGCCGCTCGCCCGCCTCGTCGGCGCGGGGCTTGCGCTGTCCTCGCTCGGCGGCTTCGCGCTGCTCGCCTGGCATGGCGTCGCGCCGCTGTACGCGGTGACGGCGCTGCTGGGCCTCGGCCAGGGCCTGTCGATCGCTGCGCAGAGCAGCCTGCTCGCCCAGGTCTGCGGCACCGAGATCGCCACGCATGGCAGCGGGCCGGTGTTCGGCGCCTACCGGTTGATCGAGCGGCTCGGCAATACCTGCGGGCCGCTGCTCGCGGGCGCGCTCGTCCTCGCGGTCGGCCACGCGGGCGCGTTCGTCGCGCTCGCGGCGCTGACGCTCGCGAGCGGGCTGCTGTTCGCGCTGCTCGGGCGCGGGCGGTTCGGTGCGGCGGGAGCCCGCGCATGAAGCGCCGTACGCTGCTGATCGCACCGGTAGGCGCCGCCGCGGGTGCCGGCGCGCTTGGCGTGCTCGGTCCGCTCAGGGCGGCGCGTGGCGCGTCGCCGATGACCGCATCGCCGACGCCGACCGCGACCGCGGCGCCTGCGTCTGCTCGGCCCTGGCGCATCTGGGCGATCACCTACCGCGGCCGCACCGAAGTCGAGCGCGGCTTCGCGGACTACATCGCCGCGCGCGGCGTGCCGGTCGAGATCACCTGGCGCGACATCGCGCTCGACCCCGCGCGGTTGCCGGCCATCGTCGCCGAGATCCGCGCGCTGCCGCCCGAGGCCCGGCCCGACCTGATCCATACCTGGGGCACCGGCGTCACGCTCGGCATCGCCGGGCGCTGGGATGCGCGCGACCGGGGCCGCTATGTCGAGGGCATCCCGGTCGTGTTCAGCCTCGTCGCGGCGCCGGTCGGTGCGGGCATCGTCGCCGACCTGCGCGCGCCGGGCCGCGCGGTGACCGGCGTCGGCCATATGGCCGGGCTCGCCGCGCAGGCCCAGGCGATGGCGAGCTACCGGCCGTTCCGCCGCATCGGCATACTGTACTCGGCGAACGAGCCGAACTCGGTCGCGGTGCTCGACGAGCTGCGCGGCGTCGGCCGTCGCCAGGGCTTCGAGGTGCTCGAGCGGACCTTCGGCGTCGACGCGGCCGGGCGGCCGAGCGGCGCGGGCGCGGCCGAGCTCGTGCAGGGCCTTGCCGCGGCCGGGGCGGGCTGGCTCTATATGCCGCCCGACTCGTTCCTGAACACCCAGGCGCGCGAGCTCGTCGTGCCCGCGGCGCTCGCGGCCGGGCTGCCCGCGTTTGCGTCGACCGAGCAGCTGATGGCGGCCGGCGCGCTGCTGGGCCTCGTCAGCCATTACTACAACGTCGGCCAGTTCGCCGCGTACAAGGCCGAGCAGATCCTCGTCGGCCGCGTGCCGGCCGCGCGGATCCCGGTCGAGACGCTCGCGCGTTTCGCGCTGCAGGTCGACCTCGGTGCCGCGCGCCGGCTCGGCCTGCTGCCGCCGCTCGAGATGTTCAACTACGCCGAGCTGATCGGCGACGCGCGCCGGGGGAAACCGTCATGAGCGAATCCGAGTTGCCGAGCGGCTACGCACTGCGGCCGCTGGGCCCGGCCGACCTGCCCGGCCTGATGGCGCTGCACGCGGCCGTGATGGCCGCGCTGCCCGACCCGGCGATGTTCCGTCTGTTCGGCGGCGCCGAGAGTTTCTTCTCGAACCATTGGGGCGCACGCGGCGAGAGCCTCGGCGTCTGCGCGGGCGAGCGCATCGTCGCCTACGGGTCGCTGACGCGCCCGCGGGCCGGCGACCGCGACAACTACGCGGGCGACATCGGCTGGGACGCCGCGCGCGCGGGCCGCGTCGCGCTGCTGTCGGCTGCGATGGTCGACCCGGCCGAGCGCGGCCAGGGCCTGCACGCGACGCTGATCAGGGCGCGGCTGCAGCTCGCGGCCGCGCGCGGCGTGCCCGAGCTGCTCGTGCGCGCGGCGCCGACCAATACGCTGTCGCGGCGCACGCTGCTCGCCCATGGCTTTGCGCTCGTGTGGCTCGGCGTCCAGGCCGAGGGCTCGTTGCGCCATGTGCTGTGGCGGCCGGTCGAGCGAACCGCGGCGGTGGCCGACGCGGCGACGACCTGGGTTGCGGCCGAGGACCTCGAGGCCCAGACAAGGCTGCTGGCGTCGGGCTGGCGTGGCGTCGCGATGCGCGAGGGCGACGCGGCGATCGGTTTCGCGCCGACCCCCTTCGGCTAGACCGGAAGGGCGGCGCCGCGCGCTGGACTCAGCGCGCCGCCGCGCAGCTCGCGAGCCCCTTGAACGCCGGCACGCTCGTGCACAGCTCCGCGCGCAGCGGGTGCGCGCCCGCGAGCGACGCGACGCGCGGGCTCGCGCGGTCGTCCTGCTCGTGGAGCAGCGCGTCGTTGCGCGTGTGGATCGGTCCGTCGACGATATTGCCGCGCAGGTCGGCCGCGGTCTCGGGGAAGCGGCCGTCGATGCCGGCCGTGTCGAGCAGGCGGTTGCCGCTGACGACGCTCTGCGCGGCGCGGTTCAGGTAGATGCCGGCGTCCGAGCATTGCGCGATCAGGTTGTCCTCGAGGCGGCCGGCCTGCTGCTCGACGATGCAGGCGCGGTCGCGGCAATAGGCAGGGCCGCTGCCGCCGCCGCCCAGCGAGAGTCCGACGCGCGCGCCGTCGGCGCCGCGCAGGCGCTGCTCGCAGATCACGAGGTTGCGCGCGAAGACGTTGCCCTGGCCCGCGCCCTTCGCGTAGGCGCCGTAGCTCACGCGGTCGCCCTGGAGCTTGACGAAGTCGGCGATCAGGTTGCCCTCGATGCGCCAGCCGTTCGCGCCGACGAGGTCGATGAAGCTGACCGGGTTGGCCGTGGCGCGGCCGCGCGTGGCGCTGAGCTCGCTCGCCTCGATGCGGCCCGCGTCGGGGAAGTCGCCGCTCTCGCCGTTGATCTTGACCGGGGCGTTGAAGTCGACGAGGCGGCAATGCTCGATGCGCGTGTCGACCGCCGCGCCGACGACGTGGAACGCGTGCTCGCAGTCGCTGTCGTCGCGGCAGGCGCCGTGGATCTCGAGGTTCTCGAAGCGCCAGTGCGGGGCGTTGACCTTGAAGCCCTCGACGAGCGCGAAGTCGAGCCACACCTCGCCGAGCGTGGCCGCGCGCACGACGATCGGCGCCGCGTCGGTGCCCGGCACGCGCACCGCGAGCGCCTCGCCGCTGAAGCGGTAGCGGCCCGGCGCGAGCAGGATCAGGTCGCCGGGCAGGGCGCTCGCGAGCGCCGGCGCGAGCGCCTCGCTGCGGTCGACGCGGACCACGCGCAGCGGCTTGGGGTCGGCCGCGCTCGCGGACGCCGTCGGCGCGGCGTAGGCCGGGTAGTCGGTCGCGGCCGCCTGGACGCCGCGGTCGACGCTGACGAGCTCGAGCGCGAGCCGCTGCGCGCCGCCCCGCAGCCAGGCCGGCTGCTCGGCCCGACTCGCGACGAGCCAGCGCGCGAGCTCGCGCGGCGTCGCGTCGAGCTGCCAGACCGCGGCCGCGAGCGCCGCGCCGCCGCTGAGCAGCAGCAGGGCCAGGGCGCCGAGCAGGCGCCGCAAGTGGCGGCGTAGGGCGGGGCGGGCGGGTGCTTCCATGCGGGCGGTCGGCAGAGCGGGGGCAGACGCATTGTCCGCGTCCGCGACCCGGCCGCGTCGTCGCGCTTAAGGACCCGGCGCGACAATCGCCGCCATCCCGCGTTCCGGCTTCAGCGCGCTCCTCGTGACGAGGCCGCCAACTTCATCCAGCACTTACAGACCCCTACGCAAGTCGTTCATTTTGAACGTATTTTGCGTGCGATTTTCTTTCGAAATTACATCTAAGTACTTGATTCCATTGAGATTTTTTTGATATTTCGCTTGACCATCGGGGTTTCGGTTAGTAAAGTGGTGGAAAGTGTTAATTGGTGGATCGCGGTGGCGAATCTGGTGTTTCAGGGACCTAATGCCTTGGCGATGGACGGCAAGGGGCGGATTGCCGTCCCGACGCGCCATCGCGACGCGCTGCAGGCCCTGTGCGCGGGCCAGCTCACGGTCACCAAACACCCCGAGGGCTGCCTGATGGTGTTCCCGCGGCCGGCCTGGGAGGGCTTCCGCGACCGCGTCGCCGCGCTGCCGATGGCCGCAGCCGGCTGGAAGCGCGTGTTCCTCGGCAACGCGATGGACGTCGAGGTCGACTCGGCCGCGCGCCTGCTGATCGCGCCCGAGCTGCGCGAGGCCGCCGGCCTCGACAAGGACGTGCTGCTGCTCGGCATGGGCTCGTACTTCGAGCTCTGGGACAAGGCCAGGTACCAGGCCCACGAGGCGGCGGTGATGGCGCAGGCCATGCCCGACGTGCTCAAGGACTTCTCTTTCTGACCCGGCATGGCTGAGCCCCTGATCCATACCACGGTGCTGCTGCACGAAAGCGTGGACGGCGTGCTCGCGCGCCCCGACGGCGTCTACGTCGACGGCACCTTCGGCCGCGGCGGCCATTCGCGCCTGCTGCTCTCGAAATTGGGGCCGCAGGGGCGGCTCATCGCGATCGACCGGGACCCAGAGGCCATCGCGGCCGCGAGCTCAGGCGATACGCGGGTCACGGACCCGCGTTTTTGCATCTGCCACGCGGGCTTCGCCGACATGGGCCCTCAGCTCGACGCGCTCGGCGTCGGCCTGGTCGACGGCGTGCTGCTCGACCTCGGCGTGTCGAGCCCGCAGATCGACGACCCGGCGCGCGGTTTCAGCTTCCGTTTCGACGGCCCGCTGGACATGCGCATGGATCCCACCCGCGGCGCGAGCGCCGCGGATTTCCTGGCCAGCGGCGACGAGCGCCAGATTGCAGAGGTGATACGTGACTATGGCGAAGAACGGTTTGCTGCACAGATTGCAAAGGCGCTTGTTGCTCGCCGCGAGGGCGGGCGCCCTGTTCGAAGCACCGCCGAGCTGGCCGAAGTCGTGGCTCGTGCAGTCAAAACCCGCGAGCCGGGCCAGGACCCTGCAACGCGCACATTTCAAGCGCTTCGGATTCATGTCAACGGCGAACTCGCGCAGCTCGAGCAGGGGCTGAGCGCGGCGCTCGAGCGCCTCGCGCCGGGCGGCCGCCTCGCGGTGATCAGCTTCCACTCGCTCGAAGACCGCATCGTCAAGACTTTCATCAACCGCCACGCGAAGGACGAGGTCGACCGCCGCGCGCCGTTCGCGCCGCCGCGGCCGAGCGTGCTCAACGCGCTCGCGCGCGTGAAACCGAGCGCCGCCGAGGTCGCCGCGAACCCGCGCTCGCGCTCGGCCGTCCTGCGCATCGCCGAACGCACGGGCGCGCCGCTGCCGCCCGTGCACGAGAAGAAGCGCCGGAGGGCCGGGTGAACAAGCTCAACCTGCTGCTGCTCGTCGCCGTGCTCGCGAGCGGCGTCGTGCTCGTGCACAGCGCCTACGACGCGCGCCTGCTGTTCACGCGCATCGACGACACCAACGCCGAGACGCGCCGCCTCGAGGCCGACTACCAGCGCCTGCAGGCCGAGCGCCGCGCGCAGGCGACGAACCTGCGCGTCGAGGGCGTCGCGCGCGACCGCCTGCAGATGCGCACCATCACGGCCGCCGTGACCCAGCCGGCCAGCGATCGCGTGGGCGCGCCGGCGGCGAGCGGCACGAGCGGTGCCGCGGCCGCCACCGGTAGCCGCGTCGGCGCGTCGGGAGCCGCCCGATGAGCCTGCGCGAACGCATGCGCGGCGGTGGCGGCGCCAGGAAATCCGCGGGCGCGAAGCCGCAGAGCCGCGCCGTCAACTATGCGACGAGCCCGCTGCTCGCGTCGAAGACGCCGCCGTGGCGCTCGCGCTTCCTCGTCGCCGTGGTCGGGCTCGCGTTCGCGGGCCTGCTCGCGCGCGCGTTCTACGTCCAGGTCTTCGCGACCGAGTTCTATCAGAAGCAGGGCGAGCTGCGCTACGTGCACACGCTCGACCTGCCCGCGAGCCGCGGCCGCATCTCGGACCGCTCGGGCCAGGTGCTCGCGGCGAGCGTCGCGATGCCGTCGATCTGGGCCATCCCCAAGGACGTCGACGCCGACCCGGCCAGGCGCGGCGAGCTCGCCCAGGCGCTGCAGCTGAGCCCGACCGAGCTCGCGCGCAAGCTCGACCCCGACTCGCACTTCGTCTGGCTGCGCCGCCTCGTCGACGACGACACGGCGACGCGCATCAAGGCGCTCGGCGTGAAGGGCGTCTACCAGGAGCGCGAGTACCGCCGCCGCTACCCCGAGGGCGAGGCCGCGGCCCATGTGGTCGGCTTCACGAACGCCGACGACAAGGGCCAGGAGGGCATCGAGCTCGCGTTCGACAAGCAGCTCGTCGGCCGCGACGGCCAGCGCTCGATCGTGCGCGACCGCCTCGGCCGCGCGATCGACGACGTCGGCGACAGCACGCCGGCCGTGAATGGCCAGGACATCGAGCTGTCGATCGACTCGCAGATCCAGTTCTTCGCCTACCAGGCGATCCGCGACGCGGTGGCCGACAACAAGGCCGCGGCCGGCTCGGTCGTCGTGCTCGACGCGAAGACCGGCGAGATCCTCGCGCTCGCGAACGTGCCGACCTACGACCCCGGCAACCGCCAGAACCTGTCCGGCGCGCAGCTGCGCAACCGCGCGCTGACCGACACGGCCGAGCCGGGCTCGACGATGAAGCCGTTCACGATCGGCCTCGCGCTCGACACCGGGCGCGTGACGCCCGAGACCGTGATCACGACGGCGCCGCACAGCCTCACCGTCGGCGGCTTCTCGCCGAGCGACGACGAGCCGCACGCCCAGCTCACGGTGTCCGAGGTCGTGCAGAAGTCGAGCAATATCGGCGCGGGCCGGATCGGCCTGTCGATGCAGCCGCGCGAGCTCTACGACATGTACCAGGCGATCGGCCTCGGCCAGCGCCCGCAGATCGACTTCCCCGGCGCCGTCAGCGGCCGCGTGCGTCCGTACAAGAACTGGCGCCCGATCGAGCAGATGACGATGTCCTACGGCTACGGCCTGTCGGTCTCGCTGCTCCAGCTCGCCCACGCGTACACGGTGTTCGCGCACGACGGCGAGGTGATCCCGCTGACCATCCTCAAGCAGCCCGCGGGCATGACGGCCCAGGGCGTGCGCGTGTTCTCGCCGAAGACGGCCGCCCAGGTGCGCGAGATGCTGTCGATGGTCACGAGCGCCGGCGGCACCGCGTCCAAGGCCCAGGTCGACGGCTGGCATGTTGGCGGCAAGACCGGCACCGCTCGCAAGCAGGAAGGCCGCGGTTACGCGAGCCACAAGTACCGCGCCTGGTTCGTCGGCCTCGCGCCGATCGACCACCCGCGCATCGTCGTCGCCGTGATGGTCGACGAGCCCTCGGCCGGCATCATCTTCGGCGGCCTCGTCGCCGCGCCGGTGTTCTCCAAGCTCGCCCCGCAGACGCTGCGCCTGCTCGGCGTGCCGCCCGAGGCCGACAGCACCAAGTCGCAAATCATGGCGGTGCACGACGCGAAGCCGGCCGCCGACGCCAAGGACGGGAAATCCTGATGCTCCAACTCAAATCCCCCGAGGCCGCGGCGCGCTGGCTGACCGAATGGACGCGCGGCCGCCTGTGCAGCGACAGCCGCGAGGTGCGCCCCGGCGACGCGTTCATCGCCTGGCCCGGCCACGCGCGCGACGGCCGCGCGTTCGTCGCCGCGGCGCTCGCAGCCGGCGCGTCGACCTGCCTGGTCGAGCAGGACGGCGTCGAGGCCTTCGCGTTCAACGACGCGCGCATCGCCGCGCTGCCGGGCCTCAAGGCCGCGACCGGCCAGATCGCCGCGGCCTTCCACGGCCACCCGTCGCGCGCGCTCGCCGTGCTCGCCGTGACCGGCACGAACGGCAAGACCTCGACGGCGTGGTGGACCGCGCAGGCGCTCGGCGCCCTGGGCCAGCGCTGCGGCGTGGTCGGCACGCTCGGCATTGGCGAGCCGGGCCAGCTCAAGTACACGGGCCTGACCACGCCCGACCCCGTGACCCTGCAGGCCGGCTTCAAGAGCATGGTCGACGCGGGCTTCGCGGCCTGCGCGATCGAGGCGTCGAGCATCGGGCTCAATGAGCAACGGCTCGCGGGCACCGAGCCGCGCGTCGCGCTGTTCACGAACTTCACGCAGGACCACCTCGACTACCACGGCAGCATGGCCGCGTACTGGGAGGCCAAGCGCGCGCTGTTCGACTTCCCGGGCCTGCAGGCCGCCGTGCTCAACGTCGACGACGCGAAGGGCGCGGCGCTCGCCGCCGAACTCGCGGGCAGGCTCGACGTGTGGAGCGTCGCGCTGCACGCAGCCGACGCGCGGCTGCGCGCAACCCAGCTGAACTACCGCGCGGGCGGCCTCGCGTTCACGCTCGTCGAGCGCGACGCCCAGGGCGCCGAGCGTTCCGCCGTCGTCGAGACCGCGCTGATCGGCGACTACAACGTCGCGAACCTGCTCGGCGTCGCGGCGGCCCTGCGCGCGCTCGGCCACGATTTCGACGCGGTCGCGCGCGCGATCGGCGGCGTCGGCCCGGTGCCGGGCCGCATGCAGCGCGTCGGCAACGGCCGCGAGCTGCCGCAGGCCGTCGTCGACTACGCCCACACGCCCGACGCGCTCGAGAAAGCGCTCGCGGCGCTGCGGCCCCTCGCCGCGGCGCGCGGCGGCGCGCTGCACTGCCTGTTCGGCTGCGGCGGCGACCGCGACCGCACGAAGCGCCCGCTGATGGGCGCGGCCGCCGCGCGCGGCGCCGACCGCGTCTGGCTCACCAGCGACAACCCGCGCAGCGAAGCGCCCGAGGCCATCCTCGCCGACGTCGCGGCCGGCGTGCCGGCCGGCACCGACTGCGTGCGCGAGGCCGACCGCCACGCGGCGATCCGCGCGGCGCTCGCCGCGGCGGGCCCGCGCGACGTCGTGCTGCTCGCGGGCAAGGGCCACGAGGACTACCAGGAGATCCACGGCCAGCGCCGTCCGTTCTCCGACGTCGACGAGGCGCGCGCGGCGCTGCTCGAAAGGGCGGGGTTGTGAGCATCCGCTGCGCAGCGCCGGGCCGCCCCAAGCAAGCGGCGATCCCCTCGGGGGATCGGCTGCGGTACTCCGCAGACGAGGGGCAGACATGACGCCGTTGTTTACGCTGGGCCAGGCCCACCATTTGCTGCAGGCGGTGCTGCCCGAGGCGCGCCTGGTCGGCGCGCCCGACACGCCGCTCGAGCGCGTGCACAGCGACACGCGCACGCTGCAGCCCGGCGACCTGTTCGTCGCGCTGCGCGGCGAGCGCTTCGACGCGAACGACTTCCTCGCCCAGGCCCAGGCCGCGGGCGCGGCCGCCGCGCTTGCCGAGCGCGGCCTCGCGGCCGCGGGCCTGCCCGGCATCGAGGTGGCCGACGCCAAGCGCGCGCTGGGCCTGCTCGCCGCGGCCTGGCGCCAGCACCACCACCTGCCGCTGATCGCGGTGACCGGTTCGAACGGCAAGACCACGGTCACGCAGATGATCGCGAGCATCCTGCGCGCCTGGCTCGGCGAGCATGGGCTCGCGACGGCCGGCAACTTCAACAACGACATCGGCGTGCCGCTGACCCTGCTGCGCCTGCGCCAGGACGACGCGGTCTGGCACCGCGCGGCCGTCGTCGAGCTCGGCATGAACCACCCGGGCGAGATCGCGCCGCTCGCGGCGCTCGCCGCGCCGACGGTCGCGCTCGTCAACAACGCGCAGCGCGAGCACCAGGAATTCATGAGCGGCGTCGAGGCCGTCGCGCGCGAGAACGGCGCCGTGATCGCGGCGCTCGGCGCGTCGGGCACGGCGGTGTTCCCGGCCGAGGACCCCTGCGCGCCGATCTGGCAGCAGCTCGCCGGCGCGCGCGCGGTGCTGTCCTTCGCGCTGCGCGGTGCGGCCGACGTCAGCGGCGACGCGCAATGGGTCAGCAGCGGCCATTGGGCGCTGCAGATCCGCACGCCGGCCGGCGAGGTGCCGGTGCTCTTGCGCATGGCCGGCGAGCACAACGTCCGCAACGCGCTGGCCGCCGCGGCCTGCACGCTCGCCGCGGGCGCGCCGCTCGCGGCGATCCAGCAGGGGCTCGAGCGTTTCGAGCCGGTCAAGGGCCGCTCGGCGCTGCGCCGGGTCGTGCGGGGCGGCCGCGAGATCACGCTGATCGACGACAGCTACAACGCCAACCCCGACAGCGTGCGCGCGGCGATCGACATGCTCGCGGGCCTGCCCGGCGACGCCTGGCTCGTGCTCGGCGACATGGGCGAGGTCGGCACGCAGGGCGAGGCCTTCCACGCCGAGGTCGGCGCCTACGCGGCCGCGCGCGGGATTCGACATTTCTGGTGCGCGGGGCCGCTCAGCGCGGCGGCCGCGCGCGCGTACGGCAGCGACGCGCGCCACTACGGCGCCGTCGCCGATCTGCTCGCCGCACTGGGCGCGGCACCCGACGTGGCCAACGTGCTCGTCAAGGGATCGAGATTCATGAAGATGGAACAAGTCGTCGCGGCGCTCGCGCCGGCGACCGCGGGAGGACGCGATGCTGCTTAGCCTGGCGCAGTGGCTGCAGGGCCTGGACCCGCATCTGGGCTTTTTGCGCGTTTTCAACTACATCACGTTTCGCGCGGTGATGGCGGCGCTGACCTCGCTGCTGATCGGCCTCGCGTTCGGGCCCTGGGTGATCCGCCGCCTGACCGAGATGAAGATCGGCCAGCCGATCCGCGCCTACGGCGTCCAGCAGCATCTGGCCAAGAGCGGCACGCCGACGATGGGCGGCGTGCTGATCCTGATCGGCATCGGCGTCTCGACGCTGCTGTGGTTCGACTGGAGCAACCGCTTCGTCTGGGTCGTGATGCTCGTGACCATGGGCTTCGGCGCGGTCGGCTGGGTCGACGACTGGCGCAAGGTCGTCGACAAGAACCCCGAGGGCATGCGCAGCCGCGAGAAGTTCTTCTGGCAGTCGCTGATCGGCCTGATCGCCGCGCTCTACCTCGCGTTCAGCGTGTCCGAGACCAACTTCCTCGGCGTCGTCCAGCTGTTCCTGCGCTGGGTCACGACGGGCTTCTCGACCGAGCTGCCGCCCAAGGCGGACCTGCTGCTGCCCTTCTTCAAGACCGTCAGCTACCCGCTCGGCGTGTTCGGCTTCATCGGCATGTCCTACTTCGTGATCGTCGGCACGAGCAACGCGGTGAACTTCACCGACGGGCTCGACGGCCTCGCGATCATGCCGGTCGTGCTGGTCGGCTCGGCGCTCGGCATCTTCGCCTACGTGACCGGCTCGTCGGTCTACGCGCGCTACCTGCTGCTGCCCTATATCCCGGGGGCGGGCGAGCTCGTGATCTTCTGCGGCGCGATGGCCGGCGCGGGGCTCGCGTTCCTGTGGTTCAACACGCACCCGGCCCAGGTCTTCATGGGCGACGTCGGCGCGCTGTCGCTCGGCGGCGCGCTCGGCACGCTCGCCGTGATCACGCGCCAGGAGATCGTGCTCGGCATCATGGGCGGCATCTTCGTCGCCGAGGTCTTCTCCGTGATGATCCAGGTCGGCTGGTTCAAGTTCACGAAGAAGCGCTACGGCGAGGGCCGGCGCATCTTCAAGATGGCGCCGCTGCACCACCACTTCGAGAAGTCGGGCTGGAAGGAGACGCAGGTCGTCGTGCGCTTCTGGATCATCACCATGCTGCTGTGCCTGGTGGGCCTCTCCAGCCTCAAGCTGCGGTGATGCGACGATGAACACGCTGCGCGATCGATCGATCCTCGTGCTGGGCCTCGGCGACTCGGGCCTCGCGATGGCCTGCTGGGCCGTGCGCGCCGGCGCGCAGGTGCGGGTCTGGGACTCGCGCGAGGCGCCGCCGCAGCTGGCAAGCCTGCGCGAGCATTGCCCGCGCGCCGAGTTCACGAGTGCGCCGCTGACGGCCGAGGCGATCGCGGGCGTGCAGCTCGTGCTCAAGAGTCCGGGCCTCGCGCCGCACGACGCGCGCCTCGCCGCCGTCTACGCGAGCGGCCTGCCGGTGCGCGGCGAGCTGAGCCTGTTCGCCGACGCGCTCGCGGCGCTGCGCGAGTCGCAGGCCTATGCCCCCGCGGTGCTCGCGATCACCGGCACGAACGGCAAGACGACGACGACGAGCATGACGGCCCAGCTCGCCGAGCGCGCGGGCCGCCGCGTCGCGATGGCCGGCAATATCGGCCCGACGCTGCTGGACACGCTCACGCGTGCGCTCGACGCGCGCGACGCCGACGGCCACGCCGAGCCGCTGCCCGAGGTCTGGGTGCTCGAGCTGTCGAGCTTCCAGCTCGACGGCGTCGACAACTTCGAGCCGACGGCCGCGGCCGTGCTCAACCTCACGCAGGACCACCTCGACTGGCACGGCGACATGGCGGCCTACGGCGCGGCCAAGGCGCGCGTGTTCGGCCGCGCGGGGCTCATGGTCGTGAACCGCGACGACGCGCTCGTCGAGGCGATGGTGCCCGCACCCGTGCTCGTGCCGCAGGGCCGCGGCCGCGCGGCCAAGCTCGAGGGCCGTCGCGTCGTGCGTTTCGGCCTCGGCGCACCCGCCGCGCCCGGCGACTTCGGCCTCGTCGACGAGGCCGGCATGGCCTGGCTCGTGCGGGCGCGCGAGGCCGACGAGACGATCCGCCGCCGCCCGGGCGAGGCCGAGGAGATCCTGATCCAGCGCCTGATGCCGGCCGACGCGCTGCGCGTGCGCGGTCGCCACAACGCCGCGAACGCGCTCGCCGCGCTCGCGCTGTGCACGGCCGCGGGCCTGCCGCTCGCGCTGCTCCTGCACGGCCTGCGCGAGTACCGCGGCGAGCCGCACCGCGTCGAGCATGTGCTGACGCTCGAGGGCGTGGACTTCTACGACGACTCCAAGGGCACGAACGTCGGCGCGACGGTCGCCGCGATCAAGGGCCTCGGTGCCGACCGCGCGCCCGCGCGGCTCGTGCTGATCCTCGGCGGCGACGGCAAGGGCCAGGACTTCGCGCCGCTGCGCGAGGGCGTCGCGGCCCATGGCCGCGCGGTCGCGCTGATCGGCCGCGACGCGCCGCAGGTCGAGGCGGCGCTCGCGGGCCTCGAGATCCCGATGGAACGCCACGCGACGCTCGAGGACGCGACGCGCTGGGCCTGCGCCCAGGCGCGCCCGGGCGACAGCGTGCTGCTGTCGCCGGCCTGCGCGAGCCTCGACATGTTCCGCAACTACGCGCACCGCGCCGAGGTCTTCGTCGCGACGGCGCAGGAGCTCGCGAACGATCGGGGGCTCGCATGAGCGTTGTCGTCGAGCGTCTGCGCGGCCTGTTCCAGCGCACCGACCGCGAGGGCGAGGTGCCCGTGCGCGACTGGGTCTCGGCCTCGGCCGGCCAGCCCGTGCGCCTGCAGGAATTCGACGTGATGCTCGTGTGGGTGATCGTCGCGCTGATGGCCTTCGGCCTGCTGATGGTCTATTCGGCGTCGATCGCGATGACCGACAACGCGCGCTACGCGGCCTATTCGTCGAGCTACTTCCTCACGCGCCACGTGATGAGCCTCGTCGTCGGCCTCGTCGCCGCGCTGGTCACGGTGCAGATCCCGGTCGCGACCTGGGAGCGCTGGGCGGCCTGGCTGTTCGTCGCCGCGCTCGTGCTGCTCGTCGTCGTGCTCGTGCCCCATGTCGGCCGCGTCGTGCTCGGCGCGCGGCGCTGGATCCCGCTCGGCGTGATGAACTTCCAGCCGTCCGAGCTCGCGAAGATGGCGATCGCGATGTACGCGGCCAGCTACATGGTCCGCAAGATGGAGGTCAAGGAGAACTTCGTCCAGGCGGTCTGGCCGATGGTCGTCGCGCTCGGCGTCGTCGGCACGCTGCTGCTCGCCGAACCCGACATGGGCGCGTTCATGGTCATCGCGGCGGTCGCGATGGGCATCCTGTTCCTCGGCGGCGTGAACGGCCGCATGTTCCTGCTCGTCGTCGGCGTGCTGCTCGGCGCCTTCGTGCTGATGATCACCTTCAGCGACTTCCGGCGCGAGCGCATCTTCGCCTACCTGAACCCCTGGGACGAGAAGTACGCGCAGGGCAAGGCCTACCAGCTCACCCATTCGCTGATCGCGTTCGGCCGCGGCGAGTGGCTCGGCCAGGGCCTCGGCAGCTCGGTCGAGAAGCTCCATTACCTGCCCGAGGCGCATACCGACTTCCTGCTCGCCGTGATCGGCGAGGAGCTCGGCTTCGCGGGCGTCGCGCTCGTGATCGTCGCGTTCTTCTGGCTGTCGCGCCGGCTCTTCCATATCGGCCGCCAGGCCGTCGCGCTCGACCGCGTGTTCGCGGGCCTGTACGCGCAGGGCATCGGCATCTGGATGGGCGGCCAGGCCTTCATCAATATGGGCGTGAACCTCGGCGCGCTGCCGACCAAGGGCCTGACCCTGCCGCTGATGAGCTTCGGCGGCTCGGCGATCCTGATGAACTGCGTGGCGCTTGCGGTCGTCCTGCGCATCGACATCGAGAACCGGCAACTCATGCGCGGAGGCCGCGCATGAGCAGCGTGCGTACGCGCGCGTTGCCCGTGCGCTTGCGCGCGGGTGGCCGGTTCGGGACGGCGCTCATGTCGCGTAGCGACGTGAAGGCCGTGCCGCGGCCGTGCGACGGCCAGAACCGCCAGCTCATGAGAGGAGGCCGCGCATGACGCGCCACCTCGTGATCATGGCGGCCGGCACCGGCGGCCACATCATCCCCGGCATCGCGGTCGCGCGCGAGATGGAGCGGCGCGGCTGGAGCGTGTCGTGGATCGGCACCGAGACCGGCATGGAGAACCGCCTCGTGCCCGCGGCCCAGCTGCCGCTCGACCGGCTCGCGTTCGGCGGCCTGCGCGGCAAGGGCCTGGCAAAGGCCTTCAAGGGCCTCGCGGGCTTCGCGCGCGCGTTCGTGCAGTCGCGCAGCGTGTTCGTCACGCGCCACGCCGACGCGGTGCTCGGCATGGGCGGCTATGTATGCGCGCCGGGCGGGCTGATGGCCTGGCTGATGCGCCGCCCGCTCGTGCTCGTGAACGCCGACGCGAGCTGGCTGATGTCGAACAAGTGGCTCGCGCGCTTCGCGCGGCGGATCTGCTTCGGCTTCGACGGCCGCGACGCGGCAACGCTCGCCAAGGCCGTCGTGACGGGCAACCCGGTGCGCGGCGAGATCGAGTCGCTGCCGGCGCCGGCGGCACGCTACGCCGAACGCAGCGGCCCGTTGCGCCTGCTCGTGCTCGGCGGCTCGCTCGGCGCGAAGGCGCTCAACGACGCGCTGCCCGCGGCGCTCGCGCTGTGGCCGGCCGACGCGCGGCCCAGCGTCGTCCACCAATGCGGCCAGGCGCATCTGCCGATGGTCCAGCAGGCGTATCGCGACGCGGGCCTGACGCTCGGCGAAGGCGTCGAGGTCCTGGCCTTCATCGATGACATGGCCGCACAGCTCGCGGCGGCCGACCTCGTCGTGTGCCGGGCGGGCGCGATCACGGTCTCGGAGCTGTGCGCGGCCGGCGTGCCCGCCGTGCTCGTGCCGCTCGTCGTCAGGACGACCTCGCACCAGCGCGACAACGCGCAGTTCATGGCCCAGCATGGCGCGGCGCTGCATCTGCCGCAGGGCGAGCTGAGCGCCGAGAAGCTTTTTTCGGCGCTCAAAGTGTTTACACGTCAACAGTTGCTGGAGATGGCCGAGAAGGCCCAGGCGCTCGCGCGGCCCCGCGCCGCAGCCCGCGTCGCCGACGCGATCGAAGCCTCGCTCGAGGTGCGCACATGAAGCACGCCGTCAAAAAGATCCATTTCGTCGCGACCTGTGAAGCCGCCGAAGCAGGCCGTTGCGTGCGAGGGGCCGAGGCATGAAACACGCCGTCAAGCACATCCACTTCGTCGGCGTGGGCGGCGCCGGCATGAGCGCGATCGCCGAGGTCCTGCGCGCGAGCGGCTACACCGTGTCGGGCTCGGACCGCGCGGCGAGCGCCGTGACCGAGCGCCTCGCCGAGCTTGGCGTCACCGTGTACATCGGCCACGCGGCCGCGCAGATCGTGGGCGCGCAGGCCGTCGTCACGTCGACGGCGGTCAAGGCCGACAACCCCGAGGTGCTCGCCGCGCGCGCGGCCGGCGTGCCGGTCGTCGCGCGCGCGGTCATGCTCGCCGAGCTGATGCGCCTGCGCAAGGGCATCGCGATCGCGGGCACCCACGGCAAAACGACGACGACCTCGCTCGTGAGCTCGGTGCTGATCGAGGCCGGCCTCGACCCGAGCTTCGTGATCGGCGGCAAGCTGCTCGCGGCAGGCGCGAACTCGCGCGTCGGCCAGGGCGAGTTCATTGTCGTCGAGGCCGACGAGAGCGACGCGTCCTTCCTGCACCTGCTGCCGATGATGGCCGTCGTCACGAACATCGACGAAGACCATATGGACACCTACGGCCACGACGTGGCCCGGCTGCACCAGGCCTTCGTCGACTTCCTCGAGCGCATGCCCTTCTACGGCGCGGCCATCATGTGCGGCGACGACGCGGGCGTGCAGGCGATCGCGGGCCGCGTCGCGCGCCCGGTCGTTCGCTACGGCCTCGGCGCGCACAACGCGGTGCGCGCGGTCGACGTGCAGCCGGTGCCCGGCGGGCAGATGCGCTTCACCGTCCAGCGCGAAGACCTGTCCGACCTGCCCGTGCTCTTGAACCTCGCGGGCACGCACAACGTGCGCAACGCGCTCGCCGCGATCGCGGTCGCGACCGAGCTCGACGTGCCCGACGCGGCGATCCAGCGCGGCCTCGCGGGCTTCGGCGGCGTCGGCCGGCGCTTCCAGCGCTACGGCGAGCTGCGCGCGGCCGACGGCGGGCGCTTCGCGCTGATCGACGACTACGGCCACCACCCGGCCGAGATGGCCGCCGTGATCGAGGCCGCGCGCGGCGCGTTCCCGGGCCGCCGCCTCGTGCTCGCGTTCCAGCCGCACCGCTACACGCGCACGCGCGACTGCTTCGCCGACTTCGTCCGCGTGCTCGGCATGGCCGACGCGGCGCTGCTGACCGAGGTCTACGCGGCCGGCGAGGCGCCGATCGCGGGCGCCGACGGCGCCGCGCTCGCCGCCGCGGCACATGCTCAATTCGTCGCCGCCGTCGGCGACCTGCCCGCCGCGATCGCCGCCACAAGCCGCGACGGCGACGTTGTCATCGTCATGGGTGCAGGCTCGATCGGGTCCGTGCCTGGACAGACCGTGGGACTGCTGCAATGAGTACCAACACGCTGAACATCGATCTGAATATCGACCCCAAGGCCTTCGGCAAGGTCGCCGTGCTGATGGGCGGCAGCTCGGCCGAACGCGAGGTCTCGCTGACCATGTCGGGCCCCGGCGTGCTCGCCGCGCTGACGGCCGCCGGCGTTGACGTCCACGCGTTCGACCCGGCCGCACGCGGCCTGCACGAGCTCAAAGAGCAGGGCTTCGCGCGCTGCTTCATCGCGCTGCACGGCCGCCACGGCGAGGACGGCACCGTCCAGGGTGCGCTCGAGCTGATGGGCCTCCCGTACACGGGCTCGGGCGTGATGGCCTCGAGCATCGCGATGGACAAGATCATGACCAAGCGCATCTGGGTCGCCGAGGGCCTGCCGACGCCGCGCTGGGTCAGCCTCGCGCGCAGCGCGCAGACGCGCGAGCGCATCCGCACCGTGCCCGACGAGCTCGGCTTGCCGCTGTTCGTGAAGCCGCCGCACGAGGGCTCGAGCATGGGCGCGAGCAAGGTCGACGGCTATTCGCAGATGCAGGCCGCCGTCGAGCTCGCCGCGCAGTACGACGCCGAGGTGCTGTGCGAGGAGTTCGTCGACGGCGCCGAGCTGACCTGCCCGGTGCTCGGCGACGGCGCGGGCGCCGTCGCGCTGCCGGTCATCGAGATCCGCGCCAAGGGCGCCTACGACTACCAGAACAAGTACTTCACCGACACGACCGAGTACCTAGTCGGCAAGCTCGCGCCCGCCGTCCAGGCCGAGATCCAGGCGCTCGTGCTCAAGGCCTACCGCGTGCTCGGCTGCCGCGGCTGGGGCCGCGCCGACCTGATGCTGCGCAAGAGCGACGGCAAGCCCTTCCTGCTCGAGATGAACACCTCGCCGGGCATGACCTCGCATTCGCTCGTGCCGATGTCGGCGCAGGCCGCGGGCCTGTCCTACCAGCAACTGTGCCTGTGGCTCTTGAGCCAGGCGCGCCTCGACGGCAGCCAGGGCTGACCGAAGCACGACCATGGCCCGCAACCCGAGCACCGTCGCGCCGCCGCTCGACATCCGCGTCATGAACGCGGTGTCGGCGTTGCTGCTGCTCGGCCTGCTCGGGATGCTGCTCGCCTGGGGCCTGCGCTGGGTCGTGCGCCAGCCGGTCTTCGCGCTGCGCGCGATCGTCGTCGAGGGCGATGTCGCGCACCTGAGCGCGGCGACGCTGCGCGCGAACGCGCTGCCGCGCCTGGCCGGCAACTTCCTGACGCTGAACCTGCGCGAGGGTCGCGCCGCGTTCGAGGCCGTGCCCTGGGTGCGCCACGCCGAGCTGCACCGCGTCTGGCCGGGCCTGCTGCGCGTGACGCTCGAGGAGCACCGCGCGGTCGCCTACTGGGAGACCAAGGCCGACGGCGCCGACGCCGACAGCGACGCGAGCGTCGACGAGCAGCTCGTCAACGACCATGGCGAGCTGTTCGAGGCCAACCTCGGCGACGTCGAGGACCAGGACCTGCCGACGCTCGCCGGTCCGGCCGGCCACGCGGCCGAGATGCTCGGCATGTGGCGCGAGCTGCAGCCGCGCGTGCAGCGGCTCGACGACGGCGTCGAACGCCTCGACCTGTCGGGCCGCGGCTCGTGGCGCGCGACCTTCGAGAAGGGCGCGGTCGTCGAGCTCGGCCGCGGCAGCGCGGCCGAGGTGCTCGCGCGCTTCGAGCGCTTCGCGCGCACGCTGACCCAGGTGACGTCGCGCTACGACGGCGCGCCGCTGGTCTTCGCCGACCTGCGCTACCCCGACGGTTATGCGCTGCAGCTGCGCGGGGTCAGGACGAATCAGGATAAACCCGGAAACAAGAATCGCTGAGGAATAGCATGGCCAAGGAATACAAGGATTTGGTCGTCGGACTCGATATTGGCACGGCCAAGATCATGGCCGTCGTCGCCGAGGTCCAGGGCAACGGCGAATTGCGCATCGCCGGCCTGGGCGTGGCCCCGACCCAGGGCCTCAAGCGCGGCGTCGTCGTCAATATCGACGCGACCGTGCAGTCGATCCAGCAGGCCCTCAAGGAGGCCGAAATGATGGCCGACTGCAAGATTTCGAGGGTTTATACGGGGATTACCGGCAGCCATATTCGCGGCCAAAACTCGACCGGCATGGTGATCGTGCGTGACAAGGAGGTTACGCCCATCGACGTCGCCCGGGTCGTCGAAACGGCCAAGGCCATCAATATTCCGAACGACCAGCGCCTGTTGCTCGTCGAACCCCAGGAATTCGTGATCGACGGCCAGGAGGTCAAGGAACCCATCGGTATGAGCGGGGGCCGGCTCGAGGTCAAGGTTCATATCGTGACCGGCGCACAAAGTGCGGCGGAAAACATCGTCAAATGCGTGCGCCGCTGCGGCCTCGAGGTCGACCAGCTGGTCTTGAACCCGAGCGCGTCGAGCCAGGCCGCGCTGACCGACGACGAGCGCGACCTCGGCGTCGCCCTGGTCGACATCGGCGCCGGCACGACCGACGTGGCGATCTTCACGGGCGGCTCGATCCGCCATACGGCCGTCATCCCTATCGCTGGCGACCTCATCACCAGCGATATCGCGATGGCCTTGCGCACCCCGACCAAGGACGCCGAGGAAATCAAGGTCGAGCATGGCGTCGCGAAGCAGCTGCTCGCCGACCCGGCCGACCAGGTCGAGGTGCCGGGCCTGGGCGACCGCACGCCGCGCCTGCTGTCCAAGCAGGCGCTCGCCGGCGTGATCGAACCGCGCGTCGAGGAGATATTCGCGCTGGTGCACCAGGTGATTCGCGAGAGCGGCTACGAGGAACTGCTGTCCTCGGGGATTGTGCTGACCGGCGGCTCGGCGGTGATGCCGGGCATGGTCGAACTCGCCGAGGATATTTTCCTGAAACCGGTCCGGCGCGGCACCCCGACCTATTCGGGGGCGCTCTACGACATGGTGGCAAACCCGCGCTCGGCGACCGTCATGGGCCTGCTCGAGGAGGCCCGGATGTCGCGCGCCCGGGGTTTGAAGGCGGCCCAGCAGGCGGGTTCCATGAAGACCATGCTCGGGCGCGCGAAAGACTGGTTCCTGGGTAATTTTTAAAAGAAATAAAGGGCTTTCCTGTGGTTTTTTACACGCGGCAACTGCATAATCGGCAAAAGGAGGTTTGATATGCCTATCGAGATGATCGAGGAGTTTGACCAGGGCACCCAGATCAAGGTGATCGGGGTTGGCGGCGGCGGCGGCAATGCCGTCGACCACATGATTGCCCAGGGGGTTCAGGGGGTCGAGTTCATTTGCGCGAACACCGACGCGCAGGCGCTCAACCGCTCCAAGGCCGACCTCCTGCTGCAGCTCGGCAGCACGGGCCTGGGCGCCGGCGCGAAGCCCGAGGCCGGCAAGGCCGCGGCCGGCGAGGCCGAGGCGCGCATCCGCGACGCGATCCAGGGCGCGAACATGCTGTTCATCACCGCCGGCATGGGCGGCGGCACCGGCACCGGCGCGGCACCCGTGATCGCGCGCGTCGCCAAGGAAATGGGCATCCTGACCGTCGGCGTCGTGACCAAGCCCTTCGACTTCGAAGGCAGCCGCCGCGCGAAGGCCGCCGACGCGGGCCTCGCCGAGCTCGAAGCCAACGTCGACTCGCTGATCGTCGTGCTCAACGAGAAGCTGCTCGAGGTGCTCGGCGACGACATCAGCCAGGACCAGGCCTTCTCGCACGCCAACGACGTGCTGAAGAACGCGGTCGGCGGCATCTCCGACATCATCCACGTGCCGGGCCTGATCAACGTCGACTTCGAAGACGTCAAGACCGTCATGAGCGAGCCCGGCAAGGCCATGATGGGCACGGCCCAGGCGACCGGCCCGGACCGCGCGAGCAAGGCCGCCGAGGCCGCGATGGCCTGCCCGCTGCTCGAAGGCATCGACCTGTCGGGCGCGCGCGGCGTGCTCGTGCTGATCGCTGCGGGCCGCGCGAACTTCAAGCTCGCCGAGAGCCGCAACGTGATGAACGCGATCAAGCGCTACGCGTCGGAAGACGCGCACATCATCTACGGCGCCGCCTACGACGAGAGCCTCGGCGACGCGCTGCGCGTGACCGTGATCGCGACCGGCCTGACGGGCCAGAAGGCGCGCGCCCAGGCGCCGCTGTCGGTCGTCCAGCAGCCGGTGATGCGCACCGGCACCGACAACATGCCGGTGCTGACCCAGCAGGTCAGCGTCGGCGGCGGCCATGGCCACGCGACGGCCGCGCCGGCCGGCGTCGGCATGGCGACGGGCGGCGACTACCAGGCCAACCCGGTGCCGAGCGTGTGGCGCCATATGCGCACGGCCGCGGCCAAGGTCGAGGCGCTGTCGTCGAACGGCATGGACGAGATCGAGATCCCGGCCTTCCTGCGCAAGCAGGCCGACTGAACGATCCGTCCGCCGCAAACCTCCTGCCTTGTAGGCGCTGCACCTCGTGCAGCGCCTTTTTTCTTTTAGCCGGCCGTCGGCGGCCCGAAGCGCAACGCGCCGGCGATCCGGTTCCACGCGTTGATCGCGCCGATCGCGGCCGTCAGCATCGCGATCTCGGGCAGCGTGAACTCGGCGCGCAGCGCGGCCTCGGCGGCCGGGTCGACCGGGGCCTGGTTCATGCGCGTGAGCGCCTCGGTCCACGCGAGCGCCGCGCGCTCGCGCGGCGTGTACAGCGGCGCCTCGCGCCACACCGCGATCAGGTCGAGCTTGGCCGCGGGCACGTCGAGCTGGCGCGCGATGTTCAGGTGGAACTGCAGGCAGAACGCGCAGCCGTTGAGCTGGGACGCGCGCACCTTGACGATCTCGACGAGGGTCTTGTCGAGGCCGCTCGCGTCGACGGTCTGGCTCAGGGCGCGCAGCGCGGCGACGACGCCGGGCGCGAGGCGTTCGTATTCGGGGCGGTCGATCAGGGCTTCGAGCATGGCGGGAACTCCGTTTGGGACAGTCGGCGCGACGGGCGCCAATCTTGCGGTCAGCTGTGCGGGCACGCGGAATCGGGAGTATGCACAGGCCCCGAACCACGCGTGGAAGTGATCGAGGTCAAGAACCATGCAGGGGCCCCCACATTTGGCGGATGCGGCGGCGCGGACGGGGCGGCAGAGTGCGCGGGCTTGACTGACGAAGAATGCCCGGCACGACCGGGCTCGCTCCCGCATCGATGGATCCGAATTTCACCCGCGCCTGGTCGCTGCTGCTCGGCGGCATGTTGGCGACGGCCTTGCTGCTGCTGCTCGCGGCCGTCCTCTTCGGCCTCCTGCTGCATCGCCAGCAGCGCCGCGTGGCCGCGTTGCGGCGATCGCATGCCGACGAACTCGCGGCGCGCCTGCGCGAACAGGCCGAAACGCTGCGCGTCGCGCACGAGGCGGCGTGCCGCACCGGCCGCGAGCAGGTCCTCGCGGCCGAGCGCCAGCGCCTGATGCAGGACATGCACGACGGCCTCGGCTCGGCGCTGCTGTCGGCGCTCGTCGCGGTCGAGCAGGGCACGCTGGGCCAGCACGAGCTCGTCGAGCTGCTGCGCGAATGCGTGGACGACCTGCGCCTCGTGATCGACTCGGTCGAGCCGGTCGGCCACGACCTCGTCGCGCTGCTCGCGACCATGCGCTTCCGGCTCGGCAAGCGCCTGCAGGCCGGCGGCCTGCAGCTCGACTGGTCGGTCCACGACATCCCGCCGCTCGAATGGCTCGCGCCGCCCGACGCGCTGCAGGTTTTGCGCCTGCTGCAGGAGGCCTTCAACAACGTGCTCAAGCATGCGCAGGCGAGCCGCGTGCGCCTCGTCACGCGCCAGGTCGGCCGCTGGGTCGAGATCCGCGTCGAGGACGATGGCCGCGGCTTCGACGCGCAGCGCGCGGCTGGCGGCCGCGGCCTGCGCGGCCTGCAGCGCCGCGCCGACGCGCTGCACGGCCACCTGCGGCTCGACACGAGCCCCGGCGCGGGCACGCGCCTGTCGCTGCGCCTGCCGATCGTGCGCCGGGCCGCGTCGTGATGGGCCGCGGCGACACAAGGCCATTGCGATTCGCAGCACGCGCGCAACGTCGGCCGAATAAAATCGCGGCCATGGTGCAGCAGAGAACCCTCAAGTCCCTGACGCGTGCGGTCGGCGTCGGCATCCACAGCGGCCAGCGCGTCGAGCTCACGCTGCGCCCGGCCGCGCCCGACACCGGCATCGTGTTCCGCCGCGTCGACCTCAACGAGCCGGTCGACATCCCGGTGCGTCCCGAGGCGGTCTGCGACACGCGCATGGCGACGACGATCTCCCCCGGCGGCGACCCGGGTGCGCCCAAGGTCCAGACGATCGAACACCTGCTCTCGGCCTGCGCAGGCCTGGGCCTGGACAACGTCTATATCGACATCAACGCCGACGAGGTGCCGATCCTCGACGGCTCGGCCGCGAGCTTCGTCTACCTGCTGCAGAGCGCGGGCATCGAGCTGCAGAACGCGCCGAAGAAGTTCCTGCGCGTGAAGAAGACCGTCGAGGTGCGGCAGGGCGAGGGCAAGCGCCTGATGTGGGCGCGCCTCGAGCCGCACCATGGCTACACGCTGTCCTTCCAGATCGAGTTCGACAACCCGGCCGTCGCGGCGACGGGCCAGCAGTACGTGTTCGACATGGGCTCGGGCCAGTACAAGCGCGAGATCGCGCGCGCGCGCACCTTCGGCATGACGAGCGACATCGAGCTGATGCGCTCGCGCGGCCTGACGCTCGGCGGCTCGATGGACAACGCGATCGTCGTCGACGACTACCGCGTGCTCAACGCCGACGGTCTTCGCTACGACGACGAGTTCGTCAAGCACAAGATCCTCGACGCGATCGGCGACATGCACGTCGCGGGCCACCCGATGCTCGCCGCGTACACGAGCTTCAAGGGCGGCCACGCGCTGAACAACAAGCTGCTGCGCGCGCTGCTCGCCGACGCGACCGCCTACGACATCGTCACGTTCACCGACGACAAGCTCGCGCCCGCGGGCTTCGCGCAGCTCGCGCCGGCCTGGTAGCGCTGGTTCATGGCCTTGAGTCGCAACCAGCTCGACAAGCTTGGGGAGCGGCTCAAAGCGGGTGACCTGGGCGGTGACGACCTGCGCATGCTGGACGAATACAGGCGATCGTTCGCGGCGACCAGCAGCGTCGTGATGCAGATACTGCGCAAGGATTTCGGTCTGGCGCCTACGGCGCGCCCCGCGAAGTCCACGGCCGCAATCGTCGAGAAACTGCGCCGGCTCAGCACGCAGTTGACGCGCCTCCAGGACATCGCAGGATGCCGCGTCGTGGTGAAGGGCCTCGAGCATCAGCAGTCGCTGGTGGTCAGGTTGTGCCAGCGCTTTCCGGATGCAAGAGCGGTCGATCGCGTGGCCGAGCCGAGCTCCGGCTACCGAGCCATGCATGTTGTCGTCAGGTCGAGGGTCGCTGGGCCGAGATTCAGGTCCGGACCGAATTGCAGCATCTATGGGCGATGCTGTCGGAGAAGGTGGCTGACCGGTTTGGCCATGCTCTCAAATATGGCGGGGGTGATGAAGCCGTTCGTGCAAGGATGGTGGGCTTGTCGGATGCCGCGTACCATGTCGACTTCGTGCAGGATCTTGTGCGGCTTGCCACGCGGCGACTGGCGTCCAGCGGCGATGAAGAGCTTTTGAGCCAGCTCGCTGCCGAACAAGCCGATCTTGAGCGAGACAGGCGCGCACTCTCCATGCGCCTGCAGCAGGTTGCGGATAACCCGGACGCCGTGTTCGACGAGACATGATTTACCTGATCGACTATGACCGTCGCAGCGGCACGCTGATCGAGATGCGTGCTTTTCTCGATGCCCAGCGTGAAGTGGCACAGGATGCTCGGTTGGAGCTTGAGCTTTCCTTGCTTGCCCAAGGGACGAACCGGGAAGTGGTCTTGCTGGAGGCTGCGAACGAGAGCGACCTGCGTCGCACCCATGGCCGCTATTTCGAGACGATCGAGGGCCTTGCTGCCCGTGGCGTCGAGCTGGTCAATGGCTGAAGCGGTCTGATGTTCGTCCGGCTCGCCATCGGCCTCCTGTTCGTCGCCGCGCTCGGCTGCTTCGCGGGCTTCGTCGCGACGCGCGACCGTCAATGGCTGCGGCGCATGGTCGTGCTGCTGCGCTGGACCGTGATCGGCGGGATCGGCTTCTTCGCGCTGATGGTTCTCGAGCGCTTGGCGCTCGTGCTCTGACGCGACGGCGGCTCGGCTCCGCCGTGCCGAGCGTCTTTGCTCTCACTCCTCGAGCGCCTGCAGCTGCACGAGCCGCTGGTACAGCCCGCCGTCGATGCCCATCAGCTCGCCATGCGTGCCGCGCTCGGCGATGCGGCCATGGTTGAGCACGACGATCTGGTCGGCCGCACGGATCGTCGACAGGCGGTGCGCGATCGCGACGATCGTGACGCGGCCGCGCAGCTGCTCGAGCGCCGCGCTGACGGTGCGCTCGGTCGCGCTGTCGATGTTCGACGTGGCCTCGTCGAGGAACAGGATGCGCGGCTGGCCCGCGAGCGCGCGCGCCATCGCGACGAGCTGCTTCTGGCCCGTCGACAGGCGCGCGCCGCCCTCGCCGAGCAGGGTGTCGTAGCCCTGCGGCAGCGACTCGATGAACGCGTCGATGCGCGCCGCGAGCGCGGCCGCGCGGATGCCGGCCGCGTCGACCGCGCGGCCCATCGCGATGTTCTCGCGCGCGCTCGCGGCGACGAGATACGGCTCCTGCGGCACCAGGCCCACGGCCGCGCGGAACGCCGCGTCGGGCAGGCTCGCGAGCGCCTGATCGTCGACGCGGATCGCACCGCTCTGCGCCGTGTAGAAGCGCAGCAGCAGCGACAGCAGCGTGCTCTTGCCGCTGCCCGTGTGGCCGACGACGCCGACGAAGCTGCCCGGCGCGATGTGCAGGTCGAGGTCGTGCAGCACCGGCCGCGCCGGGTCGTAGCCGAAGCTCAAGGATTCGATCGCGATCGCCCCGCGCGTGACCGCGCGCGCCGCGTCGTGCTCGGCCACCGGCGCGGTCTCCTGCAGGAGGGTGCGCACGCGTGCGGCCGCGACCATGGCCTGCTGGAGCTGGCCGAACTGCAGGGTGATCTGGATCAGCGGCTCGACGACGCGTGCGATATACGCGAGGAAGGCGTAGAGCAGGCCGACCTCGACGCCCGACAGCTCGCGCTGGCCGAAGCCGTAGATCACGACGACGATCAGCCCGACGTTGAGCAGGTCGAGCGCCGGGCGCAGCAGCCACGCGTTCGCGCGCAGCTCGGCGCGGCGCGACTCGCGGTGCTCGGCGTTCGTGCGCGCGAAACGCTCGGCGAAGCGCGGCGCCGCGCCGGCCGCCTGCAGCACGGCCATGCCGGCGATGCTCTCGGCCATCTGCGCGTTGATGTCGCTGCGCAGCTGGCGCTGGCGCTGCACGGCCTGGCTGCTGAAGCGCTGGTAGAGCAGGATGATCAGCACCATCGCCGGCACGAGCAGCGCGACGATCAGCATCAGCCGCCAGTCGAGCCAGGCCATCGCCGTCATCGAGCCGACGACGACGATGCTCGAGTCGAGCATCACGTAAAGCACCTGGCGGTACAGCGTGTTGACGGCCTCGGTGTCGTTGGTCACGCGGCTCACGAGCTGGCCCGTGATCGCGCGGTCGAAGAAGGCCATCGGCAGCGCGAGCACATGGCCGTAGACGCGCTCGCGCAGGCGCAGCACCGAGCGCCGCGCGACGCCGGCCATGCGCGACAGCTGCGCGAAGCGCACCCAGCTCGACGCCCAGCCCGCGACGAGGCCCGCGAGCACGAGCCCGGCCATGGCCGGCAGCGCGAAGCGCCGCGGCAGCAGGTAGGCGTCGATGTAATGCTTGCCGACGACGGGCACGAGCGCTTCGAGCGCCGCCGCGAGCACGAGCCAGGCGAGGCCGCGCCACAGCTGGGCGCGCTCGGGCTCGGCGCATTCCATCAGCAGGCCGATCGAGGCCCAGGGCCGTTCCTTGTCGTTGTTGCTTTCCACTTCAGGCCGCTTCAAGACTCGCCTCGATCTGTTGATAACGCCATTGCTGCGCGTACCAGCCGTCTGCCGCGGCCACGAGCGCCTCGTGGCGGCCCTGCTCGACGATGCGGCCCGCGCGCAGCACGGCGATATGGTCGGCGTCCATCACGGCGCTGAGGCGGTGGCTGACGATGATCACGCTGCGCTCGGGATGGGCCTCGCGCAGCTCGCGCAGGTGGGCGAGGATCTGCGTCTCGGTCGCCGTGTCGACGGCCGACAGCGCGTCGTCGAGCACGAGCAGCGGCGCGTTCGCGAGCAGCGCGCGCGCGATCGCAACGCGCTGGCGCTGGCCGCCCGACAGCGTCACGCCGCGCTCGCCGACCTCGGTGTCGTAGCCCTGGGGCAGGCGGCGGATGTCGGAGTCGACGGCGGCGAGCCGCGCGACCTCCTCGACCTCGGCGCGCGTCGCGTCGGGCCGGGCGAGCGCGATGTTCTCGGCGATCGTCGCCGAGAACAGGAAAGGCTCCTGCGGCACCCAGGCGATCGCGCGGCGCAGCGCCTCGAGCCGGATCTCGGGCAGCGCGGTCGCGCCGAAGCGCACGGCGCCGGCCTCGGGCTCGAACTGGCGCAGCAGCAGGCGCAGCACGGTCGACTTGCCGGCGCCGGTCGGGCCGACCAGGCCCAGCGTGCGGCCCGGCGCGAGCGTCAGCGAGAAGTCCTCGAGCGCGAGCCGGCCCGCGTCCGGATAGCCGAAGCGCAGGGATTCGAAGTGCAGCGGCGCGCGCGCGGGCAGGTCGGCGCGGCCGGCGTCCTCGAGCACGAGCGGCGCGTCGAGCACCGGGACGAGCCGGCCCCAGGCCGCGCGGCCGCGCTCCCACAGCGACAGCACCCAGCCGGCCGCGAACATCGGCCAGATCAGCTGGCCCAGGTACATCGTGAACGCGGTCAGCTGGCCGATCGACAGCTGCTGCTGCATCACGAGCCAGCCGCCGTAGCCCAGCGCGATCGCCGTCGCCGCGCCGAGCGTCATGCCGACGGCCGGCTCGTACGCGGCCTCCCAGCGCTGGGCGCGGTAGCTCGCCTCGGCCGCGTCGGCGGCGAGGTCGTGGAACTGGCGCACATGGCGGTCGACGAGGCCCAGAGCGCGCACCGTGCGTACCCCGGCGAGGCCCTCCTGCGCATGCTGGTTCAGCGCCGAGAAGCGCGTGAGCGAGCTCTGCCAGGCCTGGTGCACATGGTTGGAGATATGCCAGAACGCGAGGCCCATCAGCGGAAACGGCGCGAGCGCGGCGAGGCCCAGGCGCCAGTCGATGCCGACCGTCATCATCGTCAGCACGAGCACGAGGGTCTGGGTGCCGTCGAAGCCCGCGAGCAGCGCCTCGCCCGCGGCAAGCTCGACCGCGTCGATGTCGTTGGTCGCGAGCGCCATCAGGTCGCCCGTGCGCTTGGCCTGGAAGAAGGCCGGCGCCTGCAGCGTGAGCCGCGCGTACAGCCGCGTGCGCAGCTGCTGGCCGAGCCGGTACGAGGCGCCGAACAGCACCTGGCGCCAGGCCACGCGCAGCAGATAGATCGCGGCGCCGGCCGCGAACAGCCAGGCGAGCTCGCGCAAGAGCGCCGTGCCGGCGAGGCGGTGCGCGACGAGCGCGTCGACGACCTGGCCGACCTGGCGCGGGATCCAGACCGTCAGCGCGGCGATCGCGGCGAGCATCAGGCCCGCCGCGGCATAGGAGGTCCAGTGCCGGCGCACGAAGCCGGCGATCATGCGGGTGAGATTCATTGGGGCAGCATGCTAACGAAAGCGCCGCCGCCGGGTGTCAGCAGGGCCGTGCCCCGCGCCGCCTCAGAAGTCGCCGATGCGGCTTTGCAGGCGCTTGAGCTGCGCGGCCGACTCGCTGTGCACGGCCTCGCAGCCGTCCTTGCCGCCGCAGCGCGTGCTCGCGCCGCTCGCGTCGAGCAGCACGGCCTCGGGCGGGTGGAAGTTCTGCGCGTCGACCGACTTGGCGGCGAAGCCGCGCAGGTTCATGGCGCTCTTGCTCTGCGCCTCGACGGCGACCTTGCCGCTGAGCACATGGACCTGGGTGCTCTGGTCGCGCGCGACCTCGACGAGGAACTCGGTGCCGCGCACGGCCGTCACGGCCGTCGGCGTGCGGACCTGCCAGCGGCTGTCCTCGGGCTGGGCGGCGGGCTGGACCTTCTGGCCGAGCAGGCCGACGCTGAGCATGAAGCTCGCGCGCCGCGCCGGGCCCGGCTCGAACAGCTCGATCTGCAGCTGGCTGCTGTCGGCGAGCACGAGCACCGAGCCGTCGACGCAGCGCAGCTTCGCGCGCGACGCAGCGCCGGTGCGCAGCTGGGCGCCGACCTCGAGGCCCTGGCCGAGCTTGAGCGCGCCGCCGCCGACGAGCTCGGCGCGGCCGCGCAGCGCGGCGACCTCGCAGACCGGCGCGGCGAAGGCGGCCGTCGCGGCGAGCAGCAGGGGCAGGGTAGTCAGCAGTGGTGCGGGCTTTGGCATAGGACCTAGTCTAGCGACTCGTTGCCGCTCAACACAGCCGTCAGGAGGTGCCGCGATGAAGCCTGTCCTCTGGGGATTTCCCGCCCTTGCGCTGCTCTTCGGCGCGCCCGCGCTGGCGCAGGAGTCGGTCCAGAAGAAGCTCGACGAATGCATCGTCAAGGAGCAGAGCACCGACAGCACGGCCGGCGCGGTGCTCGGCTTCCTGAGCCACTTCAGCATCAGCCGGACGACGACGACGAGCGACGCGGCGGGCAATATCGCGACGCACACGAGCGGCGGCGGCAACAACAACGCCGGCGGCCTGAGCACCGGCCAGGCCGCCGTCGCGGGCGGCGCGATGGGCCTCGCGACCGCCTATTACAACGCGATGAAGGACTGCCTCGAGGACCACCCGGACTGGCTGCCGGCCGCCCAGCTCTCGACCACGGCCGACTACCAGGCCGCCGTCGCGCAGGCCGGCTACGAGGCGTCGCAGGGCGTCGTGATCAGGCCCGAGGCGATCACCATGCCCGAGCAGGCGCGGCCCGACACGCATTTCCAGATGCGCACGCGCTTTCTCGTGCTGACGCCCGACGGCGCCGAGGCCGCTGTCTATATCGCGCGCAAGCTCTACGCGGTCGCCGACGGCAGCGAGCAGGAGCTGACGATTCCCGCGCCGCCCGGCGAGAAACGCACGCTCTCGGCCGGCGAGCACGAGGACGTCGTGAACCTCGTGATCCCCAAGGACGCGCCGCTCGGCGTCGCCTACCGCGTCGAGTTCATCGTCGGCGCGCCGCGCCGGACCGGCACGACGCTGAGCGCGACGATCAAGGTGTTGTGAGCCCCGGTCCGCTGCGCCGCCGCGCGCTGCTTGCCGCGCCGTTCGCGTTGACGCTGGGCGGCTGCGTGCCGCAGTTCGTGCCCGGCTACCAGCAGGTCTACCAGCGCTACGAGGTGCCCGACAGCCTGATCGCCGTCGTGCGCGCGCGCCTGCACGCCGAGGGTCTGCCCGGCGCCGACGTGACGCGCGACGACGTGGGTCGCGTGCGCGTGGTCGGGCGCTTTCGCGACGAGGACGAGGCCGACCGCGCCCTGCTGATCTGCTCAGCCATCGTCGGCCTGCGCGCGAGCTCGCCGTTCTACCCCGAGCAGATCGAGCGCCGGCGCTGGGAGCTTGCGGCGCAGGCCGCGCTCGCCGCGCACGCGAAGGCGGCCGCCGCGCAGGCGCCGCCGTCGCGCAAGCGCGCGCTCGTCGTCGGCATCAACCGCTTTCTCGACGACGCGCACCTGCGCCCGCTGCAGGGCGAGGACGACGCGCGCCTCGTCGCCGCGCGACTGGCGGCGGCCGGCTATGCGGTCACCGCCTTGCTCGGCCCGCAGGCGACGCGCGCGGCGATCGAGGCCGCGATCGCGCAGCTGCGCGCGGCGCTCGGCAGCGACGACCTGCTGTTCGTCTACGTCTCGAGCCATGGCGCGCTGCCCGTGCCGACGCCGGCCGGCGCCGAGGGGCGGCGCATGTCCATCGTCGCCTACGACTCGGGCGACGTGCTCGGCGAGCACAGCGCCGACGCGACGGCCTATCTGCTGCGGCTCGAGCGCACGAGCGTGCGCGACCGACTGGTCCAGGACCTCGCCCAGGCGCCGACGCGCCAGACCCATGTGCTGATCGACACCTGCTACAGCGGCGACATGCTCGAGGGCCTGCCCGGCGCAGGCCAGGACTTCCAGCGCGCGAGCAACGGCGGCCGCGCCGAGCGCGACAGCATCTCGCTCGAGGCCTGGACGCGCCTGGCCGAGAGCACGCGCTCGCGCTACACGCTGCTGACCGCGACGAGCCCCGGCGAGCTCGCGCTGGGCCCGCCGCCCGAGCCCGGCGTGTTCGCGAGCCCGGTCAATCCGGGCCGGCAGCTGCGCGGCTCCTTCTTCACCCAGACCCTGTTCGAGTACCTCGAGCGCCACCGCGGCCTGCTGCACCCGGCCTTCGCCGACGCCCAGGCCTTCACCGCGCGCATGGCGCGCCAGGTCAGCGGCGGCAGCGAGTCGCAGACGCCGCGCATGCTCAGCACGCTCGGCGACGCGCAGGACCGGCTCTGATCAGCGCGGGCGCGAAGAAGACACCGCGATGAGCCCCGCAAAGGTCAGCGCGCCGTTGAGCACGAGCAGCTCGAGCCCCATGCGGTAGCTGCCGAACAGCGCGGCCTGGTGGGCGTCGACGAGCCAGCACAGCAGCGGCGCGACCAGCGCGACCCAGGGCACGGCGCGGTCGGCCGGGCGCCGGCGCGTGAGCAGGCCGAACGCGAACAGGCCGAGCAGCGGCCCGTAGGTATAGCCGGCGATCTTGAGGATCAGGCCGATCATGCTCGGGTCGTCGAGCCAGCGGAACCACAGCACGAGCGCGAGGAACAGGGCCGCGAACGCGAGGTGGACGCGCCGGCGCACGGCCGTCTTCTTTGCCTCGGGCCAGTCGCGCCGCGCGATGCCGAGCAGGTCGATGCACAAGCTCGAGGTCAGCGCCGTGATCGCGCCGTCGGCGCTCGGGAACAGCGCCGAGATCAGCGCGACGACGAAGATCAGCTGGACCCACGCCGGCAGCCAGCCGAGCACGACGACCGGGAACAGCTCGTCGCCGCGCGCCGCGAGGCCGTGCCGGACGGCGAACAGCTGGAGCAGCCCGCCGAGGAACAGGAACAGCAGCACGACGCCGAGCATGATCACCGCGAGCAGCGCGATGTTCTTCTGCGCGTCGGCGAGGCGCCTGACCGAGATGTTCTTCTGCATCATCTCCTGGTCGAGCCCGGTCATCGCGACCGCGATGAACAGGCCCGCGAGCAGCTGCTTGGCCCAGAACGACGCGCTGTCGGCGTCGTGCACGAAGACCTGCGTGAGCCCGGCGCGGTCGAGCGCCTGCAGGCTCGCGCCGACGTCGAGGTTCAGGCCGCGCATCAGGAACCAGACCGCGACGACGAGGCCCGCGAGCATGCCGGTGGTCTGCAGCGTGTCGGTCCAGACGATGGTCCTGACGCCGCCCTCGAAGGTGTAGAGCAGGATCAGCACGAGCACGACGAGGGCGGTGAGCCAGAACGGCAGGCCCAGGCGCGCGAGGATCAGCTCCTGCAGGATCTTGACGACGAGGTAGAGCCGCGCCGTGGCGCCGAGCGTGCGCGAGACCATGAAGATCAGCGCCCCGGTCCGGTACGCGCCGGGCCCCAGGCGCTCGCCGAGAAAGCCGTAGATCGAGGCGAGCCGCATCCGGTAATAGAGCGGCAGCAGCACGAACGCGATCACGAAGTAGCCGACGAACTGGCCCAGCGCGATCTGCAGATAGCTCCAGCCGGCCGTGCCGACCTGGCCCGGCACGCTGATGAAGGTCACGCCCGACAGCGAGGTGCCGATCATGCCGAACGCGACGAGCAGCCAGTGGCTGTTGCGGTTGCCGACGAAGAAGCTCTCGTTGTCGGCGCCGCGCGCCGACCAGAACGCGACGCCGAGCAGCAGGGCGAAATAGGCCAGCACGACGGCCAGCAGGATCGAGGCGGACATGGGCGGCGATTATGCGAAGCGCCTGGAGGCCGGGGCCATTCCTGCCGGACCGGGCCGCATAACGGCCAAGGGCCGTGCCCTGGTGAAAACCCGCGCCGCAATGAAGGGTCAGCGGCCTTTTTCTTGCACGTTGCTGTCACACAGCCTGCCTACTATTTAACACGCAAACGATTGCGACAGAGTTTGGCAAGTAAACAGCAGGCAAACCGACAAGACAAATCGTTTGGCGCCTCACGGTTCCCAGATCGCCACTTTTCAGGCCCCTCCAACCTCGAAGCGAGCCCTTCATGAAACTCAAGCTCCTTGCCGCCTTGCTCGGCGCCGCCTTTGGCGCCCACGCCATGGCGTCCACCTCCGGTGTCGTGATCAGCCAGCTCTACGGCGGCGGCGGCAACTCCGGCGCCCCGCTGCAGAACGACTTCGTCGAGCTGTTCAACGCCGGCACGGCCAGCGTCGACATCTCCGGCTGGTCCATCCAGTACACCAGCGCCGCGGGCACGACCTGGGGCAGCAACAAGCTGGCGATCCCCAGCGGCACGACGATTGCCGCCGGCCAGTACTACCTGATCAAGCTGGCCGCCGGGACGGCGGGCAGTGCTTTCACGGGTGACCTCACGGGCACGATCAACATGAGCGCCACGGCCGGCAAGGTCGCGCTGGTCAACAACAACGCGGCGCTGTCGGCCGTTGCCGCGCCGACGGACGCGAGCATCGTCGACATTGTCAGTTTCGGCAGCGCTACGCCGACCGAAGGCTCGCCTGCGCCGACGCTGAGCAATACGCTCGCCGCCATTCGTGCCGGCGCCGGTTGCACCGACACCGATGCCAACGCGAGCGACTTCACGACGGGCACGCCCGCGCCGCGCAATTCGAGCGCGCCGCTGCATTCCTGCTCCAGCGCACCGATCAACCAGCCGATCACGCCGAGCTGCCCGGACCAGAGCTTCGTCTCGGGCACGGCCGCCAACTTCAGCGTCTCGGCGACCGACCCGGACAGCGCCGTCAACAGCGCCAGCGTCAGCAGCACGCTACCCACGGGCGTCGTCGCCGGCAGTTTCGCGGCTGCCAGCGGCAACGGTGGCGCCGCCACGCAGGCCTTCAGCGTCGCGGCCTCGCTGCCGGTGGGCAGCTATCCCATCACGATGAACTGGGGCAACAACGACGGCCAGACGGCGTCGTGCACCTTCAAGCTCGTCGTCGCCGGCCTCGTCACCATCCCGCAGATCCAGGGCAAGGGCGCGCGCAGCCCGCTCGAAGGCCAGAACGTCACGACCACTGGCGTCGTCACGCTCAAGATGAACGCAGGCTTCTTCCTGCAGGACCCGATCGGCGACAACGATCCGTCGACGTCCGATGGCATCTACGTCTACACGGGCACGGCGCCGACGGTCAATGTCGGCGACGCGGTGAGCGTCTCGGCCAAGGTGCAGGAGTATTCCGTGGGCACCGGCGCCGCCAGCCTGGCCGCGCCGATGACCGAGCTCTCGACGATCACCAACATCACCGTGCTCAGCAGCGGCAACGCGCTGCCGGCGCCGGTCGAGGTCGACCTGAACGTCGAGAACGGCAATCTCGAGCGCTTCGAGGGCATGCTCGTCACGCTGCGCGGCCCGCTGACGGTCCAGCAGAACGCCTTCCTGGGCGACTACGGCCAGCTCACGCTGACGGCCGGCACGGATCGCCTGCAGCAATCGACCAACATCATGCGTCCGGGCGCCGAAGCCAACGCACTCACGGCGGCCAACCTCGCGCGCACCATCGTCCTGGACGACGCGAGCACGCTCTCGCAGCCGAACCCGACGCCTTATCTCGAGGCCGACCACAGCGTGCGCGCCGGCGACCAGACCGACGCCGTCACCGGCGTAATCGACTTCGGTTACTCCAGCACCAGCAGCAGCGGCCTCGTCTCCTACAAGATCGAGCCGATCGCCACGCCCGTGTTCACGCGCGTCAACGACCGGGCGACGCAGCCCGACCCGGTCGGCGGCAACGTGCGCGTGGCCAGCGCCAACATCGCGAACTTCTTCACCACCTTCACCGACGGCACGACCTTCGACGGCCAGACCAGCCAGGGTTGCACGGTCGGTTCGAGCACGAGCAAGGGCAACTGCCGCGGCGCCGACAGCCTGGCCGAGTTCACGCGCCAGCGCACCAAGGTACTGGCCGAACTCAGCGCGCTCGACGCCGACGTGCTGGGCCTGATGGAGGTTCAGAACAATGGCGACATCACGGCCCAGAACCTCGTCGACGGCCTCAACGCCATCAAGGGCGCGGGCACCTACGCGCTGGTTCCGTACCCGCCGCAGGGCACGGGCACCGACGCGATTCGCGTCGCCATGCTCTACAAGCCGGGCCATGTGAGCCTCGCCGGCCCGTCGTTGTCGAACGCCGATCCGATCAACAACCGCGCGCCGTTCGCGCAGGGCTTCATGACGCCGAACGGCCAGCGTTTCGCCTTCGTCGTCAACCACCTGCGCAGCAAGGGCTCGTGCCCGAGCTCGGGCGCCAACGCGGACCTGGGCGACCAGCAAGGCTGCTGGAACGCCACGCGCGTCCAGCAGGCGCAGAACCTGCTGTCGTGGCTGCCGACCGTCGAAGCCGCGGCCGGCACGCAGGACGTGGTCATGGTCGGCGACTTCAACGCCTACGCGATGGAAGACCCGATGTACGCGCTGACGAGCTCGGGCTCGGTGGTCAACCTCGTCAGCCTGTTCGACGCGGCCGACTACTCCTACGTCTACGACGCGCAAGCCGGCCGCCTCGACCAGGGTCTGGGCACGCCGAGCATCGCGCCCAAGGTCACCGGCGCGCGCAGCTGGCACATCAACGCCGACGAGCCCGCGGTGCTCGACTACAACCTGGACGGCAAGTCGGTCGACTACTACACGCCGACGCCATACCGCGCCTCGGACCATGACCCGCTCGTCATCGGCCTGAACCTCGTCAACTCGATCACCGGCACCTCGGGGCGCGACACCATCGTCGGCACCGATGGCGACGACATCATCGAAGGCGGCCCGGGTGCCGACACGCTGACCGGCGGCAAGGGCAACAACCAGTTCGTCTACCGCAACCTGTCGGATGCGGGCGACGTCATCACCGACTTCGTGCCCGGCAAGGACCTGCTGGTCTTCGGACCGTTGCTGCAGAACCTGCACATCACGAGCACGGACCCGTACGGCCAAGGCTATGTGACTTGCACCCAGCAGGCAGCCGGCGCCGTCATCGGCGTCGACCAGGACGCCGCGGGCCCGGTGCCCAGCCGCGCCATGGTTCAGCTCAAGGGCGTGTCGTGCAGCAGCATCTCCGCCGCCAACTTCAAGTTCTGAGTCCGAACTTCTTCTTCAAACAGGAGTAGCACCATGTTCAAGAAAAGCGCAGTGGCCCTGTGCCTTGCCCTCGCCCTCGGCGCCGCCAACGCGGCCACCTACACGCTGCAAGGCGTGGTCGAGTTCGGCCCGCTCGTCGGGACCCGTTTCAGCGGCCTGTTCAGCTTCGACGACAGCCAGCTGCCCAGCGCCGACGGCACGGCGGCGTTGACGAGCCTGAGCCTGGACTACGCCGGCCAGACCTGGACGCTGGCGATGGCCGACCCGGGCGCCTTCGTCACGCTCGACACCGATGGCACGACGGCCGTCGGCGTCGACGCCACGTGGACCGGCTTCCCGGAAGGCGTGGCCGTCACCGACGGTTTCGGCAGCCCCTACCTCAGCGATAGCGCCGGCAACACCGGCAGCTACACCATCGCTGCAGTCCAGGCCGTTCCCGAGCCTGCCAGCGCAGCGCTGATGCTCGGCGGCCTGCTGGCTGTCGGCAGCATCGCGCGCCGCCGCAGCCTGCGCGGCTGAGCGCTTCTTCGCGCAAGCGGGCGGCCTCCGGGCGCCGCTTGCGCGTCGTTGCAGCCCTGCCGATGATGGCGCCTCTCGCATCGCAAGGGGCGCCCATGACGATCATCTCCATTGGCCAGCGTGCGTGTTTCGCGCTGGCCTTTTTTGTCTGCGTGGCATTCGGCGCCAGCAATGCATGCGCCGGTGAACTGGTCAACGTGCCCACGCGCGATGGCGTGACGGTCGATGTCTTCTGGCAATCCACGCCGGGCGCCACGGCCACGCTGCTGCTGTTCCCCGGTGGTGGTGGCGGCTTCGGCCAGGTCGTCGACGGCAAGCCCACGAGCGAAAACTTTCTCGTTCGCACCGAGGCCGGGTTCGCGGCCCACGGGTTCAACATCGCCATCTTCGGCTTGCCGACCGACCTGCGCGACCTGAACTACGGCGCACGCATCACCGACGCGCACATGCGCGACATCGCGCAGGTCGTCGCATTCATCAAGACCCGGTCGGACGTCCCGCTCTGGCTCGTCGGCACGAGCCGCGGCACGGTCTCGGCCACGGCGGGCGCGATTCGTCTCAAGGATGCGAAGGACGGCATTGCCGGGCTGGTGCTGACTTCAAGCATCGTCAGCTTCGGCAAGACTGGCGCCGTACCGAAGCAGGACATCGGCTCACTGCGGGTGCCGGTGCTCGTTGTTCACAACCGGCGCGATGCCTGCGA
>JAFAMW010000044.1 GCA_019232985.1 Roseateles sp. | reverse complement strand
TGCGGCTGAAGCCCTGGTGGCCGGTCGAGCAGAAGCGGCAGCCGACGGCGCAGCCGGCCTGGCTGGAGACGCACAAGGTGCCGCGGTCGGTCTCGGGGATGTAGACGGCCTCGACGGCATCGCCATTGCCGACGTCGAACAGCCACTTGATCGTGCCGTCCGACGAGACGTGTTCGGAGATCACCGGCAGCGCGGTGACGTGGGCGCGGATGGCCAGCTTGTCGCGCAAGGACTTGGCCAGGTCGCTCATCTGGGCGAAGTCGTGCGCGCCCTTCTGGTGGATCCAGCGGAACAGCTGGGTGGCGCGGAAGCGCTTCTCGCCCAGCTGCTCGCAGTACGCGGCCAGGCCCTCCAGATCCAAACCGAGCAGGTTTGTTTGCTCAAGCAGGTTGACCGCGTCGTCCATTTCGTTTGCTCCTGGCGTCCAGCCTCGGGGCCGGAACGCCGGAGGCTTCATGCCGATTTAACGGCTGTAGACATTCATGCCGGGGAAGAAGAAGGCAACTTCCTGAGCGGCGGTTTCCGGGGCGTCCGAACCGTGGACGGCGTTGGCGTCGATGCTGTCGGCGAAGTCGGCGCGGATGGTGCCCTTCTCGGCCTTCTTGGGGTCGGTCGCGCCCATCAGCTCGCGATTCTTCAGGATGGCGTTCTCGCCTTCCAGGGCCTGGATCATCACCGGGCCCGAGATCATGAAGCTGACCAGGTCGTTGAAGAAGGGACGGGCCTTGTGGACGGCGTAGAAGGCCTCGGCCTCGCCGCGCGAGAGGTGCGCCATCTTGGCAGCCACGACCTTGAGGCCGGCGCCTTCGAAGCGGGCGTAGATCTGACCGATCACGTTCTTCGCGACGGCATCGGGCTTGATGATGGACAGGGTGCGTTCGATCGCCATGGGAGGAGCTCCGTTTTTTCTAGGGCAAATTCAGGGAAACCGTTGATTGTACTGCGCGCGGGTTCAGGCTTTGCGTCAGCACGCCTCAGCGACTGCGACCACCACGCCCGCCACGTCCGCCGCCGCCACCTCCGCCGCCCCCACCACCGCCGCCTCCGCGATTGCCGCGGCGATGGAAGGCGTCGGCGCCGATATAGCCCATCGAGGTCTGCATCGGATCGGGCTGCTTCGGGCCGCCGCCACCGCCACCGCCGCCGCCCTTGCCTTGTCTGTTGTTGCCGCGGCCCGGCGCGCCGGTACCGTGCTCGCCGCTGCCGCCGGCGCCGAAGCCCGAGGGAATGCCGCGCTTGCCGCCGGTCGCGAAGCGCCGGTCGAAGGTCTGCTCGAGCGGGTTGATGTTGCGCGGCATGAAGTCGTCGTCTTCATCCGAATCCTCGCGCGGACCCTGATAGCGATCACGTTCGGGCGGGCGCTCGAAGCGCTGCTCCTGGCGCGGCGCCTCGGGACGGCTCGGGCGCGGGCCCGAATTGGCATTGCGATCGCCGCGGCCGCGGTTCTTGCCTTGCTGCTGCTTGTTGTTGTTGCGATCGTTGTTGCGATCGCCGCGCTCGCCTTGCTCGCCCTGGCCACCGCGCAGGCGGTCGAAGCCGGTCAGGCGGCGGATCAGGCGCACGTCGTTGTCGCCGAGCTCGACATAAACGCCGCGGCGCAGGCCGCGCGGCAGCACCACGGTGCCGTAACGGATTCGGATCAGGCGGCTGACGACCGTGCCGACGGCCTCGAAGAGCTTGCGCACTTCGCGGTTGCGGCCTTCGGTGATGGTGACGCGATACCAGCGGTTGGCGCCTTCGCCACCGCCGTCCTCGATGCTCTTGAACGCCGCCTGCTGGCCGTCGACCTCGACGCCCGCGAGCAGGCGCTGACGCTGCTCGTCGCTGAGCGTGCCCAGCACGCGCGCCGCGTACTCGCGCTCGACGCCGAAGCGCGGGTGCATGAGCTGGTTGGCCAGTTCGCCGGAGTTCGTGAACAGCAGCAGGCCTTCGGTGTTGATGTCGAGGCGGCCGACCGACTGCCACTTGCCATGCTGCAGGCGCGGCAGGTTGCGGAAGACCGTGGGGCGGCCTTCCGGATCGTTGAAGGTGACGACCTCGCCCGTGGGCTTGTGATACGCCAGGATGCGCGGCGCCGGCGGCTGGATGCGCACCTTGATCGGCTTGCCGGCAACAGACACGCGGTCGCCGAAGCTGATGCGCTGGCCGATGTGGGCGACCTCGCCGTTCACCTCGATCTTGCCGTCGGCGATCATGTTCTCGATGTCGCGGCGCGAGCCGACGCCGGCCTGCGCCAGCACCTTCTGCAGCTTCGGCGCATCGGGCTCGGGCGCGAGCACGCGCTTGGATTCGTCGGCCTCGTCACCTTCCTCGTCATCCCCATCGGCGGCATCGTCCGAGCTTGCGACAGGCGCTGCCTCGGCCGCGACGTCGCCCTCAGTGTCGAAGCTGCCCGAGAGCACTTCGGCGAAGCGCTCGCCAACGGCAGCCAGCAGCTCGGGCGCGGGTTCAGCAGTGGGCGCCGCACCGGACGAACGTGGCCCGTCATCCGCCGACGCTTCTGCGCCCTCGCCACCTTCGCCGCGGTTGCGTCCGCGGCGGCGATTGCGGCGCCGGCCGGTGCGCTCACCGTCTTCGTCGCCTTCGCCGGACTCGCCGGAATCGCCGCGCTCGGCCTGCTCGGCATCACCGTCACCACGCGGCGCGTCAGCCTGGGCCGGCACGGTCGCGACGGGCGCCGGAGCGGCCTCGGCAGCAGCGGCAATTGCGGCCTCGGCGGGCGCAGCCTCAGCCGCGGCCTCGACCGCCTTCTTGCGCGGCGCGCGGCGCTTGGGCGCCGGCTCGCCAGCAGCCTCGGCTTCGGGAGCCGGTGCGGATTCGCCCACCTCGGCCGGCACGGCCTCGGCCGTCTTGCGCGGCGCGCGCTTGCGCTTGGGCGCAGCGCCCTCTTCCGCGACAGTCGGAGGGGTCTCGAGCGGAGTGTCGTTCTCGTTGGAATTCATGCGTCGGCTTGCAGCGGTTCAGCGTTGGGATCTGCGCTCGCGTCGAGCGCCACGGGTTCGGTGGAGAGATGAATGTCTGCCGTCTCGGACGGCGCGTCGGGCTCGGCGGCGACCGGCTCGGTTCCGAGCAATTCGCCTTGGCCGACCTGCGCCAGCGCCTCCACAGGCGCGGCGCCGACTTCGAGCGGCGGCAGCTGCTCGAGGCTGGCCAGACCGAGGTCGTCGAGGAATTGGCGCGTGGTGGCATAGAGCGCCGGACGGCCCGGAGCGTCGCGGTGGCCGATGGTCTCGATCCAGCCGCGCTCCTCGAGCTGCTTGACGATCTGCGATGCCGCGACAACGCCGCGGATGTCCTCGATGTCGCCGCGCGTGACCGGCTGCCGGTAGGCAATGATGGCCAGCGTCTCGAGCACAGCGCGCGAGTAGCGCTGCGGCTTTTCGGGATTGAGGCGGTCGAGGTACTCGCGCAGCTCCGGGCGGCTCTGGAAGCGCCAGCCCGAGGCGATGGCGACGAGCTCGACGCCGCGACCTTCCCAGTCGCGGGAGAGTTCATCGAGCAGCGTGCGCAGCGTATCCGCGCCGACAGCGTCGGCGAACAGGGTCCGCATGTCACGCAACGTGAGCGGCGCCTGGGCGCAGATCAGTGCGGTCTCGAGGACGCGCTTGGCATCCTGTGTGTTCATTGACTTCGTGGTCGGTCCCGATTCATACGGGAGGTCTGCGTGAAATCGCCTCTTCAGCGGCAAGCGAGGCGGCTGGGCTCATGCGACGACTTCGTCTCGAAGCGCATGGCGGGCAGGAGCGCGTCAAGGCGCTCATTCAGGGAAGCATTGTAGCAAGCTCGTCGGGCAGCCCGACCTGGGGCAAGCCCGCCTCGCCGCAGGCCGCATACAGGTCGGCCGGCAGCGGCGCCTCCAGGCGCAGCGGCGACTGCGTGATCGGGTGCACGAAACTCAGCCGCGCCGCATGCAGCGCCTGGCGCGTCAGGCCCAGCAGCGCCGCGCCGCCGTACAGCACGTCGCTGACGAGCGGGTGGCCGCGCGAGGCCAGGTGCACGCGGATCTGGTGCGTGCGCCCGCTGTGCAGCACGCAGTGCACGGCCGTGAGGCTGCGTCCGTCGGCCTCGGCCTGGGCGATCGGATAGACATCGGTGCGCGCCGGCTTGCCCGGGCCGACCGCCATCTTCACGCGCGAGACCGGGTCGCGCCGCAAGGGCGCGTCGATGGCTTGCGGCGCGTCGAGCCGGCCATGCGCGAGCGCGAAGTACTCCCGGTGCACTTCGCGCGCCGCGATCATGCGCTGCAGGGCCGTGACGGCCGGCAGCGTCTTGCCGACGACCATGAGCCCGCTGGTGTCCTTGTCCAGCCGATGCACGATGCCCGCGCGCGGCAGCGAAAAGGCCGGCTCGTGGTACGCGAGCAGTCCGTTCATCAGCGTGCCCGACCAATTGCCGGCCGCCGGATGCACGACCATGCCGGGCGCCTTGTTCACGACGAGCAGGTGCTCGTCCTCGAACACGATTTCGAAGTCGAGCGGCTCGGCGCGGTAGGCGCGGCTCTCGGCCGTGGGCACGAGCTCGACCTCGACGCGCTCGCCCAGGCGCAACTTGCGCGCGTCCTTGCGCACGGCCCGGCCGTCGATGCTGACGCAGCCACGCTCGACAAGACTTTGCAGATGATTACGCGAGAACTCCGGCGCCATCTGGACCAGCCAGCGATCGAGCCGCATGCCCTGCCCGGCCATGTCGACGGCGCGGCTGCGCCGCTCGTGCTCGTCATGCTGTTCGGCGTCGTCTTCGACCTCGCCTTCCAGCGTCGAGGGTGCATCGACCCGACCCATATAATCGCCGCTCCCTATTCAGCGTCCGGGCGGCCACGTGCCGCCGATTGAGAACATGATGGAATTTCGCGTGGAGCGCCAGACAGCGCAGGCGTCGTACGGATTGCGCCGCAGCGCCCTGATCCTGGCCTTCGCCGCGGCGCTCGGCGCAGCGGGCTTGAGTGGCTGCTCGTCCACGCCCAAGGACGACCCGAATACGCAGGCCGGCCTTGACAAATTGTACGCAGATGCCAAGGACGACCTCGACTCCGGCAGCTACGAACGCGCCATCAAGTCGCTCGAGAAGATCGAAGGCCGCGCCGCCGGCACCGTGATGGCCCAGCAGGCCATCCTCGACGAGGCCTGGGCCCACTACAAGTCGGGCGAGCGCCCCGAGGCCATCACGGCACTCGACCGCTTCATCAAGCTCAACCCGTCCAGCCCCGCAGTGGACTACGCCCTGTACATGAAGGGCATCGTGAACTTCAACGAGGACCTGGGCCTGTTCGGCCGCCTCGCCAACCAGGACATCGCCGAGCGCGACCAGCAGGCCTCGCGCGACGCGCTGCAGGCCTTCAAGCAGCTCGTCGACCAATACCCGCAGTCGATCTACGCGCCGGACGCGCGCGTGCGCGTCGACTACATCACCAACACGCTGGCGGCCTACGAGATCCACGTGGCGCGCTACTACTACAACCGCGGCGCCTACCTGGCCGCGGCGAACCGGCTGCAGCGCTCGCTGGCCGACTTCCCGCACGCGCCCACGGCCGAGCAGGCGCTCGACATGCTCGTCAAGAGTTACGAGAAGCTCGACCTGCCGCAACTGCGCGACGACGCACTGCGCGTGCTTCGCCTCAACTACCCGAAGAGCCTGTACCTGGCGGAAAACGTCCCGCCGCCCAAGCCCTGGTGGAAACTCTGGTGAGCTAGGCCGCGCGCGCCGCGGCCAGTTCATCCAGCCAGGCCAGCGCCTCGTCGGCGGTCGCGACCTGGGTCATCGGCGGCAGCGCCTCGCGCAGGCGGCGGCCGTAGTTCATGCCCGCCATGCGTGGGTCGCAGACGACGAGCAGGCCCTTGTCCTGCTCGGTACGGATCAGGCGGCCGGCGCCCTGCTTGAGCGCGATGGCGGCCTCGGCCACGAAATAGTCGGCAAAGGCGTTGCGGCCGTCCTTCTCGAGGCGCTGAACGCGCGCCTCCACCAGCGGATCGTTCGGTGGCGGGAACGGCAGCTTGTCGATGAGCACGCATTGCAGCCGCTCGCCCGGCACGTCGATGCCTTCCCAGAAGCTCGCCGATCCGACGAGCACCGAGCGCGCATCGTCCATGAAGCGCTGCAGCAGCACGCGCTTGGGGACCGTGCCCTGCTGCAGCACCGTGATCGCGTCGCCGGCTTCCTCGAACTGCTCGCGCAGCGCATCGGCGATGGTGCCGAGCACGCGCAAGGTCGTCGTGAGCACGAAGGTCCGGCCGCCCAGCCGCCGCGCGCACAGCGCCGCCAGCCGCGCCACTGATTCGGGATGCGTCGATTCGCTCGGCTTGGGCATGCCGCGCGGCACGTAGAGCCGCGCATGCGCCGGGTAGTCGAAAGGGCTGCCGACGCGCAGCACGGTCGCGTCGTCTAGGCCGGCGGGCTCGGTGAACCAGCTCAGGCGCTCGTCGTCGCCGAGCGTGGCCGACGTGAAGATCCAGGCGCGCGCGCCGAGCTCGAGCTGCTCGCGCATGGCATCGCGGATGTCGAGCGGCGATTCGACCAGCCGAACGCCGAAGCTGCTGAGGTCGACCCAGCGCACGTCGCCCTCTTCCGGCGGCGCGGCGAAATGCTGGGCAACCGACTGCAGTTCAACGGCGCGCTCGTGCAGGCGCGCCAGATCCGCCGAGCTTTCCATGACGGTGCCGAGCGCCGCCACGGCCAGATCCATCGCCTCGACCACGCCTTGGAGCGCGGTGATGAACGCCTCGCCGCCGGCGCGCTCCTTCCAGGCCAGCTTGAGCGTGCCGCGCACGTCGAGCTTGGGGCCGGCCGCCGCGAGTCGCAGCTCCTGCGCCGTGCGCTCGACGCGAGCGCGCAGGCCCTGCCAGTCCTGCAGGCCGCGCGCCTGCGCCAGCCCCATGGCGACGACATCGCGGCCGAAGTCGATCAGCTGCGCGCTGCCGAGCAGCGTGCCGAGGAACTGCACGCCAGCCTCCGAAAGCTGGTGCGCCTCGTCGAAGATCGCCACCTCGACGCTCGGCAGCAGCTCGGCCACGCCGCTGTCGCGCAGGCGCATGTCGGCGAAGAACAGGTGGTGGTTGACGACGACGACGTCGGCCTCCATCGCCTCGCGCCGCGCCTTGACGACGTGGCAGTCGCGGTAGGAAGGGCAGTCGCTGCCAAGGCAGTTCTCGCGCGTCGAGCTGACGATGGGGATGACTGGCGAGCGGTCGTCGAGACCATCGAGCTCGGCGAAGTCGCCGGTGCGCGTGATGGTCGCCCAGCGCTCGATGCGCGCGATCTGCTGCACGGCACGGCGATCCGGCAGCTCGGCCGAATGACGCGCCAGCTGCATGCGATGCAGGCACAGATAGCTCGATCGCCCCTTGAGGAGCGCCACGCGCACGGGCACCTGCAGGGCCTCCGTAAGGCGCGGCAGGTCGCGCAGGAAGAGCTGGTCCTGCAGGCTCTTGGTCGCCGTGCTGACCAGTGAACGCTTGCCCGACAGCAGCGCCGGCACCAGGTATGCAAAGGTCTTGCCCACGCCCGTGCCCGCCTCGACGACGAGCGTGTCCTTTTCGGCGATGGCGCGCGCAACGGCACGGCTCATCGCCAGCTGCTGCTCGCGGGGCTCGTAGCGGCCTTCGGCGGCGCGTGCCAGCGGACCGCCCTGGTCGAAGGCGGCGAGCACCCACTGTTCGAGCTCGGCGGGCTCCAGTGCGGTGGCGTCGGTGGGTTCCTGGACGAGGCTCACGCGGGCTCGTCCGGCTCGCTCTCGAGCTCCAGCCGCGCGATCAGGTCGCGCAGGATCAGGCGGCGCTTCTTCAGGCGGCGCAGGCTCAGCTCGTCCAGCGGCTGCGCGTTGGCGAGCCGGTCGATCATGTCGTCAAGATCGGCGTGTTCAATCCGCAACTCGATCAGGCGGCGCGACAAGGAGCGGAGTTCTTCATCCATGGCGGGAGAGTGGCAGGGATTATAGTTTTGGCGAACTTCCCAGGCCTCGCATGTCCAAGACGCCCCCCGGCTTTCGCCTTACTGCCGCCACTGGCATTCATCGTGGCGATCGCCAATATCAGCAGGACCAGGTCGAGGTGTTCGCGCATCCTCGCCAGCCCGGCTGGGTCATGGCCGTGGTGGCCGACGGCATGGGCGGCAAGAGCGGCGGGCGCAAGGCCGCCGACCAGGTCCTGCTGACGGCGCGCCAGCTGTTCGAGCGTTTTTCGCCCGATGACGAAAGCGCGGACGACATGCTCAAGCAGCTCGTCGCCGAGGCGCACCTGATGATCAAGCTCACGGCCATCTCCACCGAGGAAGAACCGCACAGCACGATCGCCGCGTTCGTCGTCGGCACCGACAAGCGCTGCCACTGGATCCACACGGGCGACTCGCGGATCTACCTGTTCCGCGGTCCCAACATGCTCAAGCGCACGCTCGATCACTCGTTCGTGCAGCGCCTTGTCGACGAGGGCCAGATCACCGAGGCGGAGGCCATGGTCCATCCGCAGTCCAACCTGCTGACCGGCTGCCTGGGCACCGTGCAGGATCCCGAGCCGACCAGCGCCACGATCGACACGCTCGAGATCGGCGACTCGCTGATGTGCTGCAGCGACGGCCTGTGGCATTTCTTCAACCCGCGCGAGATCGGCACCGTCCTGCACAGCCTGCCGCCACGCGAAGCGGCGGAACTGCTGATCAACAAGGCGCGCCAACGCGCCCGCGGCGCCGGCGACAACCTGTCGCTGGCCATCGTGCGCGTCGAGGCGCGCAGCTAACGCAAGCGCGGGCGCAAGCCGCGCCATGACGCGCTCAATGCGGCGCGCTGGCGCCCTGGGACTGCGCCTTGAACTGCTCGATGGACGAGGCGCTGGGCTCGGGCAAGCGGGCCGCCGGCTTGCGACCGCGCTCGGCCAGCTTGGCGGCGCGCTCGTCCGCCTGCTGCTTTGCCTGCTGCTGGCGCTCGGCGAGATCCGCCTTGCGCGCCGCCTGCCGGGCTCGCTCGACGCTCGCCTGGGCGGCGGCCTTGGCGTCGCGATCGGCAAGCGCCTGCCGGCGTGCCTCTTCGCTCGGCGCGCTGCGCGGGCGAGCGGGCGGCAGCGGCGCCGCCACCGCCGACGAGATGGACGGCGTCGGCTTGTCATGCGCGGCCGTGCTGGCCGCCTCGGCCTCGCGCGCATCGGTCTGCGCACGCGCCGCTCGGGCCCGCGCCGCGCGCTCCGCCGCGTCGAGCGCCTGCTGACGCCGGATCAGCGGATCGACGGCCGCCGAATGGCGCAGCCGCGCTGCGTCGAGGCAGTCGGACACGGCAAAGCGCTCGCGACACGCTGCCTGCTCACGGGCGTATTGCGCGTCGAACCCAATGCGTTGTTGAGCCAGGGCCTGGCGCTCGGCCTGCGCTGCGGACGCGTCGAAGCCTTCATCAGCCCCGGCAGCCCGTACGAGGCCCGACACGACCAGCGTGATCAGCGCAACAGCGTGGGCGGTTTTCATGTCAGCGAAGTATCGACCTCGCGCCGCGCCAGCGCGAGATAGCCGGCCGACTGCATCTCTTCGATGCGCGAGACGGTGCGCGGGAATTCGTGCGCCAGCGGCCCTTCGGTATAGAGCTGCTCGGCGGGCACGGCGGCCGACATGATGAGCTTGACGCGCCGGTCGTAGAGCACGTCGACGAGCCAGGTGAAGCGGCGCGCCTCGGAAGCCAGGCGCGGCGGCATCTCGGGCACGCCCGAGAGGATGACGGTGTGGAAGCGGCTCGCCAGCTCGAGATAGTCGTTCTGCGAGCGCGGCCCGCCGCACAGCGTGGCGAAGTCGAACCACACGACGCCGCCAGCGCGGCGGCGCGCGCGGATCTCGCGGTGCTCGATGTGCAGCAGCGGGTCCTCGTCGCGCGCCTCGGCCAGGCGCTCGAAGGCCGCCGCCAGCGCGGCCTCGGCCTTGTCATCGAGCGGGCACTGGTAGAAGCCGACCTCGGCGAGCGTCTTGCCGCGGTAGTCGGTGCCGTTGTCGACGTTGATGACTTCGAGCTTGTCCTTGAGCAGCTCGATGGCCGGCAGGATGCGGTCGCGGTGCAGGCCGTTCGGGTAGAGATCGTCCGGATGGAAGTTGGACGTCGTGACGATGGAGACGCGATTGGCGAACATCGACTCGAGCAGGCGATGCAGGATCATCGCGTCGGTCACGTCGGCGACGTGGAACTCGTCGAAGCAGATCAGGCGGAAGCGCCGCGCGATGCGCCGGCCGAGCTCGTCGAGCGGATCGGCCATGCCCTTGAGCTCCTGCAGCTCGCGGTGCACTTCGCGCATGAACTCGTGGAAGTGCAGGCGCGTCTTGCGCGTCAGCGGCACGGCCTGGAAGAAGCAGTCCATCAGGAAGCTCTTGCCGCGGCCAACGCCGCCGAACATGTAGACGCCGCGCGGGATCGGCGGCCGCACGAGCAGCTTGGTCACGGCGTTGGAGCGGCGCGCCTTGTAGTCGGCCCATTCGTCCTGGCAACGCTGCAGCGCCGCCACGGCGCGCAGCTGCGCCGGGTCGGACTGGTAGCCGCGTTCGGCCAGGGTCTGTTCGTAAAGCTCGCTAACCGATGCCATGGGAGGACAAGGAAAAAGGGGCAGCTCGCGCCGCCCCTTGTCTGGATTGCCGAATCAGAAATTCAGCGTGCGTTTGTCGACCGCCAGGGCGGCTTCCTTCGTCGACTCGCTCAAGGACGGGTGCGCGTGGCAGATGCGCGCGATGTCCTCGCTGCTGGCCTTGAACTCCATCGCCATCGTGGCCTCGGCGATCAGCTCCGACGCCTGCGGGCCGATGATGTGCACGCCGAGGATCTCGTCGGTCACGGCGTCGGCCAGGATCTTGACGAAGCCGCTGGTGTCGCCGAGCGCGCGGGCGCGGCCGTTCGCCAGGAACGGGAACTGGCCGGCCTTGTAGCCACGGCCTTCGGCCTTGAGCTGCTGCTCGGTCTTGCCGACCTGGGCGATCTCGGGGCTCGTGTAGATGACCGAGGGAATGGTGTCGAAGTTGACGTGGCCGTGCTGGCCGGCGATGCGCTCGGCCACCGCGACGCCTTCTTCCTCGGCCTTGTGCGCCAGCATCGGGCCGCGGACCACGTCGCCGACCGCCCAGACATTGGGCAGGTTGGTCCTGCAGTCGTGGTCAACCACGATGGCGCCGCGCTCGTCGAGCTTGAGGCCCACGGCTTCGGGGTTCAGGCCGATGGTGTTGGCGACGCGGCCGATCGAGACGATGAGCTTGTCCACCGCGAGATGGTGCTCGGCGCCCTTGGCGTCGGTGTAGGCGACGTTGACGCCGCTCTTGTCGGACTTGATCTCGCCGATCTTCACGCCGAGCTCGATGGTCAGGCCCTGCTTCTTGAACAGCTTGGCCGCTTCCTTGGCGACGCTCTCGTCGGCGGACGGCAGGAAGGTCGACATGGCTTCGAGCACGACGACCTCGGCGCCGAGGCGGCGCCAGACCGAACCGAGCTCCAGGCCGATCACGCCCGAGCCGATCACGCCGAGCTTCTTGGGCGTCGCCGGGATGCGCAGCGCGCCGTCGTTCGAGAGGATGTTGACCTCGTCGAACGGCGTGCCCGGCAGCTGGCGGGCGTTGGAGCCCGTGGCGACGATGACGTGCGTCGCGGTGATGGTTTCCTCGCCAGCCTTCAGCTCATACGTGCCGTCCTTGGCGGCGACAAAGCTGCCGCGGCCGTGGAAGAACGTGATCTTGTTCTTCTTGAACAGGTAGAGGATGCCGTCGTTGTTCTGCTTCACGACCGCGTCCTTGCGGCCCAGCATCGTCGCGACGTCGATGTTCACTTCGCCGGTCGTGATGCCGTGCTCGGCGAAGTGATGCTTGGCGTGCTCGAAGTGCTCGCTGGATTGCAGCAGGGCCTTGGACGGGATGCAGCCGACGTTGGTGCAGGTGCCGCCCGGTGCGGGGCCGCCCTTCTCGTTCTTCCACTCGTCGATGCAGGCGGTATTGAAGCCCAGTTGCGCAGCGCGGATGGCCGCGACATAGCCGCCGGGGCCGCCGCCGATGACGACGACGTCGAATTGCTTGCTCATGTTCCGAGTCTCTCCGGCTTAGATGTCGAACAGCAGGCGAGCCGGATCTTCCAGCGCATCCTTCATGGCGACCAGGCCCAGCACGGCTTCGCGGCCGTCGATGATGCGGTGGTCGTAGGACATGGCGAGGTAGTTCATCGGACGGACGACGATCTGCCCGTTCTCCACCACGGCGCGGTCCTTGGTGGCGTGCACGCCGAGGATGGCCGATTGCGGCGGGTTGATGATCGGCGTCGAGAGCATCGAGCCGAAGGTGCCGCCGTTGGAGATCGAGAACGTGCCGCCGGTCAGGTCGTCGATGCCGAGCTTGCCGTCCTTGGCCTTGGCTCCGAACTCGGCGATCTTCTTCTCGATGTCGGCAAAGCTGAGCTGGTCGGCATTGCGGATGATCGGGACGACCAGGCCGCGCGGCGAACCGACGGCGATGCCGATGTCGAAGTAGCCGTGGTAGACGATGTCATTGCCGTCGACCGAGGCGTTGATGATCGGGTACTTCTTGAGCGCGGCGACGGCGGCCTTGACGAAGAAGCTCATGAAGCCGAGCTTGACGCCATGTTCCTTCTCGAACTTCTCCTGGAACTTCTTGCGCATCTCCATGACCGGGGCCATGTTGACTTCGTTGAAGGTCGTGAGGATGGCGTTGGTCGATTGCGACTGCACCAGGCGCTCGGCGATGCGGGCGCGCAGGCGGCTCATCGGCACGCGCTGCTCGGGACGATCACCGAGGTTTTGCACGACCGGCGCGGCCACGGCCGGCAGGGCCTTGGCAACGGCCGGATTGACGGCAACGGCCACCGGAGCGGCGACGGCAGCGGGCTTGGCGCCGGCGGCCAGGGCATCGCCCTTGGTCACACGACCGTCCTTGCCGGAGCCGGCAACGTCGGTCGCGCTCAGGCCTTTCTCGGCCAGGATCTTGGCAGCGGCGGGCATGGCCACGTCGCCCTTGGAGCCGCCGGTGGCGGCAGCCGCCACGGCCGCGGCTTGCACCGGTGCCGGCGAGGAAGCCGGGGCTGCCGTCACTTGCAGCGGGCTGGCCTGCGCCGAGCCGTCGGTATCGATCTTGGCGATCAGCTGCTCGCTGGTCACGGTGGAGCCGTCGGCAACGACGATCTGGGCCATCACGCCCGAGGACGGGGCCGGCACTTCGAGCACGACCTTGTCCGTTTCGATCTCGACGAGGGTCTCGTCGACCGTGACCGCCTCGCCGGGCTTCTTCTTCCAGGTCAGCAGCGTGCCCTCGGAAATGGATTCGGAAAACTGCGGAACCTTGACGTCAACAATTGCCATGATGTGTGTTCTTTGTTTGTTCGTGAAGCGCCCGACCGCCTCAGCTTGTGCGATGGCGGATCGGGCTTGAGCTCGTCACTTACTTGGTCAGGATGAAGCCCTTGAGCTTGCCGTAAGCCTGCTCGAGCAGCGCCTTCTGCTGCTCCTGGTGCAGGTGGGCATAGCCCACGGCCGGCGAGGCGCTGGCCGGGCGGCCGGCGTAGCCGAGCTTCTGGCCTTCGGCCATGTTCTCGTGGATGTAGTGCTGCACGAAGAACCAGGCGCCCTGGTTCTGCGGCTCGTCCTGGCACCACACGATCTCGGTGGCGTGCGGGTACTTCTTGATCTCGGTGGCGAAGGCCTTGTGCGGGAACGGATACAGCTGTTCCACGCGGATGATCGCCACGTCCTTCTTCTCGCCGCGCGCCTTGACGAGGTCGTAGTAGACCTTGCCCGAGCAGGCGATCACGCGCTTGACCTTGGCCGCGTCGATCGTCGCGTCGCGCTCGCCGATGACGGTCTTGAACTCGCCCTTGGTGAACTCGCTCATCGGCGAGGTCGCGTCCTTGTTACGCAGCAGCGACTTCGGCGTCATGATGACGAGCGGCTTGCGGAACATGCGCAGCTGCTGGCGACGCAGCAGGTGGAAGATCTGCGAGGCCGAGGTCGGCTGCACCACCTGCATGTTGTTGTCGGCGGCCAGCTGCATGAAGCGCTCGAGGCGCGCCGAGCTGTGCTCGGGGCCCTGGCCTTCGTAGCCGTGCGGCAGCATCAGCGTCAGGCCGTTGGAGCGGCCCCACTTCACTTCGCCCGAAGCGATGAACTGGTCGATCACGACCTGCGCGCCGTTGACGAAGTCGCCGAACTGCGCTTCCCAGATCGTCAGCGTGACCGGGTCTGCCGAGGCGTAGCCGTACTCGAAGCCGAGCACTGCCTCTTCGGACAGCAGCGAGTCGATGACGACGAACGGAGCCTGGCCCTCGCCGACGTTCTGCAGCGGGACGTAGGTGCCCTCGTCGTACTTGTCGCGGTTCTGGTCGTGCAGGACGGCGTGACGGTGCGTGAACGTACCGCGGCCGCTGTCTTCACCCGACAGGCGCACCGGATAACCCGACGCCACCAGCGAGGCGAAAGCCATGTGCTCGCCCATGCCCCAGTCGACGTTGACGTCACCACGGCCCATCGCGGCGCGGTCAGCGAGAACCTTCTCGACGAGCGGGTGCGGCTTGAAGTTGGCCGGGACCGTCGTGATGCGTTCGGCCAGGCGCTTGAACTCCGCCACCGGCAGCGCCGTGTCGCAGGAGTCCGTCCACTTCTTGCCCAGGTACGGCGACCAGTCGGTGGCGTACTTGCTCTTGAAGTTGGTCAGCACCGGATCGACCGTGTGGCGGCCTTCGTCCATGGCGGCGCGGAACTGCTTGACCATGCCGTCGGGGCTGTTCTCGCCATCGGCCTGCAGCAGGCCCTGCGCCACGAGCTTGTCGCCGTAGAGGCGGCGCGTGCCGGGATGCTGGCCGATCTTTTTGTACATCAGCGGCTGCGTCAGCGCCGGCGTGTCCTGCTCGTTGTGGCCGAGCTTGCGGAAGCAGACGATGTCGACGACAACGTCCTTCTTGAACTGCTGGCGGTAGTCCAGGGCCAGCTGCGTGCACAACACGACGGCCTCGGGGTCGTCGCCGTTCACGTGCAGCACCGGTGCCTCGATCATCTTGACCACGTCGGTGCAGTACAGCGTCGAGCGCGTGTCGCGCGGGTCGCTGGTGGTGAAGCCGATCTGGTTGTTGATGACGATGTGGACCGTGCCGCCGGTGTAGTAGCCGCGCGTCTGGGCAAGTGCCAGCGTTTCCATGATGACGCCCTGGCCGGCGAAGGCCGCGTCGCCGTGCACGAGCACCGGCACGACCTGCTCGCCGCCCTGGTCGCCGCGGCGATCCATACGCGCCTTGACCGAACCTTCGACGACCGGGTTGACGATCTCGAGGTGGGAGGGGTTGAAGGCCAGCGAAAGGTGGACCGGGCCGCCAGGCGTGGTCACGTCGCTCGAGAAGCCCTGGTGGTACTTGACGTCGCCGGAGGGCAGTTCCTCGGGCGCGGTGTGGTCGAACTCGGCGAACAGGTCCTTGGGCATCTTGCCCAGGGTGTTGACGAGCACGTTGAGGCGGCCGCGGTGGGCCATGCCGATCACGAATTCCTGCACGCCCTTTTCGCCGCCGCGCTGGATCAGCTCGTCCATCGAGGCGATGAAGCTCTCGCCGCCTTCGAGCGAGAAGCGCTTCTGGCCGACGTACTTGGTGTGCAGGTAGCGCTCGAGGCCTTCAGCAGCGGTCAGGCGGCCGAGGATGTGCTTCTTCTGCTCGGCCGAGAAGGCCGGCTTCATGCGGATCGACTCGATGCGCTCCTGCCACCAGCGCTTTTCGGTCTGGTCGGTGATGTGCATGAACTCGGCGCCGACCGAGCTGCAATACGTTTCGCGCAGGGCCTGCATGATCTCGCGCAGAGTCATGGTCTCGGCCTTGCTGAAATACGTGTTCGCGGCGCTGAAGGCGATGTCCATGTCGGACTCGCTCAGGTCGTAGAACGCCGGTTCCAGTTCGGGGATGCGGGGGCGCTCGGTGCGCTTGAGCGGATCGAGATCAGCCCAGCGCGAGCCGACGTTGCGATACGCGGCGATCAGCGACTGGACGTGAACCTGCTTGCGCGCGACGGCCAGATCGGTGCTGGACGCCTTGTTGCCGAAGGCATTGGCCTTGGCGCGCTGGGCGAAAGATTCGATGACGGGGGCGTGGGCCACGTCGCGGGCCTCGGTGCCGTCGGTGGCAGGAACGTGCTGGAGGGCGTCGAAGTAGGCGCGCCAGTTGTCGGGCACGGACCCGGGGTTGTCGAGGTACGCCTCGTACATTTCCTCGACGTAGGGCGCATTGCCCCCGAACAGGTACGAGTTGGACCTGTATTGCTGCATCATCTTTCGCTCACCTTCTGCCTCGGTATGCAAGGCTGTTGGCTGGTTGACAAACCTTCCGCGACACGGCTCGACCGGTTGGCGGATTGCGACCCACCTTGACTGTTGCCAGTGAAAGGGACGGGAAGGACCTTCAGAAGTCTCGGCGCGGACTGTAGCACCCCTTGGAAACCCTAGGTAACCGGGAAACTTAATATTTACGCGGGCCGCAGGGTCGATCCCGGGATCGTGACAAGCTGCCCATGGCCGCGCGCCTATTCGTCGCGCAAAGCACGAATCGGCTCGAGTCGCGATGCGCGCGCGGCGGGTACATGGCCGGCAAGCAGGCCAATTGCGCTCGAAAAGGCCAGCGCAAAAGCCCAGGTCGGCGCCGAAACGCCGACGGCCCAACCGGTCAGGGCTGCGATGGCCCAACAGGCGCTGATCGCGACGCCGGTTCCGATCACACCGCCAAGCAGGCAGATCAACGCCGATTCGACAAGAAACTGGCGCCTGATCTCTCGCGGACTCGCGCCGACCGCGAGCCGCACGCCGATCTCGCGCGTGCGCTCGGCCACCGCGACAAGCATCACGTTCATGATGCCGATACCCCCGACGAGCAGACTGATCGAAGCGATCGCGACCAACGTGAGTCTGACCACGTCGACAATCTGCGCCGTGCCGCGCGCGAATTCCTCGGTGGTGTAGACCGTGAACGGATCGATCTCGCCGTCGCGCACGCGGTAGCGCTTGCGCAGCAGCGAAACCACGTCGTCGCGGGCCTGGGCGAGTGTCTCGGCGCGGTCGTACTGAGCGAGGATCGCGTCGACGGCGTCGGGTTCGGACGCGCCGGTACGCGCGAAGCGCCGCCGCACTGAGTCGATAGGGGCCAGCGCGAACACCTCGTGCGTACCGATCGCGCCGTCGGCCGCGGTCTCGTAGACACCGACGACGATGAACTCAACGGTGTCGATTCGCACCGAACGGCCAACGGCGTCGCCATCCGGAAACAGCCGCTGCGCGCCCACCATGTTGAGCATCAGCCGGCGGCTACGCGCGTCGTGCGCCTCGAGTCGGCGTCCCTGCATCACAGTGACCCGCGAGATATCGAAGTAGGCATCGTCGACGCCGGTCAGTGTGGCGTTGCTCGCTCGCCCGGCTGCGAGCATCCGAACCTGCAGACGAACCTGTGCCGCCACGGCGCGCACCTCGGGGCTGATCATCCGGATCGCGCGAGCGTCCTGCTCAGTCAAACGCCGGCGTCGCTGCGCGCCGGCCGCACGGCTCTGCGACGCATCGGCGATTGGGAACACCATGACCATGTTCGCGCCGAGCGCGTCAATAGAGCGCTGAACCTCGCGCCGCGCGGCCGCGCCGAGCGCAAGCACGAGCACGGTGGCCGCGACGCCGATCACGATGCCGATGACGGCGAGCAGGCTGCGCAGTCGTGCAGCGCGAATCGAGCGCCAAGCCATCGTCCAATAGCCGAGCAAGCCCATCGCGAAAACTCACCCGCAAGCGAGATCGGACGCGATACGCCCGTCGTGCAAACGCACCTCGCGACGTGCGCGCGCCGCGACCTGCGGGTCGTGGGTCACCAGTACGATGGTGACTCCCTTCGCGTGAATTGCGTCGAGCAGGGCCAGTACTTCGATGGCCGTCGCGCTGTCGAGCGCGCCGGTCGGCTCGTCGGCCAGCAGCAAGCGGGGCTGTCGGACCAACGCCCGCGCGATCGCAACGCGCTGCTGCTGCCCTCCGGACAATTGACTCGGAAGATGATCAGCCCAATCTTCAAGCCCGACCTCGCGCAGCGCCCGCGAAGCCAGGTCGGCATGGGTGCCGCGTGGCAGGTCCGCATATACCAGCGGCAACATGACATTTTCGAGCGCGGTCTGGGTGGCGAGCAGATTGAACTGCTGAAACACGAAGCCAACGAAGCGACTACGGATACGCGCGAGTTCGTCCGCATCGGCCTGCTCGGCACGCGCCCCGCAAACCGCCAGAAGCCCGGCGTCCGGGCGATCGAGGCAACCGATCAGATGCAGCAGGCTGGATTTGCCCGAACCGGAGCGTCCGGTGATAGCCAAATACTCGCCTTGGCGGATCTGCAGGCTGACCCGATCCAGCGCAAGCACCTCGCGCCGCCCAATGCGGTAGCGCTTCGTAAGCCCCGTGATGTCGACGGTGAGTGTTGCAGCCTCCATGACCGGATCAAGACTGACGCTTGCGCCGCACGGCGAGCCGTTCGCCGATGACCAACTGCTGGCCCAGCAATTCGACGTAGTCGTCCCCGCGCAGGCCGAGCTCGACGTCCACGGCCTCAAGTGAGATCGGGCCCTCTCGCAAAGCCCAGACGCGCGACCGACCCGCCGGCGGACTTGGGTCGGCCGCTTGTGCGGCCCGGTTGCGCAAGCGATCGGCTTCAGCCGGAGAGACGATGGCGACACGCGGCAAGGAGGATCTGCCGAGCTCGTTCGGCCTGAATTGCAAAGCCGCTTGCGGGATGCGTAGCACGGCATGCCGCATACCAGTCTGGATGCGAACGCTGGCGGTCATCCCGGGAAGGATCCGCTCCTGCGGGTTGTCGAACTCGGCGATCACCGAAAAAGTGGTTGCGCCGTCGGCCACCCGCCCCTGGCGCTGAACGTTGGCGACGGCACCGGAGAAGTCCTGGGCCGGAAACGCGTCAACCGTGAACGTCAGCGGCTGCCCGGGTGCCACTTCGCCGATATCGGCTTCATCGACCTTGATCTCGAGCCGCATGCGCTTGAGACTGCTCGCGACATCGAAGAGGATCGGCGTTTGAAAAGCGGCGGCAAGCGTCTGCCCGACCTTTACATATTGACCAACGACGATGCCGTCGATCGGCGAACGCACGCTTGCGCGCGCGAGCGTTGCCTTCGCCTCTCGGTCGCGAAGCCGCGCTCGCTCGAGTTCGCTTGCGGCCACATCGCGAAGTGCTGCAGCGACCTCTTCATCGTCCTGCGCCGACTTGACCCCCAAAAGCGCATCATCGAGTGCCGAATCGGACAGAAAGCCCTGCGCGACCAGCTGGCGCTGGCGCGCGAGCGACCTTTTGCGGTTGTCTAGCTGATCCTTCGCCCGTTGCTGCTCGGCACCGCGTTGGGTCAGCGCCGCCTGGGCTGCACGAATCTCCGAAGCCGCACGCTCGAGGTCGGCCTCGAGGGCGACGACCCGGATGCGTGCGAGCTCTTGCCCTTTTTGAACATGGGCGTTCAAGCCCGCCGTGACCTCGACGACCTGACCCGACACCTCGGCCCCGACCTGCACCAGTTCGAGCGGCAAGGCCGTTCCGTAGGCTCGCACGGTCTGCGCGACATCGCCGCGCTCGACCGCAACGGTCTCATACCCGGGATCGGCGACAGGCCATGCCAAAGCAACCGCCACGACGCAAGCGCTGAGTACCCCGAGGGCAGAAATCCACTTATATCTGCGCACCATACTTCAGCCGACAAAACTGAAATTTCAAATCAATTCAATTTCCTCAGCGTTACGTCGGCTATTTTTACCTGGCCCGTTGGAATAATTCTATTGACCATAAAGCAATCACCAACAATCAATCCATCTCGCCGCCCGCTCAGTTTGTGAACAATTTTCGACCCTGATTTGCTTGCCACCTCCACAAAAAATTCTCCTCGTTCAAATCTGCAGGATGCTCCATCAACAGGACTTCCATCTTCACCAGATATCTGACAGCCCATCAATCGACCGGCGCGGATTCCTGCCTCCAAAAAATATACTTTCTCACGCTCAGAGCCATCCTTGGCGGGATCACTGGAAATGTGGATCGATATTCCTTTCCCGCCCTTCCTCCCATCGGTGTCATCTATGAAATGATCCCGCATCTCCCAGCGCCCTGCGAGTTCGTTCAACTCAAGCTTCTGAACTGCCGCGACCGCCGAAGCGGCCGGGACTCGGCCAGTAGGCTCATTTTCATGACAATCGGCCCGATTGAAAAATCCGCCGACTGCGGCGATCACGAAAAAATTGACTAAATGTCGCGCCTCCATATACACCTCCGGAATGCAGGCGTCCGGTGAATTCGCGCGCTTACCGAACGCCTGGCTTTTAGTCGAAGAGCCGGGTCACCATACGACGCAAACGCAAACATCGCTGACGCAGATGCAGGCAGCAGAGAGCGCAAACGCCGGCATCGTGGTCGTGCCTGCGGTGACCGCCAATGCAGTCAGCGCCAACACCTTGTTCAAACAACTTCTCACGACATTCCCCTTACATCATCGCAACATTCGCGACATACCTTACAATAGTCCTTCTTTGACGATTTTCTGAAGCTCAAACGAGCTTCATGAAAGCGCGGAGCCTGTCTCGACAAGCCGGCATAGCGGTCGAGCAGCTACGCGATGCGACATGGCGGGCAAACGTTTGGCCCAACGCGCTAGACTTGCACCCGCAAACGCCTCCCGGTCCCGCTATTGAATGACCCGAGGTGTGGGAAGAGCGAGGAGCCCCCATGCAAGTCCAAGTCGTCGACTACCGCGCCCCCGACGCGGCCGAAGCGTTCACGCGTTCACTGCACGAAACCGGCTTCGGCGTGCTCGTCAACCACCCGATCCGCCAGGACCTCGTCGAGAAGATCTACGCCGACTGGCTGGCCTTCTTCGACAGCGAGGAAAAGCACGGCTTCGCGTTCTCGACGGAAAAGCAGGACGGCTATTTCTCGACCGAGATCTCCGAGACCGCGAAGGGCCACACCCAGCGCGACATCAAGGAGTACTTCCACATCTACCCGTGGGGCCGCATCCCCGCGCGCCTGCAGGCCGACGCGATGGCCTATTACGAGCAGGCCAACGCGCTCGCGCAGGAGTTGCTGGGCTGGGTCGAGCGCTACACGCCGCCCGAGATCGCGCGCAGCTACCGCGAGCCGCTCTCGCGCATGATCGAGGCGAGCCGCCAGACCCTGCTGCGCGTGCTGCGCTACCCGCCGCTGACGGGCCACGAGCCGGCCGGCTCGCTGCGCGCCGCCGCCCACGGCGACATCAACCTGCTGACGATCCTGCCGGCCGCGAACGAGCCGGGCCTGCAGGTCCAGGGCAAAGACGGCAGCTGGCACGACGTGCCCTGCGACTTCGGCACGCTGACCATCAATATCGGCGACATGCTGCAGGAGGCGTCGCAGGGCTATTACCCGTCGACGCAGCACCGCGTGATGAACCCGAGCGGCGACGGCGCGAAGCGCAGCCGCGTGTCGCTGCCGCTGTTCCTGCACCCGCGCCCCGAGGTCGTGCTCTCGGACCGCTACACGGCCGACGCCTACCTGCAGGAACGCCTGCGCGAGCTCGGCGTCAAGATGTAGGCGCGCCGTGGCGGCCCCGCGTGTGATCCACCTGCGCGCCGACGCGCCGCCCAAGCCGGCCTTCGGCGCCGCCTGCAACGGCTGCGGCCTGTGCTGCGCGGCCGAGCCCTGCCCGGTCGGCATGCTGCTGAGCCTGAAGGCCCGCGGCGCCTGCCGGATGCTGCGCTGGTCATCCGATGAAACGCGTTATGTCTGCGGCGCGCTGCGCGGCGCGCCGGCGCCGCTGCGGCCGCTGTTGAAGCGCTGGATCGCGGCGGGACAGGGTTGCGACTGCGCGCTGGAGCCTGTGCCGCATTGAGGCAGGCCGCACCGCGGCCGTGACGGATTGCCGCGGCGCAGTTGTATTTCCACCAAGCCGCAAGCGCCCGGCAGGGTGCCGCCGCGCGCTTGCCACGGCTTGGCGACAGAATCCGGGCAAGTTCCACCCTGCCCCACCCGCCATGAGTTCTCTGCTCGACCGCCTGCGCCTCGCGCCCCGCCTGGCCCTCGGCTTCGCCCTGGTCCTGCTGCTGATGTCGCTGGCCGTGGGCCTCGGCATGTGGCGGCTCGCGCAGCTGCGCACCATCGCCGACGAGCTCGGCGGCGCGTCGGCCGAGCGCGCCCTGCTCGCGCGCGAACTGCACGCGATCGTCGTGATCAGCGCCGAGCGCGCCGAGACCCTGCTCGTCGTCGACAACGCCGACTACGCGAAGCACATCAACGAGATCCGCAAAGGCACGTCGGCGCGCTCGACCGAGGTGCGCAAGCGCCTCGAAGCGCTGTCGGACACCGAGGCCGGCCAGGCGCTGTACCAGCAGATCGACGTCGCCGGCGAGGCGTTCCGCAAGGCGCGCGACACGCTCGTCAAGCAGCGCGAGGGCGGCACGCCGGTGTCGGCCGCCGACGCGCAGCGCGACCTCCAGCCGGCCGCGGCGGCTTACGCCAAGGCCGTCGACGACTACGCCCAGTTCGAGCGCGACACCGTGCTCAAGGCGCGCGACGCGGCCGACGCGAGCGCGAGCGCCGGGCGCACGCTGCTGACGCTGAGCATCCTGCTCGGCGTGGGCCTGAGCGCCCTGCTCGCGTGGCTGATCTCGCGCTCGATCGTCGCGCCGCTGCAGGCCGCCTCCGAGCTCGCGGGCCGCGTCGCCGAGGGCGACCTGACAAGCACGCCGCCGCGGCTCACGAGCCGCGACGAGGTCCAGGCCCTGGTCGGCGAGCTCGCCGGCATGCAGGGCAAGCTCGCGGGCCTCGTGCAGAACATCCAGCAGATCAGCGACTCGGTCGCGACCGCGAGCGGCGAGATCGCGACCGGCAACGCCGACCTGAGCCAGCGCACCGAGCAGACCGCGAGCAGCCTGCAGCAGACCGCGAGCGCGATGGACCAGCTGACCCAGGCCGTCAGCCACAGCTCGGAGTCGGCGCGCCACGCGAACGAGCTCGCGAGCTCGGCCTGCGACGTCGCGACGCGCGGCGGCGAGGTCGTCGGCCAGGTCGTCAGCACGATGGGCGAGATCAGCGCGAGCTCGCGCAGGATCGCCGACATCATCGGCACGATCGACGGCATCGCGTTCCAGACCAACATCCTCGCGCTCAATGCCGCGGTGGAAGCCGCGCGCGCCGGCGAACAGGGCCGCGGCTTCGCCGTCGTCGCGTCGGAAGTGCGCTCGCTCGCGCAGCGCTCGGCCGAGGCGGCCAAGGAGATCAAGACCCTGATCGGCAGCTCGGTCGAGCGCGTCGAGGTCGGCGCCCGGCTCGTCGAGTCGGCCGGTGCGACGATGGGCGAGATCGTCGCGAGCGTCCAGCGCGTGCGCGACATCATCGGCGAGATCAGCACGGCCGCGACCAAGCAGGGCGCGGACATCGGCCAGATCGGCCAGTCGGTGACCCAGCTCGACCAGATGACGCAGCAGAACGCCGCGCTCGTCGAGGAGTCGGCCGCCGCGGCCGAGAGCCTGCGCGAGCATGCGCTGCAGCTCGCGGGCATGGTCCAGACCTTCCGCGTCGCCGGGTCGCCGCGGCGCTACTGAGCACCGCGCAAAGCAAAAGGGCCGGCAATGCCGGCCCTTTGCCTTGATGCCCTAGGCCGTTCAGCTCAGCGCGAGGCGCGCGCGCGCCGCCGCATACTCGCGCACCAGGCGCTCGACGAGCACATGCGTCGGCACGACCTCCTTGACCGCGCCGATGCCCTGGCCGCAGCCCCAGATGTCCTTCCAGGCCTTGGCCGCAGCGCTGCCGCCGAAGTTCATCTTGCTCGGGTCGCTCTCGGGCAGGTGCTCCGGGTCGAGGCCGGCGGCGACGATCGAGCCGCGCAGGTAGTTGCCGTGCACGCCGGTGAACAGGTTGGTGTAGACGATGTCGTCGCTATTGCTGGCGACGATCATCTTCTTGTAGTCGTCGGCCGCGCGCGCCTCTTCGGTCGCGATGAAGGCCGAGCCGACGTAGGCGAAGTCGGCGCCCATCGCCTGCGCGGCGAGCACCGCGTCGCCGGTCGCGATCGCGCCCGACAGCGCGAGCGGGCCGTCGAACCAATCGCGGATCTCCTGGATCAGCGCGAGCGGGTTCTTCACGCCGGCGTGGCCGCCCGCCCCCGTCGCGACGGCGATCAGGCCGTCGGCGCCCTTCTCGATCGCCTTGCGCGCGAAGAAGTTGTTGATGATGTCGTGCAGCACGACGCCGCCCCACGCGTGCACGGCCGCGTTGACGTCCTCGCGCGCGCCGAGGCTCGTGATCACGATCGGCACCTTGTACTTCGCGCACAGCGCCATGTCGTGCTCGAGCCGGTCGTTGCTCTTGTGGACGATCTGGTTGATCGCGAACGGCGCGGCGGGCTTGCCGGGATTCGCCTTGTCGTAGGCAGCGAGCGTCTCGGTGATCTCGGCGAGCCAGTCGTCGAGCTGCTCGGCCGGGCGCGCGTTGAGCGCCGGCATCGAGCCGACGACGCCGGCCTTGCACTGCTCGATCACGAGCTTGGGCGTGCTGACGATGAACATCGGCGACGCGATGATGGGCAGCGGCAGGCGCTGCAGGACGGCAGGAAGTTTGCGCATGTTCTTGGCGTTCTCGGGAATGCTCAGTACAGGTCCATGGCGAGTTCGTTGACGCTCGCGGCGCCGTCGACGATCGCGGCGCGCAGCGCGGCGCAGCGCGGCAGGATGTGCTCGGCGTAGAAGCGCGCGGTCGTGACCTTGGCCGTCATGAACGGCGCGTCGCCGCCGGCGGCGAGCGCGTCCTCGGCCGCGATCAGCGAGCGGCCGAGCTGCCAGCCCGCGACGAGGTTGCCGGCGAGCATCAGGTAGGGCACCGAGCCCGCGTACGCGGCGTTCGGATCGGCCTTGGCCGTCGCGGCGATGTAGTCGACCGCGAGCAGGAAGTCGGCGCGTGCGACGCCGAGCTGGCGCGCGACGCTCTGCGCGGCCGCGCTGCCGCGGCCCGCGAGCTCGGCCTCGGTCTGCGCGACCTGCGCGGCCACGGCGTGCGCGAGCGCGCCGCCGTCGCGCGCGGTCTTGCGGCCGACAAGGTCGTTCGCCTGGATCGCCGTCGTGCCTTCGTAGATCGTCAGGATACGGCAGTCGCGGTAGTACTGTGCGGCGCCGGTCTCCTCGATAAAGCCCATGCCGCCGTGGACCTGCACGCCGTGGCTCGTGACCTCGAGGCTCATCTCGGTGCTGTAGCCCTTGACGAGGGGCACCATGAATTCGTAGAAGGCCCGGGCCTGGGCGCGCGTCTCGGCGTCGGCGTGGTGGTGCGCGACGTCGTAGGCGGCCGCGGCGTTGATCGCCATCGCGCGACTGCCTTCGGTCAGCGCGCGCATCGTCATCAGCATGCGGCGGATGTCGGGGTGGTGGATCAGCGTCGCGCTGGCCTTGACCGAGCCGTCGACCGGGCGCGACTGGACGCGCTCGCGCGCGTACTCGACGGCCTTCTGGTACGCGCGCTCGGCCTGGCCGATACCCTGCAGGCCGACCGCGTAGCGCGCCGAGTTCATCATGATGAACATGTACTCGAGGCCGCGGTTCTCTTCGCCGACGAGATAACCGATGGCGCCGCCGTTGTCGCCGAACTGGAGCACCGCCGTCGGGCTCGCCTTGATGCCGAGCTTGTGCTCGATCGACACGCAGTGCGCGTCGTTGCGCGCGCCGTTCGAGCCGTCCTCGTTGATCATGAACTTGGGCACGAGGAACAGGCTGATGCCCTTGACGCCCTCGGGCGCGCCCGCGACGCGCGCGAGCACGAGGTGGACGATGTTCTCGGCCATGTCGTGCTCGCCGTAGGTGATGAAGATCTTCGTGCCGAAGATCTTGTACGAGCCGTCGCCCTGGGGCTCGGCGCGCGTGCGCACGAGGGCCAGGTCCGAGCCGGCCTGCGGCTCGGTCAGGTTCATCGTGCCGGTCCAGGTGCCGTCGATGAGCTTGGGCAGGTAGAGCGCGCGCTGCTCGACCGAGCCGGCCGTCAGCAGCGCCTCGATCGCGCCGTCGGTCAGGATCGAGCACAGCGCGAAGCTCAGGTTCGCGCCGTTGACGACCTCGCTGCAGGCCGCGCCGATCGTCTTCGGCAGGCCCTGGCCGCCGAAGTTCTCGGGGTGCTGCAGGCCCTGCCAGCCGCCTTCGACGAACTGGCGGAAGGCCTGCTTGAAGCCCGGCGTCGTCGTCACGACGCCGTCCTTGAACCACGAGGGGTTCCGGTCGCCCTCGACGTTGAGCGGCGCGATCACGTCTTCGTTGAGCTTCGCGCATTCCTCGAGCACGGCCGCGGCCGTATCGACGCCGAAGTCGGCGAACGCGGGGATGGCCTGGGTCAGGCGCTCGAGGCCGGCCAGGTGCTGCATGTCGAACAGCATGTCCTTGACGGGGGCACGATAGGTCATGGTCTCACTCCGGGAGTTTTGAATATCGGGCGGAAAAAAAGGCGCCGCGACGGGCAGTCGGGGCGCCTTCTTCCAGGATGCGGGTGGGTTCAGAGGCTCTTGACGAGCTCGGGCACGGCCGTGAACAGGTCGGCCTCGAGGCCGAAGTCGGCGACCGAGAAGATCGGCGCCTCGGGGTCCTTGTTGATCGCGACGATGACCTTGGAGTCCTTCATGCCGGCGAGGTGCTGGATCGCGCCCGAAATGCCGCAGGCCACGTAGAGCTGCGGCGCGACGATCTTGCCGGTCTGGCCGACCTGCCAGTCGTTCGGCGCGTAGCCGGCGTCGACGGCCGCGCGCGAGGCGCCCAGGGCTGCGCCGAGCTTGTCGGCCAGCGGCGTCAGCACTTCCATGAACTTTTCGTTCGAGCCGAGCGCGCGGCCGCCCGAGACGATGATCTTCGCGGCGGTCAGCTCCGGGCGGTCGCTCTTCGTGACCTCGCGGCCGACGAACGCGCTCTTGCCCGAATCGGCAGCGGCGGCGACGGTCTCGACGGCAGCCGAGCCGCCCGTGGCAGCGGCAGCGTCGAAGCCGGTCGTGCGCACGGTCACGACCTTCTTGGCATCAAGCGACTGCACCGTCGCGATCGCGTTGCCCGCGTAGATCGGGCGCTCGAAGGTGTCGGCGCCGATCACCTTGGTGATGTCCGACAGCTGGGCCACGTCGAGCAGCGCGGCGACGCGCGGCGCGGTGTTCTTGCCCGAGGCCGTGGCCGGGAACAGGATGTGGCTGTAGCCGCCGGCCAGGGCAACGACCTGGGCGGCGAGGTTTTCGGCGAGGCCGTCGGCGAGCGCGGCGGCGTCGGCGTGCAGCACCTTGGCGACGCCGGCGATCTGCGCGGCGGCCGCGGCGGCGGCAGCAGCGTTATGGCCGGCGACGAGCACGTGCACGTCGGCGCCGCAGGCGGCCGCGGCGGTCACGGTGTTGAGCGTGGCGGCCTTGATCGAGGCGTTGTCGTGTTCGGCCACAACAAGGACATTAGCGAGAGCGGTCATCTCTGGATCTCCAAATCTTTTCGTTCTGGGCGGTCAGATGACCTTGGCCACGTTCTTGAGCTTGTCGACGAGCGCGGCGACATCGGGCACCTTGATGCCGGCGCTGCGCTTGGGCGGCTCCTCGACCTTGAGCGTCTTGACGCGCGGCGCCACGTCGACGCCGAGGTCGGCCGGCTTGACCGTCTCGAGCGGCTTCTTCTTGGCTTTCATGATGTTGGGCAGCGTCACGTAGCGCGGCTCGTTCAGGCGCAGGTCGGTCGTGACCACGGCCGGCAGCGTCAGCGAGACCGTCTCGAGGCCACCGTCGACTTCGCGCGTGACGTTCGCCTTGCCGTCGACCACTTCGACCTTGGACGCGAAGGTGCCCTGCGGCAGGCCCGTCAGCGCCGCCAGCATCTGGCCGGTCTGGTTGCAGTCGTCGTCGATCGCCTGCTTGCCGAGGATCACGAGCTGCGGTTGCTCCTTGTCGACGAGGGCCTTGAGCAGCTTGGCGACGGCGAGCGGCTGCAGCTCCGCGTCGGTCTCGACGAGGATCGCGCGGTCCGCGCCGATCGCCATCGCCGTGCGCAGCGTTTCCTGGCATTGCGCGACGCCGCAGGACACCGCGATGACTTCGGTCACGACGCCCTTCTCCTTCAGGCGCACCGCTTCTTCGACGGCGATTTCGTCGAAGGGGTTCATGCTCATCTTGACGTTGGCGATGTCCACGCCCGTGCCGTCGCTCTTGACGCGCACCTTGACGTTGTAGTCGACGACGCGTTTGACAGGGACCAGAACCTTCATCGATGTCTCCAGGCTGATTGACGTAAACGTTAAGTGGATTCTATGGGGTGCCAGGCGCTGCGGCGCAGCAAAAAAGCACGATCGTTCGATTTTAAACACAAGTCCGGGCGCCTGGGTAGCCCGGCGCGGCTAGACTGAGGTTTCTTATGTTCGAAATCGGCGTTTTCGATTCGGGCGTCGGCGGCCTGACCGTGCTGCGCGAGCTGCGCCGCCAACTGCCCCAAGCCCCCCTGCTCTACGTCGCCGACACGGCCTACGCGCCCTACGGCGAGAAACCCCCGGCCCAGATCGTCGCGCGCAGCCTGCGCGTCGCCGCGCACCTGCGCGAGGCGGGCGCGGCCCTGCTCGTCGTCGCGTGCAATACGGCGACGGCCCATGCGATCGAGGCGCTGCGCGCGCGCTGGCCCGACTGGCCCATCGTCGGCGTCGAGCCCGGCGTCAAGCCGGCCGTGCTCGCGAGCCGCAATGGGCGTGTCGGCGTGCTCGCGACGCCGGCGACCTTGCGCAGCGCCCGCTACCGCGCGCTGCTCGAGCGCCACGCGGGCGGCGCGACCATCGTCGGCCAGCCCTGCCCGGGCCTCGTCGACCTGATCGAGCGCGGCGACCTGCACGCGCCCGCGCTCGTCGCGCTCGTCGAGACGGTCTGCGCGCCGCTGCGCGCGGCCGGCGTCGACACGGTGCTGATGGGCTGCACGCATTACCCGCTCGTGCAGGACCTGCTGCAGGCCGCGCTGGGGCCCGAGGTGCGCTTGCTCAATATCGAAGGCGCGGTCGCGCAGCAGGTGCAGCGGCTCTGGAAGCCCGCGCCGGCCGAGACCACGGGCTCGCTGCGCCTGCAGACCACCGGCGACCCGGCCGCGCTCACGCGCTTCGTCCGCCAGGCGCTCGGCTGGACCGAGGTCGAGGCCGCGGCGCTCGCGCTGCCTTAGCCGCGCCATTGCGGTCGCCGTGGTGCCCAGGACGGGACTCGAACCCGTACGCCCCTCACGAGGCCGCGGATTTTAAGTCCGCTGCGTCTACCAATTTCACCACCCGGGCGGCCGCCGCATTATCGGGCGCGGCCCAAAGCAAAAAAGGGAAGTCCGTGCGGACTTCCCTTTGGAATATGGAGCGGGAAACGAGGCTCGAACTCGCGACCTCAACCTTGGCAAGGTTGCGCTCTACCAACTGAGCTATTCCCGCATTTCGCATGCCTCTTGCGAGCCATGCACCGGTGCGACCCGGCCGAACCCTTGCGGATTCTTGTTGGAGCGGGAAACGAGGCTCGAACTCGCGACCTCAACCTTGGCAAGGTTGCGCTCTACCAACTGAGCTATTCCCGCATCAAACTTCTGGAGGCGCGATCCGGAGTCGAACCGGACTGACCGGATTTGCAATCCGGGGCATAACCGCTTTGCTATCGCGCCCTGGAGCTGCCTCCAACCCTCACCCGGCTTTGGTGAGCCGGGGAAAGGAAAGGGAAGCCTGAGCTTCCCTTCAAAGGAATCTGGAGCGGGAAACGAGGCTCGAACTCGCGACCTCAACCTTGGCAAGGTTGCGCTCTACCAACTGAGCTATTCCCGCGTATCTCTCAACCAACAACCTCACCGTGTTGCCACGCTTTGGTCACTCGCTGAAAGACAAAGATTGTATACCGATTTCAGGGGCTCCGACAAGAAATCTGCGCGACTCGCTCAATGCGTCGCCGCCGGTGCGGCTGCCGCGGCTTCGGCCTGAGGCGCGGCCGCAGCCTCTTCCTCGGGCAGCGCCTGCGGCATCGACTCGAGCGCGACCTCGAGCACGCGTTCGATCCAGCGCACGGGAATGATCTCGAGCTGGTTCTTGACGTTCTCGGGGATGTCCTGCAGGTCCTTGACGTTCTCCTCGGGGATCATCACGGTCTTGATGCCGCCGCGGTGCGCGGCGAGCAGCTTCTCCTTGAGACCGCCGATCGCCGTGACCTCGCCGCGCAGCGTGATCTCGCCGGTCATCGCGACGTCGGCGCGCACCGGGATGCCGGTCAGCGCCGACACGAAGGCCGTCGTCATCGCCGCGCCCGCGCTCGGGCCGTCCTTGGGCGTCGCGCCGTCGGGCACGTGGACGTGGACGTCGCGCTTCTCGAACAGCTCGTCCTTGATGCCGAGCTGGCGCGCGCGCGAGCGCACGACCGTGCGCGCGGCCTCGACCGACTCCTTCATCACGTCGCCGAGCGAGCCCGTGCGGATGATGTTGCCCTTGCCCGGCATCGCCGTCGCCTCGATCGTCAGCAGGTCGCCGCCGACCTCGGTCCACGCGAGGCCGACGACCTGGCCGACCTGGTTCTTCTTCTCGGCACGGCCGAAGTCGAACTTGCGCACGCCGAGGAAGTCGTTGAGGTTGTCCTCGGTCACGACGACCTTGCCGTCGTACTTCTTGAGCGCCATGCCCTTGACGACCTTGCGGCAGACCTTGGAGACCTCGCGCTCGAGCGAACGCACGCCGGCTTCACGCGTGTAGTAACGGATGATGCCGCGGATGCCGCCCTCGGTGAGTTCCATCTCGTCGTCCTTGACGCCGTTGTTCTTGCACTGCTTGGGCAAGAGATAGCGCTGGGCGATGTTGACCTTCTCGTCCTCGGTGTAGCCCGACAGGCGGATCACTTCCATGCGGTCGAGCAGCGCCGGCGGGATGTTCAGCGAGTTGCTCGTCGCGACGAACATCACGTCGGACAGGTCGAAGTCGACCTCGATGTAATGGTCGCTGAAGGTGTGGTTCTGCTCGGGGTCGAGCACCTCGAGCAGGGCCGACGACGGGTCGCCGCGGAAGTCCATGCCGAGCTTGTCGATCTCGTCGAGCAGGAACAGCGGGTTGCGCGTGCCGACCTTGCTCAGCGACTGCAGCACCTTGCCCGGCATCGAGCCGATATAGGTGCGGCGATGGCCGCGGATCTCGGCCTCGTCGCGCACGCCGCCGAGCGCCATGCGGACGAACTTGCGGCCCGTCGCGCGAGCGACCGACTGGCCGAGCGAAGTCTTGCCGACCCCCGGGGGGCCGACCAGGCACAGGATCGGCGCCTTGACCTTGTCGACGCGCTGCTGCACCGCGAGGTACTCGAGGATGCGGTCCTTGACCTTCTCGAGGCCGTAGTGGTCCTCGTTGAGCACCTCCTCGGCGTTGCCGAGGTCGTGCTTGATCTTGGTCTTCTTGCTCCAGGGCAGGCCGACCAGGGTGTCGATGTAGTTGCGCACGACCGTCGCTTCGGCCGACATCGGCGACATCAGCTTGAGCTTCTTGAGCTCGCCGTCGGCCTTCTTGCGCGCTTCCTTGGGCATGCGCGCGGCGCGGATCTTCTTCTCGAGTTCCTCCAGATCGGCGCCTTCTTCGCCGTCGCCGAGTTCCTTCTGGATCGCCTTGACCTGCTCGTTCAGGTAGTACTCGCGCTGGCTCTTTTCCATCTGGCGCTTGACGCGGCCGCGGATGCGCTTTTCGACCTGGAGGATGTCGACCTCGTGCTCGAGCAGGTCGAGCAGCTTCTCGAGGCGCTTGGCCACGTCGGACAGGTCGAGCACCGACTGCTTGGCGTCGAGCTTGAGCGGCAGGTGGGCGCTGATCGTGTCGGCGAGGCGGCCGGCCTCGTCGATGCCGCCGATCGAGGTCAGGATCTCGGGCGGGATCTTCTTGTTGAGCTTGACGTACTGGTCGAACTGCTGCGTGACGGCGCGGCGCAGCGCCTCGACCTCGGGCTTGGTGTCGGTCTCGGGCGGGATCGGCACGACCTCGGCGACGAAATGTTCGGTCGTCTCGGTGATGGTGTTCGTGCGCGCGCGCTGCAGGCCCTCGACGAGCACCTTCACGGTGCCGTCGGGCAGCTTGAGCATCTGCAGGATGCTCGACACGCAGCCGACCTCGAACATGTCGTCGGCCTTGGGTTCGTCCTTGCCCGCGGCCTTTTGCGCGACGAGCATGATCTGGCGGCCCGCGTCCATCGCGGCTTCGAGCGCCTTGATGGACTTCGGACGGCCGACGAACAGCGGGATCACCATGTGCGGGAACACGACCACGTCGCGCAGCGGCAGCAGCGGCAGGGTGATCGGTTCGGCGGGCAGGAGCGGATGTCCGGACATAGAGTTACCTCTCTTTCTCAGGTCCATCTAGGGCCTGAGCGGGGAAATGCAAGACGGGCGCAGCGGATGGGTTCGCCCTGCTGCGCGCATTGAAGCACGCCGCGCGGGCTTCAGGCGCTGGCCTTGGCCTGTTCGCGATAGACCAGCAGGGGCTTGGCGTTTTCCTCGATGTTGTGCTCGTCGACGACGACCTTGGCGACGCCGTCCAGACCGGGCAGCTCGAACATCGTGTCGATCAGCGCCTGCTCCATGATCGAGCGCAGGCCGCGCGCGCCGGTCTTGCGTGCGAGCGCCTTGCGCGCGATCGCGCCGAGCGCCGTCGGGCGCAGCTCGAGCTCGACGCCGTCCATCGCGAACAGCTGCTGGTACTGCTTGACGAGCGCGTTCTTGGGCTCGGTCAGGATCTGCACGAGCGCGTCCTCGGCGAGCTCGCCGAGCGTCGCGACGACCGGCAGGCGGCCGACGAGCTCGGGGATCAGGCCGAACTTGATGATGTCCTCGGGCTCGCACTCGCGGAAGATCTCGGCCGCGCGCTTCTCGGACTTGCTGCGCACGGTCGCGCCGAAGCCGATGCCCGACTTCTCGGAGCGGTTCTGGATGACCTTTTCGAGGCCGTCGAACGCGCCGCCGCAGATGAACAGGATGTTGGTCGTGTCGATCTGCAGGAAATCCTGGTTCGGGTGCTTGCGGCCGCCCTGCGGCGGCACGCTCGCCATCGTGCCTTCGATCAGCTTGAGCAGCGCCTGCTGGACACCCTCGCCCGACACGTCGCGCGTGATCGAGGGGTTGTCGGCCTTGCGGCTGATCTTGTCGATCTCGTCGATGTAGACGATGCCGCGCTGGGCGCGCTCGACGTCGTAGTTGCAGTTCTGCAGCAGCTTCTGGATGATGTTCTCGACGTCCTCGCCGACGTAGCCGGCTTCCGTGAGCGTCGTTGCGTCGGCGATCACGAACGGCACGTTGAGCAGGCGCGCGAGCGTCTGGGCGAGCAGGGTCTTGCCCGAGCCGGTCGGGCCGATCAGCAGGATGTTGCTCTTGGACAGCTCGACGCCGTCCTTCGACGCGCCCATGTGGCGCAGGCGCTTGTAGTGGTTGTAGACGGCCACGGCGAGCGTGCGCTTGGCGACGTCCTGGCCGATCACGTACTGGTCAAGGCTGGACTTGATCTCGCTCGGCACCGGCAGGTCGGACTTGGCCGCGCGCGCGCTCGGCGCCTCGGCCGGGACGTCGTCGCGGATGATGTCGTTGCACAGCTCGATGCACTCGTCGCAGATGAACACCGACGGACCCGCGATCAGCTTCTTGACCTCGTGCTGGCTCTTGCCGCAGAACGAGCAGTAGAGGACTTTTTCGCTGGAGTTGCCTTTTTTCTCGGCCATGGATCTGCTTCGACTGGACAGACGGTGGGGTCTGTTGATGATGATAGTTCATGTGCCGATCGGAGCCATTGTGGAATTGGCCCACGATCGGCCGGCTGTTACGCCGGGGCGCCCTGCGGCGCCTTTGCAACGCTCAGGGGCGCTTGGCCAGCACCTGGTCGACGAGGCCATAGGCCGCCGCGTCGTCGGCCGACATGAAGTAGTCGCGCTCGGTGTCCGCCTGGATCTTCTCGAGCGGCTGGCCCGTGCGCTCGGCGAGGATGCGGTTCAGCGCGTCGCGCGTCTTGAGGATCTCGCGCGCGTGGATCTCGATGTCGGTCGCCTGGCCCTGGGCGCCGCCGAGCGGCTGGTGGATCATGATCTTGCTGTTCGGCAGCGCGTAGCGCTTGCCCTTGGCGCCCGCCGACAGCAGGAACGCGCCCATGCTCGCGGCCATGCCCATGCACAGCGTCGAGACCTCGGGCTTGATGAATTGCATGGTGTCGAAGATCGACATGCCCGCCGACACGCTGCCGCCCGGCGAGTTGATGTACAGGAAGATGTCCTTGTCGGGGTTCTCGCTCTCGAGGAACAGCATCTGCGCGACGACGAGGTTCGCGACCGCGTCGTTGACGGGGCCGACCAGGAACACGATGCGCTCGCGCAGCAGTCGGCTATAGATGTCGTAGGCGCGCTCGCCGCGGCCCGATTGTTCGATGACCATGGGCACCAGGCCCAGGTTGTTGGTTTCCAGCGCGCTCATGAGGCTCCTCTGATCGTTCGGCAGGCTACCCAGATGGGGACGCCTGCGCCAAATGCAAAGGGCGCCGGCCCGCAAAGGCGCGACGCCCCTCAATGCGGGCAGCTTATCAGTTCGCGGCCATCAGCTCGTCGAACGGCAGTTGCTTGTCCGACACCTGCGCCTTGGCCAGCACGAAATCGGTGACGTTGTTCTCGATGACCACCGCCTCGACCTCGGCCATGCGCTGGCGGTCGCTCATGTACCAGCGCATCACTTCGGCCGGCTTCTCGTAGCTCTGCGACAGCTCTTCGATATGGGCCTGCAGCTGCTCGGGCTTGGCCTGGAGGTTGTTCGCGCGCACGAGCTCGGCGACGACGAGGCCCAGGCGCACGCGCTTCTCGGCCTGCGGCTTGAAGATCTCGGCCGGGATCGGCGCCTTGTCGGCGTCCTTCATGCCGCGCTTCTTCAGGTCTTCGCGCGCGCCCTCGACGAGGCGCTCGACCTCGCCGTCGACGAGCGCGTTCGGCACGTCGAGATCGGCCGCGCCGACCAGCGCGTCCATCACGGCCGCCTTGTTGCGGGCCAGCACGCGGAACTTGACCTCGCGCTCGAGGTTCTTCTTGATGTCGGCGCGCAGCGCCTCGACCGTGGCTTCCTTGATGCCCAGGCCCTTCGCGAACGCTTCGTTCACCTCGGGCAGGTGCTGGGCTTCGATCTTCTTGACCGTGACGAGGAAGTCGGCTTCCTTGCCGGCCACGTCCTTGCCGTGGTAGTCGGCCGGGAACGCGAGCGGGAAGGTCTTGCTGTCGCCGGCCTTCATGCCGCGCACGGCGGCGTCGAACTGCTCGAGCATCTGCCCTTCGCCGATCAGGAACTGGAAGCCCTCGGCGCGGCCGCCGTCGAAGGGCTCGCCGTCGATCTTGCCTTCGAAGTCGATCGTCACGCGGTCGCCGGCCTCGGCGCCTTCGGTGGCGGGGCGCTGGGCGAAGGTGCGGCGCTGCTTGCGCAGGATGTCGACGGTCTTGTCGACGGCGGCTTCGTCCACCTCGGTGGTGACCTTCTCGACCTCGGCCTGCGAGAGGTCGCCGATGACCACCTCGGGATAGACCTCGAACGTGGCGTCGAAGGCCATCGCGCCTTCGGGCGACTGGTCCTTCTGGGCGATGCGGGGCGCGCCGGCGACGCGCAGGCGGGCCTCGTTGGCCGCGGCGCTGAACGCGGCCCCGAGCTTGTCGTTCATCACCTCGTACTGGACCGAGTAGCCATAGCGCTGGGCGACGACCGACATCGGGACCTTGCCCGGCCGGAACCCGTCGGCCTTGACGGTGCGGGACAGCTTCTTCAGGCGCGACTCGACTTCCTTGCCGTGGTAGTCGGCCGGGAACTGCAGCGGGAAGGTCTTGGATTCGCCGACCTTCATGCCGCGCACGGCCTGGTCGAACTGCTCCAGCATCTGGCCTTCGCCGACCAGGAACTGGAAGTCGGCGGCCTTGCCGCCCTCGAACGGCTCGCCGTCGATCTTGCCTTCGAAGTCGATCGTCACGCGGTCGC
>JAFAMW010000009.1 GCA_019232985.1 Roseateles sp. | reverse complement strand
GTTGTCATTCCCCTGCGGCGCTTGGACCGCTTTGTCGTGGAGAAGCTACCGGCCCAACTATGCCCAGTCTTCGAAATCGAAGGCCTGAACTGTCTACTCGAAACCCCAAAGATGGCAGCCGTTCCACGTCGCTTGCTCAAAGAGCACCTGACCTCGCTCGCTAGCGAGCAGCACCGAGTTACGGGAGCACTGGACTTTCTGTTCCAGGGATACTGAACCGGCGTGTCACCGGGGCCAGGCCTGACGCCCAGAACCCGACGTCGTGATTGACTGCAGATGGCCGGATCGAGCCATTGTGATGTAGATCCGTAGATCAGCGAGCTGCTCATACCTTGCCGATACGGCGTTTCATCCTTCGCGGCGAGGATTGCTCGATTCGCGGTGATGTCCCAGGAGGTGGTGTAAGTCTTTGAGGCGGGACGGCCCTGCGCAGGGTGGCCATCGTGAATAACCCGGATAAGGTTGAGGGTGCGACCCACCAATCCTGTCTAGGAGAACCCACGATGACCACCTCAACTATCGCACTGGCCGAACTCGCCGAGAAGGGAGCCGATGTCGACGTGCTGCGCCAGATGGTGCAGTTCATGGCACAGCGGCTCATGGAGATCGATGTCGAGGGGCGCTGCGGCGCCGGCTATGACGAGAAGAGCGCCGAGCGCACCAACAGCCGCAACGGCTACCGCGACCGCACCTGGGAGACCCGGGCTGGCACGGTCGAGCTCAAGATCCCTGCCAGGATCGTTTCAGTCAGCCACTGTGTCCCGACTGCGGCGACGGGTGTGCCTGACGGCACCTTGGCCCGAGCCGAGGAGCGCAGCGGCGCGCAGCGCGCATCAACATCTGACTTAGGCGCCGTTTGAACTTCGCTGCGCGAAGTGAATGGCGCCGGCCCCGCGCCGGGAGCACCGCAGGGGCCCCCCCGCAGCGAGGGGCGAGGGCGTAGGGGCCGCCAGGCACACCCGTCGCCGCAGTCTCGCTCGGTCTTCGCAGTACGGGCTCCGCACCCGCCCAGCAAAGGCTCAAACCAGCGCTTCAGTCCGCTCGTTGAGCCACGCCAGCGCGGCACCCGCCACGCGCGGCGCGAGGCGCTCGCGCACGACCGCGTGATACGCGTTGAGCCACTCGACCTCGTCCGCACGCAGCAGCGCACGATCGATGCAGCGCGTGTCGATCGGGCACAGCGTGAGCGTCTCGAACGCGAGCATCTCGCCGAACTGATCGTTCTCGGCCGTCGTCTTCGGCACGTTGAGCACGAGGTTCTCGATGCGAACGCCCCATTGGCCGGGCCGGTACAGGCCCGGCTCGTTCGAGGTGATCATGCCGGGCTCCATCGCCATGTTCGCGTCGGGCACGGCCTTGGAGATGCTTTGCGGGCCTTCGTGCACGTTCATGAAGTAGCCGACGCCATGGCCCGTGCCGTGGCCGTAGTCGAGGCCCTGCTGCCACAGCGGCAGGCGCGCGAACGCGTCGAGCATCGGGCTCAGCGTGCCGCGCGGGAACACCGCGACCGACAGGCCGATCATGCCCTTGAGCACGAGCGTGTAGTCGCGCTTCTGCGCGGCCGAGACCTGGCCGATCGGCCAGACCCGCGTGATGTCGGTCGTGCCGCCCAGGTACTGGGCGCCCGAGTCGATCAGCAGCAGGCCGTCGCCAGCGATCCACGCGAACGAATCTTCGCTCGCGCGGTAATGCGGCATCGCGCCGTTCGCGTTGAAGCCCGCGATCGTCGGGAACGACAGGCCCTTGAAGCCGCTGCGCTTGGCGCGCTCGGCGCTGAGCCAGGCGTCGACGGTCAGCTCCGAGAGCTTCTCGCCGCGCGCGAGCGCGGCCTCGAAGCGTGCGTAGAACTCGCACATCGCGGCGCCGTCCTCGGCCATCGCCTCGCGCACGAACTCGGCCTCGGCCGCCGTCTTGCGGCTCTTCGCGAGCGTGCTCGGGTTGATGCGCTCGACGACGCGCACCGCCATCGGCACGGCCTCGCGCAGGCCCAGCGTCACGCGCCGCGGGTCGAGCAGCAGCACAGCGTCGGCCGGCAGCGCGCCGAGCGCCTTGGCCGCGTCGGCGTAAGGCGCGACGGCGACGCCATCGGCCGCGAGCCGCGCGGCGAGCGCCGCGTCGACCTTGCCGGCGCCGACGAACAGCGTCGCGCCGCGCGCGTCGAGCAGCACGTGGGCGAGGAAGACCGGGTTGTAGTCGACGTCGGCGCCGCGCAGGTTCAGCAGCCAGCCGATGTCGTCGACGGTGGACACGAAATGATGGCTCGCGCCGACCGCGGCCATCGCCGCACGAACCTGGGCGAGCTTGGCCGCGCGCGTCACGACGGCCTCGGGCGGCAGGTGTTCGTAGACGGCCGCGGCCGGCAGGGCCGGGCGACCGTCCCAGGCCGCGAGCAGCGGGTCGGCGTGGCTTTGCAGCGCGATGCCGGCACGCTCGAGCGCGGCCTGCAGCGCTTGAGCCTGGGCGAGGCCGAGCACCTGGCCGTCGACCGCGAGCGTCTCGCCGCGCGCGAGGTGGCTCGCGATCCAGTCGATATGGTGGGTCGCCGCGCCGGTCGGGATCTTGAACAGCTCGATGCCGCTGCCCGCGAGCTCGCGCTCGGCCTGCGACCAATAGCGGCTGTCGGCGAACAGCACGGCCTCCTTGAGCGTCACGACGAGCGTGCCCATCGAGCCCGTGAAGCCGCTGAACCATTCGCGGCCCTGCCAGCGGCCCGGCAGGTACTCGGACAGGTGCGGGTCGGCCGAGGGCACGAGCACGCCGTGCGCGCCGGACGCCTTGAGGGCGTCGCGCAGCTGGTCGATGCGCAGGCGGTGGGGATTGGTGGCGATGTCCATGGTGGCGGGGCCTCTTGAGCGGAGCGGCGGGCGCGGTAGCGCGAAGCCGCGATTTTAAAGCTCGGTGCGCAGCGCCCAGAGCTCGGGGAACAGCACGACGTCGAGCATCTTGCGCAGATAGCTGACGCCGCCGGTGCCGCCGGTGCCGCGCTTGAAGCCGATCACGCGCTCGACCGTCGTCACGTGCCGGAAGCGCCAGAGCCGGAACGCGTCATCGAGGTCGACGAGCTCCTCGCCCATCTGGTACAGGTCCCAATGCCGGTTCGGCTCGCGGTAGACCTCGAGCCAGGCAGCCTTGACGCCGTCGTCGGGCGCGCGCGCCTGGGTCCAGTCGCGCTCGAGCGCGTGGGCAGGCACGGTGACGCCGCGCCGCGCGAGCAGGCGCAGCGCCTCGTCGTAAAGGCTCGGCGCGCGCAGCGCCGCCTCGACCTCGGCGAGCAGGTCGGGGCGGTGCGCGTGGGGCTTGAGCATCGCCGCGTTCTTGTTGCCGAGCAGGAACTCGATGCGCCGGTACTGCGCGCTCTGGAAGCCGCTGCTGTTCGCGAGGTAAGGGCGGATCGCCGTGTACTCGGGCGGCGTCATCGTCGCGAGCACGTCCCAGGCGTGGACGAGCTGCTCCATGATGCGCGACACGCGCGCGAGCATCTTGAACGCCTCGGGCAGGCGGTCGGCCGCGACGTTCGCGATCGCGGCCTGGAGCTCGTGCAGCATCAGCTTCATCCAGAGCTCGGAGGTCTGGTGCTGGACAATGAACAGCATCTCGTTGTGCTCGGGCGAGAGCGGGTGCTGGGCGCCGAGGATGGCGTCGAGGTGCAGGTAGTCGCCGTAGCTCATGTCCTTCGAGAAGTCCAGTTGAGCCTTTTCTTCCGCGACGATTTTTTCGCCGGCGCTTTCGCTCATGTCACGGGCCCCTTGCGCGCGAAGCGCGGCGCGCGCCACTCCTCGCTCGCGAGCACCTGGTGCAGCTGCTCGACGGCGTCCCAGACTTCGCTGAAGCCGATGTACAGCGGCGTGAAGCCGAAGCGCAGGATATGCGGCACGGCGTCGAGACGCTCGGGGTCGCCCCTGCGGAAGTCGCCGATCACGCCGCGCGCGATCAGGGCCTGGATCACCGCGTAGCCGGCTTCCTGCAGCGGCGCGTCGAGCGCGAGGCAGACCTGGCTGCCGCGCCGCTCGGCCTCGCGCGGCGACACGACGCGCACGCCGAAACGGCCGCAGCGCGACTCGGCGAGCGCCGCGAAGCGCTCGGTCAGCGCGAGCGACTTTGCGCGCAGCGCCGGCATGCCGCCGAGCTTCTCGGCCGCGAGCAGGGTGTCGACGCCGCATTCGAGCGCGGCCGTCGCGAGGATCGCCGGCGTGCCGCAGATATAACGGGATACGCCGGCGGCGGGCCGGTAGTCGGGCGTGAAGTCGAACGGCGCCGCGTGGCCGAGCCAGCCCGACAGGGGCTGCTCGAAGCGTTCGGCGTGGCGCGGGTGGGCCCAGACGAAGGCCGGCGCGCCGGGGCCGCCGTTCAGATATTTGTAGCCGCAGCCGACCGCGAAGTCGGCGTCGGCGCCGTGCAGGTCGACCTCGATCGCGCCGGCCGAATGGCACAGGTCCCAGACCGCGAGCGCGCCGGCCGCGTGGGCCGCGGCCGTAAGCGCGCGCATGTCGTGGCGCGCGCCGGTGCGGTAGTTGACCTCGGTCAGCATCAGCACGGCCGTCGTCGCGTCGAGCGCGGCCGGGATCTGCCCGGGCGCTTCGACGAGCCGCAGCTCGCAGCCATGCTGGCGCGCGACGCTTTGCGCGATATAGAGGTCGGTCGGGAAGTTGCTGCGCTCGGAGACGACCACGCGGCGCGCGGCGTCGCGGCCCTGCACCTCGGCGAGCGCCGCGGACAGCACCTTGTACATGTTCAGCGAGGTCGAGTCGGCGACGATCACTTCGCCGGGCCTGGCGCCGATCAGCCGCGCGATCTTGTCGCCGACGCGCTGGGGCAGCGAGATCCAGCCCGCGTCGTTCCAGCTCTTGATCAGGCCTGCGCCCCACTCGTCCTCGACGACCGCGCGCACGCGCTCGGCCGTCTCGAAGGGCTGGGCGCCGAGCGAGTTGCCGTCGAGGTAGACCATGCCGGGCGGCAGCACGAACTGCTTCTTCAGGGGGCGCAGCGGGTCCTGCGCGTCGAGGGCTTCGAAGTCGTGGCGGTTCATCATGACGGGCTTTACAGCTCGCGCAGCACGGCGCGGACCGGCGACGCGCAGGCGCCGGCGAGTTTCAGGGGCAGGGCGATCAGCTCGTAGTCGCCCTCGGGGACCTCGTCGAGCACGAGGTTCTCGAGCACGCGCAGGTTCAGGCGCAGCAGGCGCTGGTGGCTGTCGAGCGACTTGCTCGTCGCCGGGTCGACCGAGGGCGTGTCCAGGCCGATCAGCTGCACGCCCCGGGCGGCGAGCCACTCAACGGTCTCGGGCGCGTAGGCCGTGAAGTCGGGGTTCCACTGCGTATCGGCGTGGCGGCAGGTGCGCACGAGCACGCGCGCCGGCAGGCCGGCGGCCGCGTGCGCGAGGTGCTCGACGCGGATCAGCGGCCCGCACGCGAGCGCGTGGATTACGCGGCAGGGGCCGAGGTAGGCGTCGAGGCCGACGCCGGCGATCGCGGCCTGCGCATTGCCGTAATGCAGCGGCGCGTCCGCGTGCGCCCCGACATGCGGCGACATCGTGATCGCGCTGAGATTCACCGGGCAGTCGGGCGCGAGCTGCGCGGTCCAGCGCAGCGCATAGGGCTCGTCGCCGGGGAATATCGGTGCGTCGGGGCTCACCAGCGGCGAGATGTCCCAGAGCCTCTTCATGGATGGCGTCCTCTCGAATCGGCGCGCACCTTAGCAGCGGGCGTCGGCGCGTGGTGTCGGTTATTTCCAACTGAACCGATTTCGTCAACGGTCTCTTGCGATCCGCGCGCTTGTGCCCATCTGGGGTGCTCGACGATCATTGCGCACATGCGTACCTACGACAAGCTCATCGCCACGATTCCGCAGCGCCGGAGCGATGCTTGCGTGCGCCCGTCCATTCCAAGGGTTCACCGCTCCGGCGGCATTCGGCACGGCTCCTGACGCCGGGTGGGTGGTCCTGCCTGGCGTCGCCAGACAAGGATCCTCACCATGAACTCGAAGACCAGCAAGCCCCCTCGCTCCAACGCCACGCGCGCCCTGCGCAATATCGGCGTGATCGCCCATGTCGACGCCGGCAAGACGACGACGACCGAACGCATCCTGTTCTATAGCGGCGAAAGCCACCGCATCGGCGAAGTGCACGACGGCACGACGCAGATGGACTTCGACCCGCAGGAACGCGCGCGCGGCATCACGATCAACAGCGCCGCGACGACCGTGCACTGGCGCCGCGACGGCGCTGCCACGCAGATCAACCTGATCGACACGCCCGGACACATCGACTTCAACATCGAGGTGCGGCGCAGCCTGCGCGTGCTCGACGGTGCGGTCGTCGTGTTCGACGGCGTCGCCGGCGTCGAGCCGCAGAGCGAGACCAACTGGCGCCTCGCCGACGAGTACCGCGTGCCGCGCGTCGCCTTCATCAACAAGCTCGACCGCGCGGGCGCCGACTTCCTGCGCGTCGTCGCGATGATCGACGAGCGCCTCGGCGCGCGCGCCGTGCCCGTGCAGCTGCCGATCGGCGCCGAAGCCGGGTTCCGCGGCGTGGTCGACCTGATCGCGCAGCGCGCGCTCGTCTGGGCGCACGACGACGCGCGCGAGCCGCCGCAGGTCCTGGCCATCCCGGCCGAGCTGCAAGGCCCGGCCGCGCTATGGCGCGCGAAGCTGATCGAAGCGCTGGCCGACCACGACGAGGCCGTGCTGAGCGCCTATCTCGACGGCACCGAGCCCGGCGAGGCCCTGCTGCGCGCGGCGCTGCGCCGTGCGACGCTGGCCGGCGCGCTCGTGCCCGCGCTCGCGGGTTCGGCGTTCAAGAACCGCGGCGTCGAGCCGCTGCTCGACGCGGTCGTCGACTACCTGCCCGCGCCGCACGACATCACGGATGCCGACGGTCTGCGCGGCGAAGGCCCGTTCGCGGCGCTCGCGTTCAAGCTCGTCGCCGACGAGCACGGCACGCTGACCTTCGTGCGCGTGTACCGCGGCCGCCTGAACCGCGGCGATGTCGTGCTCAACACCGCGACCGGCAAGACCGAGCGCGTGTCGCGCCTGTACGAGATCCACGCGGACCAGCGCGTCGAGCGCGAGGCCCTCGAGGCCGGCGATATCGCCGCCGTCGTCGGGCTCAAGGACGTGCTGACCGGCCAGACCCTGGCCGACCCGGCCGCGCCCGTGAGGCTCGAGACCATCGCGACGCCCGAGCCCGTGATCCACCTCGCGGTGGAGGCCAGGGAGCGGGCGGATCTGCCGGCCGTCGCGAAGGGCCTGCAGGCGCTGCTGCGCGAGGACCCGAGCCTGAAGCTCACGCAGGACGCCGAGAGCGGCCAGATGATCCTGTCCGGCATGGGCGAGCTGCAGCTCGAGGTCAGCCTCGAGAAGCTGCGCCAGCGCACCGGCGTCGCGCTCAGCGCGGGCCGTCCGCAGGTGGCGTACCGCACGACGCTCGCGCGCGCGGTCGAGGTCCGCTACCAGCACAAGAAGCAGAGCGGCGGTCCCGGCCAGTTCGCCGAGGTTTACTTAAGCCTGCGCCCGCTGCCGCGCGGCGAGGGCCTGCGCTTCGAAAGCCGCATCGCCGGCGGCGCGATCCCGCGCGAGTTCGTGCCTGCGGTCGAGCAGGGCCTGCGCCGCGCGGCGCAGGCCGGCGGACCCGAGGGCTGGCCGCTCGTCGACTTCGAGGCCGTGCTGCTCGACGGCGCGTTCCACGAGCGCGACTCGTCGGCGCTTGCGTTCGAACTCGCGGCCGCGCATGCGCTCAAACAGGCGCTCGCCGAGGCCGGCACCGAGCTGCTCGAGCCCGTGATGGCCGTCGAGGTGATCACGCCGGCCGACTACCTCGGCGACGTGATCGGCGACCTGCACCGCCGCCGCGGCCAGGTGCTCGCGCAGAACCAGCGCGACGCACGCGGCCTCGCACTCGCGGTCGAGGCCGAGGTGCCGCTCGCGCGCATGTTCGGCTATATCGGCGCGCTGCGCGCGCTGTCGTCGGGCCGCGCGCAGTACTCGATGCACTTCGAGCGCTACGCGCCGGTCGCGCGCGAGCTCGTCGCGGCCTGAGCGTCGCCGCGAGTGAAAGAGCGAGGGGCGGGCGCGTCCTGCGGGGCGTGCCCTTTTTCGCCCATTTACTTGACATCTAAACTATCGATGCCTAAAGTTTGCCCGACACGGAGGAGACAGGCCATGCGCATCACCTGCATCGGCGGCGGCCCGGCCGGGCTTTATTTCGCGCTGCTGATGCGCAAGCAGGGCCACGAGGTCACGGTGCTCGAGCGCAACGCGGCCGACAGCACTTTTGGCTGGGGGGTGGTGTTCTCGGACCAGACGCTCGCCGCGCTGCGCGCGGCCGACCCGGCCACGGCCGCGCAGATCCTCGACGCGTTCAACCACTGGGACGACATCGACGTGCACTTCGAGGGCCGCCGCATGCGCTCGGGCGGTCATGGCTTTTGCGGCATCGGCCGCATGAAGCTGCTCGCGATCCTCCAGGCGCGCTGCCGCGAGCTCGGCGTCGACCTGCGCTTCGGCGCCGAAGTCGGTGACGACGAGGGCATAGAAGCCGATCTGATCGTCGCAGCCGACGGCCTGAACAGCCGCGTGCGCGAGAAATACGCGGCGAGCTACGCGCCCGACGTCGACCTGCGCCATTGCCGCTTCGTGTGGCTCGGCACGAGCAAACGCTTCGACGCGTTCACCTTCGACTTCCAGAAGACCGAATGGGGCTGGTTCCAGGCCCACGCCTACCGCTTCGACGCGGCCGAGCAGGGCCTCGCGTCGACCTTTATCGTCGAGACGCCCGAGTCGGTCTGGCAGGCCGCGGGCCTCGAGCGCATGAGCAAGGAAGACGGCATCGCGTTCTGCGAGCGCCTGTTCGCGGGCGTGCTCGACGGCGCGAAGCTCGTGTCCAACGCCGCGCACCTGCGCGGCTCGGCGCAATGGCTGCGCTTCCCGCGCGTGGTCTGCCAGCATTGGGTGCACCGCCGCGCCGACGGCACGCCGGTCGTGCTGATGGGCGACGCCGCGCATACCGCGCATTTCTCGATCGGCTCGGGCACCAAGCTCGCGCTCGAGGACGCGATCGCGCTCGCGGCCGAGATCGGCCCGGCCGACCGCGCCGCCGATCTGGGCGAGGCCTTGCAGCGCTACGAGGCCGCGCGCTCGATCGACGTGCTGCGCATCCAGAACGCCGCGCGCAACTCGACCGAATGGTTCGAGAACGTCGCGCGCCACGCGCGCCTCGCGCCCGAGCAGTTCGCTTACTCGCTGCTCACGCGCTCGCAGCGCATCTCGCACGAGAACCTGCGCGAGCGCGACCCGGCCTATGTGCGCGGCTTCGAGCAATGGCTGGCCGAGAAGAGCGGCCTCGCCCAGGCCGTGCCGCCGATGTTCACGCCGCTGCGCGTCGGCGCGCTGCTGCTCAAGAACCGCGTCGTCGTCTCGCCGATGGCGCAGTACTCCTGCGTCGACGGCGTGCCCGGCGACTGGCACCTCGCCCACCTCGGTGCGCGTGCGACCGGCGGCGCGGGCCTGGTGTTCGCCGAGATGACCTGCGTGAGCGCCGACGCGCGCATCACGCCGGCCTGCCCGGGCCTGTGGAACGACGCCCAGGCGGCCGGCTGGCGCCGCATCGTCGATTTCGTCCACCAGCACAGCACGGCGAAGATCGCGATGCAGCTCGGCCACGCGGGCGCGAAGGGCGCGACGCGCGTGGCCTGGGACGGCATCGACGAGCCGCTGCCGGCGGGCCAGGACTGGCCGCTCGTCGCCGCGAGCGCGCAGCAATACCTGGCCGGGCGCAGCCAGGTCGCGCGCGCGATGACGCGCGCCGACATGGACCGCGTCAAGGCCGACTTCGTCGCCGCGGCGCGGCGCGCGGCCGCGGCCGGCTTCGACTGGCTCGAGCTGCATTGCGCGCACGGCTACCTGCTGTCGAGCTTTATCTCGCCGCTGACGAACCGGCGCGACGACGAGTACGGCGGCCCGCTCGAGAACCGCCTGCGCTACCCGCTCGAGGTCTTCGCCGCGCTGCGCGCGGTTTGGCCGGCCGGGCGGCCGCTGTCGGTGCGGATCTCGGCGCACGACTGGGTCGACGGCGGCACGACGCCCGACGACGCGGTCGAGATCGCGCGCCGCTTCAAGGCCGCGGGCGCCGACCTGATCGACGTGTCCTCGGGCCAGGTCAGCAAGCTCGAGAAGCCCGTCTACGGCCGCATGTGGCAGACGCCGTTCGCCGAGCGCGTGCGCAACGAGGTCGGCATCGCGACCATGGCGGTCGGCGCGATCAGCGAGGCCGACCACGCCAACAGCATCATCGCGGCCGGGCGCGCCGACTTGTGCGCGGTCGCGCGGCCGCATCTCGCGAACCCGGCCTGGACGCTGACCGAGGCCGCGCGCATCGGCTTCACCGGCGTGGAATGGCCGCGCCAGTACCTGTCGGGCAAGCCTCAGCTCGAGCGCGAGTTCGAGCGCCGGCGCGCGCAGTCCCAGCCGCGCGCGGCGGCCGAACGCGAAGGACTCGTATGAACGCCGGCAACAAACCTCTGCAGGGCCTGCGCGCGGCCGTGACCGGCGCGGGCAGCGGCATCGGCGCGGCCGTCGCCGCGCGGCTCGCGGCCGACGGCGCGAGCGTCGTGCTGCTCGGGCGGCGCGAGGCGCGACTGCGCGCGCAGGCGGTCGCGATCGCCAGGCACGCGGGCGGCGCGGGCGTCGACACCGCGGTCGTCGACATCGCCGACGCGGCGAGCGTCGCGGCCGCGTTCGCGCGCGTCGGCGCGCTCGACCTGCTCGTCAACAACGCGGGCCAGGTCGAGAGCCGCGCGTTCAAGCGCATGGACCTCGACCACTGGCGCTCGATGCTCGACGTGAACCTGACGGGCACCTTCCTGTGCACCCAGGCCGTCGTGCCCGGCATGGTCGAGCGCGGCTTCGGCCGCGTCGTCAACGTCGCGAGCACGGCCGCGCTCAAGGGCTACGCCTATGTCGCGGCCTACTGCGCAGCCAAGCATGGCGTGCTCGGGCTCACGCGCGCGCTCGCCCAGGAGCTCGCGACGAGCGGCGTCACCGTCAACGCGGTGTGCCCCGGCTATACCGACACCGAGATCGTCGCCGACGCCGTCGCGAACATCGTGGCGAAGACCGGCCGCACGCCCGAGCAGGCGCGCGCGAGCCTCGCGGCGGGCAACCCGCAGGGCCGTTTGATCGCGCCCGAGGAGGTCGCCGCGACGGTGGCCTGGCTCGTCCGGCGCGACAGCGCGGGCGTCAACGGCCAGGCGATCGCGGTCTGCGGTGGAGAGACAGCATGAGCGCCGACATCGAGTCGCGCGTGCTGGATCAGGATCACCAGGCGCTCAAGCTCTGGCTGCGCCTGCTCGCGTGCACGACGCGCGTCGAGGGCCGGATCCGCGAGCGCCTGCGCCGCGAGTTCGGCACGACGCTGCCGCGCTTCGACCTGCTCGCCCAGCTCGAGCGCAGCGAGGGCGGCCTGACGATGCGCGAGCTGTCCGAGCGCCTGATGGTCACCGGCGGCAACGTGACCGGCGTGACCGACCAGCTCGAGGCCGAGGGCCTCGTCGCGCGCCACGCGCATCCGAGCGACCGCCGCTCGACGACCGTGCAGCTGACGCCGGCCGGCCGCCGCGCGTTCCGCAAAATGGCTGCGACCCACGAGCAATGGGTCGTCGAGCTGCTCGCGGGCTGGAGCGCCGAGGACAAGCACCAGGTCTACGCGCTGCTCGCGCGGCTCAAGACGCATCTGAACCAGGAGAAGCCCCGATGAACTCGCACCTCGCCGCGGGCAACCGCGTCGCTCTCGACGCCTACGCGCCGCGCCATTTCGGCTGGCGCCTCGCCGGCCGCGTCGGCTTGGTCATGCTGAACCGCCCCGAACGCAAGAACCCGCTGACCTTCGAGGCCTACGCCGAGCTGCGCGACCTGTTCCGCGAACTCGCCTACGCGGGCGACGCGGTCCGCGCGATCGTGATCCACGGCGCCGGCGACAACTTCTGCTCGGGCGGGGACGTCCACGAGATCATCGGCCCGCTCACTCAGATGGCCATGCCCGACCTGCTCGCGTTCACGCGCATGACCGGCGACCTCGTCAAGGCGATGCGCGCGTGCCCGCAGCCGGTGTTCGCGGCGATCGACGGCGTGTGCGCGGGCGCCGGCGCGATCATGGCGATGGCCGCGGACCTGCGCGTCGGCACCGCGCGCAGCAAGACCGCGTTCCTGTTCACGCGCGTCGGCCTCGCCGGCTGCGACATGGGCGCCTGCGCGCTGCTGCCGCGCATCGTCGGCCAGGGCCGTGCGAGCGAGCTGCTCTACACGGGCCGCAGCCTGCCCGGCGACGAGGCGCTCGCCTGGGGCTTTTTGAACCGCCTCGCGGCGCCCGAGGCGCTGCTCGAGGCGACGCTCGCCTGGGCCGCCGAGATCGCCGCGGGCCCCGGCTTCGCGCACGCGATGACCAAGAAGATGCTCCACCAGGAATGGGCGATGGGCGTCGACGAGGCGATCGAGAGCGAGGCCCAGGCCCAGGCGATCTGCATGATGACGCAGGACTTCCACCGCGCCTACCACGCGTTCGTCGCGAAGCAGAAGCCGGTGTTCGAGGGGGACTGATGGCAGCACAGCACGAACACCTGGGCTGGCCCTTCTTCGAGGACCGCCACCGCACGCTCTCGGCCGGCCTCGAGGGCTGGTGCGAGGCCCACCTGGCCCACGTCGACCACGCCGACGTCGACGCGAGCTGCCGCGCGCTCGTGCGCGAACTCGGCGCGGGCGGCTGGCTGCGCCACGCGGTCGACCAGGGCGCGGGCATCGACACGCGCGCGATCTGCATCTTGCGCGAGACGCTCGCGCGCTTCGACGGCCTCGCCGACTTCGCGTTCGCGATGCAGGGCCTCGGCTCGGGCGCGATCTCGCTCGCCGGCACGGCCGCGCAGCGCGAGCGCTACCTGCCGCGGGTTGCTGCCGGCGACTGGCTCGCCGCGTTCGCGCTGTCCGAGCCCGAGGCCGGCTCCGACGTCGCGGCGATGCGCTGCGCGGCCGTCGCCGACGGTGACGACTACGTGCTGAACGGCGCGAAGACCTGGATCTCGAACGGCGGCATCGCCGACTTCTATGTGGTGTTCGCGCGCACCGGCGAGGCGCCGGGTGCGCGCGGCCTCAGCGCCTTTCTTGTCGACGCGGGCACGCCGGGCTTCGAGATCGCCGAACGCATCGACGTGATCGCGCCGCACCCGCTCGCGCGCCTGCGCTTCACGGACTGCCGCGTGCCGGCCGCGCAGCGGCTCGGCGCCGCGGGCGAGGGCTTCAAGCTCGCGATGCGCACGCTCGACGTGTTCCGCACCTCGGTCGCGGCGGCCGCGCTCGGCTTTGCGCGGCGCGCCCAGGCCGAGGCGCTCGCCCACGCGAAGTCGCGCGCGATGTTCGGCGCGACGCTCGCGAACCTGCCGCTCGCCCAGGCCAAGCTCGCCGACATGGCCTGCGAGGTCGACAGCGCCGCGCTGCTGGTCTACCGCGCGGCCTGGGCGCGCGACCAGGGGCGCAGCGTCACGAAGGAGGCCGCGATGGCCAAGCTCGTCGCGACCGAGGGCGCGCAGCGCGTCGTCGACGCGGCCGTGCAGATGTTCGGCGGCCGCGGCGTGCGGCGCGGCGAGATCGTCGAATCGCTGTACCGCGAGGTCCGCGCGCTGCGCATCTACGAGGGCGCGAGCGAGGTGCAGCAGCTGATCATCGGCCGGGAGCTGCTCAAATGACGACGCCCACCGCCCATGTCGACCGCTTCGCGCAAGCCGGCCTGCCGCCGCGCGAGCAATGGCCCGAGCTGATCTTCGAGCTGCCCGAGCTGCAGTTCCCCGCGCGCCTGAACGCCGCGGCCGCGCTGCTCGACGCGCGCGTCGCAGCCGGCGACGGTGATCGGCCCTGCATCCACGGCGAGACCGAGACCTGGAGCTACGCGCGCCTGCAGGCCGAGGCAAACCGCATCGCACGGGTGCTGGTCGAGGACCTGGGCCTCGTGCCCGGCAACCGCGTGCTCTTGCGCGCTCCGAACAATGCGATGCTCGCGGCCTGCTGGTTCGCCGTGATCAAGGCCGGCGGCATCTGCGTCGCGACGATGCCGCTGCTGCGCGCAAAAGAACTCGGCCAGATCGTCGCGAAGGCCGAGATCAGCCACGCGCTGTGCGACGCGCGGCTGGTCGACGAGCTCGAATTGGCTCGCGCGCAAGGCCCGACCTTGCGCGAGGTCTGCTGCTGGGGCGGCGACGCTGCCGACCGGCTCGAGGCGCGCGCGGCCGCGAAGCCCGCCGACTTCGCGACGCTCGACACCGCCGCCGAGGACTGCGCCCTGATCGCCTTCACCTCGGGGACGACGGGCCAGCCCAAGGGCACGCTGCACAACCACCGCGACCTGCTCGCGATCTGCCGTTGCTGGCCGGTCCATTGCCTGAAGCCGACGCGCGACGACGTGTTCATCGGCAGCCCGCCGCTCGCGTTCACCTTCGGCCTCGGCGGCCTGCTGTTGTTCCCCATGAGCGTCGGCGCGAGCACCGTGCTGCTCGAAAAGACCGCACCCGAGGTCCTGCTGCCCGCGATCGCGCGGCACCGCGCGACCGTGCTGTTCACGGCGCCGACCTCCTACCGCGCGATGGCGCCGCTGCTCGCCGACCAGCCGGTGCCCGGCCTGCGCAAATGCGTGAGCGCGGGCGAGGCGCTGCCGGCCGCGACGCGCGCGCTCTGGAAGCGCGCGAGCGGCCTCGAGCTGATCGACGGCATCGGCGCGACCGAGATGCTGCATATCTTCATCAGCCACGACGAGGCGACGGCCCGGCCCGGCGCGACCGGCCGGCCCGTGCCGGGCTACCGCGCCTGCGTGCTGGGCGACGACGGCCGCGTCCTGCCGCCCGGCGAGGTCGGCCGCCTCGCGGTCAAGGGCCCGACCGGCTGTCGCTACCTGAACGACGCGCGCCAGGCGCAATACGTCGTGAACGGCTGGAACCTGACCGGCGACGCCTACCGCGTCGACGCCGACGGCTATTTCATCTACGCGGCGCGTACCGACGACATGATCATCTCGGGCGGCTACAACATCGCGGGCCCCGAGGTCGAGACCGCGCTGCTCGCCCACCCGGGCGTCGCCGAATGCGCGGTGATCGGCGTGCCCGACGCCGAGCGCGGCCAGATCGTCAAGGCCTTCGTCGTGCTGCGCGAGGGCTTCGCGGGCGGCGAGGCGCTCGCCGCCGAGCTGCAGGACTTCGTCAAGCGCACGGTCGCACCCTACAAATACCCGCGCGCGATCGAGTTCCGCGCGAGCCTGCCGCGCACCGAGACCGGCAAGCTGCAACGTTTCCGGCTGCGCGCATGACGACCGCATACAGGACCTTCGAGCGCCGCCGGCTCGTGCGCTTCGGCGATTGCGACCCGGCGGGCATCGTGTTCTACCCGCGCTACTTCGAGATGCTCAACGCCTTGCTCGAGGACTGGTTCGGGCAGGGCCTGGGCATCGATTTCGCCGCCTTCATCACCGAGCGCCGCCTCGGCCTGCCGTCGCGCGCGATCGCGAGCGAGTTCCTCGCGGTCAGCCGCTGCGGCGAGACGCTCGTGCAGCGCCTCGCGGTCAAGCGGCTCGGGCGGACCTCGCTGACCCTCGATGTACGCTATCTCGGCGCCGACGGCAGCGAACGCGCGCGCTTCGAGCAGGTGCTCGTGTGCACCTCGCTCGCGACCCACCGCCCCGAACCCCTGCCGGCCGACCTGCGCGCCGCCTTGGAAAGCTTTATGACGCCATGAGCCACAAGCAAATCCTTCAACCGCCGGGCTGGGCCGCGCCGCGCGGCTACGCGAACGGCGTCGCCGCGGTGTCCACGGGCAGCGGCCGCCAGGTCTTCGTCGCGGGCCAGATCGGCTGGAACGCCGATTGCCGCTTCGACAGCGACGACCTCGTCGCCCAGGTCCACCAGGCGCTCGAGAACGTGCGCGCGGTGCTCGCCGAGGCCGGCGCGACGCCCGAGCACATCGTGCGCATGACCTGGTATCTGCTCGACAAACGCGAATATGTGATGAGGGCCAAAGAAATCGGCATGGCCTACCGCGAGGTCCTGGGCCGAGAATTCGGGATTGCCATGACGGCGGTCCAGGTGGCTGCCCTGGTCGAGGACCGGGCCCTGGTTGAGATCGAGGTAACGGCCGTGGTGCCGTAAGTTGGAGACAAGCGAATGTTTCAATGGGATGACCCGCTGCGGCTCGACCAGCAGCTGACCGAAGACGAACGCGCGGTGCGCGACGCGGCCCACGCCTACTGCCAGGAGCGGCTCGCGCCGCGCGTGCTCGAGGCCTTCCGCAAGGAGCAGACCGACCCGGCGATCTTCCGCGAGATGGGCGAGCTCGGCCTGCTCGGCGCGACCATCCCCGAGGCCTACGGCGGCGCCGGCCTCAACTACGTGTGCTACGGCCTGGTCGCGCGCGAGGTCGAGCGCGTCGACTCGGGCTACCGCTCGATGATGAGCGTGCAGAGCTCGCTCGTGATGGTGCCGATCAACGAGTTCGCGAACGAGGCGACCAAGCGCAAATACCTGCCCAAGCTGGCCTCGGGCGAGTGGATCGGCTGCTTCGGCCTGACCGAGCCCAACCACGGCTCGGACCCGGGCTCGATGATCACGCGCGCGAAGAAGGTCGACGGCGGCTACCTGCTGTCGGGCGCGAAGATGTGGATCACGAACAGCCCGATCGCCGACGTGTTCGTCGTCTGGGCCAAGGAGGACGGCGGCAACGGGCCTGGGCAAATACGCGGCTTCGTGCTCGAAAAGGGCTGGAAGGGCCTGACGGCGCCGGCGATCCACGGCAAGGTCGGCCTGCGCGCGTCGATCACCGGCGAGATCGTCATGGACGAGGTCTTCTGCCCCGAGGAGAACGCCTTCCCCGAGGTGCGCGGCCTCAAGGGCCCGTTCACCTGCCTGAACAGCGCGCGCTACGGCATCGCCTGGGGTGCCCTGGGCGCGGCCGAGGACTGCTGGCACCGCGCGCGCCAGTACACGCTCGACCGCAAGCAGTTCGGCCGGCCGCTCGCGGCCAACCAGCTGATCCAGAAGAAGCTCGCCGACATGCAGACCGAGATCACGCTGGGCCTGCAGGGCTGCCTGCGCCTGGGCCGCATGAAGGACGAGGGCACGGCCGCCGTCGAGATCACCTCGATCATGAAGCGCAACAGCTGCGGCAAATCGCTCGACATCGCGCGCATGGCGCGCGACATGATGGGCGGCAACGGCATCTCCGACGAGTTCGGCGTCGCGCGCCACCTCGTGAACCTCGAGGTCGTCAACACCTACGAGGGCACGCACGACATCCACGCGCTGATCCTCGGCCGCGCGCAGACGGGCATTGCCGCGTTCTAAGCCTCGATCAACGCCCCCCGAGCGCCGTGGGGCGCTCGTTCCATTTCTGCCAATGGCCGACGGGCTAGGGCGCCAGCCCTAGACGGTCGGCCACTTGTTGGGGTCGATGTCGAGCCGCGTGTACCAGTCCGAGGGCAGGGCGCCCGCGAACGCGAGGTTGTGGTGCGGCGCGAGGCGCTTCTTTGCGAAGGTCATGCGCGCGTCGGCGAGCGACAGCAGCGCGTCGCCGGTCCAGGCCGAGTCCGACGGGCTCGCCGCGACGCCGAGCGTCGCCGTCAGCGGCGGCAGCGCCTCGTAGGCTGCGAGCGCGGCCGCGATCGATTCGCGCAGGCGTTCGGCCGTCTCGAGCGCCTGCTCGAGGTCGCGGCCCGGCATGATCTGCATGAACTCGTCGCCGCCGAGGTGGCTCGCGCTCGCATCGGTCTCGGCCGCGAGCAGCGCGCCGACCTTGGCGATCGCGTCGGCCGCCGTCGCCGCGTCGACGCCGTCGCTCCAGGCCTTGAAATGGTCGAGGTCCAGCGTCAGCACGGCGAGCGGCGCGGCCGCCGCGTGGGCGCGGTGCGCGGCCGCGGCGAGCGCCAGCAGGCCTGCGTCGCGCGTGAGCGTGCCGGCCGGGGTGGGAAGCGGTGCGAGCGTCGTCATCGTGCGGTCCTTTCGCGTGGGAAGAGGCTGGTGAAGACGTGATTCAACGGCTGTGCGAAGTCAGGCGCGCGAGCGGCGTCGCGAGGCTGATGCCGGGCGCGGCGCGCGCGGCGCCGCGCTTCGCGGCGGGCGCCTCGAGCGGCTCGCCGGCCTCGAGCTCGGGCTCGTCGAGGGCGGGCAGGTCGGCCGGTTCGCTGCGCATCGCCACGCCGACGGCGAGGATGTCGATCACGAGCAGGTGGAGGATGCGACTGACCATCGGCAGGTGCGTCGTCACGTCCTCGACATGGTCGATGATCAGCGCGGCGTCGGCCTTGCGCGCGAGCGGGCTCTGGCTCGCCGTGATCGCGATGACCTGGGCGCCGCGCGCGCGCGCGGTCTCGGCGACCTCGAGCAGCTCGCTCAGGCGGCCGCTCGAGCTGATCAGCACGGCGACGTCGCCGGGCTTGAGCACGCGCGCGGCGAGCAGCTGCAGGCGCGGGTCGGTCTGCGCGCCGCACGAGATGCCGAAGCGCAGGAACTTGTACTGCGCGTCGTTCGCGACGACGCTGTAATGGCCGAGCGCGAAGAACTCGATGCGACCGGCCTTGATCAGCATGTCGATCGCGCGCTCGGTCATCTCGCGGTTCAGCGCGCCGCGCAGGTCGAGGATCGCCGACGCGGTGTTGCCGAGCACCTTGGCGCCGAGCTCGATCGTCGAATCGTCGAGCCGCACCTGGGTATGCGTGACGGGCACCGTGCCGGTCAGGCCCGACGCGAGGCGCAGCTTGAAGTCCGACAGGCCCTCGCAGCCGAGCGAGCGGCAGAAGCGGATCACGGTCGGCTGGCTGACCTGGGCGGCGCGGGCGATCTCGGCGATCGGCTCGCCGAGCACGTCGCGCGGCCGCGCCAGCACATGCTCGGCGACGCGCAGCTCGGCCGGCGACAGCTGCTCGCGCGCGCGCCGGATCTGGCCGAGGATGGACGCGCCCGGGTCGGGCTGCAGGGTGCGCAGCTGCGAGTCGAGGATCGTCGACACGCCCATGAAGGTCGCGTGCTCGTTCGTGATCACGTAGGTCGGGATCGACGCGACGTACTGGTGGAAGCGGCCGCGGTCCTCGAAGCGCGCGCGGAACGCCGAGCGGTCGAGGAACTCGCCGAGCATCGGCGCGATGCGTCCGCCGATATAGATGCCGCCGAACGCGCCGAGCGTCACGGCGAGGTTGGCCGCCGCCGTGCCGAGCACG
>JAFAMW010000037.1 GCA_019232985.1 Roseateles sp. | reverse complement strand
CACGTTCGACGACACGCGCGGGGCCGAGCGGGTGATGCTGCACGCCGAACGCGACATGCAGGCCACGGCCGAGCGCAATTCGTCCGAGGCGGTGGGCAATGACAAGAACGTGGACGTCAAGGGAACGAGCACCTCCGTCACGGGCGTCGACATCAGCTACACCGGCGTCGGCATCAGCTTTACCGGCGTGGCCGCAGATTTCTACGGCGTGAGCACGACCTTTACCGGCGTCGACTTGAGCATGACCGGCGTCAGTACCTCTTTCACCGGTACCGACACGTCATTCACGGGGGTTGCGACCTCATTCACGGGCGCGAGCTCAAGCTTCACCGGCGTCGACACCTCCCTCACCGGAAGTGCGACTGCCTTTACCGGCATCGATACCAGCTTCATCGGCGCGGAAAATTCGTTCATCGGCACGGCGACGGAAATGATCGGCGTGTCGTCGAGCATGATCGGTACCGAAACGTCCATGGTCGGCCAGAGCTGGAGCCTGGTGGGCATCGACTGCTCGGCTACGGGTGTCGCGACGAGCGTCATTGGAACCTCGCAGTCGGCGGTCGGCAGCCAGACCTCGGTGGTCGGTTCGGCCATCAACCTCATCGGCACAACGAACGACACGATTGGCGCCCGAACCAGCAATATCGGCACCACCACCGATAGCTATGGCACGGAGACCACGACCACCGGCGTTTCGACGTCGACCACCGGCCTCGAGAGGTCGACCGTCGGGACGAGCATCTCTGTGGTCGGGGTCGAGATCAGCACCAAAGGGGTGGAGATTTCCACGAAGGAAACCGAGCACAAGGAGAGCTCCGTCGAACTCTCCCGCTACGGCATCCAGATCAAGAGCTGAGCGAGCAGGCTTGCGCCTTACTTGAACAGGTCCTTGACGCGATCGGTCCAGCTCTTGGCGTTGGGCGAGTGGCGCTCGCCGCCTTCGCGCAGCGACTTGTCGAGTTCCTTGAGCAGCTTCTTCTGATGCTCGGTGAGCTTGACCGGCGTCTCGACGGCGATGTGGCAGTACAAGTCGCCCGGATAGCTCGAGCGCACGCCCTTGATGCCCTTGCCGCGCAGGCGGAAGGTCTTGCCGTGCTGCGTGCCCTCGGGCAGCTCGATCTCGGCCTTGCCGCCGAGCGTCGGTACCTCGATGTTGCCGCCCAGCGCCGCCGTCGTCAGGCCGATCGGGATCGTGCAGTGCAGGTCGTCGCCATCGCGCTCGAACACCGTGTGCTGCTTGATGCGGATCTCGATGTACAGGTCGCCCGCCGGGCCGCCGTTCACACCGGGCTCGCCATTGCCCGCCGAGCGGATGCGCATGCCCTCGTTGATGCCGGCGGGGATCTTGACCTCGAGCGTCTTGGTGCGCTTGACCTTGCCCTGGCCGTTGCAGGCCGTGCAGGGGTCCGGAATGATCTTGCCGCTGCCGTGGCAGTGCGGGCAGGTCTGCTGGATGCTGAAGAAGCCCTGGCGCATGTGCACCGTGCCCGAGCCGTTGCACGAGCCGCAGGTCTTGGCGCTGGTGCCGGGCTTGGCGCCCGAACCCTTGCAGGTGTCGCAGTTCTCCCAGGACGGGATGCGGATCTGCGTTTCCTTGCCACGCGCCGCTTCCTCGAGCGAGATCTCCATGGCGTAGGAGAGATCGCTGCCGCGGTAGACCTGCTGGCCGCCGCCGGCGCGCCGTCCGGCACCGCCCGCGCCACCGAAGATGTCGCCGAAGATGTCGCCGAAGGCCTCGGCAAAACCGCCGCCAAAGCCTTCCGGGCCACCACGGAAGCCGCCGGCACCCATGTTCGGGTCGACGCCGGCATGGCCGTACTGGTCGTAGGCCGCGCGCTTTTGCGCGTCGGTGAGCATTTCGTAGGCCTCCTTGGCCTCCTTGAACTGCTCTTCGGCGGCCTTGGCGCCTTCACCCTGATTGCGGTCAGGGTGGTACTTCATGGCCAGCTTGCGGTAGGCCTTTTTGATTTCGTCTTCGGGCGCGTTCTTGGCGACGCCGAGGACTTCGTAGTAATCACGCTTTGCCATTGATGTTCCTGGGCACTGGAAGCGGGCAAGCCGCGCGGCCCGGCTTGGGCGCAACGCGGCTTGTTTCTAAGCGAAGGCCTCGCGGCTTACTTCGTGTCCTTTACTTCCGTGAACTCGGCGTCGACGACGTTGTCGTCGGCCGGCTTGGCCTGGGCCTTCGGCGCTTCGGATGCGGCTTCGCCAGCCGAGGCGGCGGCGGCCGCTTGCGCGCCCTGGGCGTCGGCGTAGATCTTCTCGCCGAGCTTCTGGCTCGCGGTCATCAGCGCTTCGGTCTTGGCTTCGATGTCGGCCTTGTCGTCGCCCTTAATGGACTCCTCGAGGTCCTTGATCGCAGCTTCGATCTTGTCCTTCTCGGCGGCCTCGAGCTTGTCGCCATGCTCGCTCAGCGACTTGCGCACGCTGTGGACCATGGCGTCGCCCTGGTTCTTGGCCTGCACGATCTCGACCTTCTTCTTGTCCTCGGCGGCGTTGGCCTCGGCGTCCTTCACCATCTTCTCGATCTCGGCTTCGGAGAGGCCCGAGTTCGCCTTGATGGTGATCTTGTTTTCCTTGCCGGTGCCCTTGTCCTTGGCGCCGACGTGCAGGATGCCGTTGGCGTCGATGTCGAAGCTCACCTCGATCTGCGGCGTGCCGCGCGGTGCCGGCGGGATGCCTTCGAGGTTGAACTCGCCCAGCGACTTGTTGCCTTGCGCCAGCTCGCGCTCGCCCTGGAAGACCTTGATCGTCACGGCCGGCTGGTTGTCGTCGGCGGTGGAGAAGGTCTGCGCGAACTTGGTCGGGATGGTCGTGTTCTTGGCGATCATCTTGGTCATCACGCCGCCGAGCGTTTCGATGCCCAGGCTCAGCGGGGTGACGTCGAGCAGCAGCACGTCCTTGCGCTCGCCACCGAGCACCTGGCCCTGGATGGCGGCACCGACAGCGACGGCTTCGTCAGGGTTGACGTCCTTGCGCGGCTCCTTGCCGAAGAACTCCTTGACCTTCTCCTGCACCTTGGGCATGCGGGTCATGCCGCCGACGAGGATCACGTCGTCGATGGCCGAGACCGACACGCCGGCGTCCTTGATGGCCGTGCGGCAGGGGGCGATGGTGCGCTCGATCAGCTCGTCGACCAGCGACTCCAGCTTGGCGCGGGTCAGCTTGACGTTGAGGTGCTTCGGGCCGGTGGCGTCAGCCGTGATGTAGGGCAGGTTGACGTCGGTCTGCGAGGAGTTCGACAGCTCGATCTTGGCCTTCTCGGCGGCTTCCTTCAGGCGCTGCAGGGCCAGCACGTCCTTGGTCAGGTCGACGCCTTGTTCCTTTTTGAACTCGCCGATGATGTAGTCGATGATGCGCTGGTCGAAGTCCTCGCCGCCGAGGAAGGTGTCGCCGTTGGTCGACAGCACTTCGAATTGCTTCTCGCCATCGACGTCGGCGATCTCGATGATGGACACGTCGAAGGTGCCGCCGCCGAGGTCATAGACGGCGATCTTGCGGTCGCCCTTGCCGTGCTTGTCCAGGCCGAAGGCCAGGGCCGCGGCGGTGGGCTCGTTGATGATGCGCTTGACGTCGAGGCCGGCGATGCGGCCGGCGTCCTTGGTGGCCTGGCGCTGCGCGTCGTTGAAGTAGGCCGGCACCGTGATCACGGCTTCGGTCACTTCCTCGCCGAGGTAGTCCTCGGCCGTCTTCTTCATCTTGCGCAGGACTTCGGCGCTGACCTGCGGGGGCGCCAGCTTCTTGCCGCGCACTTCCACCCAGGCGTCGCCGTTGTCGGCGGCCGAGATCGTGTAGGGCATCAGGTCGATGTCCTTCTGCACTTCCTTCTCGGTGAACTTGCGGCCGATCAGGCGCTTGACGGCATACAGCGTGTTGCGCGGGTTCGTGACGGCCTGGCGCTTGGCCGAGGCGCCGACGAGGACTTCGCCGTCTTCCTGGTAGGCAACGATGGACGGCGTGGTACGCGCGCCTTCGGCGTTCTCGATGACGCGGGTGTTGTTGCCTTCCATGACCGACACGCACGAGTTCGTGGTGCCGAGGTCAATGCCGATGATCTTTCCCATGTGCTTCTCCTGGATTCGTTGATTCGTTGTTTTCGATGTGCGGACGCTGGCTCAGCTTTCAAGCGCGGGTCGGCACGATTCGTGCATTGCTTCGCGCTTACTTCGGCGCGACGACGGTGACGAGGGCCGGGCGCATGACGCGTTCATTGATGGAATAGCCCTTCTGCAGCACCGCGACAACGGTGTTGGCCTCGCCCTCGGCCGGCACCATGCTGATGGCCTGGTGGCGGTGCGGATCGAAGCGCTCGCCGGCCGGCGGGCTGATCTCGAGCACCTTGTTGCGCTCCAGTGCGCTGGACAGCTGGCGACGCGTCGCGTGCACGCCTTCGATCAGCGTCTCGACGGCGGCCGCGGCGCCGGTGTTGGCGATGGCCGCCTCCATGCTGTCCACCACGGGCAGCAGGGCCTCGGCAAAGGCTTCGATGGCGAACTTGCGGGCCTTGGCGATGTCTTCGTCGGCGCGGCGGCGGGTGTTCTCGACCTCGGCCTTGGCGCGCAGGTAGGCGTCGGACATCTCGGCCAGGCGGGCTTCGAGCGCGCCAATCTGCGCGGCCGCCGAGTTCTCGGTGCCAGCGGCTGCGGGGTCCGCGGCCTGCTCGCTACCTTCGGGAAGAGGGTTCTGTTCGGTCGTCATGGTCTGGACAAAAAGGCAACGGCGCCCAGATGGGGCGCCTGCCGGGGAGTTCAAGAGGCTGATTTTCGCATGCGGATCAGGGCTTTCCCGCAAGCTTGCCCGGTTCGCGGCGCGTCGAGGGTCTCAGCCGTCGACGGCGCTCCAGCGCTCCCAGTCGGCGAGCTTGCGACGATCCTGCTTGGTGGGCCGGCCGTCGCGGATGGCCTCGGCCGGCTCGGGCGCGAGACGGCGCGCTTCGGCTGCGCGCTCCCGGGCGGCGATGCTTTCTTCGGTCTCGCGATAGAGCGCCTGGGCCTGCGGCGCCGGGCCGCGCACCATCGACAGCCCGAGCACGACGACTTCCCGCTCGATCACGCCCTGGCGCAGGCGCACGTGGTCGCCTGCACGGACGTCGCGAGCCGGCTTCACGTCCTGGCCGTTCACCTGCACGCGATGGCGCTCGATCTCGGTCACGGCCAGGGCGCGGGTCTTGTAGAAACGGGCCGCCGAGAGCCATTTGTCCAGGCGCATGGCGCTGACTTCACTCATTCACTCGAATCCCTGCAGATGGCGCTCGGCCACGGCCAGCAGCGCGTGCATGCCGGCCGGGCTGTCGTTCAGAGCCGCAATGTACGAGAACTCGCGTCCGCCGGCCTCCAGAAAGGCCGCGCGGGCTTCATTGTCGATTTCGTCGAGCGTTTCGAGGCAGTCGGCCGCGAAGCCGGGGCAGATCACCTGCGCGTGGCGCAGACCGGCGCGTGCGCGCTCGACGAGCAGCGGCTCGGTGTAGGGCGTGAGCCAGCGCGCGCGGCCGAAGCGGCTCTGGAAGGCAACGACCCAGCGCGAGGCCGGCAGGCCCAGCTGCTCGGCCAGTTGCAGGGCAGTCGCCTGGCACTGGTCGTGATAGGGGTCGCGGAGCTCGCGCGTGCGCGCCGGCATGCCGTGAAAGCTCATGACCAGCAACTCGGGCTCCCCGTGCGACTTCCAGTGGCGGCGCACGCTGTCTGCCAGGGCTTCGAGATAGACCGGCTCGTCGAAATAGGGCGCCGCGAAGCGCAGGGTCGGCAGGTGGCGCGTGCGGCCCATCCAGGCCGTCACGGCGTCGGCGACGCTGGCCGTCGTTGCGGCGCAGTACTGCGGGTAGGCGGGCAGGACGAGGATGCGCTCGAAGCCTTCGCTGCGCAGGCGCGCGAGTTCGTCGCCGATGTCCGGGGCGCCGTAGCGCATGGCATGCCGCACGGTGACGCGGTGGCCGCGCTCGCCGAGCATGCCTTGCAGGAGCTTGGCCTGGCGCTCGGTGTAGACCTTGAGCGGCGCGCCCTCATGCGTCCAGACGCGCTGGTACTTGATGGCGGATTTGGCCGGACGCGTGCGCAGGATGACGCCATGCAGGATCGGCAGCCAGACGGCGCGCGGGATCTCGACGACGCGCGGGTCAGCCAGGAACTGCGCCAGGTAGCGCCGCAGCGCCGCGGGCGTCGGTGCGTCCGGGCTGCCGAGGTTGCACAGCAGGATCGCCGTGCCCATCATCCGCGCGTCGAGCGGGCGTAGTCGATGCCAGGCTCGGTGTCGGCGAAGTGCAGTACCTCGAAGCGCACCACGGGCGCGGCGGCGTCGGTCGGCGGCGAGCCCAGGCCGATGGAGCCCGCACCATGCAGCGTGCAGCCGCCGCGCTTGAGGCTGACGATCTCGCTGCCCTGGCCGAAGCGCACGTAGGTGCCGTTGTAGCTGAGGTCGGTGAGCAGGAAGCTGCCGCCATGCCATTCGATGCGGGCGTGCGAACGCGAGACGCGTCCGTCGGTGATGCAGTAGGTCGCCTGCACGCTGCGGCCCAGCACGATGGGCATGTTGTCGATGTCGAAGACGCGATCGAGGTCGAGCCAGACGAGGCGGATGCCATCCGGCACCACGTTCTGCACGACTTCGCCGAACTGCGTGGCTACGTCGCCGCCGCTGTTCTGGTCGAGCACATAGACATGCACGGGCTCGGCACGGCCGCGCACGCCGATCAGGTCCAGGCTGCGAAAGCGCGACTTCTGCTGGCTCGGCAGGCCCGCGAGCACCTCGGCCGTGATCAGCGTTTCGTTGTCGCCGGCATGGTCGAGCAGCCGGGCGGCGACGTTGACGGCGTCGCCGAAGCAGTCGCCGTTGACCTCGACGACTTCGCCGCGCGCGAGCGCCACCTGGATGCGCAGCCCGCGCAGATTGGCCGACGAGCGCTTGCGCGAAGCCGCGCGCTCGAGCAGCTCGCGCATGCGCACCGCGGCCTTGACGCCGTCGCGCGGGGAGGGGAAGACCGCCATGAGCCCGTCGCCAAGCGTCTTGATGACCTTGCCGGCGCAGTCGTCGACGGCGCGCGCGACCTGCGCCACCGTTTGCGTCACCAGGGCGGAGGCCTGCGCATTGCCGAGCGTTTCGTAGAGCCCCGTACTGCCGCGCAAGTCGGCAAAGAGAACGGTTAGCTCGCGAATTTCGGTCATGGGCGGATACTGCGCTGCGCTTTGTGAACTAGTTGGCAGTTTAGCGGTCCAGGCGTCGCGCGAGGGCTGTGCATCGTCTTGAACGGCCATGAAAAAGGCCGGGTTTCCCCGGCCTGTGTCAGCTAGACGTGACAGTTACAGCTTGTCGAGGTCCGTACGCAGCAGTTTGCTGGCGCAAACCACGCATCCGTCCAACTTGATTGCAAGTTGTCCAGATACGTGCGCAGCTTGTGGCTTCGCCGCAAGCCGCGTGCCGCTACGCGACAGTTTGCTGGCGCCAACCACGCATCCGTCCAACTTGATTACAAGTTGTCCAGATACGTACGCAGCTTGTGGCTTCGCCGCAAGCCGCGTGCCGCTACGCGACAGTTTGCCGGCGCAAACCACGCATCCGTCCAACTTGATTACAAGTTGTCCAGATACGTGCGCAGCTTGTCCGAACGGCTCGGGTGCTTGAGCTTGCGGATCGCCTTGGCTTCGATCTGGCGGATGCGCTCGCGGGTCACGTCGAACTGCTTGCCGACTTCTTCCAGCGTGTGGTCGGTCGACATCTCGATGCCGAAGCGCATGCGCAGCACCTTGGCTTCGCGCGGCGTCAGCGAGTCGAGGATGTCCTTGACCACGTCGCGCAGGCCGGCTTGCATGGCAGCTTCGATCGGCGCGGTGTTGTTGGTGTCCTCGATGAAATCGCCCAGGTGGCTGTCGTCGTCGTCGCCGATCGGCGTCTCCATGGAGATCGGCTCCTTGGCGATCTTCATGATCTTGCGGATCTTGTCCTCGGGCATCTCCATCTTCTCGGCCAGCGTCGGCGCGTCCGGCTCGTAGCCGAATTCCTGCAAGTGCTGGCGCGAGATGCGGTTCATCTTGTTGATCGTCTCGATCATGTGAACCGGGATGCGGATGGTGCGCGCCTGGTCGGCGATGGAGCGCGTGATGGCCTGGCGGATCCACCAGGTCGCATAGGTCGAGAACTTGTACCCGCGCCGGTATTCGAACTTGTCGACGGCCTTCATCAGGCCGATGTTGCCTTCCTGGATCAGGTCGAGGAATTGCAGGCCGCGGTTGGTGTACTTCTTCGCGATCGAGATGACCAGGCGCAGGTTGGCCTCGATCATTTCCTTCTTCGCGTCGCGCGAGGCCTTCTCGCCCTCGTTCATCTTGCGGTTGATTTCCTTCAGGTGCTCGATGGGCACCACCGCGCGCGCCTGCAGGTCGATCAGCTTCTGCTGCAGTTC
>JAFAMW010000024.1 GCA_019232985.1 Roseateles sp. | reverse complement strand
CAGCACCGATTCGGGCAGCACCGAGACCTCGTAGGCCATCACGACCTGGTCGGCCAGGCGCAGGCGCTCGAGCCGCGCGACGCGCTCGCCCGTGGCAAGCCCGAGGCTCAGCTGCTCGTCGGGCGCGGCGAGCGTGAAGCTGCGCGTGAGCCACTTGCTGCCGGGCTTGAAGCCGCGCTGGCCGAGCTCCTCGGAGAAGCTCGTCAGGCGCGACAGCGGCTGCTCGAGGCGCGGCGCGATGTAGTTGCCGGAGCCGCGCTTGCGGATGATCAGGCCTTGCTCGACGAGGCGGTCGATCGCCTTGCGCGCGGTCACGCGCGAGATGTCGAGCGACTCGGACAGCGCGCGCTCGGAGGGCAGGGCCTCGTCGGCCTGGAACTCGCCCTCGTGGATCGCCCGCGCCAGTTGCTGCGCGAACTGCACATAGAGCGGCGACGCGGACTGCGGATCGGGCTTGAAGTCGATGGCCATCTTCAGCGTGGTTTGCCGTTAAATACCAGTCTAGTACCACGCAATTTCGGCAGTCAATCGAGTAAGCACCCTAGGTTCTTGATCTGGCGCAGGGAGCGGACGGGGGTGGCGCAGCGCGCGGCCGATTAAATGCCACTCTAAAGCCAGTCAGCGCGTCAGAAGTACAGCCAGGCCGCGATGATGCCGCCGAACAGCAGCCACTTGAGCGCGTAGTAGAGCGTGCGGTTGCGCGCCTTGATGCGCTTGCCGAACAGGCGGAACTGCTGGACCGTCGCGAAGGCCTTGTTGATGCCGCCGGTGCGGTCGCCGTCGCGGTTCGGCGCCGCGGCCGCGCCGACCAGGTGGCGGCTCAGGAAGCGGTTGAGCCAGCGCGCGGGCGGGAACCACAGCGGGCGTTCGACGTCGCAGAACAGGATGATGCGGTTGCTCTGCGTCTGGTTCTCGGCGTAGTGCAGATAGGTCTCGTCGAACATCACGGCCTGGCCGTCGCGCCAGCTGTAGCGCTCGTCGTCGACGCTGATGTAGCAGGCGTCGCTGCCCGGCGTGAGCAGGCCGAGGTGGTAGCGCACCGAGCCCGCGTAGGGGTCGCGGTGGCGCACCAGGCGCGCGCCCGGCGGCAGCGCCGCGAACATCGCGGCCTTGACGGTCGGGAACTCCTTGAGCAGCTGGGTCGTGAACGGGCACAGCTCGGCCGCCGACGGGTGGGCGGTGTCGTACCACTTCAGGTAGAAGCGCTTCCAGCCGGTCTTGAAGAAGGAGTTGAAGCCGGCGTCGTCGTAGCGCGCCGAGGCCTTGATGTCGCCGCTCGCGTACAGCGCCTCGGCCTCGACGCGGATTTCGCGCCAATGCGCGGTCAGGCGCTCGAGCTCGGGGAAGTCGGCGAGCGGCAGGTAGGGCGTCGCCGGCGTCTTCGAGAACAGATACATCAGGCAGTTGATCGGCGCCATGAGGGTCGAGTGGTCGCTCAACTGGCGCCAGAAGCCGAGCCGCGCGTGGCCGCGGAAATGCACGTAGACCGTGGCCAGGGCGAAGGCCGCGAGGATGGCGAGTTTGAAGGCGAGCATGGCGCGGCGACGTCGCTGGATTTGGGCTGAGCGAGCAGTGTGCTGGTTTGTGCAAACCCCGCGCTGGTACGGGGTCTGCAAACATTGGATTGTCGCCGATCGGCGCGGCGCGACCATTGACGGCGTCGCAGTCGCGCCGCGGCGACGGCCTAATCAATAACGACGATGTCGCGCGGCGCCGCCCCGTCGGCGTGCAGGCGCAGCGCCTCGCGGCAGGCCTGCTCGAGGCTGCGCGCGACGCGCGGCGCGTCGAACAGGCGGCCGGCGTCGCGCTGCGCGGCGAGCTTGGCGCGCAACGCGGCGCGGGCGGCCGGGTCGCGCGCGAGCGCGATCGCGCGCTCGACGTAGTCGGCGCGGGTCGGCGCGATCAGCTCGGGCAGGTCGAGGGCGGTGAGCAGGCTCGCGGCGACGCGCGCGCTGAACGAGCGGCCCGGCCGCGTGAGCACGGGCAGGCCGACCCACAGCGCGTCGCTGGCCGTCGTGCCGGCGTTGTAGGGCAGGGTGTCGAGGAACAGGTCGGCCGCGCCGAGGCTCGCGAGATACGCGTCGCGCGAGCGGCGCGGCGCGAACACGAGGCGCTCGGGCGCGACGCCGAGCGCCTGCGCGTGGGCGCGCAGCTGCCGGCTCGCGAGCTCGTCCTCACCGAGCAGCCACAGCACCGCGCCGGGCACCGCGTGCAGGATCTCGACCCAGTCCGCGAACTGCTCGGGCGCGATCTTGCACGGGTTGTTGAAGCAGCACAGCACGCAGGCCTGCTCGGGCAGGCCCAGCGCGGCACGCGGCGTCGGCGCCGGCCGCGGCCGCTGGCGGTCGTTGGCCTGGTAGGACGGCAGGTAGACGATGGCCTCGTCGTAATGCGCGCGCTCGGCGGCCGGGATCAGCACGGCGTCGGCGATCAGGTAGTCGTGCAGCGGCGTCGCGCCGCCGCCGGCCGTGCCGAGGTAGCCGAGGTAGGACATCTGCACGGGCGCCGCGCGCGCCGCGAACACGCCGCTGCGGGCGCCCTCGGTAAAGCCGGTCAGGTCGACCGCGACATCGCTGCCGAGCCGGCGCGCGAGCGCGGCGATCTCGGCGTCGGGCAGCGCCGCGACGTCGACGAAGCGCTCGACCGCCGCGCGCAGCCGCGCCTGGATGCCCTGGGCCTCGGCCGGGCCGTAGTGCAGCACGCTGACCTCGAAGCGCGCGCGGTCGTGCAGCTCGAGCACCTCGGCGATCAGGTAGGCGAGCGGGTGCTCGCGCAGGTCGCGCGAGATATAGGTGATGCGGATGCGCGCCGCGTCCGCCGTGCCCGTCGCCGCCGTCGGCGCGCACGGGGCCGGCGCCGGCAGGCCGAGGCTCGCGGTCCAGCGCTGCGCGGCGAGGCGTTGCCGCGCCGGGTCGTCGACCAGGCATTGCAGCGCGAGCGGCTGGACGCTGCGCCGGCCCGCGTCGAGCGCGGCGAGCAGGGCCGTGCGCCGGGCGTCGTGGTCGCGCCAGTCGAACACGTGCAGGCCCGCATAAAGATAGGTGCCGGCAAGCCAGTCGATGCCGGGCTTCAGCGCCACGGCGCGCCCGAGGTCGGCAAGCGCGGGCGCGAACTGGCGCGCGAGCAGGCGCAGGTTGCCGCGGTTGCTCAGCGCCTCGGCGAAGTCGGGGGCGGCCGCGAGCGCCGCGTCGTAGGCCGCGAGCGCCTCGTCCGCGCGGCCGAGCGCCTTGAGGGCGATGCCGCGCAGGTTCAGCGCGTCGGCGCCCGGCGCGGCGAGCGCGGCGAGGTCCTCGAGCGCGTCGGCGTGGCGCGCCGCGCAGATCAGCGCGCGGGCGCGCTCGGTGCGGTAGCGCGGGTTCGCGGCGTCGCACGCGACGGCGGCGCCGAACGCGGCGAGCGCGTCGGGCAGGGCAGCGGCGTCGCCGGCGAGCAGCGCGAGGCCACGGCCGTGATGGGCCGACGCGTAGCGCGGTTCGAGCGCGAGCGCGCGCTCGAACGCGGCGCGCGCGGCGTCGGCGCGGTCGAGCTCCTGCAGCGCGACGCCGTGGTTGTGCTGGATCACCGCGTCGCCCGGGCGCAGCGCACAGGCGGTCGCGTAGGCCGGCTCGGCCTCGCCCCAGCGCTGCGCGGCCGCGTGCAGATTGCCGAGCGCCGCGTGGATCTGCGGGTCGCGCGCGACCTCGAGCGAGCTCATGACGGCCCGCTCGAGCCAGCGCACGGCCTCGTCGGGGCGCTGCTGCTGCAGCGCGATCGCGCCGAGCAGGCGCAGGGCCTGGGCCTGGTCGGGCTGGAGGTCGACGGCGACGCGCAGGCAGCGCACGGCGTCGGCGAGCTGGCCCTTGCGGTACGCCGCGAGGGCCTTGTGCATGACGGCGTCGGCGCGTCCCATGGTGGCGTGAGGATTCGAATGCGGTTGGCGGAGAGCGCGAGTGTCGCGCGGCGCGGCCGGCGCCGATGGGCCGAGGGGAGGGCGGCTTGCCCGGCAGTTCGTCCGATCGGCGGCGCGCGGGCGTCGCGGGATTGGCCGCTCGATTACGATGAGCGCCGTTTTACGCCCGCCCGCGGCGCCGTCCGGCCATGGAACAAGAGATCGTCCTTTACGCGCTGCCCGTTTTCCTGCTGCTCATGGCCGTCGAGTGGGCCTGGGGGCGCCGCCGCGGCCGCGACAACTACGGCCTCGCCGACACCCTGAACAGCTTGAGTCAGGGCCTGCTGAGCCAGGCCGTCGCGGTCGTCACGCCTCTGATCCAGACTGGCCTGTACGCGTGGGCGCAGCCGCAGCTGCGCGGGCTCGCGCCGGGTTTCTGGCCGCACGCGGCCGCGTTCTGGCAAAGCCCCTGGGGCTGGGGGCTCGCGGTCGTCGTCTACGACTTCACCGACTACTGGCTGCACCGCGTGAGCCACGAGTCGGCGCTGTTCTGGGCCGCCCACGCGGTGCACCACCAGAGCGAGCATTTCAACCTGAGCACGGCGCTGCGCCAGGAGAGCTTCTATTCGGTAATGGGCGCGCCGTTCTTCGTGCCGATGGCGCTGCTCGGCGTGCCGGTCGAGCAGTTCATCGTCGCCGGCATGGTCGTGCTGATCTACCAGTTCTGGATCCACACCGAGCATGTCGGCCGGCTCGGCTGGCTCGACCGCGTGCTGTCGACGCCGTCCAACCACCGCGTCCACCACGCCGTGAACCCCGGCTACCTCGACAAGAACTACGGCGCGATCTTCGTCGTCTGGGACCGCCTGTTCGGCAGCTTCGCGCCCGAGACCGAGCCCTGCGTGTACGGCACGGTCAAGCCGCTCGCGAGCTGGAACCCGCTGTGGGCCGTCGGGCAGTTCTACGCCGAGCTGTGGCGGCGCATGCAGGCGACGCCGCGCTGGGCGGACAAGCTGCGCGTCGTGTTCAAGTCGCCGGGCTGGCTGCCGCCGGGCGCCGCGGTCGTCGCCGAGCTGCCGACGGCGCTGCGGCTCGCGCAGCCGCGCTTCGACCCGCCCGTGCCGCGCGCCGCGCGCCGCCTCGCGGCGGCGCTGTTCCTCGCCGAGGGCGGCGCCGTGCTGCTGTGGCTGCTGCGTTCGGACGAGATCGGCTTCGGCGCGAATCTCGCGGCCGCGGGCCTTCTTGCGGCCGGGCTGTGGTGCGTGGGTCGCGCGCTGACGCCGGCGCCGCGCCTCGCGGCGACCGCGCTGGGCGGCCTGGGATTCGCCGGCGCGCTCGCCGCGCTGGGTCTGTTCGCCTAGGCGCCGACGCCCGCAAGCTTGTCGACGGCAAGCGATTACGAAGCGATACATCGTGCCGTCAACGCCGGGCCGGCGGCGTCGTTGAAGACACAGGCCAAGCAATCCGCACCGGCCGCAACGAACGGAGAACCCTCATGTCCAAGAAGCTCATCGCTGCCGCCATCCTCGCCACTCTGGGTGTTGCGGCCTTCGCCCAAGGCCAGGGCGCCGCCGCCCCGGCGGCAGGCGCGAGCGCCGCGAAGTGGCGCGCGAACCACCCGCGCCGCGCCGAGGTCAACGCCCGCTTGGCCAACCAGGACAAGCGCATCCACCAGGAAGTCAAGGAAGGCGAGATGACCAAGGGCCAGGCTGCAAACCTGCACCAGCAGGACAAGAACATCCGCCAGGAAGAGCGCGACATGGCTGCCCAGAACAACGGCCACATCACCAAGGGCGAGCAGAAGGTCCTGAACCAGCAGGAAAACAAGACGAGCAAGGAAATCGGCAAGTAAGGCCGACAAATCGGCAAGCAGGGCCGACAAATCGGCAAGTAAGGCCGACAAATCGGCAAGTAAAACGCCGCCGAGTCTTTCGCTCCGCCAACGCCCGCTTCGGCCCCGCCGCGCGGGCGTTTGCTTTCCCCCAAGCAGCGCGGCCGGGCGGCCCCGCGAGTCTTGGGATAATCGCGCCCCATGACAGAACCGATCGCGAACGCGGCCCCTGAGGATCAGGAGCCGCGCTTCGAAGAGTATTTCAAGGAGGGCGCGGCGCCGCTCGAGGCGCTGATGTGGTGGCAGCTCGAGCGCAACGACGCGCTGCTCGCCGCGCTGCGCGCGCTGTGCCACGGCCCGGCCGCGCTCGTGCGCCTGCGCCTGTGGGTGTTCATGGAGCTGATGGGCCTGCCCGAGTCCCATTTCACGCGGGACGCGCTGAACCGCCAGTTCCACGTGCTGCGCGACGATGCGCTCGAGCTCGTGCTCAAGCGCCTGCGCGACGCCGGGCTGCTCGCCTGGGACGCGTCCGCCCAGCAGTACGCGGTCACGGCGCTCGCGCAGCAGCTCGTCGGCCTGCTCGCGCCGCTCGTGCAGCACCAGCAGGGCGAGGAGGACGCCGACCTCGCGGGCCTGCTCGCCCAGGTCGCGGGCGCCCATCAGCTCGGCACGCTCGACCCGGCCCAGCTCAACCACCTGAAGGCGCAGTTGTGGCGCCTGCACGAGGAGTTCGCCGACGCGATCGCGAGCGGCTCCGAGTTCCGCCTGCGCCGCGCGCGCCAGCGTTTCGAGCGCGCGCTCGCGCTCGTCGACAAGGCGAGCGAGGCGCTCACCGCGATCATCCGCGAGGCCCAGGGCGACGCGCGGCTCGAGCGCCTCGCGCGCGAGCTCGGCCTCGCCCAGGCGCGCCTGCTCGCGATGGCGAGCCAGTTCAACCGTGCGCTCCAGCAGGCCGACCGCCAGCGCGTGACGCTGGGCTCGACCGGCGTGACGACGACCGACGTGCGGCGCTGGCTGCAGGCCCAGGACTTCCTCGAGAACCTCGTCGCGACGGTGCCCGGCACGCTGCTGCGGCCGGTCCACCCGGTGATGGTCAGCCAGCACGAGCTGCTCGACACGACCGAGGCCGAGTTCGAGCGCGACCGCCCGACCGCGCGCGTCGCCGAACCGCTGCCCGACGGCCTGCAGGCGCCGGCCGGCGAGCTCGCCGTGATGAGCCTGCCGGCCGAGCTCGGCGCGCTGCAGCAGCTGCTCGAGGGCTGGACCGCTGAGGCTCGCCGCGACGCCGACGTCGCGCCGGCCGTGCTCGGCGACAGCTACGCCCAGGCGTCCTACCGCGCCCAGCTGCTGCCGCTGCTCGGCGACGCCCAGGCGCGCCACCTGAGCGGCGCGACCGGCGACCTCGCGCGCCAGCCCTGGCGCGTGCAGTGGTCGGCCGAGCAGGGCGAGGTCGCCGACGCGCATGTGCGCTGGATGAGCCGCGGCGCGCTGATCCACGAAGAAAAAGAATCCTCCGAATCCCCGCCATGAACCCGAACTTCGACGATGCCGCGCAACTCGCGGCCCAACTGATCGCGCGGCGCTGGCTGCCGCGCAGCCACCCGCTCGTGCGCCGCGCGCTGATCGACCGCGAGCTCTGGGATGCGCTCGGCGCGCGCCTCGCGGCCGTCGGCCTGCGCGTCGTCGACAACGTCTATGCCGAGCACATCACGGTGGCCATGCTGCGCCAGGCCGAGACCGTCGTGTTCGGCGAGACCGGCCTGGCCGCGAACAACAACCTCGAGCTGCCGCGCGACGGCGTCGCGCTGCTCGTCGTGCTGTGGTCGCTGATCATCCTGCCCAAGCGCCAGCGCCAGGTCGCGCGCGCCGACGCGGCCGACGCGGGCCAGAGCGAGATGTTCGCTGGCGACAAGCCGCTGCCCAAGCCCGAGAGCGTCGCGCCGCTCGTGTCCTACCGCAGCCTGCTCGCCGACTTCGGCAAGCAGCTCGGCGGCCAGCTGCGCGTGAACACCCACCTCAAGCAGCTCAAGGACCAGGGCTTCATCACGCGCCGCGGCGAGGACATCGCCGAAGGCCCGCTGCTCGACCTGCTGCTCGACTACGACCTGCTCGCGCCGCGCATCCTCGACGGCGCGCTCGCCGACGTGCTCGCGCGCTCGACCGACCCGCTCGTCGCGCCCGAGCTCGCGCGTCTGCGCGGGCAAGAAGACCCAGAACAACAAGAAGCGAACTGATGTTCCACCTGCAAACCCTCGAACTCCTGCACTGGGACTACTGCCGCCGCGTGAGCATGCCGCTCGACGGCTCGATCATCACGATCGCCGGGCCGAACGGCTCGGGCAAGACGACGCTGCTCGACGCGCTGCGCACGCTCCTGGGCCTCGAATGCTCGGGCGGCCGCACCTACAAGACCTACGCGCGCCACGCCAACGCCGACACGGCCTGGCTGCGCGCGACCGTCGACAACCGGCCGCGCAGCCGCCAGAACTCCGACCGGCCCTTCGCCAAGGCCTCGCTGCTCTACGCCGACCAGGTCACGCTCGCGTGCCGCATCGAGCGCCACGGCGGCGACTGGCAGCGCCGCTACCTGATGTGCGACGGCGTCGTCGAGATCGAGCAGCTCGCCGAGTGCGGCGAGCGCGACTGGCTCGGCATCGAGGCCTGGAAGAAGCGCCTCGAGGCCGCCGGCCTCACGCGTGCGATCGGCCGCGTGCTCGCGCTCGAGCAGGGCCAGACCGACCGCCTGTGCGAGCTCAGCGCGCGCGAGCTGCTGCGCCTCGTGTTCGAGGTCTTCGGCGACCAGGAGGTGCTCGACCGCTACGAGCAGGCGCGCAGCCACCAGCAGCAGCTCGAGAAGGAAGTCGCGCAGTCCGAGCACGAGCTCGCGCATTCGCGCACCCAGCTCGCCGAGCTCGGCCTGCGCGTGAACAGCTACCAGCAGCACCAGCTGCGCCTGCGCGAGCGCGAGCGCCTCGGCACCGAGGTGCTGCCCGTCATGCAATGGGCCGAGGCGCGCACGCGCACCGTCCAGGACCTGCGCGAGCTGCACCGCCAGCGCCTGTTCGCGGCCGCCGACGCGCGCACGCTCGGCGCGAAGCGCGCGGCGCTGCACGGCCTGTTCGAGGCCGCCGAGGGTGCGCGTGCGCGGCTCAAGGAGCTCGACGCGCAGCGCCCCGAGGCGCGCCAGGCCTTCCACGACGCGCGCGACGCCGAGAAGCCGGTCGAGGAGCTCGCGAAGCGCGAGGCGCAGCTCACGGCGCTCGCAGCCGTCGAGTCCGACGCGCAGCAGCTCGCCGCGCTGACCGAGCAGCTCGCCGGCCGCCGCCACGCGCTGTCGCAGGACTACACGCGCGTGAGCGACAACCAGCGCAAGGCGCAGGGCGCGCTCGACGCGCTCGCGGGCCAGAAGCTGCCGCCGCCGCCATCGGATGTCACGCGCTTTCGGCGCCTGCTCGACGAGGCCGGCATCGCGCACCACGCGCTCGCCGACTGCATCGACATCGCCGACGAGACCTGGCGCGCCGCGGCCGAGGGCCTGCTGCGGCCGTCACGCTGGGTGCTCGTGCTCGCGCGTCCGCAGGACGAGTCGCGCGCCTACGCGCTCGCGGCCAAGGAGCGCTACCGCCATTACCTCGTCGCCGACGGCGCGGCCGTGGGCGACGCGCCCAAGGGCTCGCTGCTCGCGGCGCTCAAGTGCACGGCCAAGCTGCCGAGCTGGCTCGCGCGCCAGCTCGCCCAGATCCAGTGCGTGGCCGACACCGAGGCCGGCACGCAGCGCGGCGGCGAGTGGATCACGGCCGATGCCTACTACCGCGACGGCCGTGGCGGCCGCAGCCTGTGGGTCGAGCCGCACGAGTACCAGTTCGGCGCGTCGGCGCTCGCGACCCGGCGCGCGTCGATCGAGAAGGAGCTCGCGCGCCTCGACGCCGAGCTCGGCCGCATCGTCAAGGAGCAGGCCGAGGTCACGCGCCAGCTCGGCGACGCGCAGCGCGCCGCCCAGGGCCACAAGGCCGCGCAGGAGCTGCTCGACAAGGCCGAGGCCTTCGCCGAGGCGCGCGAGCGCCTGCCCCATCTGCAGCAGGCGCGCCGCGAGGCCGCCGCGCGCATGAGCCAGCTCGACGCCGAGCACGACCGCGCGCTGACCGAGGCGAACCGCAGCGAGGCCGCCTACGAGGCCGCGATCGGCGGGCTCAAGCATGCCGAGGACCAGCTCGCCGCGCGCCAGCGCGAGCAGGGCGCGCGGCGCGACGAGCTGCGCGGCGCCGCGCAGGCCTCGCGCACCGTGCGCGCGTGCTTCCCGGCGGGCTGGTCGCGACGCGAGCGCCTCGCCGCGCTCGTCGACGAGTTCGCGACCGCGCAGCAGGCCAAGATCGCCTTGGCCCACCTCGAGCGCGAGCTCGAGACCGGCAGCTGGGAGACCGACGCGCAGGTGCTCGAGCGCCACGCGCGCATGGAGGTCCAGGTGCGCGAGCAGGATCTTGCGCTGAGCGACCGGCGCGCGAGCAACGAGATGGCGCGGATCGCGTCGAGCAACGCGCGCGAGCGCTATATCGACGTGCTGCGCGCGACGCTGCGGCGCTACAAGAAGAACGTCCAGGAGCTCGGCGAGCTCGCCGGCGTCGTCGCCGAGGCGCAGCTGCCGCACCTCGACAACGACGACACGGTGCTCGCCCAGGCCGGCCTGCAGGTGCGCTTCAACTTCGACGGCAAGGGCGAGGTCGGCCTCAACGACGGCGAGGCCTCGGGCGGCCAGCAGGTGCTCAAGAGCCTGATCCTGCTCGTCGGCCTGATGAAGGACGACGACGCGCCGGGCGGCTTCGTGTTCATCGACGAGCCCTTCGCCCACCTCGACGTGCGCAACATCCAGCTCGTCGGCCATTTCCTGCGCTCGACGCGCGCGCAGTACCTGCTGACGACGCCGATCACGCACAACGTCGAGGTCTTCGAGCCGTCGGACATCACGCTCGTGACCGGCAAGAAGCCGCGCGGCGAGCGCTGGGCGCCGCCGATCGCGGTGCTGCAGCGCCGCCCCGAGGTCTCGGTCTATGGCTGACTGGGACCACCCGGGCCGGTTCGAGCTGCGGCTGACGCCGCAGGCCGCCGACATCGACGGCCTGAACCACGTCAACAATGCGGTCTACGTCGGCTGGTGCCAGGACGTTGCCTGGGCCCATTCCGAGGCGCTGGGCCTCAGCCTGGCCGACTACCAGCGCCTCGACGCGGCAATGGCGATCCGCGCCGCTGCGTACGACTACCTGCGGCCCGCGCTGCGCGGCGAGCCGCTCGTGCTCGGCACCTGGCTCGCGGCCGGCGACGGCCGCCTGAGCATGGAACGGCGCTTCCAGCTGCGCCGTGCGGCCGACGGCGCAACGCTGCTGCGCGCGCGCTGGCAGCTCGTGTGCATCGCCATCGCGAGCGGCAGGCCGCGGCGCATGCCTGCGGAGTTCGTGAGCGCGTATCAGGCGGCGGTGGTCGCCGGCTAGGGCGGCCCATCGCTGCGCTTCATCCAAAGGCGGCGCCCCGAAACGGGGGCAACCCAGCCCGCCGAATCGGGCGTCGGAGTGATTTGATGCGCGATGTATGACAATTTGCATCATGCGCACGACCCTCGCCGTCGACGACGATGTTCTCGCGGCTGCGAAGCACTTGGCAGAGCGCGAGGACAAGTCATCGGGCGAAGTGATCTCGGCATTGGCGCGACAGGGTCTGGCACGAGCGGCGCGCAAGAAGGCGTCAGAGCGCAATGGCATCCCCTTGCTGCACGGGGGGCAGCAGCCGGTCACGCTGGAGCTGGTCAATCAGCTGCGCGACGAGTCTCCGTGACGACTCACTGATTGGACGTCAATGTCCTGATCGCGCTGATCGACCCGGAGCATGTCGACCATGACCTCGCGCACCGCTGGTCTGGCCGCGTTGGCGCCAAGAGCTTCGCGACCTGTCCGCTGACGGAGAACGGCCTGGTCCGTATCGTCGGCCATCCCAAGTATCCGAACTCACCGGGGCCGCCCGGCATCGTGTTGCAAGCGCTGATCGGCATTCGCGCGTTGCCTGGTCATGTGTTCTGGCCGGATCGCTTGAGCATCGCCGATGCAGGGTTTTTCGCGCCTGAACTGCTGTCCAGCCACACGCGGGTGACCACCGCGGAGAGTGGCTGGAGAACAGTCTTTCGCGACCGACTGGTTATGGCCGAGAGCCCGTATACATAGATCCGCGCACCGCGCTGCGTGAGGGCGGCCTGGAGGGATTCAATGGAAGTCTTCCTCGCGCTGGTGGCGTGCGCCGATCACGAGCACCAATTCGGGCGAGCGGATGTCGAAGCGCAGCACGTAGCCGGTTTTGCCGAACGGGATGATGAGTTCGCGCAGCGTCGACCGGGCACCGACCTTGCGGTAGCTGTACGGCGTCGTCGACAGGTGGCTCAATGCCGCTTGTCGGATGACGTTGATGGCTTCGTCGGCCACCTCAAGTTCTTCGAGCGTTTCGGCGCGATTGAGCAGGAAGTCGTAGAGCCGTACCAGGTCGTCTTCAGCGCCTTGCGTGAATTCGACGGCGTAGCTCATCCGCCAAGTTGCTTGCGGCGCTTGGCCAGCTTGGATTCCAGCTTGGCAATGACCTGGGCAGCGGGGATGGAAACCCCTGTGCGCTCGTACTCGGCCAGGGATGCCTCGCACCGCGATGCGAAGTCGGTCTGAACGCGCCGGTACTCGACGGCGTTGCGCACCGCGCCCTCGACGAATTCGGTCAAGGTTTCGCCAGGACGCAGCACCGCATCGAGCTTGGCACGCAGCTCGCTCTCAACACGGACTTGGGGAATGACAGCGTCTTTCATAGTCAAATCGTAGTGCAACCGCACTACAAGTTCAACCCCCCCCGAAAACTGGTCCGCCCGGCCGGTTCGAAACGCTCCGAAGCTGCCGCTCGCGACCGCCCGGTCCTGGCCGTCTGGAGTCCCCTGCTCACTGCAGAAGTTCCCCGCGAGGCAGTCGCGCGGCGCGTTTGTCGAATGTCACGAACCGGGTACGCCCGAGGTGGGTTGCGCGCGCTGCCAGAAGGCAGTCCGCGAAGTCCGTGGCCGGAAAGTTCTCGAACAGGTAGAGCGCCTCTTCCACGGTGGCATCGTGCTCGAACTCGATCCCCGGTGTTTCCAGCATGGCGATGATCGCGGCCGACATCGCCTGACGGCCAATCTTGTATCGGCTGCGCAGCACCCATTCGGTTTCGAGCAGCGCGCACAAGCTGACGAGCAAGCTTTCGCCTGCGGCGGTGGTGTCGTCCACCAGCCGACGCGTCGCCCCGCATTGAGCGGGCGCCGTCGGATCCTGCACAAGAATCCGGACAAGGACGTTGGTGTCGACGGCGGCGCTCATTCGGGCAGTCGCATCTCGTCAACGGAAACGCCGGGCTGCCCCGGCGCCGTCAGGATTCCCATCAGATCGACCAGTCGTCGCGTCTTGGGCCGCAGGACGACCGTGCCGTTGCTCAGCACGGACCAGGCAATCTTGTCGCCGGCCTGCAGCCCCAACTGCTCGCGCACCGCGCGCGGCACAGTGACCTGGCCCTTGCTGGAGAGGGTGGTGGGTTCCGGCATGCGGGTGGTCTCTTTACGATTTCTGAAATCGTAAAACTCCATCGCCTCGCCGTCAACGAGAGGCCCGGTTCGACATCGAGCGCGCTCAGCGCGTCGCCGCCGCACCGATCCGCCCCCCGAGCCACTTCAGCGCGTCGTCGACGGCCGGACTGTATGGCGTCCCGACCGTCAGGCGCATGAAATGGTCGAATCGCCGCGCGTTCGAGAACATCGAACCCGGCGAGATCTTGATGCCGGCGTCGAGCGCGGCGTCGAACAGCGCGTCGCCCGAGACCTGCTCCGGCAGCTCGATCCACAGCAGCAGGCCGCCTGCCGGCGGCGAGACGCGCGTGCCCGCGGGGAAATGCCGCGCGATGCCCTCGAGGTAATCCTCACGACGCCGCGCCAGTGTCTGGCGCAGCTGGTTCAGGTGGCGGTCCCAGCCGGCGCCCGCGACAAAGCCGGCGAGCGCCATCTGCGGCAGGTCTTCGTTGAAGCGCGTCTGCGTGTACTTGAGCATCTCGACGCGCGCCTGCCAGCGTCCGGCCAGCGTCCAGCCGACGCGCAGGCCCGGCGCGAGGCTCTTGTTGAGCGACTGGCAGTAGATGACGTGGCCGCTGCGGCACCAGCTCTTCGCGGCGCGCGCCTGCGCGCCCGGAGCGAGCATGTCGGCGTAGGTGTCGTCCTCGATCAGCGCGATGTCGTGGCGCTCGCACAGGCGCACGAGGCGCTCCTTGGCGGCGTCGGGCATCACGCAGCCGAGCGGGTTGTGCACGGTCGGCATGACCATCACGGCGCGCAGGCGGCGCCCCTGTTCGGCGTCGCGCTGCAGGGCGAATTCGAGCGCGTCGACGGACAGGCCGGTGTGCGGGCTCGTCGGGATCTCGAGCGCGCGCAGGCCGAGCGCCTCGAGGTTCTGCAGCATGCCGTAGAAGGTCGGCGATTCGACGGCCACGCAGTCGCCCGGCTGCGTCACCGCGCGCAAGGCGAGGTTGAGCGCCTCGATGCAGCCATGGGTCACGACGATCTCCTCGCTCGCCGCGTGGATGCCGCGGTCGAGCGCGCGCCGCGCGAGCGCCGCCTTCAGCGCCGGGTGGCCGTGCCGGCGCGACATGCGCGTCAGCAGCTCGGGATGGCGGCGCAGCAGCTGCTGGGCCGTGCGCGCGAGGGCCGGCGTCGGGTACAGCTCGGGCGGCCCGACCGCGAGCGCCAGGTTGACGCGGTTCGCGCGCGCCTCGCCGCGCGCGAGCAGCGCCGACAGGCGCGCGTGGATGCCGACGTAGTCGGCCTCGCGGGGCTCCAGCGGCCATTCGCGCGCCGGCGGCAGGCTCGCGCGCAGCGGGCGCTGCACGTAGTAGCCCGAGCGCGGCCGCGCCTGCAGCCAGCCGAGGTCCTCGAGGTGCCGGCAGACCTGCAGGGCGGTCGACAGGCTGACTTCGTGATCTCGCATCAGGCGGCGCACCGACGGGAAGCGCGTGCCCGGGGGCAGGGTGCCTTCGCTCAGCGCGGTCAGGTAATGGTCGGCGATGCGGCGATAGAGCGTGGACATGGGACGGCCGCAGCTTGACTCAGGGCGCGGGGAACGAACAGATACAGCGGCGCAGCGATGTTATCGAAACAGTTTTGTCCGGCCGCATCTGTTCTTGCCCACTTCGACAGGCGCTGTGGCTGTCGCCGAGGCGGGCGCCGCCGCACAGTGAGGGCATGGACCACGCGCTCACGCTTTCGTTCTGGCTGCGCCGCATCGCGCGGCGCCCGCCGACCCCGCCGCAGCAGACGGTCGAGCTGCTCGCCGGCCAGCGCCTCGACATCGCGCTCGCGCCGCGCGACGGCCTGTGCGTCGTCGCCGGCGAGGTCGTGCTGGTCCGGCCGGCGCAATGGCTCGGCGGCGCGCTCGTCGCGCGCGGCGGCGGCCGCCTCGGCGAGGGTGATGGGTGGACCGCGGTCGAGCGCGAACGCGTGACCCTGGTCGCGACCCGGACGAGTCGCGTGCTGCGGCGCGCCGGCAGCTAGGAGCCAGCCCTTCCTAAGCGGGTGGCCCGTCGAGCAGGCGCCGCAGCTGCAGGACCTGCCAGGCGCGCTCCGGCTCGAACGACGCGGGATCCGAGGTCGCCCCGTAGCCGCCCTGACCGTAGACGCTCGCGTACGCCGCGTAGTCGGCCGCCTGCCTGGCGCGCCCGGCGACGGCGTTCGCGAGGGCGTAGGTGGCCGACACCGCGGCGTGGCCGACGCCGTCGAGCGATCGCGAGCCTTGGTGCGCGTTCGCGACGGCCTCGAGGCGCGGCGCCAGCGCGGCGAGTCCGTCGTACGCGCGCTGTGCCACGAGGGTCCGAAACGCCGCGAGGCCGGCCAGCGCGTCCGCGTGTTCGAGCAGATGTTCGACGCGCTCGACGCAGGCCAGCCCGAAACGCAGGCGCAGCGCCGGCGTTGCCGCGGCGGCGGGTTCGAGCTGGCGGAGCAGGAGGTCGAGTTCAGGGTTCATCGGCGGCAGCTTGGAAGGCCGACAAAGCGCCGGCCGTTTACTTGAAGAACCAGTACCCGACGCAGATCGCCCCGACCACGCCGACCAGGTCGACGAACAGCCCGGCCGCGAGCGCGTAGCGCGTGCGCTTGATGTTGACGCTGCCGAAGTAGACCGCGAGCACGTAGAAGGTCGTTTCGGTCGAGCCCTGGATGATCGCGGCGAGCTGGCCCTGGAAGCTGTTGACGCCGTAATGCTTGAGCACGTCGACCATCAGGCCGCGCGCGCCGCTGCCCGACAGCGGCTTCATGAGCCCGACCGGCAGCGCCGGCACGAAGTCGGTCGGCAGGCCCAGGGCGCCGACCACGGCGGCGACGCCGTGCACGATGACGTCGAGGCAGCCGGTCGTGCGGAACACCGAGATCGCGACGAGCATCGCGATCAGGTAGGGCACGATGCCGATCGCCGTGCCGAAGCCTTCCTTCGCGCCTTCGACGAAGGCCTCGTAGACGTTGATGCGCTTGAGTGCGCCGGCGCCGATGAACAGCATCACGATCGTCAGGATCACGCCGCTGCCCAAGGCGCCGATGATCGACGACATCTGCTCGGGCGGGTAGCTGTGCAGCCAGCCGAACACGCCGGCCATCAGCGCCGCGAAGCCGCCGAACAGCCCGAGCACGGGCAGGCTGAACAGGCGCACGCGCTGGATCAGCGCGATGAGGACGAGGCCCGCGACGAAGGAGACGAAGGTCGAGATCAGCGTCGGCAGGAAGATGTCGGCCGCGTTGAAGTTCGCGACATGCTGCTCGAGCGCGATCGCCTGGCGCATCGCGATGACCGAGGTCGGGATCAGCGTCATGCCCGCGGTGTTGAGCACCAGGAACATGATCATCGCGTTGCTCGCGGTGTCCTTCTGCGGGTTGATCTCCTGCAGCTCCTTCATCGCCTTGAGGCCCAGCGGCGTGGCCGCGTTGTCGAGGCCCAGCATGTTCGCCGAGAGGTTCATGACGATCGCGCCGCCGGCCGGGTGGCCGCGCGGCACTTCGGGGTAGATGCGCACGAACAGCGGCGCGAGCGCGCGCGCGAACAGCTGGATCATGCCGGCGCGCTCGCCGATCTTCATCACGCCGAGCCAAAGACTCATCACGCCGACGAGGCCCAGCGCGATGTCGAAGCCGGTGTGCGCGGCGTCGAACAGGCCCGTGAGCATGCGCGAGAAGACGCTGAGGTCGCCCTGTGCGAGCTGCACGAGCGCGACGACGAAGCTGGCCAGGAAAAAGCCGATCCAGACGATGTTCAGAACCATGCCTGGATTATTCAATGCGGGTCGCGCGCGGACCTGTCCAAGGCCGCGCGCAAACGCCCGGGTGTACCCCGAGACGCGATGCCAAACGCGCGGGCGGCCTTGCCCGCGGGTTATGGGGTCAGACGGACAGCAGCTCGACCTCGAACAGCAGCGTCGCGTTCGGCGGGATCACGCCGCCGGCGCCGCGCGCGCCGTAGCCGAGCTCGGGCGGGATCACGAGCAGGCGCGTGCCGCCGACCTGCATGCCCTGCACGCCTTCGTCCCAGCCGCGGATCACTTCGCCGCCGGCGAGGTGGAAGCGGAAGGGCTGGCGACGGTCCTTGCTCGAGTCGAACTTCTTGCCGCGCACGAGGCTGCCGTCGGCCTCGCGGCGCAGCAGCCAGCCCGTGTAGTGCACGCTGACGCGCTGGCCCGCGCGCGCGGTGTCTCCGGCGCCGGCCACGCGGTCCTCGAACTGCAGGCCCGTCGGGTGGTCCTGGAGCGAGAGCTCGATCGCCTCGTCGCCGCCGGCGACGCCGAGCAGCTGGACCTCGAACATCAGCGTCGCGCCGGGCGGGATCACGCCGCCCGCGCCGCGCGCGCCGTAGCCGAGCTGCGGCGGGATCACGAGCAGGCGCGTGCCGCCGACCTGCATGCCCTGGACGCCTTCGTCCCAGCCGCGGATCACCATGCCGGCGCCGAGCTCGAAATCGAAGGGCTCGTTGCGGTCGCGGCTCGAGTCGAACTTCGTGCCGCGCTGCCATTGGCCGTCGGCGTCGAGGCTGCACAGCCAACCCGTGTAGTGGACCGTGACGTCCTGGCCGGCCGCGGCCTGACGGCCGTCGCCGGCGACGCTGTCCTCGAATTGCAGGCCGCTCTCGGTGGTGTTCATGGGGGATCCCTGTTGTCGTCTATGCCGGAAAGCCTGGAATCATGCCACGCCAGGCCGCGACGCCCTCGGCGAGCAGCTCGGACAGGGTGGCGGCGCGCAGGGTCAGACCTAAATGCGCGGCGGCTGCCCGCAGGGCAGCCGCCGGGTCGGCGAGCGCGAGCGCGGCCGCGCCGTTCTGCTTGCTGAGCTTCGCGCCGTCGGCCGCGAGCACGAGCGGCGTGTGCAGGTAGCGCGGCGCAGCAAAGCCCAGCGCGCGCTGCAGCAGGATCTGGCGCGGCGTGTTGTCGGCGAGGTCGGCGCCGCGCACGACGTCGGTGACGCCTTGCGCCGCGTCGTCGACGACGACGGCGAGCTGGTAGGCCCACAGGCCGTCGGCGCGGCGCAGCACGAAGTCGCCGACCGCGCGCTCGACGTCCTGGGCCTGCGCGCCGAGGCGCCGGTCGATCCATTCGACGGGCGCCGGCGCGTCGCTGCGCAGCCGCCACGCGCGCACGGGCCGGCCGCCGGTGCCCGCGCGGCAGGTGCCCGGGTAGACGAGCTCGCCGTGGCGGCTGCGCGCGATGCCCAGGGCCGCGCTGTTCGCGGCGATCTCCGCGCGCGTGCACGCGCAGCCGTAGGCGCGGCCCGCGTCGACGAGGCGCGCGAGCGCGGCGGCATAGTGGGCGTCGCGGCGCGACTGCCACTCGGGCGGCGCGTCGGGCACGAGGCCGCAGCGCGCGAGCTGGTCGAGGATCAGCGCGTCGGTGCCGGGCGGGCAGCGCGGCAGGTCGACGTCCTCGATGCGCACGAGCCAGCGCCCGCCATGCGCGCGCGCGTCGAGCCACGAGGCGAGTGCGGCGACGAGCGAGCCGGCGTGCAGCGGGCCGGTCGGCGACGGGGCGAACCGGCCGACGTACCCGCCGCCCAAAGCGCCACCCGCGGCGCCGCCCACAGCCCCGCTCACAACAGGCCTTCGTGCCGCTCGATCAGCGCGACGCGCGTCGCCGAACTCTGCAGCTGCTGCAGCCACCACGCGAGCGCCTTGCCGGGCGGCTGGCTGCTCGCGCGCCACGCGTAGTGCAGCGTGCCGCGGCGCGCGCCCTGCCAGGTCCGCTTCGCGACGAGGCGGCCGGCCTCGACATGGCGGCGCACCAGCGGCGTCGGCAGCGCGCCGCAGCCGAGGCCGCGGATCAGCGCCTCAAGCTTCATCGCCATGTTCGGCATCGTCAGCACGTCCTGGCCCGGCACGACGCCGACCGTGATCGGCGCGAGCGTGCGCGCGGTGTCGGCGACGGTCACGACGCGGTGCGCGCTGAGCAGCTCGGCGCTCAGCGGCTCGTCGGCGGCCGCGAGCGGGTGGTGCGGCGCGACGCAGAAGCTCATTTCCATCTCGCCGAGCGGCTCGCAGCGCAGGCTCGCGCTCGGCGGCTGGGCGGTCACGCCGATCGCGAGGTCGGCCTGGCCCGACGCGAGCAGCTCCCAGGTGCCCGAGAGCACGCCGACCATCAGCTTGAGCCGCGTCGGCGGGCCGCCCTCGACCTCGTGGAAGGCCTGCATCAGGTCGAACAGCGCCGAGCGCGCGATCGCGTCGTCGATCACGAGCGTGAGCTCGCTCTCCCAGCCGGTCGCGACGCGGCGCACGCGGTTCGCGACGGCGTCGAGCTCCTGCAGCAGGCGGCGGCCTTCGGTCAGCAGCTCCTCGCCCGCACGCGTCAGGCGCGCCTGGCGCGAGCGGCGGTCGAACAGCAGCACGTCGAGCGCCTCCTCGAGCTGGCGCACGCTATAGGTCAGCGCCGACGGCACCTTGCCCATCTCGCGCGCGGCCGCCGCAAAGCTGCCGGTGCGCGCGATCGCGTCGATCATCAGCAGCGCGTCGGGGGTCAGCGCCTGGCGCTTCTCGGGTTTCTCGAGGGGCTTCTTCATGGCCTTCAGTCTATTTGAGCGCAGGCTTCAAACCCGCGCGACCACGCTGTGGGCCCGGCTGCCTACAGTGAGGTCATCGCATCAAGACAAGCCAGGAGAGCCAAATGATTGAACTGATCCGCTCCGCCGAACGCGGCCTCGCCGAGCATGGCTGGCTGCAGTCGCGCCACAGCTTCTCGTTCGCCGACTATTTCGATCCGCGCCGCATGGGCTTCGGCGTGCTGCGCGTGATCAACGAGGACCGCATCGCGCCGGGCACCGGCTTCGGCACCCACGGCCACCGCGACATGGAGATCCTCAGCTACGTGCTCGACGGCGAGCTCGCGCACAAGGACAGCATGGGCACCGGCAGCGTGATCCGCCCGGGCGACCTGCAGCGCATGAGCGCGGGCAGCGGCGTCATGCACAGCGAGTTCAACCACGCGCAGGACCGGACCACGCATTTCCTGCAGATCTGGCTGCTGCCGCGCGAGAAGGGCATCACGCCCGGCTACGAGCAGGCCTATTTCGACCCGGCCGAGAAGCGCGGCCGGCTGCGTCTGCTCGCCGCGCCGGACGGCGCCGTCGAGGCGCCCGGCGCGCTGACCGTGCACGCCGACGCGCGGCTCTACGCCGGGCTGTTCGACGGCGCCGAGCGCGCCGAGCTCGCGCTCGCCCCGGGCCGCCTCGCCTACGTGTTCCTCGTGCGCGGCGCGCTGACCGTCAACGGCGAGCGCCTCGCGGCCGGCGACGCGCTGCAGCTGAGCGAGGTCGAGACGCTGCGCATCGAGGCCGGCGAGGGCGCGGAAGTGCTGGTGTTCGACCTCGCGCCCTGAGGGGCGGCCGCGCTCAGAAGCGGTGGATGATGCCGGCCGTCACGCCGACGAGCGCGGCGCCCGTCGTCGGCGCGGCCGGCGTCGTCGCGCGGCCCGCGAGCAGCACGCCGTTGACCGGGTCGAGGCGGTAGCCGTCCTTGAGCTGGTTGCCGAACACGCCGAGGTTGACCGTCGTGCGCTTCGAGAAGTAGTAGTCGGCCGAGGCGATCCAGGTGTCCTTGTTGCCGTTGCGGCCCGCGACGTTGTTGATCGCCGTGCCCTGGTCGGCGTAGTAGCTCGCCGTCAGGTCGAGACCCGGCTGGACCGTCCAGCGCACGGCGACGTTCCACAGCTTGTCTTCCTGCCTGGGCGCACCGGCCTGGGCCGCGATCGCGGTGTTGGCCTTGTTGTCGAGGAAGCTCGCGTAGATGCGCGCCGGGCCCAGCGCGAAGTTGCCGCCGAGCATGTAGGTGTCCTGCGTCGGCGTGCCGGTCGCGAACGTGAACGGCGCCTCGTAGCGCTCCCACATCGCGCCGAGCTGGTAGTCCCGGTTGCCCTGGCCGACGTCGAGCGAGTAGTTGCGGCCCGCGCCGTCGTTGAAGCCGACGCTCGCGCCGAGCTGCAGGCCGGCCGACGGCACGTTCAGGCGGTACTTGAAGTTGCTGTCCGAGCGGTTGTCGTAGCCCGAGTAGTTTGCGGCCGCCGGGTTCGCCGCGGCGTTCGCGTACTTGTTGACGCCGAACAGCGCCGTCGGCGTCGTCTTGATCGACTGGCCCGCGAGGTTGTAGACGTCGAGCGTGCGCACCGCGCGGTCGACGCCGGCCGTGAACTGGCGGCCGAGCGTGAGCTCGCCGAAGTCGCCGAAGTTCAGGCCCACGTAGGACTGGCGGTTGAACAGCTTCTGCGCCGAGAAGCCCGTGCCGTTGTTGGTGTTGACGCCCGACTCGAGGCGGAACAGCGCCTTCATGCCGTCGCCGAGGTCCTCGGTGCCGCGGAAACCGAACAGGGACATCGCGAACTCGTTGTTGCCCATGTAAGTCAGCGCGCCGCCGGTGCCCGGCCCCTGGTGGTTCAGCGTTGTCACGGCCGCCGTGACCTGGCCATAGAGCGCGACTGTCGAGGCGGGCGCCTGTGCGGCGGCCAGGCCGGACAGGGTCAGGGCGGCGAGGGCCAGCGGGGCGCGCTTGAGCGATTTCATGGCGTCACGATTTATTAACAATGTTTTTAGAAACGTTTTTGGGGCGGTCTTCGACGCGTTTGTGTCTCACCTGACGCAATTTTGCCGTAGCAGGGGGCGCCCGTCGGCGCCCCGCAAGCGCAACAAGGCCAGGGGGAACCCCTGGTTTGTTGTGCAAAGGATGCAGTCGGCTCAGGCGCCGAGCAGCTTGCCCGTGCGCCGCGCGTCGCGCCCGGCGACCTTCGCGATGCGCTGGCCGCGACTCACGAAGCGCAGGGTTTCGCGCGCGTACAGCAGGCCGTCGACCGGGCTCGCGAGCGGCGTGACGGCCTGGGTCAGCGGGTCGATGACTTCGGCGATGGCCTCGCCTGCGTGAACCTCGGCGCCGGGCTCGCGCAGGAACACGAGCAGGCCGCCGACCGGCGCGGCGACGGGCATGCTGCCGGCGAGCGGGCGCGCGTCGCCGATCGGCTCGGGTCGCGCGGGCGGCGTGCCCGCGACGGCGCCGCGCTCCATCAGGTAATGGACGATGTTGCGCGCGTCGCGGCGCGCGTCGTGGTGGTCGACGTCGGCGCTGCCGCGCAGCTCGACGGTCACGGCCAGGCAGGCCTGCGGGACCGGGTGCGCGGCGCCGAAGCGCGCGGCCCAATGGCGCCAGACCTGCGAGCAGGCCTCGTCGAAGGGGCTGTCGCCCGAGTCCTGGGCGAGCAGCGTGACGCGTGCGCCGAGCCACTGCGCGAGCGGCTCGCATTGCGGCCAGCAGGGCGTCTCGGTATACAGGTGCAGCACGGCCTGGGCGTCGCAGTGCAGGTCGAGCACGACGTCGGCGTCGCAGGCCAGGCCCATCAGCGTGCGGCGCAGCGACTGCAGCTCGGTCTCGGCCGGCGTCGCGGCGACGGCCTCGCGCAGCGCCGCGCGCAGCACGGCGACATTGGCCTGCGCGTCGGCGCCGAGCCGCGCGGCCGCGGCGTCGCCGGCGGCCGCGAAGGCCTCGGGGTAATGGCGGTTGAAGTTCTCGCCGCTCGCGAGCTCGAAGCGGCCGAGGTGGGCGTGCAGCAGGCGCTGCGACAGGCCGATCGGGTTCGCCATCGGCACGAGCACGATCTCGCCGGCGATGCGGCCTGCAGCCGCGAGGCCGTCGAACTCGCGCTTCAGGTAATGCGCGACGAGCATGCCGGGCAGCTCGTCGGCGTGCAGGCTCGCCTGGATATAGACCTTGGGCCCGCGGCCCGGCGTGCCGTAGTGATGGGAGACGAGCTCGCGGCGGGTGCCGGGCGTCGCTTCGAGCAGCGCATGGTGTTGGGTGTGCATGGCGGGCAGCGTGCTGGTGCGGGCCGCGGCGCCGCGCGCTGGGAACTGGCCCTAGGGCGCGACGGCCTGCAGCCCCGGGTCGAGCGTCTCGCGCTCGTCGAAGACAAAGCAGCCGCCATGGTAGTGCGGCGCGCCGGCGGTTTTCTCGAAATACTTGAGGATGCCGCCGTCGAGCTGCCAGACGGCCGCGGCGAGGCCCTGCTGCTCGAGGTAGATCGCGGCCTTCTCGCAGCGGATCCCGCCCGTGCAGTAGCTGACCACGGTCTTGCCGCGCAGCGCCTCGCCATGCGCGGCGACGGCGGCCGGGAAGTCGCTGAACTTGTCCAGGCGCCAGTCGATCGCGCCGTCGAACCCGCCCTGGTCGACCTCGAAGCCGTTGCGCGTGTCGAGCATCACGAGCTCGCGGCCCGCGTCGTCGACGCCGCGCTCGAGCCAGCGCGCGAGCGTCTCGGGCGCGAGCGCGGGCGCGCGCGGCGCGCGGTCGGGGCGGATCGCCGGGTGGTTCATGCGGATGATCTCGCGCTTGACCTTGACGAGCAGCTTGCCGAAGGGCACGGCCTCGCTCCAGCTCTCCTTGGGGTCGAGGTCGGCGAAGCGCGCGTCGGCGTGCAGCACCGCGACGAACTCGCGCAGCGGCGCCTCGGCCGCGGCGAGGAACAGGTTGATGCCTTCCTCGGCGAGCAGGATGGTGCCCTTGAGGCCCAGCGCGGCGGCGGCCTTGCAGAGGTGCTCGCGCAGCGCGGGCGCGTCGTCGAGGCGCACGAACTTGTACGCCGAGAGATTGAGGATGGGAGTCGTCATGGCAGGCCGGCGATTTTATTCGCCCGGCCCGGCCCGGCTCAGTCGCTCAGGGCGCGCTGGCGGCGCTCGCCGGCGCGGCCGGGGGTGTCGGCATGGCGGCCCCCGGCGTCGGCCGCGTCGGCACGGTCGCGCTGCACAGGTCGACGCGCTCGGGGCTGTGCACGTACCAGCCGCTGCGGTGGCGGCGCGCTTCCAGGAGCGCGGCGAAGGTCGGCGAGTCGGTGCGCAGCACCTGCAGGGCCGGGCGCTCGGCCTCGGGCAGGTCGGCGAGCAGTTGCACGCGCTTGATCGTCGTGCGCTGCTCGGGCTGGTCGTAGAAGCCCATGTTCGCGCCGCCGCGCGGCAGCGCGGCGAGGAACTCGATGCCCTGGAGCACGCGGCCGACCACGGTGATGTTGAGGTCGAGCGCGCGCGGCGCCTGGCCGATCACGGCGTAGAGCTCGGCGCCGGTGCTCGAGTCGACGGTGTCGGCGCGGCCGGCGCCGACCATGCCGTAGCAATGGGCGAGCCAGGCGCGGCCGGTCCTGGGGTCGGCCGCGACGGGGAAGCCGTCGACGAAGCCGTTGCGCGGGGCCCAGCCATCGGTTTCGCGCAGCTCGGTCAGCGGCAGGCCCTTGAGCGCCACCGAGAACTCGGCCGGCAGGTGCGGGCTCGCGGCGCCGAGCGGCTTCGCGAGCTTCGCGTCGTCGGCGTTCGGGTCGCCCCACTGGGTTACGAAGTTGTCCTGCACGCGCAGGATCGCGAGCTCGTCGAAATAGCCCTCGTGGGCGAGCGCGCGGATGTTCGCGGCGTGGTGCGGCGCGAAGCGCGCGGCGAGCTCGATGATCACGCGGCCCTGCGGCAGCTCCATCACGAGCGTGTTCTGCGGGTCGAGGCCGCGCCAGTCGCGCGCCGGCGAGTCCTTGAGGATCTCGGCCGGCGAGCGCTGCGGCTGGCTGGCCGCGGCGGCCGGCGGAGCGGCGGCCGGCTTGGCCTTGGCCTTGTGCTTGGTCGTCGCGGCGAGGGCCGGCGAGGTGACGGCGATGCCGAACGCGAGCAGCGCGGCGACGGCGACGGCACTGAAGGAGGTGGCAATGGATTTGTTCATCCGCGCAGCATAGCGAGGGTTCGCGCCGCCGACTTCCTAGAATGTGCCCCATGGCCTTTGTTCACCTGCGCACCCATACCGAATATTCCGTGGTCGACGGCACGCTGCGCGTCGACGATGCGGCCGACGCGGCGGCGCGCGACCGCCAGGTCGCGCTCGCGATCACCGACCTCGCCAATCTGTTCGGCGGCGTCAAGTTCTACAGCGCCTGCCGCAAGAAGGGCGTCAAGCCCATCCTCGGCGCCGACTGCTGGCTCGAACCCGAAGCGAGCGACAAGGCGCCGTCGCGCCTGCTGCTGCTCGTGCAGGACACGCGCGGCTACCTGAACCTGTGCGAGCTGCTGTCGCGCGCCTGGGTCGGCAACGTCGTGCGCAACCAGGCCTGCATCAAGTGGGAATGGCTCGAGGAGCTGCACGAGGGCCTGATCTGCCTGTCGGGCGCCCAGCACGGCCTGCTCGGCCAGGCGCTGCTGATGGGCGACGCGACGCGCGCCAAGGCTCTCGCCGCGCGGCTCGCGGCGATCTTCCCGCAGCGCTTTTACGTCGAGCTGCAGCGCGCCGGGCTGCCGGGCCAGGAGGCGCTCGTCCAGGCGAGCGTGCCGCTCGCGGCCGAGCTGCAGCTGCCCGTCGTCGCGACCCACCCGGTGCAGTTCCTCGCCGAGTCGGACTTCGACGCGCACGAGGCGCGCGTGTGCGTGGCCGAGGGCGAGACGCTCGCGAACCCGAAGCGCGTGCGGCGCTTCCTGCCGGGCCAGTTCTTCCGCCCGCAGGCCGACATGGAGGCGCTGTTCAAGGACGTGCCGAGCGCCGTCGCGAACACCGTCGAGATCGCGCGGCGCTGCAGCCTCTCGCTCGTGCTCGGCAAGCCGCGCCTGCCCGACTTCCCGACGCCGATCCTCGCCGACGGCACGGCGCAGCCGATGGCGCAGTATTTCCGCGAGCTCTCGTTCGAAGGCCTCGAGCAGCGCCTTGCGCTGCTGTTCCCCGACGCCGCGAAGCGCGACGCCGAGCGGCCGCGCTACGCCGAGCGGCTCGAGTTCGAGCTCGCGACCATCGTCAAGATGGGCTTCCCGGGCTACTTCCTGATCGTCTCGGACTTCATCCGCTGGGCCAAGGCGAACGGCTGCCCGGTCGGCCCGGGCCGGGGTTCGGGCGCGGGTTCGCTCGTCGCCTACGCGCTGTCGATCACCGACCTCGACCCGCTCCAGTACAAGCTGCTGTTCGAGCGCTTCCTGAACCCCGAGCGCGTCTCGATGCCCGACTTCGACATCGACTTCTGCCAGGGCAACCGCGACCGCGTGATCGACTACGTGAAGGACAAGTACGGCCGCCCGGCCGTGAGCCAGATCGCGACCTTCGGCACCATGGCCGCGAAGGGCGCGCTGCGCGACATCGGCCGCGTGCTCGGCATGGGCTTCGGCCACGTCGACTCGATCGCCAAGCTCGTGCCCGCGCCGCCGGGCAAGACCGTGACGCTCGCCCAGCTGCCGCCCGACTTCGACCCCGACAAGGCCAAGATGGTCTACGCGCGCCACGAGGCGCCCGAGATCGGCCAGCGCGAGAAGGAGGACGAAGAAGTCGCCGAGCTGCTCTCGCTCGCGACGCGCGTCGAGGGCACGGTGCGCTCGATCGGCATGCACGCGGGCGGCGTGCTGATCGCGCCGGGCAAGATCACCGACTTCTGCCCGCTCTACCAGCAGCCCGGCTCGACGAGCGCGGTCAGCCAGTACGACAAGGACGACGTCGAGGCGATCGGCCTCGTCAAGTTCGACTTCCTGGGCCTCGCGACGCTGACCATCCTCGAGCTCGCCCGCAACTTCATCGTCGCCGGCCATCCCGGCCGCGCCGACTTCGCCTACGAGACCGTGCCGCTCGACGACGCGCGCGTCTACAAGCTGTTCTCGGAAGGCCTGACCGAGAGCGTGTTCCAGTTCGAATCGGGCGGCATGCAGAAGATGCTGCGCGACGCCAAGCCCTCGCGGCTCGAGGACCTGATCGCGCTCAACGCGATGTTCCGGCCCGGCCCGATGGAGAACATCCCGAGCTTTTGCGCGCGCAAGCATGGCCGCGAGCCGATCGAGTACCCGCACGCGCTGCTCGAGTCGGTGCTCGCGGAGACCTACGGCATCTTCGTCTACCAGGAACAGGTGATGCAGGCGGCCCAGATCATGGGCGGCTACAGCCTCGGCGGCGCCGACATGCTGCGCCGTGCGATGGGCAAGAAGAAGGCCGAGGAGATGGCCGAGCACCGCGCGCTGTTCCGCAAGGGCGCGGCCGAGCAGGGCATCGGCGAGGCCAAGGCCGACGAGGTCTTCGACCTGATGGAGAAATTCGCGGGCTACGGCTTCAACAAGTCGCACGCGGCCGCCTACTCGCTGCTGGCCTATCACACGGCCTGGCTCAAGGTTCATTTCACGGCCGAGTTCTTCGCCGCGAACATGACCATCGAAATGGACGACACCGACAAGCTCAAGGTGTTGCTCAATGACGCGAAGCAGTTCTTCGCGATCGAGTTCGAGCCGCCCTGCGTGAACCGCGGCGTCTATCGCTTCGAGCCGCTCGGCAAGAAGCTCGTGCGTTACGGCCTCGGCGCCGTCAAGGGCACGGGGCAGGGCGCGATCGACGCGATCGTCGCGGCGCGCGCCGAGGGCGGCCCGTTCCGCAGCTTCTTCGACTTCTGCTGCCGCGTCGACCGCAAGGCCGTCAACAAGCGCGTCGTCGAGGCACTGATCAAGGCCGGCGCTTTCGACGCGCTCGAGGCCGACCGCGCGCGCCTGCTCGCGAGCGTGGCGCTCGGCTACAGCTTCGCCGACAAGCTCGCGAACGACGCCGACCAGGGCGGTCTGTTCGACTTCGCCGACTCGCACGCGAGCTCGACGGCCGAACCGCCGCTCGCCGACGCCGCGCCGTGGAGCATCAAGGAGCGCCTGTCGCTCGAGAAGACGGCGATCGGCTTCTACCTGTCGGGCCATCTGTTCGACCAGGACGCGGCCGAGGTGCGCCGCATGGTCCGGCGCGAGGTCGCGGGTCTGCAGGACAGCCGCGAGCCGGTGCTCGTCGCCGGCATCGTGTCCGACCTGCGCATCGTCAACGGCCAGCGCGGCCGCGCGGCGATCTTCAAGCTCGACGACAAGAGCGGTGCGATCGAGGCCGTCGCGAACGGCGACGAGCTGATCGAGCAGTACCGCGAGCAGCTCGCCGAGGACGCGCTGATCATCGTCTCGGGCAAGGTCATGAACGACCGCTTCTCGGGCGGCCTGCGCCTGACGGTCCAGCAGGTCTGGGGTCTCGCGGGCGCGCGCGCGCGCTTCGGCCGCTACGTCCAGCTGCCGGTCGGGCGCGGCGCCGCGCCGGCGCCGGCCGATCGCGTGACGGCGCTGCTGCGCAAGCTCGTCGCCGACTGGCCCGCGCGCACGGTCGCGGGCGACGAGGGCACGACGCTGCGCCAGGGCCTGCGCGTGCAGACCGAGCACGCGGTCGCGGGCGCCTGCTGGCGCATGGACCTCGGCGAGGAAAGCCGCTTCTGGCCCTGCGACGAGGCGCTCGACGCCTTGCGCGCGGCCGACCCGGCCGCGCAGATCGTCTACGAATAAGGGCGAGTTCGCGCGGCGGCGAACGGCGGAGCCCGGATGCGGGCTTTGTGCAGAAAAGCGGGCGGAATGACGCATTTCTGCCGCGCCGGCGCACCGGCTTTGGGCGATGATCGCCGCCACTGCCATGGTCGACGCCCCGCTGCCCAATGGCCTGAGCCCCGCGCCAGGCCCGCTGACCGGTCTGATCCTGACCGGCGGCGGCGCGCGTGCGGCCTACCAGGTCGGCGTGCTCGCGGCCGTCGCGCAGCTGCGCCGCGACGCCGGCGTCGCGGCCGCCGCGGCCGGCAACCCGTTCCCGATCATCGCCGGCACCTCGGCCGGCGCGATCAACGCGGCGACGCTGTCCTGCCAGGCCGACGACTTCTGCTCGGCCGTCGACGGCCTCGTCTACATCTGGCAGAACATCCACGTCGACCAGGTCTACGCGGCCGACAGCTTCGGCGTGATCCGCACCGGCGCGCGCTGGATGACGATGATGAGCCTGGGCTGGGCGCTCGCGCGCTGGCGCCGCACGCGGCCGCGCAGCCTGCTCGACAACGCGCCGCTCGGCGAGCTGCTGCGGCGCTGGATCCGCATCGACCGGCTGCCGCGCATGCTGAGCCAGGGCCATCTGCGCGCGCTCGCGATCAGCGGCTCGAGCTACACCTCGGGCCAGCACGTCACCTTCTACCAGACGCTCCAGGACATCCTGCCCTGGCAGCGCTCGCAGCGCCTCGCGGTGCGCTGCGAGCTCACGGTCGAGCATCTGCTCGCGAGCTCGGCGATCCCGTTCATCTTCCCGGCCGAGCTGCTCGATCTCGACGGCCAGCCCGAATGGTTCGGCGACGGCTCGATGCGCCAGAGCGCGCCGATCTCGCCGGCCGTGCACCTCGGCGCCGACCGGGTGCTCGTGATCGGCGCGGGCCGCATGCACGAGCCGCCCGGGCGGCGCAGCACCCAGATCACCGGCCACCCGACGATGGCGCAGATCGCCGGCCACGCGCTGTCGAACATCTTTCTCGACGCGCTCGCCGTCGACGTCGAGCGGCTCGAGCGCGTCAACAACACGCTGAGCATCCTGACGCCCGAGCAGCGCCGCAACACGCCGCTGCGGCCGATCGACGTGCTCGTGATCGCGCCGAGCCGGCGCCTCGACGACCTCGCGGCCGAGCACCAGTCGGCGCTGCCGGCGCCGATGCGCGCCTTGCTGCGCAGCGTCGGCGTGTCGGGCGAGGGCAAGGCCGCGACCGGTTCCGCGCTCACCAGCTACCTCTTGTTCGAGCCCTCGTTCACGAACGAGCTGATCAACCTCGGCATGAGCGACACACTCGCGCGGCGCGCCGAGGTCCAGCGCTTTTTCGGCTGGCCGACCCAGGCGCCGAGCGTCGACCCGGCCGCGATGCGGCGGCGCCGCGCCGGCTTTGCCGAGGCCGCGCGCGAGGCCGACATGGCGCGCAGCGCGGCGACGGTTTGATCGATTTTTTGACCGCTGTTAGCGGCTGAAGCGTTTGAGATCGGCGACGTCGCGGAGTTGGGCGACGAGGGCCAGGCTGACGAACACGCAGGTGGCGACGAGGAAAGTCATGGGGTCCTCCCGAAGTGAAGCAGTTGTTGATGCACTGCATCATAGGGTAAACACCATGACAGATAGGTGAAAACCCTTGATGCTCAAGAAGGCTCAAGGGTTTCTGCAAAACCCGTCGTGAAAGCCAGTCACCGCTGAAGCCGCACCTCCGCCAGCAGCCCGCCGCCCTCGCGGTTCGTCAGGCTCAGCCGCGCCCCCATGCGCCGGCACAGGTCACGCGCGATGAACAGGCCCAGGCCGGTGCCGCCGCTCGTGCGGCTGCGCGAGGCCTCGACGCGGTAGAAGGGCTGGAACACCTGGTCGAGCAGTTCGGGGGCGATGCCGGGGCCGCGGTCGGCGACGCGCACGCAGACCTGGGTCGGCTCGACGGCGACCTCGATCGCGACGTCGCGGCCGTAGCGCAGCGCGTTGCCGACGAGGTTCTCGACGACGCGGCGCAGCGCCGCGCTGCGCGCGCGCGCGACGGCCGGCGCGGCGATCGCGCATTGGAGCTGCTGGCCCTGGTCGAGCCAGTCGTCGGCGAGGGCCTGGACCAGCGCCGCGACGTCGACCTCGCGCAGCGCCTCGCCGTCGCTGCCGCGGAACAGGCCCAGCACCTCGTCGATCAGGCCGTTCATCGCGGCGATGTCGGCCGCGGCCTTGTCGCGCAGCGCGTCGGGCATCTCGGTCGCTTCGAGGCGCAGGCGCAGGCGCGTGAGCGGCGTGCGCAGGTCGTGCGAGAGCGCCGCGAGCATCAGGCCACGCTCGTCGAACAGCTGCTCGATCTCGCTGGCCATGCCGTTGAACACGCGCGCGGCCTCGCGGACCTCGAGCGTGCCCTGGCTCTCGGGCAGGCGCGGCGCCTGCTGCTCGCCGCGGCCGAGCCGGGCGGCGAGTTGCTCGCCCGCGCGCACGAGCGCGCGCATCGGCGCGGCGAGCCAGCGCGAACCCCACCACGCGGCGAGCGCGATCACGGCCATGCGCAGGCCGAAGTCGAGCACGAGCCAGGCGCTGCCGAACGGCGCCGGCGTGCCGCCGGGACCGTTCGCCGGCGGGTTCGGCATGGCGCCGCCGGGCCGGCCGGGGCCGGCCTGCTGCGGCATCGGACCGTTCGGCGGCGACGCGTCGTCGAACGCCTCGGGGCCGGCGTCCGCGCCGGGCGGGCGGGTCGGCACCGACGCCGGCTGCGCCGTGCGCGCCGGCGCACCCTGCGGCGGCATGCGCGGGCCCGGCCCGGGGCCGAGGATCGGCGGCAGCGAGGGCATCACGAGCATCGGCCCGACGTGGAACGGGCCGTCGTGCAGCCAGGCGAACGCGCCCCACGCGAGCAGCTGGCTCAGCACGAGCGAGACCCACATCAGCACGAACAGGCGCCGCGCGAGGGTGTCGCGCCAGGGCTTCAAGTCCCGACCTCGACGTCGAACAGATAGCCCGAGCCGCGCAGCGTGCGGATCAGGTCCTCGCCGCCGAGCTTGGCGCGCAGGCGCGAGACCGCGAGGTCGACGCTGCGGTCGCTGACCTCGACGCCGCGCGCGCGCGTGAGCTCGAGCAGCTGCTCGCGCGTGAGCACGCGCTTGGGGTGTTCGACGAAGGCCGTGAGCAGCCGGTACTCGGCGTTCGACAGCGCGACGACGACGCCGGCCGGCGAGACGAGCTGGCGCAGCATCGGGTCGAAGCGCCAGCCGCGGAAGGCGACCTCGCGCTGCTCGCCGGCCGCGCGCTCGGCCTTGACGCGGCGGCGCGTGAGCGCGTGCAGGCGCGCGACGAGCTCGCGCGGCTCGAAGGGCTTGGGCAGGTAGTCGTCGGCGCCGAGCTCGAGGCCGACGACGCGGCTCGCCGGGTCGCCCTGGGCCGTGAGCATCAGCACGGGCAGGTTCGGGCGCTCGCGCTGCAGCCATTGGCACAGCGCGAGGCCGGACTCGCCGGGCAGCATCAGGTCGAGCACGATGGCGTCGATGCTCGACGCGGCGAGCAGGCGGCGCATCTGCACGCCGTCGGACGCGGTCTGCACCGCCATGTCGAAGCGCTGCAGATAGGCGGCGAGGCCGCTGCGGATTTCAGGGTCGTCGTCGACGACCAGGCATCGGAGCATGGACGTGTTCAGGTCGCGATGGTCAGGCAGACAGCATAGCGGTCGCGCGTGTCGCGGTTTCGGCCGCTTCGTGTCGATCCCGACAAGAACCGGGCGCTCCCGGCGCGCCAGGGACCGGCGCCTTGCTCAGGCGCCGTGCTGGGCCCGCACCATCGTCGCGTAGGCGCCGCCGTTCTCGATCAGGCCCGCATGGTCGCCGCTCTCGATGACGCGGCCGTCGCGCAGCACGTGGATGCGGTCGGCGTTGCGGATCGTCGAGAGCCGGTGCGCGATCACGATCAGGGTCTTGCGGCCCTGCCAGGCCTCGAGCGCCTGCTGGACCGCGCGTTCGCTCTCGGTGTCGAGCGCCGAGGTCGCCTCGTCGAAGATCCAGATCGGCGCGTCCTTGTAGAGCGCGCGCGCGATCGCGAGGCGCTGGCGCTGGCCGCCCGAGAGCTTGCTGCCGTTCGCGCCGATCGTCGTCTCGAGGCCCTGCGGCAGGGTCTGGACGAAGTCCCACAGGTGGGCGGCGCGCAGCGCCTGCTCGAGGCGTGCGGCGTCGCGCGGCTGGGCGTAGGCGATGTTCGCGGCGACCGAGGTGTCGAACAGCACGATGTCCTGCGAGACGACGGCGAACTGGCGGCGCAGATTGGCCTTCCTGAGTTCGTCGACCGGCACGCCGTCGATCAGGATGCGGCCCGCGTCGGGCGCGCCGAACGCGAGCAGCAGGTGGACGATCGAACTCTTGCCGGCGCCCGACGCGCCGACCAGCGCCGTCGTGCGGCCGGCCTCGAAGGACAGGGTGAGGCCGTCGAGCGCGTTGCGCTCGGCCTGCGGGTAGCGCAGGCGCACGTCGTCCATGTCGACCTGGCCGCGGCAGTCGGCGAGCTCGCGCGTGCCCGCGTCGGGCTCGGCCGGCAGGTCGAGGATCTGCAGGCAGCCGCGCCCGATCACGAGCGCGTTCGTGATCGGCTGGGCGAGGTCGGACAGGTGGCGCAGCCGCGAGGTCAGCAGACCCAACGCGAACACGAAGGCCGCGAAGTCGCCGACGCCCGTGTGGTTCTCGCGCGCCTGGTGCAGCGCGAGCGCGATGATCGCCGACAGGCCGATGCTCGCGATCAGCTGCGACAGCGGCTGGCCCAAGGCGCCGGCCGCAGCGGCCTTGAGCGTGCTGCGCTGGACCTCCTGGGCGCGGTCGGCGAACTCCTGGCGCTCGTGGTCGGCGGCGTCGAAGCTGCGCACGACGCGCCAGGCGCGCGTGACGTCGTCGATCTTGTTTACGAGCGCGAGCTGGGCGTCGTAGGAGCGCGTGCCCATGCGCCGCACGCGCGCGTTGACCTTGCGCATCACGTAGGCGAGCAGCGGCGTCGTGATCATCGACAGCAGCGTGAGCTTCCAGTTCAGCACGACCAGGTAGACCATCACGGCCGCGGCCGGCAGGCCGTCGCGCAGGATGTTGATCAGGGTGTTGCCGAGCAGGTTCAGGATCTGCTGCGGGTCGTTGACGATCTTGCTGACCGCCGTGCCCGGCTGCAGGCTCGTGAAGATGCGCGCGTCGGCGCGCAAGAGCGCGTCGAGCAGCGCCGCGCGCAGGTCCATCACGCTGCGCGTGACCGTCCAGTTGAACAGGTACTGGCCGAGAAAGCCGAACAGCCCGCGCATGAAGTACAGGCCGACCAGCGCGGCCGGGACCCAGGCGATCGAGAACTCGTCGACCGTGAACGCGTCGCCGAAGATGCGCTTGACGAGCGCCGGGATCAGCGGCTCGGTCGCGGCGGCGCCGGCGTAGGCGAGCACGGTCGCGATGAGGCCGCCCTTGTAGGGGCCGATGAAGCGTAGCAGGCGGCGTGCGACCTGGCCCAGGGGCTGGGCGTCGGCGGCGTGCTCGGAATCGGGGGACGCGGGGGCGGGCATGGGGCGTGATTGTCGTGCAGTTCCACGCCCGTCCCTTGCCGCTTCCTATACTGCGCGGCCATGACGCCCGTCCGACCGCCCCACGAACCCCTGCGCGTGCTGCACTTCGTCACCGGCGGCTTCTCGGGCGCGACCCAGGTTGCCGTCGATCTGTGCCGCGCCCAGCGCGCCGGCGCGCGCATCGTCCCGCTGCTCGTGCTGCGGCGCAAACGCCACACCGACCCCGCGCGCGTCGAGGCGCTGCGCGCCGAAGGGCTCGACGTGCGCGTCGTGCCCGGCTGGGCCCATTGGGCGACGCGCGCCGCGCTCGTCGCGCTGTGCCGCGAATGGCGGCCCGACGTGCTCGTCGCCCATGGCTTCCCCGAGCATCTGATCGGGCGCGAGGCCGGCCGCGCCGCCGGCGTCGCGCGGCTGGTCCAGGTCGAGCACAACTCGCGCGAGCGCTACACGGCCTGGAGCCGCTGGCGCGCGCGCCGGCTCGACGCCGTCAGCGCCGCGCTCGTCGGCGTGTCCGAGGGCGTGCGGCGCGCGCTCGTGCGCAGCGGCGCGCCCGAGGCGCTCACGCACGCGATCCCGAACGGCGTCGCGCTCGAGCGTTTTGCGGCCGCCGACGCGGGCGCCGAGCGCGAGGCCGCCGTCGTGATGTCGGCGCGCTTCGCGCGCCAGAAGGACCAGCCGACGCTGATCCGCGCGTTCGCGCGGCTCGCCGCGCGCGGCCTCACGCCGCCGCTGTACCTGGCCGGCGGCGGCAAGGCGGCCTGGCGCGCGCGCAGCGAGAAGCTCGCGAAAGGCCTCGCGAACGTGCAGTTCCTCGGCCATGTCGCCGACATGCCGGGCCTGCTGAGGCGCACGCGGATCTTCGTGCTCGCCACCCATTGGGAGGGCATGCCGCTCGCGCTCGTCGAGGCGATGGCGGCCGGCTGCGCGTGCATCGCGACGCAGGCGCCAGGCACCGAAGGCCTGCTCGACGCGGGGCGGGGCGTCTACGTGCCCGAGGGCGACGCGGCGGCGCTTGCCGACGCGATCGAGGCGCTGCTGCGCGACCCCGCGCGTGCTGCGGCGCTCGGCGCGGCCGCGTGCGCGTACGCGCTCGCCGAGCTCGGCGTCGCGCCCATGGGCGCGCGCTACGAGGCCTTGCTGCTCGAGGTGGCGGGCCGGTAGGCGCGCGCCGCGCGGCCCGCGGCGTTGAGCTGCCAGCGCAGGAAGTCGCCGAAGCGGCCGGCCTCCCAGTACGCGTGCTCGAGCTCGTGCGCGTCGAGCGGCGACGCGCTCGCCCATAGCGGCAGGGCGGTCTCGCGCAGCCACGTGCGCGCGTCGGGCTTGAGCCGGCGCGCGCGGCGCAGCGCGCGCGCGAGCGTGCGCGCGCAGTGATGCGCGACCGCGAGGCGCAGCGCCGCACTCGCGTCCTCGGGCAGCTCGGCCGCATAGCCGGCGAGCGCCTGCAGCCACTGATCGAGCTTGGCCGCGTCGAGCTTCGCGAGCTCGCTGCCCGCGCGCTGGCGGTAGGCGATCCAGACCTCGGGCACATGGACATGGTGGCGCACCTGCAGGCCCAGGCGCGCGTAGACCGCGAGGTCCTCGAACACGCGGCCCGCGGGGAAGCGCAGGCCGGCCGGCCAGATCGCGCGGCGCACGACCTTGGACCAGGGGTGGAAGCGCCCGGTCGCGAACAGGCCCAGCAGCAGCGCTTCATAGCCTTCCTCGCTGGCGCCGGCCGGGCCCGCGAAGCTCGCGATATGCGCGTAAGCCGGCTTGCGCGGCCGGCCCGTCGCGTCGTCGAAGCTCAGGAAGTCGCAGCTCACGAGGTCGGGCGGCCGCGCGTCGATCACGCCGCGCAGCGACGCGATCGCGCCGGGCTGGACGAGGTCGTCGGGGTCGACATACCACAGGTAGTCGCCGCGCGCGGCGTCGAGCAGGGTGTTGCGCGCGGCGCTGACGCCGCCGTTGCGCGCATGGCGGATCAGGCGCACGCGCGGGTCGCGCGCGGCGATCGCCTCGATGCGCGCGGCCGTCGCGTCGGGCGACGCGTCGTCGACGAACACGAGCTCGACGCCCATGTCGCCGGGCTCGAGCTGGGCGAGGATGGACGCGGCGCACGCGTCGACGTAGGCCTCGACCCGGTAGGCCGCGAGCAGGATGCTGAGCCAGGGGCGGGGGGCGTTCATCGGCGCAGCTCCAGCAGGCGCGCGAGCGCGCTGCCCGCGCGCCAGCGGCCGCGCGCAAGGCCCTGCTCGAACACGCGGCGGTCGCCGCCGCGCAGCTTCACGAGCGCGGGCAGGCGCGGCGGGCAGGGCAGGATCGCGAGCCGGCCGTAGAGGTGGCGCTTGCGCCAGCCGAGCGCCGCGTGGAACGCGAACGCTGTGTCCTCGGCGCGCTGCAGCGCGAGCCGGTAGCGCGCGGCGTCGCGGTCGAGCAGATCGCTGGCCGCGACATGCATGAGCAGGTAGCGCTGGAAGTCCTCGGTCAGGTCCTGGACGACGGCTTCGATGCGGCCCTCGGCGCGCAGGCGCTCGAGCAGGGCCTCGGCGCCGAGGTCGAGCGCCGCGTCGAAGGCCGCGGCGAGGTCGCGCGCGAACGCGCTGCCGGGCACGGCGGCCATGAACCAGTTCTCGACGTGCGGCCGCTCGGGGCGGTTCGTGTAGCGCGCGATATAGAAGCCCGCGTACTCGGCGCCATGGCGCGCGCGCAGCGCGTGCAGCCAGCCGAGGTCGCGGCACAGCAGCGTCGACGCGTCGATCCAGACGCCGCCATGGCGCGCGAGCAGCTGGATGCGCAGCCAGTCGGCCTGGCGATAGGCGGGCAGCGCGTCGAAGTCGGCGCGCAGCTGCGCGGCCGGGATCCAGTCGTGCAGGGTCCGGCGGTCGAGCAGGCGCAGCGCGTGGTCGGGCGCGAGGCGGCGCCAGTTCGCGAGGCACAGCGCGACGAACTCGGGCGGCGTCGCGTCGTGCCAGTAGGTCCAGATCACGCGCGGGAGCGTCGCGTCCGTAGCCGCTGCCGTGCCCACGCATTGCTCGCGCACCTCGCGCGGCGGCACGGCGCGCCACAGCCGCAAGGCCTCGCGCGCGAGCAGCGCAAGAACGACGGCCGCGAGCAGCGCGAGGCCGTCGAGCACGAAGGCGCCGCTCATGGCGACGCCGCGAAAGGGCAGGGTTGGGCTGGGCGCATCGGGCGCGATGATAATTCGCGCATGAGTGCTCCAAGCAGCGAACAGATCGTCGAAATTCCCGGCCGCGACTGGCCGCCGCAGGTCGACGACGCGGCCCCCCTCGTGGCCGCGCTCGAGGCCGGCAAGGTCCTGTATTTCCCGAAGCTTGCGTTCGAGGTCAAGGCCGAGGAGCGGCGCCTGTTCACGCCCGAGATCCGCGACCCCAAGGCCCGCAACATCAGCCTCAACGCCGACGGCCGGCTCGCCGGTGCCCAGGGCGACCCAGAGGCGCTCGAGCAGCTCGCCGCGATGGTCGGGCGCTTCCGGCGCCAGGCGCGCGGCCTCGTCGACGCGCTGCTGCCGCGCTACTCGGCGCACCTGCGCATGGCGCCGACGAGCTTCCGGCCGAGCCAGGTCGAGACGCGCGCTCAGAGCTGGCGCGCCGACGACCGGCGCCTGCACGTCGACGCGTTCCCGTCGCGACCCAACTACGGCGAGCGCATCCTGCGCGTGTTCACGAACGTGAACCCCGCGGGCGAGCCGCGCGTGTGGCGCGTCGGCGAGCCGTTCGACGCGATCGCCGCGCGCTTCGTGCCGCGCGCGAAGCCCTATTCGGCCTGGCAGGCGAAGCTGCTGCACAAGCTGCACGTGACCAAGTCGCTGCGCAGCGAGTACGACCACCTGATGCTGCAGCTGCACGACGGCATGAAGGGCGACGCCGACTACCAGCGCGACGCGCCGCAGGTGACCATGCCCTTCGCGGCCGGCTCGACCTGGGTGTGCTTCTCGGACCAGGCCGCGCACGCGGTGATGGCCGGCCAGTTCATGATGGAGCAGACCCTGCACCTGCCGGCCGCCGCGCAGTACGACGTCGACGCGAGCCCGCTCGCGATCCTGCAGCGGCTCACGGGCCGCGCGCTCGTCTAGTCCGAACGGATCAGGCCGCCGCTTCTGCCGGCGCGCTCGGCTGGTAGGCGAGGCGCACGTAGATCGGCGCGAAGGCCTCGGCCTGGGTGATCTCGAGCAGGCGCTCGCGCGCGAGCTCGAGCATCGCGATAAAGCTCACGACGAGGACCTGCGGGCCGCGCGTGAGGTCGAACAGGTCCTCGAACACGACGAAGCGCTGGCCCTGCAGGCGCCGCAGCACGAGGCTCATGTGCTCGCGCACCGAGAGCTGCTCGCGCGTGATCTTGTGGTGCTGGTTGAGCTTGGCGCGGCGCAGGATGTCGAGCCAGGCCTGGCGCAGCTCTTCGGTGCTGACGTCGGGGAAGCGCGGCGTCAGCGACTGCTCGATATGGATCTGCGCGCGCAGGAAGTCGCGGCCGACGAGCGGCATCTGGTCGAGGCGCTGGGCCGCGAGCTTGATGCGCTCGTACTCGAGCAGGCGGCGCACGAGCTCGGCGCGCGGGTCCTCGGGTTCGCTGCCGTCGTCGGTTTTGCGCGGCGGCAGCAGCATGCGCGACTTGATCTCGATGAGCATCGCCGCCATCAGGAGGTACTCGCTCGCGAGCTCGAGATTGGTCTTGCGGATCTGCTCGACGTAGCTCAGGTACTGGTGCGTGACGTCGGCGAGCGGGATGTCGAGGATGTTGAAGTTCTGCTTGCGGATCAGGTAGAGCAGCAGATCGAGCGGGCCCTGGAAGGCCTCGAGGAAGACCTCGAGCGCGTCGGGCGGGATGTACAGGTCCTGCGGCAGCTGGAACAGCGGCTGGCCGTAGAGCCGCGCGACCGCGACGTTATCGACGAGCGCCGGGCTCGCGTCGGCGTCGGGCGCGGGCCCGAGCGCGGCGTCGACCGCCTCGTCCATCGTTCAGCCCGCGGCGTGCCGCGTCAGCCCTTGGTCTGGTAGACGTAGGGCTGCTGGGCGACCCGGGCCGAACGGTAGTCGGACTGCGCCGAGCGGTCGACCGGCTTGTCCCACAGCAGGGCGCGGCCGGCGCGCTGCTCGGCCTCGAGCGTCGGCTTCCTGGCCTTGAGCTCGTCGATGAAGTTGGTTACGTCGGACTTGTACGGCTTCCAGAAGAGCGGCATGGTGGTATTCGGGTGCGGTGATTGGGGGCGATTTTAGCGAACGCGCATGCCGGGCTGGGCGCCCGCATGCGGTTCGAGCACGAAGATGCCCGGCTGGGCCTTTTCGTCGGCGTGGCTCGCGGCGAGCACCATGCCCTCGCTGACGCCGAACTTCATCTTGCGCGGCGCGAGGTTGGCGACGAGCACGGTCAGCTTGCCCTCGAGGTCCGCGGGCTTGTACGCGGCCTTGATGCCGCTGAAGACGTTGCGGTGGAGCCCCTCGCCGACGTCGAGCGTCAGGCGCAGCAGCTTGTCCGAGCCCTCGACGGCCTCGGCCTTGACGATCTTCGCGATGCGCAGGTCGAGCTTGGCGAAGTCGTCGATCTTGATCTCGGGCGCGATGTCCTCGCCGCCAGGCACGAGCTTGGGCGCCGCGGGCGGCTCGAACAGGGCTTCGAGCTTGGCCGCGTCGACGCGCTGCATCAGATGGGCGAACGCGCCGATCCGGTGGGCGCCGAGCAGCCGGCCCGCGTCGGCGAAGACCAGCGGCGCGACGCCGAGGAAGGCCTCGACCTTGGCCGCGAGCGCCGGCAGCACCGGCTTCAGGTAGACGGTCAGCAGGCGGAAGGCCTCGATGCAGGTCGTGCAGACCTGCTGCAGCTCGGCGTCGCGGCCGTCCTGCCGGGCGAGCTCCCAGGGCTTGTGCTGGTCGACGTACTCGTTGACGCGGTCGGCGAGCAGCATGATCTCGCGCAGCGCCTTGCCGAACTCGCGTTCCTCGTAGAGCGCGGCGATCGCACCGGCCTGGGCCTGCAGCGCGTCGAGCAGCGCGCGGCTCTCGGCACCCAGATCGGCGGCGAGACGGCCGTCGAAGCGCTTCGCGAGGAAGCCGGCCGCGCGCGACGCGATGTTCACGTACTTGCCGACGAGGTCGCTGTTGACGCGGGCGACGAAGTCCTCGGGGTTGAAGTCGAGGTCTTCGACGCGCGCGTTGAGCTTGGCCGCGAGGTAGTAGCGCAGCCATTCGGCGTCGAGGCCGAGCTCGAGGTAGCGCAGCGGGTCGATGCCGGTGCCGCGGCTCTTGCTCATCTTTTCCTGCTTGACGGTCAGGAAGCCGTGGACGAACACGTTATTCGGCGTCTTGCGGCCGCTGAAGTGCAGCATCGCGGGCCAGAACAGCGTGTGGAAGTAGGTGATGTCCTTGCCGATGAAGTGGATCTGCTCGACGGCCGGGTCAGCGAGGAAGGCATCGAAGTCGCGACCGGTCTTGCCGAAGTAGTTCTTCAGCGAGGCGAGGTAGCCGATCGGCGCGTCGAGCCAGACGTAGAAGTACTTGCCCGGCGCGTCGGGGATCTCGATGCCGAAGTAGGGCGCGTCGCGGCTGATGTCCCAGTCGCTCAAGGATCCCTTGCCGTCCTCGTCCTTGGCGAACCATTCCTTGATCTTGTTGAGCACCTCGCCCTGCAGGCGCCCGGGCGTGCGCGTCCATTGCTCGAGGAACTCGACGCAGCGCGGGTCCGAGAGCTTGAAGAAGAAATGCTCGGACGCCTTCATGACCGGCGTCGCGCCGGTCAGCACCGAGAACGGGTTCTTCAGCTCGGTCGGCGTGTAGACGGCGCCGCAGACCTCGCAGGAGTCGCCGTACTGGTCCTTCGCGCCGCATTTCGGGCATTCGCCCTTGATGAAGCGGTCGGGCAGGAACATGCCCTTGGCCGGGTCGTAGAACTGCTCGATCGTCCGGGTCGTGATCAGGCCCGCGTCGCGCAGCGAACGGTAGATGTCCTGCGACAGCGCGTGGTTCTCGGCGCCGTCGGTCGAGTGCCAGTTGTCGAACGCGATATGGAAGCCGTCGAGGTACTGCTTGCGGCCCGCGGCGATGCCGGCCACGTAGTCCTGCGGCGTCCGGCCGGCCTTCTCGGCCGCGATCATGATCGGCGCGCCATGGGCGTCGTCGGCGCAGACGAAGTGCACCTCGGCGCCCTGCATGCGCTGGAAGCGCACCCAGATGTCGGCCTGGGTGTACTCCATGATGTGGCCGATGTGGAACGCGGCGTTCGCGTAGGGCAGGGCGGTCGTGACGAAGAGCTTGCGGGTCATGGGCGGGGTCTTTGCGCGGGCAAGCTCTCGATTTTACGGGCGTCTCGCGTAGCGCCCCGCGAGCACCGAGCACGCGATCAGCTGGATCTGGTGATAGAACATGATCGGCAGCACGATCACGCCGAGCTGCGGGTTCGCGCCGAACAGCACGCGCGCCATCGGGATGCCCGCGGCGAGCGTCTTCTTCGAGCCGCAGAACACGACGGCGATCTCGTCCGCGGTCGACAGGCTGGCGCGCCGCGCGGCCCAGGTCGTCAGCACGAGCCCGATCGCGAGCAGCACGGCGGCCGCGGCGAGCGCCTCGGCGAGCAGCGCCGCGCCGTGGTCGCGCCACAGGCCCGAGCGTACCGAGTCGCTGAACGCGTTGAGCACGAACATCAGGATCACCGCGCGGTCGACCAGGCTCATGCGCGCCTTGTGGCGCGCGAGCCAGTCGCCGAGCCAGGGCCGCAGCGCCTGGCCGACGAGCAGCGGCAGCAGCACCATGCGGCCGAGCTTGATCACCGAGGGCATGAACTCGAGCGTGGCGCCGCCCGCGTGCGCGGTCAGCGCGAGCAGGGCCGGCGTCGCGACGATGCCGAGCAGGCTCGACAGCGTCGCGTTGAAGACCGCCGCGGGCACGTTGCCGCGCGCGATCACGGTCATCGCGACCGAGGAGGAGATCGTCGACGGCAGCGCACACAGATAGGCGATGCCGAGCAGCAGGCCGTCGGGCCACCAGGCGCGCGTGGCGCCCACGAGCGCGACGCCGAGCAGCGGGAACATCACGAAGGTCGCGAGCTGCACGAGCGCGTGGACGCGCCAGTTCGCGAGGCCGCGGCCGACCTCGGCCGTCGACAGGCCGAGGCCCGTCAGCAGGAAGATCAGCGCGACGCCGACATCGCTTGCGCCGTCGAGGCGCAGCAGGCCCTGGCTCGCGCCGAGCTCGGGCCACAGGCTCGCGAGCAGCACCGCGCCGAACAGCGCGACGAGAAACCATTCCTTGCGCAGCCAGCCGCGCGCGCGGGCTCCGACGGCCATCGCCGGGGCGTCACTCGGGGGTCTTGGGTTCGGCCGCGTCGGGGGCGGCGTCCTCGGCGGCGCCATCAGCGCCGTCAGCTGCCGCAGCTTCGCCGCCTTCACCGTCGGCCGGGGCGTCGGCGCGCTGCTGCTTGCGCATGCGCTTTTCCTCGGCCTTGCGCTTCTTCGCCAGTTCGCGCTGGCGCTTTTCGAAACTGTAATTGGGTGTCGCCAAGGCCTGCTCTCCGGAAGTTAGCAACGGACTTTAACCGGCCCATGGTCCCGGTGGCCCACGGCTGTGGCGCGGCGCCTAAAACTTAGCGCCGAAAGCTCGGAACATGCTCAAGGTCGGGTCATAAGTCCATGATTTTTAAAGGACGTAAACACTGTCCACCGATCTTGTGGATAACTTTGTGGGAAACCCGTCGCGGTCGGCCGTAAACCCTTGTGTTATCGCTGCAAGGCTTAAGCTGCCTCATTTCTAGGCAGTCCGATGCGATTCATATAAATCAACAACTTAGCGCGCTGCGCGGGGAAACCAGGGCCTTTGGGGCGGGGCCTGTGCCAACTTGCTCGAGGGCTGGGCCCAATGGGGACAAGTCCGCGTGGCGGGGGCGGATTTAACGGTCGGATCTGTGCTAGATGGGGGGCGGGCGGGGGCAAAACCGGGGGCAAGCCCCCCCGGGGGCGGCCGAGGGGGCCCGCTAGAATGTGCGACTTCGCACACCCCAAGACACGGCATCGATTGATGGCACAGGCAAACACAGCAAGGGCGGCTCGCCCGGCCGAAGGTTTCGACCTCAAGAGCGCGTCGCTGAACCTGCTGGCCTTTGTGCCCAAGAGCGCCGAACTCGCCGAGATCGAGGCCGAACTTGCGCGTCGCCTGGGCGCCACGCCGGAGATGTTCGACCATGACCCGCTCGTCGTCGACCTGAGCCAGCTGCCGCGCCCGGCGGCCGAGGACGCGGCCGGCCAGCTCGCGCTGGACCCGGACGAGGCCCCGGCGGCCCTGGACCTGGCGGCGCTCGTCGCGCTGCTGCGCGGCCACCGCATGCAACCCGTTGCGCTGCGCGGCGGCAACGCGGCCGAGTGCGTGGCCGCGCTCGCGCTGGGTCTCGCGCTCGCGCCGGACGACGCGCTCGAGATGCGTGCCGAGACGCGCACGGTGGTCCAGGAGGTGATCCGCGAGGTCGTGCGCGAGGTGCCGGTCGAAGTGCCGGTGGCCGCGGCCGCGGAGGCGCCGCGCACGCTCGTCGTCGAGCGCCCGCTGCGCTCGGGCCAGCAGGTCTACGCGAAGGGCGGCGACCTCGTCGTGCTCGCGGCCGTGAACCCGGGCGCCGAGGTCATCGCCGACGGCAGCATCCATGTCTACGCACCGCTGCGCGGCAAGGCGATCGCCGGCGCGCGCGGCAATACCGACGCGCGCATCTTCGCCGCGAGCCTAGAGGCCGAGCTGATCGCGATCGCCGGCACCTACCGCACGACCGAGAACCCGTTGCCGGCCCATGTGCTCGGCAAGCCGGCGCAGGTGCGGCTGGACGGCGAGCGGCTCGTGATGGAAGCGCTCGACATCTGAACCGAATCGATAGATAGAGATAGAGAAAAGGACTGAACCGATGACCAAGATCGTCGTGGTGACCTCGGGCAAGGGCGGCGTCGGCAAGACGACGACCAGCGCCAGCTTCGCCACCGGCCTGGCCCTGCGCGGCCACAAGACCTGCGTGATCGACTTCGACGTCGGCCTGCGCAACCTCGACCTGATCATGGGCGTCGAGCGCCGCGTCGTCTACGACCTGATCAACGTGATCCACGGCGAGGCCAAGCTGACCCAGGCCCTGATCAAGGACAAGCAGATCGAGAACCTGTACATCCTCGCGGCCTCGCAGACGCGCGACAAGGACGCGCTGACGATGGACGGCGTCGAGCGCGTGCTCGAGGAGCTCGCGGGCATGGAGTTCGACTACGTCGTGTGCGACTCGCCGGCCGGCATCGAGACCGGTGCGCTGATGGCCATGCATTTCGCCGACGAGGCGCTGATCGTGACCAACCCCGAGGTCTCGTCGGTGCGCGACTCGGACCGCATCCTCGGCATGCTGTCGAGCAAGACCAAGCGCGCGATCGAGGGCAAGGAGCCGATCAAGGAGCATCTGCTGATCACGCGCTACAACCCGAACCGGGTCGAGGGCGGCCACATGCTGTCGCTCGAGGACATCCACGAGATCCTGCGCACCAAGCTGATCGGCGTGATCCCCGAGAGCGAGACCGTGCTGCAGGCGTCCAACCAGGGCACGCCGGCGATCTCGATGCAGGGCAGCGACGTGTCCGAGGCCTACAAGGACGTGGTGCGCCGCTTCCTCGGCGAGGAGCGTCCGATGCGCTTCGTCGACGCCGTGAAGCCGGGCCTGTTCAAGCGCCTGTTCGGCGCGAAGTGACGGGAGGGCACGCGAGATGGGATTCCTGTCATTCTTCATCGGCGAGAAGAAGAGCACGGCGAGCGTCGCGAAGGAGCGCCTGCAGCTGATCCTCGCCCACGAGCGCAGCGGCCGCGGCGGCCCCGACTACCTGCCGCAGCTGCAAAAAGAGCTGCTCGCCGTGATCTCGAAATACGTGTCGATCAACCCCGAGGATGTCTCGGTGAACACGCAGCGCGAAGGCGATATGGACGTGCTGGATATCAAGATCGAGTTGCCTGAGAAGGGCTGACTCGGCTGGTTGCGCGTGAGTGAAGAGCGGGACCTTTGCGGGTCCCGTTTTTGTTTTGTTCGAGTGTTTGAGTACTGCGGAGAGGACTGCGCCAGGGGCGGCGGCGGCCGGCCCCTGCGCTCATCGCCCCTCGCTGCGCGAGGGGTGCCCTGCGATGCTCGGCCCATGGGGCAGGCGCATAACTGCGCTGCGCTCCGTTCAAACAAGATGCGCCAAGTCAGTTGTTGAGGCGCGCTGGCGCGCGCTGCCCCATGGTCCTGGGCTTCTCGGCTCAGCTGAGGGGCCGGTCGCCGCAGCCCCTGCCGCAGTCCGAGCACTCGGCACACGCTGGCGCGACGCCACCGTGGAAGCAGGTGCTACGCGTGCTTTCGGCCCTGAGCTGTCGCTCGGACTTGCCAGGTTGTCTGCCCGAAAGCTGTCGCTGGACGGACTGCGGCCCCAATTCGCGCGTTCGCCATAACGCTAAGGCGCAAGCCCGCTGGCACACGCCATTCCCATCGATGGTGACTAGACAGCACT
>JAFAMW010000054.1 GCA_019232985.1 Roseateles sp. | reverse complement strand
CGACGTCGCCGACCCGGGCTCGGTCGCGCAGGTGCGCGAGTGCGCGGCGCAGCTCACGCGCGCGGCCGATCGTCGAAGACAACCCCTACGGCGACCTGTGGTTCGACGCGCCGCCGCCGGCTTCGCTAAGCTCGCGCTGGCCTGAGGGCTCGCTGTATCTCGGCAGCTTCTCGAAGGTGCTGACGCCGGGCTTCCGCCTCGGCTACATCGTCGCGCCGCGCGAGCTGTTCCCCAAGCTGCTGCAGGCCAAGCAAGCCGCCGACCTGCACACGCCGGGCTTCAACCAGCGCGTCGTCCATGAAGTGATTCGCGACGGCTTCCTCGACCGCCACGTGCCGAGCATCCGCGCGCGCTACAAGGCCAATCGCGACGCGATGGCCGAAGCGCTCAAGGCGCATCTACCGGCCGGCTGCGAATGGCAGATGCCCGAAGGCGGCATGTTCTTCTGGATCCGCCTGCCCGAGGGCTTCGACGCGATGGCGTTGCTCGACGTGGCCGTCGAGGCCGGCATCGCCTACGTGCCCGGCGCGGCCTTTTTTGCGCAGCAGCCCGACAAGCGCACGCTGCGCCTGTCGTTCGTGACGCTCACGCCCGATTTGATCAAGGAAGGCGTGGCCGTGCTGGGCCGGGTGCTGCGCGAGCAGCTCGAAAGCATCGAAGAGCCGACGCCCTGATCTTCCCGATCAGTCGTTCTTGAAGTGGTCGTGGCAGGCCTTGCAGCTCTTGCCGACGGCGTCGACGGCGGCCTTGAGCTGGGCGAGGTCGCCCGAGCGCGCGGCGGCGGGCAGCTTGGCGCTGGCGTCAAGCAGCTCGTCGTTGTGCTGCTTGAAGTGCGCGGCTTCCTTCCAGATCTCGGGCTTGGCATCGGTGTCGGCGCCCTTGTCCGTGCCTTCGCCGAAGGCCTGCATCGGCAGCTTGGCTACCACTGCGAAGATGTCGGCGTTCTCACCTGCGACCTTCGGGTCGTAGGCCACCTTGCCCTTGGCCATGGCGGCGACGCGCCCGAAGTGCGCGGACATCAGCCGCATCGCGGCCTGGCGGTACTTGATGGCGTCGGACGGCTTGGCGAACTGCGCGTGGGCCGGCAGCGTCAGGGCCGTCGCCAGGCAGGCAGCGGCGAACAGGCGGATCTTCATCGGGTCTCCAGTCGGCGATGAGAGGAACGGAAGGCGCGACCATAACCGCATCCCCGTGACTGCGCTATGGTGCGCCCGGTATGGGCATGGCTGACAAGCGACAACACACCGAGACACTGCGCGTCTGGGACCTGCCGACGCGCGTCTTCCACGGGCTGCTGATCGCAGCCGTGTGCGGAGCCGTCGGCACGGCATTGGCCGGCGCGTTGGACTGGCACGTGCGGTTCGGGCTGGCCTGCGGCGCGCTGCTGGGCTTTCGCCTTGTCTGGGGCTTGATCGGCGGGCATTGGTCGCGCTTCAGGCGCTTCGCCTGTTCACCCGTGGCGGCCTGGCGCTACCTGCGCGGCCGGTCGCGGCCGGATGAGGCAGGCGATGTTGGCCACAGCCCGCTGGGCTCGCTGGCCATCGTCCTGATGCTGGTCGTGCTGCTCGCCCAGGTCGGCACCGGGCTCGTCGCCGACGACGAGGTGGCCACGACCGGGCCGCTCGCGCGTTTCGTTCCCGATGCCGTCACGGCCGCGGCCACGGCCTGGCACAAGAGCGGCGGTCAGTGGTTGATCTACGGGCTCGTGGCCATGCACCTCATCGCGGTGGCGGTCTACACGCTGCGCGGGCGCGGCATCGTCGCGGCCATGTGGCATGGCGACAAGCGCGTGCCGGCCGACGCGCGCTGGCCTTCGTCGCGCGACGGCTGGGCGCAGCGCGTGCTCGCGCTGGTGCTGCTGGCCTGCTTCGCGGGCGCGGCGACCTGGCTGGCGTATCTCTAGCGTCGATTACATCGAGGTACGCGCGTAAGCTGCGCGCATGCCTACCGCTCCCCTGTTCGAAGTCGCCCTGGCGCATCCGGAACCCTCGCAGCTCGGCGAGTCGCCGCTCTGGAGCGCCGATGAGCAGTGCCTCTATCACGTCGACATCCCGGGGCACGAGCTGCGCCGCCTCGATCCGGCCAGCGGCGCGCTGCAGCGTTGGCCGCTGCCCGCCGAGCCCGGCTGCATCGCGCTGATCGACGGCGACGCGCGCGGCCTGCTGGTGGCGGGACGCGACGGCCTGTCGCGCTTCGACACTTCGAGCGGCGCGCTCACGCCGCTGGTGCCGCCGCCTTTCGATCCCGGGCGCCAGCGTTTCAATGACGGCAAGCCCGACGCGGCCGGCCGCCTGTGGGTCGGCACGATCGACGATGCGCGCGCGCCTGACGCCGCGCTGTACCGCTACGACGCGCGCGGTGGCGTGCGCGTGGCCGAGGGCATCACGACCTCCAACGGCCTGGGCTGGAGCCCGGACGGCCGCACGCTGTACTGGACGGACACCAAGGCGCACGAGATCTATGCGCTGGATTTCGACCTTAGCAGCGGGGCGGTCTCCAACCGCCGTGTGTTCGCGTCGTTCGCGCAGCGCGAGGCCGGCGCCCCGCTGGAGACCTACGGCGGCCGGCCCGATGGCGCGGCGGTCGATGTCGAAGGCTGCTATTGGGTCGCGATGTACGAGGGGCAGCGCCTGCTGCGCCTCGCCCCTGACGGCCGCGTGCTGCGCGAGTTGCGCCTGCCGGTGCGCTGCCCGACGATGCCGACGTTTGGCGGCCCGGACATGCGCACCTTGTTCGTCACGACGGCGCGCAAGGGCCGCCCCATCGAGGAGCTCGATGCACAAGCCTGGGCCGGCTGCGTGCTGTGCGTCGAGGTCGACGTGCCGGGCCTGCCGCCGGATCGCGTGCATCTCCCGGTGGCTTAGCGAGCGCTGAAACGCGGCGTAAAGAGGCCGTAAAGGGGTGCGTCCGAATCCCCCTATAATCCGCCGGCTTTGCTGACCGCAGCCCCCGAGACGTGACCGAACCCACACCGCGCGAGACTCGAAATGTCCCGCCGCTGGGTTGGGATGACGACTGGAAGGACGCCCCAGACGAGGCGGACGCCGCTCCTGCCCTGACGCCCGAAGAGGCTCAGGCGTTGCGCGCGCGTCTGTCTCTGCTGTCGCCCTGGGTGGTGGTTGGCGCGCAGACGCTCGCGGGAGCGCTGTGCGTCGCGCTGGTGGCCCTGTTCGGGTCGCCGCGCGCCGCGTGGTCCGCGTTCTGGGGAGCGTCCGCGGTGGTCGTGCCCGGCGCCGTCATGGCGTGGGGACTGACCCGGCGCTCCATCGGGATGGCTGCGGTAAAGCTGCATTCGCTCTTCCTGTGGGAGCTGATCAAGATTTCGATGAGCATCGCCATCCTGGTGGCGGTGGTCATCCGGGTGCGCGACCTGCACTGGCCAGTCATGCTGGTCGTGCTGGCCGCGTGCCTAAAAGCAAACTGGCTGGCCCTGCTTTGGCGGGGCCGGATGAATACAAAGCACTGACCGACGGATTCCGAGCATGGCAGCAGAAGAGCACGGCGTAAGCCCCGGCGAGTACATCGCCCACCACTTGCACCACTTCCAGCGCGATACGTCGCTGCAAGTTCCGGGCCACGTGGGCACGGCGGACTTCACGGTCTTCAACATCGACTCGATCTTCTTCTCGGTCCTGATCGGTGTGCTGGCCTGCTTCTTCATGTGGCGCGCGGCCAGCAAGGCCACCGCCGGCGTGCCGGGCCGCTTCCAGGCTGCCGTCGAGTTCCTCGTCGAGATGGTCGACAGCCAGGCCAAGGGCATCGTCCACAACGCCACGAGCCGCAAGTTCGTGGCCCCGCTGGCCCTGACGATCTTCGTCTGGATCGTTCTGCTCAACGCCATGGACTTCCTGCCCGTGGACCTGCTGCCGACGATCTGGCAGACCGCCAGCGGCGACCACCACGCCTTCCTGCGCGTCGTGCCCACGGCCGACCTGTCCATCACCATGGGCATGTCCGTCACCGTGCTGCTGATCTGCTTCTACTACAACATCAAGATCAAGGGCTTCGGCGGCTGGATGCACGAGCTCGTCACGGCGCCCTTCGGCACCAGCAAGAACCCACTGTTCGCGCTGCTGCTGGGCGTGGCCAACCTGTTCATGCAGCTCGTCGAGTACGTCGCCAAGACGGTCTCGCACGGCATGCGGCTGTTCGGCAATATGTACGCCGGCGAACTGATCTTCCTGCTGATCGCCCTGCTCGGCGGCGCCGTCACGGCCTCGGCCGGTGGCTTGACGCTCGGCGTGCTGCACGTCTTCCTGGGCCTGGCCTGGTCGATCTTCCACATCCTGATCGTCGTGCTGCAGGCCTTCGTGTTCATGATGCTGACGCTGGTCTACATCGGCCAGGCGCACGAGCACCACTGATCCGCATTACCCGTTTCGTAGTTCCTTTCTCCCTTTAACAACCACTCGTTCTCTCTCTAGGAGTCATCATGGAAGTCATCAGCTTTGTTGCCCTGGCCGCTGGCCTGATCATCGGTCTCGGCGCTTTCGGCGCTTGCGTGGGCATGGGCATCATGGCCAGCAAGTACCTCGAGTCCGCTGCCCGCCAGCCTGAACTGATGAACGAACTGCAGACCAAGATGTTCCTGCTGGCCGGCCTGATCGACGCGTCCTTCATCATCGGCGCCGGTATCGCCCTGTGGTTCGCCACGGCCAACCCGTTCCTGAGCCAGCTGCAAGCCATCGCCGGTCACTAAGCGGACTCCCAGCCATCTCCTCGGAGCCCGCGGCGTGTGAAGCGCGCGCGGGTTCCGGCAATTCCAAAGAGAGGGTGAAGCCGTGAGCATTACCGCAACACTGATCGTTCAGTTGATCGTGTTCCTGGCCCTGGTCGGGTTCACGATGAAGTTTGTCTGGCCGCCGATCGCCAAGGCCCTGGACGAGCGCGCGCAGAAGATCGCCGATGGCCTGGCTGCCGCCGACAAGGCCAAGGCCGACCTGGCTGCTGCCGACAAGCGCGTCGAGGCCGAACTCGGCCAGGCCCGCAACGACGTCGCCGGCCGCCTGGCCGACGCCGAGCGTCGCGCCCAGGCCATCATCGAAGAGGCCAAGGCCCGCGCCACCGAGGAAGGCAACAAGATCATCGCCGCGGCCAAGGCCGAGGCGGATCAGCAGGCCGTGAAGGCCCGCGAAGCCCTGCGCGAGCAGGTCGCTGCGCTGGCCGTCAAGGGCGCCGAAGCCATCCTGCGCAAGGAAGTCAACGCCGGCGTGCACGCTGATCTGCTGGCCCGCCTGCAGACCGAGCTCTGAGGCCAGGGGGACGTCATGGCTGAAATCGCCACCATCGCCCGACCCTACGCCGAAGCGCTGTTCGAATCGAGCGGCGCGCAGGCGGCTGCCGAGCAGGGATGGCTGCGTGCCGTCGCTGCCGTGGCCGCCAACGCGGAGCTGCAATCGCTGGCCGGCAATCCCAAGGTCACGCCGGAGCAACTGCTGTCGGTCCTGACCGCGGCAGCCGGCACCGAGCTGCCTGCCCGTGCGCGCAACTTCCTTGCCGCCATCCTCGAGAACGGCCGCCTGAACGCGCTGCCCGAGATCGCCACGCAATTCCATGCCCTGGTCAATGCCCAGGCGGGCAGCGCCGACGCGACCGTCTACAGCGCCTTCGAGATCGACATGGCCCGCCTGTCCGAGCTCGGCGGCCTGCTGGAGCGTCGCTTCGGCCGCAAGCTCAACCTGCAGGTCGTGCTCGAAGCCGATCTGATTGGTGGCGTGCGCGTGGTCGTCGGCGACGAAGTCCTGGACCTTTCGGTCAAGGCGCGTCTTGAACAAATGAAAGTGGCGCTGGCGGCCTGAGCGGCCAGCCAGTTGCAACCTTAAGCAAGAAGGATCCGAGTCATGCAACTCAATCCCGCAGAGATTTCCGAGCTCATCAAGAGCCGGATCGAAGGCCTTGGCGTCAACGCCAACATCCGCAACGAAGGCACGGTCGTGTCGGTCTCGGACGGCATCGTCCGCGTCCACGGCCTGTCCGACGTCATGCAAGGCGAAATGCTGGAGTTCCCGGCTGCCGCTGACGGCACGCAGAGCTTCGGCCTTGCCCTGAACCTCGAGCGCGACTCCGTCGGCGCCGTGATTCTGGGCGGCTACGAGCACATCTCGGAAGGCGACACCGTCAAGTGCACGGGCCGCATCCTGGAAGTGCCCGTGGGCCCCGAGCTCATCGGTCGCGTCGTCAACGCGCTGGGCCAGCCGATCGACGGCAAGGGCCCGATCAACGCCAAGATGACGGACGTGATCGAGAAGGTCGCCCCGGGCGTGATCGCGCGCCAGTCGGTCGACCAGCCGGTCCAGACCGGCCTGAAGTGCATCGACACCATGGTGCCCGTCGGCCGTGGCCAGCGCGAGCTGATCATCGGCGACCGCCAGACCGGCAAGACCGCCGTGGCGATCGACACGATCATCAACCAGAAGGGTCAGAACATGACCTGCGTGTACGTCGCGATCGGCCAGAAGGCTTCGTCGATCAAGAACGTCGTGCGCGCCCTGGAGCAGGCCGGCGCGATGGACTACACCATCGTCGTCGCCGCATCGTCGTCGGAATCGGCGGCCATGCAGTACGTGTCGGCCTACTCGGGCTGCACGATGGGCGAGTACTTCCGCGACCGCGGCCAAGACGCGCTGATCATCTATGACGACCTGTCCAAGCAGGCCGTCGCCTACCGCCAGGTCTCGCTGCTGCTGCGCCGCCCGCCCGGCCGCGAAGCCTTCCCCGGCGACGTGTTCTATCTCCACAGCCGCCTGCTCGAGCGCGCGGCCCGCGTGAACGCCGACTACGTCGAAGCCTTCACCAAGGGTGAAGTCAAGGGCAAGACCGGTTCGCTGACGGCCCTGCCGATCATCGAAACGCAGGCCGGCGACGTGTCCGCCTTCGTGCCGACCAACGTGATCTCGATCACCGACGGCCAGATCTTCCTGGAAACCAACCTGTTCAACGCAGGTGTGCGCCCCGCCATCAACGCCGGTATCTCGGTGTCGCGCGTCGGTGGTGCCGCCCAGACCAAGCTGGTGAAGTCGCTGTCCGGCGGTATCCGTACCGACCTGGCGCAGTACCGCGAGCTGGCTGCCTTCGCGCAGTTCGCCTCGGACCTGGACGCCGCCACGCGCAAGCAGCTCGACCGCGGTGCCCGCGTGACCGAACTGCTCAAGCAGGCCCAGTACCAGCCGCTGTCGATCAGCCTGATGGCCGCTTCGATCTTCGCCGCGAACAAGGGCTTCCTCGACGACATCGACGTCAAGAAGGTCCTCTCCTTCGAACACGGCCTGCACCAGTTCCTCAAGACCAGCCACGCAGCCCTGCTGGCCAAGCTCGAGAACGACAAGGCCATGGACAAGGACGCCGAAGCCCAGCTCAGCGACGCCATCGCCGCGTTCAAGAAGAGCTTCGCTTGATGAACCCTTCCCGCGCGGTTCGCGCTGCGCGGGAAACCTGAAGGAGTTTTCATGCCATCAAGCAAGGAAATCCGCGGCAAGATCAAGTCGGTCGAGAACACCAAGAAGATCACCAAGGCCATGGAAATGGTCGCGGCCTCGAAGATGCGCAAGGCGCAGGAACGCATGCGTGCGGCCCGCCCCTACGCCGAGAAGATCGGTCATATCGCCGGCAATCTCGCGCGCGCCAATCCCGAGTTCAAGCATCCCTTCATGGTGGCCAACACCGGCACGGGCAAGGTGGGCTTCGTCGTCGTCACGACCGACAAGGGTCTGTGCGGCGGCCTGAACACCAACCTGCTGCGCGCCACGACGAACAAGCTGCGCGAAGTCGAGTCGGCCGGCCAGCAGGCCCAGGTCGTCGCGATCGGCAACAAGGGTCTCGGCTTCATGAACCGTGTCGGCGCCTCGGTCGTCGCGCACGCCACGCAGCTGGGCGACCAGCCGCACATCGAGCAGCTGATCGGTCCGGTCAAGGTCCTGCTGGACCTGTACGCCGAAGGCAAGCTCGACGCCGTCTATCTCTGCTACACGCGCTTCATCAACACAATGAAGCAGGAGCCCGTCGTCAAGCAGCTGCTGCCGCTGGACGCCAACGGCATGCGCGAGCAGGCTGACGCCCACGCCTGGGATTACATCTACGAGCCCGATGCACAGGCCGTCATCGACGACCTGCTGCTGCGCTATACCGAAGCGCTCGTCTACCAGGCCGTGGCAGAGAACATGGCGTCCGAGCAATCGGCGCGCATGGTGGCGATGAAGGCCGCGACCGACAACGCCGGCACGCTGATCGGCGAGCTCAAGCTGGTCTACAACAAGACCCGCCAGGCCGCGATCACGAAGGAGCTGTCAGAGATCGTGAGCGGCGCCGCCGCCGTGGGTTGATCGGACGACAAGAATCACTGGAATCGAAGGAACTTCAAAATGGCTAACACACAAGCGAGCGGCCAAGCGGTCGGCAAGATCGTTCAGTGCATCGGCGCCGTGGTCGACGTGGAATTCCCGCGCGACCAGATGCCCAAGGTCTACGACGCACTGAAGATGCAGGGCTCGGCCCTGACCCTGGAAGTGCAGCAGCAGCTCGGCGACGGCGTCGTGCGCACCATTGCGCTCGGCTCCTCCGACGGCCTGCGCCGCGGCACCGAGGTCTACAACACGGCCGACATGATCCGCGTGCCCGTCGGCACCGCGACGCTCGGCCGCATCATGGACGTGCTGGGCAACCCGATCGACGAGCGCGGCGACGTCTCGCACGAGCGCACCGCCGCCATCCACCGCGCTGCACCGGCCTACGACGAGCTGAGCCCGTCGCAAGACCTGCTCGAAACCGGCATCAAGGTGATCGACCTGATCTGCCCGTTCGCCAAGGGCGGCAAGGTGGGCCTGTTCGGTGGCGCCGGCGTCGGCAAGACCGTGAACATGATGGAGCTCATCAACAACATCGCCAAGGCGCACTCGGGTCTGTCCGTGTTCGCCGGCGTCGGTGAGCGCACCCGCGAAGGCAACGACTTCTATCACGAGATGTCGGACGCCAAGGTCGTGAACCAGGAGGACCTGAGCCAGTCGAAGGTCGCGATGGTCTACGGCCAGATGAACGAGCCGCCGGGCAACCGTCTGCGCGTGGCGCTGACCGGCCTGACGATGGCCGAAGCCTTCCGCGATGAAGGCCGTGACGTGCTGTTCTTCGTGGACAACATCTACCGCTACACGCTGGCCGGCACGGAAGTGTCCGCGCTGCTGGGCCGCATGCCTTCGGCCGTGGGCTACCAGCCGACTCTGGCCGAGGAAATGGGCCGCCTGCAGGAGCGCATCACGTCGACCAAGGTCGGCTCGATCACCTCGATCCAGGCCGTCTACGTCCCCGCGGACGACCTGACCGACCCGAGCCCGGCGACGACCTTCGCCCACCTGGACGCCACCGTCGTGCTGTCGCGCGACATCGCCGCGCTGGGCATCTACCCGGCCGTCGACCCGCTCGACTCGACCTCGCGCCAGGTCGACCCGCATGTCGTCGGCGACGAGCATTACGCGACGACGCGTTCGGTCCAGGCTGTGCTGCAGCGCTACAAGGAACTGCGCGACATCATCGCGATTCTCGGCATGGACGAGCTCTCGCCCGAGGACAAGCTGGCCGTGGCCCGCGCGCGCAAGATCCAGCGTTTCCTGTCGCAGCCCTTCCACGTCGCCGAAGTCTTCACGGGCGCGCCCGGCAAGTACGTGCCGCTGAAGGAAACCATCCGCGGCTTCAAGATGATCGTCGCCGGCGAGTGCGATCACCTGCCCGAGCAGGCGTTCTACATGGTCGGCACCATCGACGAGGCCTTCGAGAAGGCCAAGAAGCTGGCCGCCTGAGAAAGGCCTTCGACATGGCAACCATCCAAGTCGACGTGGTCTCGGCCGAGGAGCAGATCTTCTCGGGCCAGGCCAAGTTCGTCGCGCTGCCCGGTGAAGGCGGCGAGCTGGGCATCCTGCCCAAGCACACGCCGCTGATCACGCGCATCAAGCCCGGCGCCGTGCGCATCGAGACGGCCGACGGTGGCGAAGAGTTCATCTTCGTCGCCGGCGGCATCCTCGAGGTGCAGCCGGACTCGGTCACGGTCCTCGCCGACACCGCGGTGCGCGGCCGCGACCTCGACGAGGCCAAGGCCCAGGCCGCGAAGCAGGCCGCCGAGGAAGCGCTGAAGAACGCCAAGAGCGAGCTCGACATCGCGAAGATCCAGAGCGAACTCGCGGTCGCCGCGGCCCAGCTCGCGGCGCTGCGCCGCCTGATCAAGAAGTAATCGCGCCTTTCAGCGCATTGCCGCGCCGGGCCCGTTCGCGCAAGCGACGGGCCCGGTGTCTTTTGGGCGCGACGGCGTGAATATGCACCTGCACGGGTGACCGCGAATGTGTGGCGTCGTGCGCGCCGCGGAGCAAGCAGCGCCCCTACACTGCGGCCAGCCTCGAGGCCCCGCGCCAGACAAGCCCATCAAGGACCGATATGAAACCTCAATTCCTCCTCGCCACCTCGCTGTCGGCGCTCGCCCTGCTGGGCCTCGGCGGCTGCGCGACCGAGCAGTCGCATAGCGTCGAGATCCAGAAGGTCGCCGCGGCGACCGCGCCGACGCCCTACCAGGGACCGCGCTCGCTGGTCACGGTCGGCAAGTTCGACAACCGCTCGGACTACATGCGCGGCATGTTCAGCGACGGCGTCGACCGCCTCGGCCCGCAGACCAAGACCATCCTGATCGCGCACCTGCAGCAGACCAACCGCTTCAACGTGCTCGACCGCGACAACCTCGGCGAAGCGCGCCAGGAAGCGCAGTACAAGGGCCAGAGCCAGAACATCAAGGGCGCCGACTTCCTCGTCACCGGCGCCGTGACGGAGTTCGGCCGCAAGGAGGTCGGCGACCAGCAGCTGTTCGGCCTGCTCGGCCGCGGCAAGCAGCAGATCGCCTACGCGAAGGTCACGCTCAACGTCGTCGACAGCCTGACCTCCGAGGTCGTCTACTCGGTCCAGGGCGCGGGCGAGTACAGCCTGTCGAACCGCGAGGTGATCGGCTTCGGCGGCACCGCGGGCTACGACGCGACGCTGACCGGCAAGGTGCTCGACCTGGCCGTGCGCGAAGCCGTCAACAACCTCGTGACCGGCATCGACGCCGGCGCGCTGCGCAACACCGCGTCGCACTGACGGAGGCGCCCCGATGCGCATTGCTCTTCAATCGCCGCTGCGGCTCGCCGCGCCGCTGACGCTCGCGCTGGCCCTGGCCGCCTGCGCCGCGCCGCACCCGCCCGCGCCGCTGTACGCCTGGGGCGAGTACCAGGCGCAGATGCTCAAGTACTACAAGAACGACGGCGACCTCGCCACGCAGGCGCAGGTGCTCGAGCTGCAGCTGCAGAAGAACGCCGACGCGCACCTCGCCTGCCCGCCGGGCCTGCACGGCCACCTCGCGCTGCTGTACGCGAAGCTCGGCAACGACGACGCGTCGCGCGCCCACCTCGAGGCCGAGCGCCGGCTGTTCCCCGAGTCGGCGGCCTACGTCGACTTCCTGCTCAAGAAGCCCGCGGCGGCCGGCGCGGCCGCCCCCGCGGCGTCCGCCGCCGCGAGCGCGGCCGCCTGATCCAGGAGCTCCCCGAGATGATCCGCATTCCCTTTGCGCGCCTGGTCGCGCGCGTGCTCCTGGCCGCCCCGGTACTCCTGCTCGGCGCCTGCGCGACCCAGGTCAAGCCCTACGACTACACGGCTTACAAGCAGGCGAAGCCCGCGTCGCTCCTCGTGCTGCCGCCCGTCAACGAGTCGCCCGACGTGAGCGCGACGGGCAGCGTGCTCGCGCAGACCACGCTGCCGCTGGCCGAGGCCGGCTACTACGTGCTGCCGGTGACCCTCGTCGACGAGACGCTGCACCAGAACGGCGTGAACAGCCCCGAGGACGCGCAGTCGCTCGCGCCGGCCAAGCTGCGCGAGGTCTTCGGCGCCGACGCCGTGCTTTACATGAAGGTCAAGGCCTACGGCAGCAGCTACAAGGTCGTCGCGTCGGAAACCGCCGTCGCGCTCGAGGCCCGGCTCGTCGACCTGCGCAGCGGTCAGCTGCTGTGGCAGGGCGTCGCGCGCGCGTCGAGCGCCGAGAACAACGGCAGCAACCAGGGCGGCCTCGTCGGCATGCTCGTCAAGGCGGTCGTCGAGCAGATCGTCAACCACTCGACCGACGCGAGCGTGCGCTACGCCGGCATCGCCGACCAGCGCCTGCTGTCGGCGGGCCATGTGAACGGCCTGCTCTACGGCCCGCGCTCGCCGAGCTACGGCAAGGACCCGGTCGCGCCGCAGTAAGGCGGCCCGGGCGGCGCGGGACGGCTCGCTAAAATCGCGGCCCGTCCCGCAGCAAGCCATCATGTCCAGCCCATCCGTCCCGGCCGCGGCCTCCGAGCCCGGCGTCGTCGAACTCCGCGCGCCCGACGGCGCGCGAGCGCGCATCGCGCTGCACGGCGCCCACCTGCTGTCCTGGGCGCCGGCGGGCGCCGGCGAGCAGCTCTACCTGTCGCCGCGCAGCGAATCCGGCCCGGGCCAGGCGATCCGCGGCGGCGTGCCGGTGATCTTTCCGCAGTTCGCCGCGCGCGGACCGCTGCCGCGCCACGGCTTCGCGCGCACGCGCGCCTGGCAGCTCGTCGCCCAGGAGCAGGGCCGCGACGACGCGCTCGCCGTGCTGCGCCTCGTCGACGATGCGGCGACGCGCGCGGTCTGGCCGCAGGCCTTCGAGCTCGAGCTCAGCGTGCGCGTGAGCGGCGCGACGCTCGAGATCGAGCTCGCCTGCGAGAACCGCGGCGACGCGGCGTTCGCGTTTACCGCCGCACTGCACAGTTATTTCAGCGTCAGCGAGCTCGGCAACTGCACGGTCGAAGGGCTCGAGGGCCTCGAGTACGAGGATTCGGCCGCCGGCGGCGCCGTGCAGCGCCAGCGCGAGATGCTGCTGCTGCCGGGCGCGGCCGGGCTCGACCGCATCTACCGCGGCGTCGGCGCGCGCGCGATCGTGCTCGGCGACGACCTGCGCCGGCTCGCGATCGCCCAGCAGGGCTTCGACGACGCGGTCGTCTGGAACCCCGGCGAGGCCGGCGGCGCAAAGATTGCCGACATGCCGGCCGAGGACTGGCGGCGCATGCTCTGCGTCGAGGCGGCGACGGTCGCGCGGCCGGTCACGCTCGCGCCCGGCGAGAGCTGGGCCGGGCTGCAGTCGATCACGCACCAGCCCTGAGAAGGGCTGCGCCGCGCGCCGCTCAGATCACGAGCGGCGCGTCGGGGAGCTCGTTGTCGCGCGGCGTGCCCGGCGCGCGCGGGAAATACTCGAACAGCAGCGCGTCGACGCCGGCCACGGCCTCGAGCAGGCCCTCTTCGAAGCGGCCCGTGCGAAACGCCTCGGCCATCGCGTCGGCGAGGCGCTGCCATTCGGCCGGCGTCACAAGGCGCGCGAGCGCGCGATCCGCGACGATTTCGACATGCCGCTCGGCGAGCAGCAGGTAGATCAGCACGCCGTTGTCGTGCTCGGTGTCCCAGACGCGCAGCTTGCCGAACAGCGCGAGCGCGCGCTCGCGCGGCGTCGCGCGGTGCCATAGATAGCGCAGCGGCAGGCCGGCCTCGATGCAGACGCGGATCTCGCCGGTATGGCGCGCCTCGCTGCGCGCGACGCGCTCGCGCAGGCGCTCGAGCGCGTCGGCCGGCAGCGCGCGGTGCGCGTCGGCTTCGTCCCAAAGGCGATGGGCCAGCAGGCGCGCAAGACGGCTCGCCATCACCATTTCCCCGAGGCGCCGCCGCCGCCGAAGTCGCCGCCGCCGCCCGAGCCGAAGCCGCCACCACCACCACCGAACCCGCCCCCGCCCCCGCCCCCGCCGAAGCCGCCGCCGCCCCAGACGATCGGCAGCCCGCCGCGCCGCGCCGAGCCGACGCCGAGCACGCCGACGAGCACGAGCGCGGCGAGGCCGGCGCCGACGCCGGCGAGCACGCTCGCGCTGACGAGCCAGGCCAGCGCGCCGACACCGCCGGCCGTGACGACGCTGCCGAGCTTGCGCCCGAACACGGCCGTGAGCAGCGCGCCGAGCACCGGCACGCCGACGAAGAACAGCGTCGCGATGCCCTGCCAGCCGCCGTCGTCGGACGCGCCGACGCGATGGGTCTGCCGCACCGGCGGCGGCAGCGGCTCGCCGCGCAGGCGCGCCTCGACCGCGTCGATCGCCCGGTTGAAGCCGCCCGCGTAGTCGTCCTGGCGGAACGCCGGCGCCATGTCCTCGTCGATGATGCGGCGCGCGATCAGGTCGGGGATCGCGCCCTCGAGCGCCTTGGCCGGCGCGATGCGGATGTCGTGGGTGTTCTTGGCGACGACGATCAGCAGGCCGTCGCCGACATCGCGGCGGCCGATCTTCCAGGCGTCGCCGAGGCGCTGGGTGAAGTCGACGAGGTCCTCGGGCGCCGTGTCGGCGACCATCACGACGACGATCTGCGGCCCGGACTGGGCCTCGAACGCGGCGAGCTTGGCGTCGAGCGCGGCGCGCTGCGCGTCGCTGAGCGTGGCGGTCTGGTCGATCACGCGGCCGCTCAGGGCCGGCACCGCCTGGAGCGCGGCGTCGGCCGCGCGCGCCGCCGGCGCGCCGGCGAGCAGGCCGAACGACGCCACGACGAGCAGCGTGCGCCAGAGGCCGAGCAACTGGCGCATTATTTGGACGCCGCCGCGTCGAAGCTCACGACCGGCGGCGCCTTGATCGCGTCTTCGTTGGAGACCTCGAAGTTCGGCTTCGGGTGGTAGCCGAACACCATCGCGGTCAGGTTGCTCGGGAAGCTGCGCGCGAGCACGTTGTAGTCCTGCACCGTCTTGATATAGCGGTTGCGCGCGACGGCGATGCGGTTCTCGGTGCCCTCGAGCTCGACGCGCAGGTCCTGGAAGCCGCGGTTCGCCTTGAGGTCCGGGTAGCTCTCGCTGACGGCCATCAGGCGCGACAGCGCGCCGCCGAGCTCGCCCTGGGTGGCCTGGAACTTCTTCATCGCCTCGGGGTCGTTGACCATCTCGGGGGTGAGCTGGATCGACGTCGCCTTCGCGCGCGCCTCGACGACCTTGGTCAGCGTGCCCTGCTCGAAGTTGGCCTCGCCCTTGACGGTGTTGACGATATTGGGAATCAGGTCGGCGCGGCGCTGGTACTGGTTGAGGACCTCGCTCCAGGCCGACTTGCTCTGCTCGTCGAGCGACTGGAACTGGTTGTAGCCGCAGCCCGACAGGCTCAGGCCGGCGGCGAGCGCGAGGCCCGCGAGCGCGGCGCGGCGCGAAAGTTTGCTCATGGAATCCGTCCTTCTTGGCATATGACGCCGCCGTCGCGGGCGGCGTATCGTGGCCGGTTGGCCCCAGGCCGAGATGATGCCTTGCCCGCGGGCTTTCAAGAGCGGTTTGGCGAGCGCCGTCCCACGATAATCCGCCGATGCCCGCCCCACTGATCAACGACAGCTTCCTGCGCGCCTGCCTGCGCGAGCCGACCGAGCACACCCCGATCTGGCTGATGCGCCAGGCCGGCCGCTACCTGCCAGAGTACCGCGCGACGCGCGAGCGCGCCGGCAGCTTCATGGGGCTGGCCACCAGCCCCGACCACGCGACCGAGGTCACGCTGCAGCCGCTCGAGCGCTACCCGCTCGACGCGGCAATCCTGTTCAGCGACATCCTGACCGTGCCCGACGCGATGGGCCTGGGCCTGAGCTTCGCGGCCGGCGAGGGCCCGAAGTTCGCGGAGGTCGTGCGCGACGAGGCCGCCGTCGCGCGCCTCGCCGTGCCCGACATGGCGCGCCTGCGCTACGTGTTCGACGCGGTCGCCTCGATCCGCCGCGCCTTGAACGGCCGCGTCCCGCTGATCGGCTTCGCCGGCAGCCCGTGGACGCTCGCCTGCTACATGGTCGAAGGCGGCGGCTCGGACGACTACCGCCACGTCAAGACGCTGATGTACGCGCGTCCCGACCTGATGCACCGCATCCTCGAGGTCAACGCCGACGCCGTCGCCGCCTACCTCAACTGCCAGATCGACGCGGGCGCGCAGGCCGTGATGCTGTTCGACTCCTGGGGCGGCGTGCTCGCCGACGGCATGTTCCAGCGCTTCAGCCTCGCCTACTCGCGCCGCGTGCTCGCCCAGCTCAAGACCACGGCCGAGGGCCGCCGCGTGCCGCGCCTGCTGTTCACCAAGGGCGGCGGCCTGTGGCTCGACGAGATCGCCGCGAGCGGCGCCGACGTGGTGGGCCTGGACTGGACCGTCGACCTCGGCGCTGCGCGCGCGCGCGTCGGCGAGCGCGTCGCGCTGCAGGGCAACCTCGACCCGAACGTGCTGTTCGCGCCCGAGGCCGCGGTGCGCGAGCAGGCGCGCGCCGTGCTCGACGCGTTCGGGCCGCACCCGGGCCATGTGTTCAACCTCGGCCACGGCATCAGCCAGCACACGCCGCCCGAGGCGGTAGCGGCGCTCGTCGCCGAAGTCCATGAACATTCGCGGCGCCTGCGCGCGGGCGGATAACCCTGACTTATCCCCAAAAATCCCGAAGCGAAACGCCCCCTGCGCGCATGTTGCATTGCAGCTCCGTGTTTTCCCGATTGCGGGCTAAGTCCTTGATTCATGGTTCGCTGCGCGCGGGCGGCGGGGCTGGCCAGGGGACGGTCCGGGCGTGCGCGGGGCGCGCAAGGACGGCGCTGCGCCCATCTTTCCCACAAAGTTATCCACATGCGCGGGGCCCGCGCCGCCACGGGGTTGGCAAGTGAGCGACGGCCCACTTCCCGACTCCGGCGCGGCCGCGCAGGCGCCTGGACCGGTGCTCGTGCGCGTCGCCGTCGACACGCCGCAGCACAGCGGCCTGGCGGCGCCGCTCGACTACCTCGCCCCGGCCGCGCTCGCGCCGGGCAGCCTCGTGCGCGTGCCGCTGGGGCGACGCGAGCTGCTCGGCATCGTCTGGCACGGCGAGGCCGACCCCGACACGCCGCCCAACGCGCTGCGGCCCATCCTCGGCGCGCTCGACGGCGTCGCGCCGCTGGGCCCGGCGTGGATGGCGCTCGTCGAGTTCGCGGCCGGCTACTACCAGCGCTCGATCGGCGAGCTCGCGCTCGCGGTGCTGCCGCCGCAGCTGCGCGAACTCGACGCGACCCAGCTCGCGCGCCGCCTCAAGCGCCGGCGCGCGGCGGCCGACGCGCCGAGCCCGGCGCCCCGCCCCGAGCTCAGCGCACCGCAGGCGGCCGTGCTCGCCGCGCTCGCGGTCGAGAGCGCGCTGGCGCAGCCGCGGCCGGTGCTGCTGCACGGCGTGACCGGCAGCGGCAAGACCGAGATCTACCTGCGCCTGGCCGAGGACGCGCTCGCGCGCGGCCGCCAGGTGCTCGTGCTCGTGCCCGAGATCAACCTGACGCCGCAGCTCGAGGCGCGCTTCGCCGAGCGCTTCGCCGACGTGACGATCGCCTCGCTGCACAGCGGCCTCACGCCGGCGCAGCGCCTGCGCCACTGGCTCGCCGCGCACAGCGGCCAGGCGCGGCTCGTGCTGGGCACGCGGCTCGCGGTGTTCGCGTCGCTGCCCGAGCTCGGCCTGATCGTCGTCGACGAGGAGCACGACCCCTCCTACAAGAGCCAGGACGGCGCGCGCTACTCGGCGCGCGACCTCGCGGTCTACCGCGGCCACCTCGAGCGCCTGCCGGTCGTGCTCGGCTCCGCGACGCCGTCGCTCGAGACCTGGCAGCACGCGCAAGCCGTTCGCCCCCCGTCTGCGCAAATGCCGCAGCCGGCCCCCCAAGGGGGCCAAGGCCTTCCTGGGGGCGGCCCGGCGAAGGCCTTGACCAGCCGCTACCGCCTGCTCGAGCTGCCCGCGCGCATCGGCGGCGGCGCGATGCCGCGCGTCGAGGTCTTCGACATGAAGCGGCTCGCGCGCGCGTCGACGACGGCGCTTTGCGCGCCGCTCGTCGAGGCGATCAAGGCGCGCATCGCGCGCGGCGAGCAGAGCCTGCTGTTCCTGAACCGGCGCGGCTACGCGCCGGTCCTGCACTGCGCCGAATGCCAGTGGAAAAGCGACTGCCCGCATTGCAGCGCGTGGCGCGTGTTCCACAAGCGCGACCGCAGCCTGCGCTGCCACCACTGCGGCTTCGCCGAACCCGTGCCCGCGCATTGCCCGAACTGCGGCAACGCCGACATCGCGCCGCTGGGCCGCGGCACCGAGCGGCTCGAGGAGCAGATCGCGACGGCGCTGCCGGGCGCACGCGTCGCGCGCATCGACGCCGACTCGACCCGCCTCAAGGGCTCGCTCGAGGCCCAGCTCGCCGCGGTCCATGCGGGCGAGGTCGACGTGCTCGTCGGCACGCAGATGATCACCAAGGGCCACGACTTCCGCCGCATCACCCTGGTCGCCGCGGTCAACCCCGACACGGCCCTGTTCAGCAGCGACTTCCGCGCGCCCGAGCGGCTGTTCTCGCTGCTGATGCAGGCCGCGGGCCGCGCGGGCCGCGACGCCGAGCACGCGGCGCGCAGCCAGATGTGGCTGCAGACCTGGCACCCCGAGCACCCGCTGTACCAGGCGCTCGCGCGCCACGACTACGCGGCGTTCGCGCAGAGCCAGCTCGACGAGCGCCTGAGCGCCGGGCTGCCGCCGTTCGCGTTTCTCGCGCTGCTGCGCGCCGAGGCGCGCGACGCGGCCGCGGCCCAGGCCTTTCTCGACGCGGCGGCCGCGGCCGCGCACGAGCTGCCGCAGGCCGAAAACGTGATCGTCTACCCGCCGGTGCCGATGACGGTCGCGCGCGTCGCCGACGTCGAGCGCGTGCAGATGCTCGTCGAAGCGAGCGCGCGCGCGCCGCTGCAGCGCCTGCTCGCCGACTGGCTGCCCCGGCTGCACGCCTTGAAGCGCGCGCACAAGGGCGTGATCCGCTGGGCCGTCGACGTCGACCCGCTCGCCATCTGAACCCCCACCCGAGACCGCGTCACCATGAAGCTGCTCCGCCTGCTGTTCGCCATCGCCTGCCTGAACGCCGCCCCGGCGTTCGCGCAAAGCTGCGCGGACCCGGGGCCGGTCTCCAACCGCGCCGAGAAGCTCGTCGCGATCGCGACCGGCGAGTACCAGCAGTTCGTCGGCCACCGCATCGACGCGCAGGGGCGGATCTGGAAGTTCGGCAACGACGAGGTCGAGACCGAGCGCCTGAGCGAGCCGAGCCCCGACGACCGCTACGCGTGGCGCCGCGTCTGGCGCTACTGGCAGACGCTCGACCGGCACCAGCCGGGCACGCTCGAGATGCGTCGCATCACCTGGGCGCAGGGCCTGGTCGACGACCCGGCTCAGGCCGAGCGCAGCCGCATGACGACGCTGCGCGAGGCCTTCGCGAAGCTGCCCAAGCCCGGCGAGCCCGGCTATGACGCCGCCGCCGACGAGATCTTCCGCGAGGCCGTGATCCGCGCGACGATCTCCGACACCCCGTGGTCGGCCGCGTTCATCTCCTACCTGATGGACCAGGCCGGCCTGAGCGAGCAGGAGTTCCACTATGCGTCGGCCCACGCGGTCTACATCAAGCCCGCGCTCGAGCAGCAGCCCGGCTACGCCTACCGCGCCTGCGACGTGCGCCATACCGTGCCGCGCGTCGGCGACCTGATCTGCTACGGCCGCGCGGCCGAGCCGCTGCGCTCCTACGCCGACTGGATGGCGCACAGGGACGAGCTCGACGGCCACGTGAAGTCGCACTGCGACCTGATCGTCAAGGTCGACCGCGCGGCGAGCAAGCTCGAGAGCATCGGCGGCAACGTCGAGCAGTCGGTGACGTGGCGCCGCCTGATGCTCGACGCCGACGGCCATCTCTCGACGCGCCACCTGGTCGGCGCGAACGCGCGCAGCCTCGGCCCGAACGGCCCGGTCTGCAGCGCCGACCCGGGCTGCCGGAAGTCCGACCTCAACCAGCAGTACTGGGGCCTGCTGCTGCAGCTGCGCTGAACGGCGCGGGGCGTGAACTGATGCACTCGGTTTCATCTGTCTTTGCGGCGGCGACACACAGCTGAAGCCCGCGCCGGTGCACGATGCTGACCGGAGGATGACCCGATGATGACGCGCCGACAAGGCCTCGCGGCCGCACTGCTAACGCCCTGGATGCGCGGGGTCTGGGCCGCCGACGCGGCCGCCCCGCTCGGCGACCAGGAGCGCGCGCTGCACGCGCTCGAGCGCCTCGGCTTCGGCCCGCGCCCGGCCGACAGCGAGACCATCCTCGCGCAGGGCCCGGGGGCCTGGCTCAAGGGCTTTCTCGGCGCGCAGCTGCAGGGCGCGCGCATCGACCTGCCGGACGCGCTCGACCAGCGCCTCGCGGCCGAGGACACGGCCAGGCTCGACCAGGGCGAACTCTACGAGCGCTTCCGCCGCGCCCAGCAGCTCGAGCGCGAGCTCAAGAAGGCGCAGACGGACGGCGACAAGGCCGACGACAAGGACGACAAAGCGGCCCCAAACCCGCGCCGCGAGCTCGTGCGTCCGGTCGTGATCCAGGCGAGCGAGCAGCGCCTGCTGCGCGCGCTCGCGAGCCCGGCCCAGCTCGAGGAAGTGCTCGTCGACTTCTGGTTCAACCACTTCAACGTCTACGCGGGCAAGGGGCCGGTGTCGGTGTGGGTCGGCAGCTACGAGCGCGAGGCGATCCGCCCGAACGTGTTCGGCAGCTTCCGCGCCATGCTCGGCGCGACGGCCAAGCACCCGGCGATGCTGTTCTACCTCGACAACGCGCAGAGCGTCGCGGCCAACTTCCACCCGCGCGGCCGCTTCGGCGCCTCCAGGCCGGCCAACCCCAAGCAGGCGAACGGCCTCAACGAGAACTACGCGCGCGAGCTGATGGAGCTGCACACGCTCGGCGTCGACGGCGGCTACACCCAGCGCGACGTGACCGAGCTCGCGCGCATGCTCACGGGCTGGACCTTCGACCCCAAGCCTAGCTGGGGCGACGGCGCGTCGCTGTTCCGCTTCGTCGACCAGCGCCACGACCAGGGCCGCAAGCACTGGCTCGGCCGCACGGTCGAGCCGAACGGCCAGGGCGAGGGCGAGATGGCGCTCGACGTGCTCGCCGCGCACCCGAGCACCGCGCGCCATATCGGCTTCCAGCTCGCCCAGGCCTTCGTCGCCGACGAGCCGCCGCCCGCGCTCGTGCAGCGCCTCGCCGACCGCTTCATCGCGGCGAAGGACTCGCGCACCCAGCTGCGCGACGTGATGCAGGAGCTCGTGCAGTCCGACGAGTTCTGGTCGCGCGAGGCCTTCCGCGCGAAGTTCAAGTCGCCGTACCGCTATGTGCTGTCGAGCCTGCGCGTGCTCGCGCCGGCCGACATGGCGCTCGCCGACACGCTGCCGCGCGAGGTCCAGCCGCTGCTCGGCGCGCTGAACCAGGCCGGCATGCCGCTGTACGGCTCGGTCACGCCCGACGGCTACAAGAACACGGCCGCGGCCTGGCAGAACCCCGAGGCGCTGACCCAGCGCGTGCAGCTCGCGCAGACGCTCAACAAGCGCTTCGACAAGCGCCCGGCGCTCGCGACGCGCGAGTCCGACATGGTGCTCGCGACGCTGGGCCCGCTGCTCAGCGCGTCGACGATCGCGAGCGTGCGCGGCGCGACGCCGGACCTGCGCACGCCCTTGCTGCTCGGCAGTCCTGACTTCATGAGGTTTTGATATGCAGCGACGCCACTTGCTCCAACTCGCCGGCTGGACCTGGCTGTCCGGCGCCACCGCCGTCGCGCGCGCAGCCGCGCCGACGCAAAACAAGCTCGTCGTCGTGATGCTGCGCGGCGCCGTCGACGGCCTGAGCATCGTCGCGCCCTACGGCGACCCGCATTACGCGCAGTCGCGCGACACGATCCGCCTCGCCGCGCCGGGCGGCGGCGACGCGAGTCTGCTGCAGCTCGACGGCCTGTTCGGCCTGAACCCGGCGCTGAGCCCCTTGCTGCCTTATTGGCAGCGCGGCCAGCTCGGCTTCGTCCACGCGAGCGGCTCGCCCGACCCGACGCGCTCGCATTTCGACGCGCAAGACTATATGGAATCGGGCACGCCGGGCCTCAAGAGCACCGGCGACGGCTGGCTCAACCGCCTGCTCCAGGCGCTGCCGGGCCCGGCCGCGCCGACGCGCGCCGTGAACATGGGCGCGACGCTGCCGCGCATCTTCAGCGGCACGGCCGAGGTCGCGAGCCTCGGCCTCGGACCCAAGGCCTTCGCGCACGAGGCGATCGACGACCCGCGCATGCAGGCCGCGCTCGCAAGCATGTACGCGAAGGATTCGCAGCTCGGCCATACCTTCGACGCGGCGACCGAGGGCCGCGGCGAGATGCAGCGCAGCATGGCAGCGGACGCGGCGACCGGCGGCGACGACAAGACGGGCATGGACCCGCGCATCGACCGCGGCGCGCCGTCGGCGAGCGGCTTCGCGGCCGACGCGCAGCGCCTCGGCCGGCTGATCCAGCGCGACCCGCACACGCAGCTCGCGTTCACCTCGGTCGGCGGCTGGGACACCCATATCAACCAGGGCGGCGCGAAGGGCCAGCTCGCGGGCAAGCTCGCGGCGCTCGGCCGCGGCCTCGACGCGCTCGCCCAGGGCCTCGGCCCGGCGCTCGACAACACCGTCGTCGTCGTCATGAGCGAGTTCGGCCGCACCGTGCGCGAGAACGGCACGCATGGCACCGACCACGGCCGCGGCAACGTGATGTGGCTGCTCGGCGGCCCCGTCAACGGCGGCCATGTGCACGGCGAATGGCCGGGCCTGGATACGGCCGCGCTCGCCGACGGTCGCGACCTCGCGGTGGTCAGCGACTTCCGCTCGGTGCTCGCGAACATCGCGCAGCGCCACCTCGGCCTCGGCGACGCGCAGCTCGCGCAGGTCTTCCCGGCCGAGCACGAGCGCTGGAGCGCGTGGCGCGGCGCGGCGCTGCTGCGCACGGCCTGAGCGACGGCGCCGACGCGGCGAGCCTGCTCGGCCGCATGAGCATCGACAAGCAGATCGACGGCGAGCTCAAGGCCGTCACGCTGGGCCAGATGCGCACGGCCGGTGCGGCCAGCATTGCTACGAGTTCAGCGACACGCTGCCGGGCGCCTGATCGCGCGCGAGGCCTGCTTGGCCGGATGGATCTGCGCCTCGAAGCGGTGCAGCGCGAGCGTCGCGAAGCTCCAGTCGAACAGCGCCGTGAGCGCCCCGCGCATCAGGCCCGCTGCGCGGCGCGGCCGCGTCGGTTACATCCATGCCGCGATGATCCGCGCCGCGCGTCGGCGCCTCATGGCTGCGAGGTCGAGAACCTGTGGGCTTCGCGTAGGTTGGCGCCGGGGCCCGGGCGAGCCGACTATTGCAGGAGCGCCAAAAGCGTTTTGAAGCCCGCCCTGTTTTTCCGCGGAGGGCCGATGTCTACAGTCGCGCCATGCGTTTCAGAGAGCCCTGCCCAAGGAGCTTCGCGATGAATCCGCCCAGCCAACGGCTCGCCGACCCGCTCGACGAGGAAGACGCCGTCAACGCCGACCTGAGCCTGCTGACCCGCATGGCCGCGCTCGTGACCGGCATGCCCAAGGCCTTCGTCACGCTCGCCGAGACCGCGCACGCGCGCGGCAAGGAGGAGTCGTTCTGCGCGCGCGCACTCGAGGAGGAGGAGATGCTCGTCGCCGAGGACGTCTACGCCGACCCGCGCACGCGCGCGATCGCGCTGCGGCGCCGCGACGCGACGATCGTGACCTACGCGGGCGCGCTGATCAAGACCGACGACGGCCGCAAGCTCGGCACGCTGTGCATCACCGACGCGGTCAAGCGCCCGCTCAGCGAAACCCAGCTGCAGCTGCTGCGCGGCCTCGCGCGGCAGGCGATGAACCTGCTCTCGCTGCGCCAGGCCAAGCTCGACCTCAGCGCGGCGCTCGCGCAGATGACGCGGCTCGCGACGCTCGACGACCTGAGCGGCCTGCTGAACCGCCGTGCGTTCCTGCAGGAGGCCGAGCGGATCAGGCGCCTCGTCGCGCGCCAGCAGGGCGGGCTGTGCGTCGCGATCGTCGACATCGACCATTTCAAGCGCGTCAACGACCGGCATGGCCACGCGGCCGGCGACGCGGTGATCAAGGCCGTCGCGCACGCGCTGCGCCGCGGCCTGCGCGACAGCGACGTCGTCGGCCGCATCGGCGGCGAGGAGTTCGCGATCGTGCTGCCGTTCACGCGCGCCGCCGACGCGTTGCGGCGCCTGCAGCAGCTGCGCGTCGACGTCGCCGCGCTCGACGTCGACGGCGTGCGCGTGACGCTCAGCGGCGGGCTGACCGAACTCGTCGGCGCGCGCGGCGCGATCGACGCCGCGCTCAAGCACGCCGATACGGCGCTGTACCGCGCGAAGGCGAGCGGGCGCGACCGCATCGAGCTCGCCGCCTGCGCCGAGCCGCTGGCCGCCTGACCCCCGCCCACCGACGCCGAGCTCGACGACACGCTCGCGCAGGTGCTCGCCATGCACGACGCGGCCGAGGATTTATATGTGTTCGGCTACGGCTCGCTGCTGTGGAACCCGGCCCTCGACGCGCTCGGCAGCGAGCTCGTCGGCGTGCACGGCTGGCACCGGCGCTTCTGCTTGCGCCTCGTGATCGGCCGCGGCACGCCCGAGGCGCCCGGCGCGATGCTCGCGCTCGACCGCGGCGGCGCGTGCCGCGGCCTCGTCTACCGGATCGCGGCGGCGAAGGTGCCGCACGAGCTGCGCCTGCTGTGGCAGCGCGAGATGGGCTCGCGCTCGTACGACTGGCGCTGGGTCGACGCGCGCGCCGACGCGGCCTAGCTGCGGCGCAGGGTTTCGTCGCGTTCGAACAGCGCGACGACCCAGTCGATGAACACGCGCACCTTCGCGCTCAGGTAGCGGTTCGGCGCGTAGATCACGTGGACCGGCGTGACGCCGGCGCCCCAGCGCTCGAGCAGCGGCACGAGCCGGCCGGCCTTGATGGCCGCGTCGACCGCGTAGGTCGGCGCCTGGATCGCGCCGAGGCCCGCGAGGCCGGCGGCGAGGTAGGAATTGGTGTCGTTGACGACGAGGCGGTGGGCGAGCGCGGGTTCGCTCCCGCCCGTGCCGGCGTCGAAGCGGAACGGCAGCAGGCGGCCGCCCGCGCGCGCGGCGGTCATGCCGACCGTCGGCCAGCGCGCGAGGTCCTCGGGCGTCTCGGGCGTGCCGTGGCGCGCGACCAGCGCGGGCGTCGCGCAGGTCCGGAAGCCGAAGCCGCCGATGCGCCGCGCGACCATCAGCTGCTCGTTGACGGCGCCCGCGCGGATCACGCAGTCGATGCCTTCGCTGACAAGGTCGGCGTGCCGGTTGTTCGCGCCGAGCTCGACCTCGACGTCCGGGTATTCGGCGTAGAACTCGTGCAGCGCCGGGATCAGGACCTGCGTCGCGATCGCCGTCGCCGCGTCGACGCGCACCTTGCCCGAGGGCTTGGCGAGCGACTGGCGCGCGGACGACTCGATGTCGGCGAGCTCGGCGAGCAGGCGCACGACGCGCTCGTAATAGCTCGCGCCCTCGGGCGTCACGGTGACCGAGCGCGTGGTCCGGTGCAGCAGCCGGACCTTGAGCTCCTGCTCGAGGCTCTGGATCAGCCGCGTGACCGTGGCGTTGGGCATGTCCAGCGTGTCGGCGGCCTTGGTGAAGGTGCCGGCCTCGACGACGCGGACAAAGGTCTTCATCGCGGTGATCCGATCCATCGTGCGAACGCTCCCCCGGCGCCAGGCCTCAAGCGGGCAGAGGGCATGCCCGCGAGGGATTATGAGCCGGCACTCGATCCTTCCATTTCGGCCAACAGCGCTTTGACGCGGATGCGGTTTTTCTTCGCGGCCCGCGCCCCTAGATTTGCTCCATCGGCGCCGCGGCACACCCGCCAAGCCGCCACCGATGGCTCACCAATCCATGTTTCGAATCGAAAGGTCAACACCATGAAGCTGCATACCCTCCTCCTTGCCTCCGCCCTTGGCCTCGTTGCCGGCAGCGCGATGGCGCAGGCGATGGACGATCCTCAACAGGCGCAATTCGGTCCCAAGCTCACGCGCGCCGAGGTCCAGGCCGACCTCGAGATCTACCGCGAATCGGGTCTGCTCGACCTCGACCGCGGCGAGAGCGTCGACACCGAAAGCCCGCGCTACCAGGCCGCGCTCAAGCGCTACAACGAGCGGCGCGCGTCGACTCAGTACGTCGCGCTGCTGCATTCGTTCGAAGCCAAGAACGGCGAGAAGGTCGCCGCAGCCAAGCAGCCCGACGCGGCGACGACGTCGAACCAGTGAGCGAGGACGCGGCGACGATCGCGTGCGCTGCCTCGCGAAAATCGCCGCCCAGGCTTGGCGCTACGATTGCCGCGCAGCGCCGGCGCTCAGGCCCCGCCGGGCAGCGGCGCGGCCACGCCGACGAGGCTGGCCGCGCGCAGCTCGCGCCAGAAGTCCTTGGGCACGGCCGCGTCGAGCGCCGCGCGGTCCTCGGCGATGCGGCTCGGCTGGCTCGCGCCCGGGATCACGGCCGCGACGGCCGGATGCGCGAGCGCGAACTGCAGGCCCGCGGATTTCATGCTCACGCCGTGGCGGTCGGCGATCGCCTTGATGCGCGCGACCTTCGCGAGGATTTCGGGCTTGGCCGGTGCGTACTCGAAGTTCGGCCCGCCGACCAGCGCGCCCGAGCTGTACGGGCCGCCGACGACGATGCCGAGGCCGCGCTCGGCGACCTTGGGCATCACGCGCTGCAGCGCGCGCTCGTGGTCTAGCAGCGCGTAGCGGCCCGCGAGCAGGAAGCCGTCGGGGCGCGGGCCCTGCAGGTCGAGCAGCAGCTCGATCGGCTCGACGCGGTTCACGCCGAGGCCCCAGGCCTTGATCACGCCCTCGTCGCGCAGGCGGTCGAGCGCCTTGAACGCGCCCTTGCGCGCGGTCTCGAACACGCCGAGCCAGTCGTCGCCGTAGAAATCCTGGGCCACGTCGTGGACCCAGACGATCTCGACGCGGTCGGTCTTCAGGCGCTTGAGGCTGTCCTCGATCGAGCGCAGCGTCGCGTCTTCCGAGTAGTCGTTGACGATCTTGTTCGGACGGCCGTGCTGGAACACGCCGCCTTTCTCGCCCTGGTCGCGCGCGCTCACGTCCTCGACCTCGTCGAGGATCAGGCGGCCGACCTTGGTGCTGATCACGTAGTCGTCGCGGCGCCGGCCGGCGAGCGCCTCGCCCTGGCGGATCTCGGCGAGGCCGGCGCCGTAGAACGGCGCGTTGTCGAAGTAGCGGATGCCGTCGTTCCACGCGGCGTCGACGGTCGCGCGCGCCTCGGCCTCGGGGATGTCGCGGAACATATTGCCGAGCGGCGCCGTGCCGAAGCCGAGCTTGCCGGGAAGCAGGTCTTTGAGTGCCATGGTGGGTCCTTGCTGAAGAAGTGGGGGGGCGAAGCGCGCCAAGCGCGTTGTCCAGATATGGGAGCCCGGATTAAATTCACGAAATTTATTTATTGAATTTCAGATATCAACCAAGCAATATGACTGGATGCGCCCCGACCTGAACCTGCTGCCGATCTTCCTGGTCCTGATGGAAGAGCGCAACGTGACCCGTGCGGCGGCAAGGCTGGGCATCACGCAGCCGGCGCTGTCGAACGCGCTGACGCGGCTGCGCGAGACGCTCAAGGACCCGCTGTTCGTGCGCGAGCGCTATGGCGTCCAGCCGACGCCCAAGGCCGAGGAGCTCGCGCCGGTCGTCGCGGCGGCGCTCGGCAGCCTCGACGCGCTGATCCTCGGCCAGCAGGCCTTCGACCCGGCCCGGGCGACGCAGCGCTTCACGATCGCGCCGAACAGCTACGCCGAGTACATGCTGATGCCGCCGCTCGTCGCGCGGCTGCGCGAGCGCGCGCCCGGGGTCGGCCTGCGCTTCGTGCCCTACGGCGCGGACCTCGCGGAGACGGGGCTGAGCTCGGCCACCGCGGCGCTCGCGATCGGCCGCATGGTCGAGCCGCCGGACAGCCTGATCGTCCAGCACCTGATGGACGAGCGCCACGCGTGCATCGTGCGCGCCGACCACCCGCTCGTCGACGGCGACCGCATCACGCGCAAGCAGTACGAGCGGCTCAAGCACGTGAACATGCTGCCGCCCGGGCGCCTGCGCGTCGGGCTGTTCACGGCGCTCGAGCGCCAGGGGCTCAAGCGCGAGGTCGCGGTCTCGGTCACGCATTTCATGGCGATCCCGGAGATCGTCGCCGTGACCGACTACTGCGCGACGCTGCCGAGCCTGATCTGCCGCCGTCTCGCGAGCGACCCGCGCCTCAAGGTCCTGCCCACGCCGGTCGACCTCGGCACCTTCCCGGTCGACATGGCCTGGCATGTCCGCTACCGCAGCGACCCGGCGCACGGCTGGCTGCGCGCGCAGGTCGCGGAGGTCGCGCAGGCGCTGGCCGGTCCCTAGGACGCGCGCAGCGGCACGAGCTGCAGCGCGACCCGCGCGGCCGCGTCGAGCGTGCGACGGACCTGCGAGGCCAGGTGCGGCACGGCTTCGAGCGCGCGCTCGGATTCGGGTGCCAGGGCCGGCGCGCCGGCACCGAGCAGGCCGTCGAGCGTGCGCGCGACCGCGGCGAGCGCCGCGGCGAGCTCGGCGGACTCGCAGTCGCGCGCGTGCAGGGTCAGCGTGAGGCGCAGGTTCGACAGGTGCGACATCAGGCCGTAGGCCGAGGTCAGCCACGCCGTCAGCGCCGCGACCGGCACGCGCACCCGCTCGGGCTCGGCGAGGCTGCGCGCGCGGATCGCGCCGAGCGCACGCAGCGCGTCGTAGGCGCGCTGGCGCGCGAAACGCGGCGCGCCGGCGTTGCTGTCGCGCAGGCTCGCGGCCTCGGCCGCGTAGGCGCGCAGCGCCGCGACGTTCTGCTGCAGCACGGCGGGCAGGGTGTTGCGCTCCCAGGTCGGCAGCACATAGGTCGCGGCCCAGCCGAGCAGCGCGCCGGCGACCGTGTCGGCAAAACGCTCGAGCGCGCTGAAGCCGCCGTCGGGCACGGCCAGGTGGGCCTGCAGCACGGCCATGACGGCGGCCGCGCCGGCCGTCACCGCGTAGCGGATCGGGAAGAACGCGTGGGCGACGCCCGACGCGACGAGAAAGCAGACCGCGAGAAAGGCCGGCGCCGGGTAGAGCGCGAGCAGCGCGACGACGCCGCAGCCCGCGAGCGTGCCCAGCACGCGCGCGTTGCGGCGCAGCAGCGTCTGCGCGAGGCTGCCCTGCATGACCGCGGTGATCGTCAGGATGATCCATTGCGGGTGAGGCGTCCACGGCGACAGGCGCGACAGCGTGTACGCGAAGCCCGCCGTCACGCAGGCGCGCAGCGCGTGGCGGAACACCGGCGTGCCTGGGCGCAGGTTGGCGGCGACGGACGCGAACCGCCATTCGTCGGGCGAGATGAAGCGGCGCAGGTCGGCGCGCTGGCAGCTCAAACGGACCTCGGCGCCGGGCGCGAGCAGGGACTCGATCGCGGCGAGCAGCGCGAGCTGGCTGCGCAGCAGGCTCGCGACCTCGAGCACGGCCGCGCAGCGCTCGGCGGCGGTGCTGCGGTCGAGCTCGTCGAGCAGCGCGCGGATCGACGCCTGGGCCGCCGCGGTGGCGTCGGCGCGGGGCGCGCTCGCCGCGCGCAGCGGCACGGCGGCCGCGCCCAGCGCGTCGGCGATGTCCTGCATCGCGCGGGCGCAGAGCTCGGCCTGCTGCGGCGAGACGGGCTGGCTCGTGAACTGGCTCGACTCGAGGTTGACGGCCATCGCGAGGTCGCGCAGGTCGATCAGGTGCAGCAGCAGCGCGGTCTCGCGGCGCGCGTCGGGGCCGCGGTCGTTCGCGAACACGAGGTCGCGCGCGGTCTGCAGCCGGTCGGCGAGCGCGGCCTCCTCGTCGAGCACGCCCGACTGCCACAGCGGCTCCTGCGACTGGCGGACCTGCCGCGCGATCGCCGCGAGCAGCCGCGCCGTGCCCGCGGCGGTCTGCGCGAGCGCGAAGCGGCGCCAGGTCGGCTGCAGCAGCCGGGCCGTGACGACCGCCCAGATCCAGTAGCCGACCGTGCCGACGAGGCCCCAGCCGAAGCGCGCCCAGCTCAGGCCCTGCGACGCCGGCAGCGACATCGCGAACACGAGCGCGAGCGAGGCGGCGAAGGACACGGACCCGGCCTTGGGGCCCCAGGACAGCAGCAGCATCGCGGCGAACACGAGCAGCGCGACGACCGGAATCAGCAGGCCCGGCCAGGGCCGCGCGGCGAGGAACAGCGCGCCCCACAGCGTGCTCGCGACGCCGGCGACGAGCACGCGGCGGGCGACGCGGCCGGTCGTCGTGACGACGTCGGCGAGGCTCGTGCACACGGCCGTCGCGATCGCCGTCTGCGCGGCCTGCGCGCCCGCGACGAGGCCGATCGAGACCTGCACGAGCGCGAGCCCGAGCGTCACGGTGATGCCGTTGACGACCCAGGCGGGCAGGCGCTGGAGCACGATGGGCGGGCTCGGGCTCGGCCCCGGCTCAGTCGAGCAGGGCGGTCAGGCGCCCGAGGGCGTCCTCGATGACCGCTTGCGGTACGCGCTCGACCTTGCCCCCGGCGAGATCCAGCATGCGGATCTTGTTGACGAAGGCCACGCCCTGAGCCTTGCAAGCCGAGCCGGTCAGCGTGACGGCGAAGCCGGCGTAGCGGGCGAAGTCGCCGCCTTGCGCGATCGGGGCCACGAGCACGTCGCCGAGCTTGTTGAATTCTTTGGTCGTCAGTACAAGCGCGGGCCGGGTGCCGCGCTGCTCATGGCCCATGGCCGGATCGAGCGGGACGCCGACGACATCGCCGCGATCGAAAACCGGCATCACAGCACCTCTTGACCCATGCGGCGCGGGGCGTCCCACAGCGCGAGGTCCGCGGGCGGCGGCGCCTTGGGGTCGCATTGCGCGATCAGGTCGGCCAGCACGTATTTGCGCTTGGGCGTCAGCACGATCCTGCCGTCCGGCGTCGTGCTCAAGGTCAGATGCTGGCCGACGCCGATGCCAAGATCCTTCAGGACCGACGGCGGCATCACCAGCGCGGTGCTGTTGCCCATCTTCTTCAGCACCACTTCCATTGAAACAATTCCGTAAAACATCGTTGTACGAATTGTGCGCGCCCGCGTTGCCGACGGCAAACAATGCTTTGCGACGCGTTCGCAGGCCGAGGCATTCGCTTCGACCGCGCCGCGTCGAGCGCCGCCGCCGCATGCAGGGGGGCGTATCGAACAGCGGCAGCGGCGCGCCTTCGGCGTCGACCAGCTGGCCGATAGTTTTTTTTGCCCTTGCTCCCCCGGACGGATCGGGCCTGCAGCACGCCGGGAAGTGCGCCCATTGAGGGCTTCAGGCGTTCAGCGGCGGCGCGGCAGGAAAGTCGACTGGAATCTGCGTCGCGCCGTGCAGGAAGTTGCTGACCATCTTGTCGCCGACGACCACAAGGGCGTCGACCAGATTGCCTTGCGTCCATCCGGCGGCGAAGAAAGCCTGCGTCAGCGCCGGATCGGGATGCCCGCGTTCGAGCGTGATGTTGCGGACCAGCTTGGCCATGGCATCCAGGCGCGCGTCAAACGATGCGCCGCCGCGGCGAATCTCGAGAATTTGCTCCGGTGTGAAGCCCACCATCTTGCCGAGCGCGGTGTGCGCGGCCAGGCAATAGGCACAGTCGTTGACCTGGCTGACGACGAGATTGATGACTTCGCGCGCCTTCGGGCTCAACGAGCTCTTGGCGTTCTGCAGGGCCAGGTAGGTCGGCAGCGCCGTCTCCGAATGTGCGAAGGTGGCGTACAGGTTCGGGACGAAGCCGAGCGCCTTCTTCAGTTGGTCGAAGATGGCCTGGTTGGCCGGCGAGACTTGTTCGTAGGCAGGGACGGTCACGGTTGTCATGGTGGTGCTCCAGGGGGTTGTGGGTTGCAGGGCCTTATTGCGCGGTGTAGCCGCCGTCGACGGCGATGCTCTGGCCGGTCAGGAAGCGCGCCTTGTCGGAAGCGAGGAAGACGATGGTCTGAGCGATCTCGTCCGGCGCCGCACCGCGCTTGGCGGGCATCATGGCCAGCAGGCCCGCCTTCGCGTCGTCGCTGCCGCCGGTAAAGCGGGTCAGCATGGCGGTCTCCACCGGGCCCGGCGCCACGGCGTTGATCCGCACGCCCCGGGCTGCCACTTCCAGGGCCGCCGACTTGGTCAGCCCCTCGACTGCATGCTTGCTGGCGACGTATACCGACGCGCCGGCCATGCCGACCTGTCCGGCGATCGACGACAGGTTGATGATGGAACCGCTGCCTTGCCCCAGCATCACGGGGATTTCGTGCTTCAGGCTCAGCAAGGTGCCCAGCACGTTGGTATCGAACGTGCTGCGGTAGTTCGCCGCGGTCTGCCCGGACACAGGGGCCAGCTCGCCTTCGACCCCGGCATTGTTGACCGCGACGTCCAGACGCCCGAAGCGCTCGACGGTCTGGCGCACCAGCGACACCACCTGGGCTTCGTCCGTGACGTCGGCGAGCAGGAACTCGGCCTGGGCGCCCAGGGCCCGAAGTTCGCTTGCCAGTCGCCGGCCCGATTCCTCGCGACGTCCCGAGACGACGACGTTGGCGCCTTCGCGAGCAAAGGCCAGGGCGGTCGCGCGACCGATGCCGGTCAGCGCGCCTGTGATCAGGACGGTCGGGGTGGTCATGAAGGTCTCCAGAAGCCGTGGTGAATCGGTGGAGTGAACTGTGATTGCGGAACGAATTTGGTGGTAGATAGGCAATTGGCCTATCATCAATTCCAATCTGGAATCAATAGAGCGACTCATGGATCGGGTGTTGGCGATGCACACCTTCGTACGCGTTGTGGAGACGGGCAGCTTCTCGGCCGTCGCGCGCGAGCAGTCAACGTCCCAGAGCGCCGTCAGCAAGCAGGTGGCGGCCCTCGAACGGCACCTGGGCGCCAAGCTGCTGACGCGCACGACGCGCACGCTGTCGCTCACCGAGGACGGCGAGCGCTATTTCGAGAATGCGCGGCGACTCGTGGCCGAGGTGGCGGAAGCCGAAGGACAACTGCGACGGGGTGAGCAGCAGTTGACCGGCTGGCTGCGGCTCGCCGCTTCGGTCGGATTCGGGTTGCGCGTGCTGCGACCGCACGTGCACTCGTTTCTCGCCGCCAATCCGGGCGTCCGGATCGATCTCCAACTCAACGACGGCTTCATCGACCTGATCGAGCACGGCATCGACGTGGCCGTACGCATCGGCAATCTGGCCGACAGCACGCTGGTCGCGCGACGCATCGGCAGCATCCGGCGTGCCGTGGTGGCCAGTCGGGCCTATGCGGACGCCGCGACGGCGCAGCGGCCGATGCCGAAGATCCCGGAAGACCTGAAGGACCACCCGTGCATCGTCTACACGGAACTGCGCAGCCGCAATCTGTGGGACTTCAGCACGTCCGATGGGTCCAAGGTCTCGGTGCGCGTCGCAGGCCCGCTCCAGACAAACTCGTCGGAGATCCTGCGTGCGGCCGTCGTCGATCGGGTCGGCATCGCCTACGCGCCCACCTGGTTGTTTCAAGATCTGATCGCCAGCGGCGACGTCCAGGTGTTGATGCCAGGCTGGGAGCCCAGCCCATTGCCGCTGCACCTGGTGAGTCCGCCAGAACGGCGTCATTCGGCCAAGGTGCGGGCGTTTTCCGAGCACCTGTCGGCGGCGCTTGAGGGCCTCCCAACGTGTTGCTGATCGCGATCGACACTTCTGGTGCGACAACCACCGACCAGTGGCTGCTGCCGCCCATGGCGCTGCCCGGCGAGTTCCAGCCCAGGAGGAGCGAGTTCGGTCGCCGGCCGTCATCGGCAGCAGTCGCTGCGCGGCTGCAGCAGGAAAGCGATGGCGGCTTCAGGCTGAGACTGTGTGAAAACCCTCCTGTGATTTCCAGGATCGCTAGCCAGATCAAAAGCGGTCGTTCATGGGGCCGGCGCCGGGCGACCGCTTCGGCGGTGACATCGGCTGCTCGTGATCGGGAGGCTGGTTTGCGGCAGTGAACGGCTGCTCCCGACCGGGCCGACCGGCTCAGTTCGACCCTGAGCGGTCCTACGTTATGGCGATCTCGGCGCCAAGATGCGGTCGCTCAAAGTTCGCGCTCAGCCGCCCGAGCCAGCGAAGCCGGCGAGTACAGCAAAAGGTCCAGCATCATGCGGATTTCTGCGGCACCAACTTCACCTGAAGCTCGCAGCCAACAGCCGCCGCGTATTTCTTCAGCGTCGCCAGCGACGGCGCATGGCGCCCGGCAGCTTCCAGCCTCGAAATTGCACTCTTGGTTGTGCCCATACGCTCCGCAACCGCGTCCTGAGTCAGCCCCGCCTTGGCCCGAGCCTTGAGCATCTGGCCGGCGAGCGCGTACTCGAGCTCAAGAGACTCATAGGCTTCGGCAAAGCCGGCTCGTTCCTTGGCTTTTGCCAAGAATTTGGAGTGATCGTGTCGAATGGGTGCGTATTTCAGGTCAGCCATGCTGCACCTCCTTGAGGCGCTTGCGCGCAAGTTTCAGTTCTGTATCTGGCGTCTGTTGAGACTTCTTGATGAACGCGTGGAGTACCACAACTCGCTTTCCCATGAGAAAGCAGTAGAACGCACGGCCAATGCCAGAGCGACCGCGCGGCCGTAGTTCAAAGAGCCCATCTCCGAAGGCGCGGGAATGCGGAAGGCGAAGACTGGGGCCATGGTCAGCGAGGAGCTCAACCAAGCGCGCGTAGTCGGCAAGGACATCCACTGGCCACGATTCAATCTCCGCGAGGACACGATCATGGAAGTAGCTGATTTCAAATGCCATGCGAGATGTTAGCAAATTCGCTAACATCTCGCAAGCGAGGCTTCATGGGCCATCGTCCAACTCGGCGGAGTCTTCGCAGATGAACTCCGTCTG
>JAFAMW010000045.1 GCA_019232985.1 Roseateles sp. | reverse complement strand
TTATTTGGCTTCGTACATTCGTACTGCGGAGAGCGCAGGAGCACGGCGAGGCCGCCTACTCCGTGCCAGGGCCAGTGGCCCTGGCGCTCGCCAGGCACATTGAGTCCACCGGACTCAATGTGTCCGGGCTCGCTCCCCCGCCGCTAGTGCCATTCGACCCGTATTGATTCGGGGCGAGCCCGTCCGGTGGAGAGCCGGGATGCAGCCGCCCGTCATTACGCAGGTAAAGGAGGAGCCTTGCGCAGCAAGGCGGGGGACACGGAGTAATGGCGGGCGGTTGTAGCCCGGCGCGCTCGGTCTATGTAGTACGGCAGCGTCAATGCAGCTTGACTAGGGGGGTAGCACGCTTGACGAGGAAGCGCGCGAGCGCGAGCACCGCCGTGCGCAGGGAGCCGAGCACGGCGCGGTGGTGCAGCAGGTGCAGGCTCACGTACATCAGGCGCGCGAACAGGCCCTCGACGAACCACGACGCGCTGACCAGGTTGCCCATCAGGCTGCCGACCGTCGTCTGCGTGCCGATCGACACGAGCGAGCCATGGTCGCGGTAGAGATAGGACTCGGTCGATGGCTGCTGGCCTCGGGCGAGCGCGCACAGCGCCGCGTACAGATAGTCGGCCTGCTGGTGCGCGGCCTGGGCGCGCGGCGGCACGAGGCGGCCGTCGGCGCCCGCGCAGGCCGCGCAGTCGCCAAGCGCGTAGATCGCGTCGCAGCCGTTCACGCGCAGCTGGCCGTCGACCTCGAGCTGGCCGCCGCGGTTCACGGGCAGGCCCAGGGTCGCGAGCAGCGCGGGCGCCTTGATGCCGGCCGACCAGACCGTGATGTCCGCCGCGTGGCGCCGGCCGTCGGCGTCGCACACCGCGTCGGCCTCGATGCGCACGACGCGGCAGCTCGCGTGCACCGTCACGTGGCGCTCGGCGAGCAGGCGCGTCGCCGACACCGAGACCTTCTCGGGCAGCGGCGCAAGGATGCGCGGCGCGCCCTCGAGCAGCGTGATGCGCACGTCGCGCTGCGGGTCGAGGTGGGCGAAGCCGTAGCGCGAGTGCACGGCGCTGGCCTCGCGCAGCTCGGCCGCGAGCTCGACGCCGGTCGCGCCGCCGCCGATGATCACGATGTCGACGCCGGCCGCCGGGTCGCGGTCCTTGCGCAGCTCGGCCGCCGTCAGCAGCTTGAGCATGCGCAGGCGGAAGCGCTCGGCGTCCTCGGGGCCGTTCAGCGCAAGCGTGTGCTCGGCCGCGCCCGGCACGCCGAAGTAGTTGGCCGTGCTGCCGACCGCGATGACGAGGCGGTCGAAGGGCAGGCGGCGCTCGGGCACGATGGTCTCGCCGTCGTCGTCGCGCGTCTCGCCGACCGTGACCTCGCGCGCGGCCGCGTCGAGTGCCAGCATCGGCCCGTAGACGAAGCTGAAGCGGTTGTCGTGGGCCAGCATCAGGTAGGACAGGCCCTCCTGGTGGTAGTCGAGCGTGCCGGCCGCGACCTCGTGCAGCGTCGGCTTCCAGATATGGAACAGCTTGTGGTCGACCAGAAAGACCTGCTCGGGGCCGAGCGCCCGGCCGAGCTTGCAAGCGAGTTCAAGGCCGCCGGCGCCGCCGCCGACGATGACGATACGCATCAGGATCCCCCGTGGCCGCGTGGCGGGCGACCGCGAGACCGATTGTGCACCGCAGCATGCACCGCGGCGAGCGCGGCCCTTCAGTCGTTCGGGTCGAAGCTGCAGTCCTTGAGCGGCACGAGCCGGGTGCGGTAGCGCAGCTTGTGGCCGAGGTAGAGCAGCAGCGCGATGGGGATCAGGATGTAGCTGCTGACGAAGTCGAACCAGCTGAACACCGGCGCCTGGAATACGCCGACGTTGGCCCCGAACAGCACGATCACGAACAGCACGAGCGAGGCCCAGGGGCCGAGCGGGTAGAACTTCGCGCGGAACTTCAGGTCCTCGACGCGCCGGCCCTGCGCGACCCAGGCGCGGCGGAAGCGCAGGTGGCAGATCGCGATGCCGAGCCAGATGATGAAGCCCGTCAGGCCCGAGGCGTTGTAGAGCAGCTGGTAGATCTTCTGCTCGCCGACCGTGCTTGCGAAGAACGCGAGCGCGCCGATCAGCGCCGTCGCCCAGACCGCGTAGAGCGGCACGCCGCGGCGGTTCACGCGCTTGCACAGCGCCGGCGCGCGGCCGCTGTGCGCCATCGCGTAGAGCATGCGCGAGCTCACGTACAGCGAGGAATTGCCGGCCGACAGCACGGCCGACAGGATCACGAAGTTCATCGCGTTCGCGGCCCAGGCGCCGACGCCGGGCAGGTGCTGGAACACGATCGTGAACGGCGAGTAGGCGATGCTGTCCTCGCCGCTGCGCAGCAGGTTCGGATCGCTGAAGGGGATCAGGAAGCCGATGATCGCGATCGCGCCGATATAGAACAGCAGGATGCGCCAGAACACCGAGTTGATCGCGCGTGGCACGTTCTTCTCGGGCGCCGCGGTCTCGGCCGCCGCGAGGCCGACGGCCTCGGTGCCCTGGAACGAGAAGCCCGCGACGAGGAACACGAGCAGCATCGCCGTGAAGCCGCCGACGAAGGGCGCGGACTTCCCGCTCGCCGCGTCGACGAGGTGCCAGTTCGAGAAGCCGACCGCGCCGCCATGGCCGATCAGGCCGAAGATCATCAGCAGGCCGACGACGACGAAGATCAGCACCGTCGCGACCTTGATGCCCGCGAACCAGTACTCGGCCTCGGCGTAGGCCTTCACGGACAGCAGGTTCAGCGCCATCAGCAGGGCCAGGAAGCCCATCGCCCACAGGCTCGGGTTGCTGTCGGGGAACCAGAAGCGCACGATCAGCGAGCCCGCGACGAGCTCGGCCGCGAGCGTGATCGACCAGCTGAACCAGTAGTTCCAGCCCAGCGCGAAGCCGAGCGAGGAGTCGACGAAGCGCTCGGCGTAGGTCTCGAACGACCCGGCGATCGGCAGCTGCGTCGCCATCTCGCCGAGCGACTGCATCATGCAGTAGACCGCGAGCCCCATGACGGCGTAGGCGAGCAGCGCGCCGCCCGGGCCGGCCTGGGCGATCGCGCCGCCGCTCGCGAGGAACAGGCCGGTGCCGATCGCCCCGCCGAGCGCGATCATGCCGAGCTGGCGCGCGCCGATGCTGCGCTGCAGGTGGTCGCCGCCGCTCGTTTCGTTCTTCGTCATTCTGGTCCGGATCCTGCTGTCGGAAAAGCGCGACTGTAGCCAAGGCCGGACCCCGCGGGCCTCGGCGCTTTCCCGCCACCCGCTCAGGCAGCGGTCAGGCTCGTGGCCCAGGCCTCAGGTGTCGCGATCTTCAAGTTGAATGCGAGCGCTCGCTTACGGAGCGCAAGCACGGCCCGATCGCGCGACAGCAGCCAGGTCGCGCGCTCGGCGAGCGCGAGGTCGATGAATTGCTGGTCGTCGGGGTCGCGGCAGACGAGGCGCACAGCCGGCGCGGGCACGGCGTCGATCATGCGGCAGTGGCGCGCGAACATCGCCTCGATGCGGGGCAGGTCGGGCTGCCAGGCCGCCGCGACGCCGCGGCCGAGCACGTGGCGCAGCTCGTCGAGCATCCGGGTGCGGCCGATCCAGGCGATCCGGCCGGCTTCGATCGCCGCGGCGAGCGCGGCGACGCGCGCGTCGCCGAACACCAGCCAGTCCATCACGACCTGGGTGTCGATGACGATCTTGGGGCTTGGATCCGACATGGCGAGCCGGCGAGCATAGCCCACAAACCGCCCCGCGCTTGTGGAAAACTCGGGTCCTGGTCTACAATCGCCGGCTCTCCTGCGGGGCAAGTTGCGCCTGCGCGCTTGGCCATGGCTGTTTTCGCCCGATTCCGGGTGGGCTTACGCAGGGGATCAGTGACTTCAAACGGGAACAAGTTACATGCCAACCATTAACCAGCTCGTGCGCCACGGCCGTGAGGTCGAGGTCACGAAATCCAAGTCGCCTGCGATGCAGAACTGCCCGCAGCGCCGCGGCGTTTGCACCCGCGTCTACACGACGACCCCGAAGAAGCCGAACTCGGCGCTTCGTAAGGTCGCCAAGGTGCGCCTGACCAACGGTTTCGAGGTGATCTCGTACATCGGCGGTGAAGGCCACAACCTGCAGGAACACAGCGTCGTGCTCGTGCGCGGCGGCCGTGTCAAGGACCTGCCGGGTGTGCGTTACCACATCGTGCGCGGTTCGCTCGACCTGCAAGGCGTCAAGGATCGCAAGCAGTCGCGCTCCAAGTACGGCGCGAAGCGTCCGAAGAAGTAAATCAAAGTCTGTCATGCCAAGGCCGCAAGGCCCGGGCAAGATGTTTTGTTGCGGTTCGTGCGTGCCGAAAGATCGGGCGCAGCGGCCGAGTAAGTTGGATGACCCCAGATTTCGGTGGCGTCCATCGGCAAGGGTGAAAACCCAAGCCAACTGAAGCTAAAAGGAAGATTCCCATGCCACGTCGTCGCGAAGTACCCAAGCGCGAGATCCTGCCGGACCCGAAGTTCGGTTCCGTCGATCTGTCCAAGTTCATGAACGTCATCATGGAATCGGGCAAGAAGGCCGTCGCCGAGCGCATCATCTACGGCGCCCTCGACCAGGTCGAGAAGAAGGCCGGCAAGGATCCGCTCGAAGTGTTCCTGACCGCCCTGAACAACGTGAAGCCCATGGTCGAAGTGAAGTCCCGCCGTGTCGGCGGTGCGAACTACCAAGTTCCCGTGGAAGTTCGCCCCGTCCGCCGGATGGCCCTCGCCATGCGCTGGCTGAAGGAATCTGCGCGCAAGCGCGGTGAGAAGTCGATGGCCCAGCGCCTCGCCAACGAACTGCTCGAGGCCTCGGAAGGCCGCGGCGGTGCCATGAAGAAGCGTGACGAGGTTCACCGCATGGCCGAGGCGAACAAGGCGTTCTCGCACTTCCGCTTCTAAACTTACTCGTTTCCGCCGCCTCGGGTTTTCACCGACCCGCAGGCGGTTCCTGCCTTTTGGAGTGAACTCATGGCACGCAAGACCCCCATCGAGCGCTACCGCAACATCGGTATCTCCGCGCACATCGATGCCGGCAAGACCACGACGACCGAGCGCATCCTCTACTACACCGGTGTGAACCACAAGATCGGTGAAGTGCACGACGGCGCCGCCACGATGGACTGGATGGAGCAGGAGCAAGAGCGCGGCATCACGATCACGTCGGCCGCGACGACCTGCTTCTGGAAGGGCATGGACATGTCCTACCCCGAGCACCGTTTCAACATCATCGACACCCCGGGACACGTGGACTTCACGATCGAGGTGGAGCGTTCGATGCGCGTGCTCGACGGCGCATGCATGGTCTATTGCGCCGTGGGTGGCGTGCAGCCGCAGTCGGAAACCGTCTGGCGCCAGGCCAACAAGTACAAGGTGCCCCGTCTTGCCTTCGTGAACAAGATGGACCGCACCGGCGCGAACTTCTTCAAGGTCGTCGACCAGATGAAGACGCGCCTGAAGGCCAACCCCGTTCCCATCGTGATCCCCATCGGCGCCGAAGACGGCTTCAAGGGCGTCGTCGACCTGCTCAAGATGAAGGCCATCATCTGGGACGAGGCCTCGCAAGGCATGAAGTTCAGCTACGAGGACATCCCGGCTGACCTGACCGAAGTCGCCCAGGAATGGCGCGAGAAGATGGTCGAGGCCGCCGCCGAAGCCACCGAAGAGCTGATGAACAAGTACCTCGAGACGGGCGACCTGACCGAGGAAGAGATCAAGTTCGCGATCCGTCAGCGCACGATCGCGACCGAGATCCAGCCGATGATGTGCGGCACCGCGTTCAAGAACAAGGGCGTGCAGCGCATGCTCGACGCCGTGATCGACTTCCTGCCCTCGCCGGTCGACATCCCGCCGGTCAACGGCACGGACGAAGACGACCAGCCGGCGAGCCGCAAGGCCGACGACAGCGAGAAGTTCGCCGCCCTCGCGTTCAAGCTGATGACCGACCCCTACGTCGGCCAGCTGACCTTTGTGCGCGTGTACTCGGGCGTGCTGCAGTCGGGCGCGACCGTCTACAACCCGATCCGCGGCAAGAAAGAGCGTATCGGCCGGATCCTGCAGATGCACGCGAACCAGCGTGAAGAAATCAAGGAAATTCTGGCCGGCGACATCGCCGCCTGCGTGGGCCTGAAGGACGTCACGACCGGCGAAACGCTGTGCGATCCGGACGCCGTGATCACGCTCGAGAAGATGGTCTTCCCGGAGCCCGTGATCTCGCAGGCCGTCGAGCCCAAGACCAAGGCCGACCAGGAAAAGATGGGCATCGCGCTGGGCCGCCTGGCCGCCGAAGACCCGTCCTTCCGCCTGCGCACCGACGAAGAGTCGGGCCAGACCATCATCTCGGGCATGGGCGAGCTCCACCTCGAAATCATCGTCGACCGCATGAAGCGCGAATTCGGTGTCGAGGCCAACGTCGGCAAGCCGCAGGTCGCTTACCGCGAAACGATCCGCAAGAGCGCGACCGACGTCGAAGGCAAGTTCGTGCGCCAGTCGGGCGGCAAGGGCCAGTACGGCCACGTCGTCCTGACGGTCGAGCCGCAGGAGCCGGGCAAGGGCTTCGAGTTCGTCGACGCGATCAAGGGCGGCGTCGTGCCGCGCGAGTTCATCCCGGCGGTCGAGAAGGGCATTCTCGACACGCTGCCGAACGGCGTGCTGGCCGGCTTCCCGGTCGTCGACGTCAAGGCGACGCTGACCTTCGGTTCGTACCACGAAGTCGACTCGAACGAAAACGCGTTCAAGATGGCCGCGTCGATGGGCTTCAAGGAAGCCTGCCGCCGCGCCAGCCCCGTCATCCTCGAGCCGATGATGGCCGTGGAAGTCGAGACCCCGGAAGACTACGCCGGCAACGTGATGGGCGACCTGTCCAGCCGTCGCGGCATGGTCCAGGGCATGGACGACATGGTCGGCGGTGGCAAGATCATCAAGGCAGAGGTTCCGCTGTCCGAGATGTTCGGCTACTCGACGACGCTGCGTTCGATGTCGCAAGGCCGCGCCACGTACACGATGGAGTTCAAGCACTACGCCGAAGCTCCGAAGAACGTGGCCGACGCGATCATTACCGCGCGCACCAAGTAAGCGCTCAATCCTGAGATCGTCTTCGCTGCGCGCTCCCCGGTTGCCAGTCGCCGGGGGTCAAGGCGCGCAGCGGAAACGCTAAACCAACAGACTGGCGAGATGCTCTTTTTTGGAGAATTGAAATGGCAAAGGGTAAGTTCGAACGTACCAAGCCGCACGTGAACGTGGGCACGATTGGTCACGTGGACCATGGCAAGACGACGCTGACGGCAGCGATCGCGACGGTGCTGGCCTCGAAGTTCGGCGGCGAGGCGAAGGCCTACGACCAGATCGACGCGGCGCCGGAAGAGAAGGCACGCGGCATCACGATCAACACGGCGCAC
>JAFAMW010000035.1 GCA_019232985.1 Roseateles sp. | reverse complement strand
CTGCTTTTCAACAGCACAGAAGCGAGATTATGACTCGCTTTTTAAAACCCTGTCAAGCATTTTCTGCCGACGCTGCGAAATATTTTTGATATTCAGAACAAACATCAAAACATCTCGCAAGGTTTTAAGAAGCATTCAAAACTTCTCTCTTCCTTTTCTTCGCCACTCACCACCGAAGCCGTGATCAGCAAAGAAGCGGTATTGTGACTTGCTGTTTTCAGCTTGTCAAGTGCTTTTCAAACTTCAGAGCAGAATTTTCATCCCACTCACCAGCCTCGCCTCGAGGAGCTCCCAGCCCCATCGGGTTCAGCCAAGTCTGCCCAAGCACCCGCTTTTCTTCGCCGCCCCGGACCTGCAAAGCAGCTCTGTGTTCAGCGAAGTCCGCCACTATAGCATGAGATTTTTGGCCGTGCGAGAAAGTCTTCAGAAAAACTCGAAGGGGCGCTGCCGCGCGCCTTCTGCATCGTCTTCCGCCGCCCTGTCTACTATATAGAGCGCCCCTGGCTCGCGAACGCCGCGAGCGCCGCACGGCGCGGGTCCTCCGCCGCGAGCACCTTGCCCAGGCCGTCGGCGACGCGCGACGCGTCGGCACGCAGGATGCGTTGCTTGACCGTCGGGATCTGGCTCGGGTGCATCGAGAAGCTGCGCAGGCCCATGGCCAGCAGCAGGTCGGTGAAATCGGGGTCGCCGGCCATCTCGCCGCACACGCTGACGCCCTTGCCGGCCGCGCGCGCGTGCGAGATCGTCGACGCGAGCAGCTGCAGCACGGCCGGGTGCCAGGGGTCGTAAAGATGCGCGACCGCCTCGTCGGCGCGGTCGATCGCAAGCGTGTACTGGATCAGGTCGTTCGTGCCGACCGAGACGAAGTCGACATGGCGCAGCAGCATCGGCAGCATGATCGCCGCGGCCGGGATCTCGATCATCACGCCGAGCTCGACCTGGCCGTAGGCGTGGCCGGCGTCGTCGAGCTGGTGCTGGACGCGCCGGATCGCCTCCTGGATCTGCACGACCTCGCCGATGTGGGCGACCATCGGGATCAGCAGGCGCACCTTGCCGAACGCGCTCGCACGGAAGATCGCGCGCAGCTGCTGGCGGAACATGCTCGGCTCGGCGAGGCTCCAGCGGATCGCGCGCAGGCCCATCGCCGGGTTCAGCACATGCTCGTGGCGCAGCTCGCTGACGCTCATGCGGTCGAGCGGCTTGTCGGCGCCGACGTCGACCGTGCGGATCGTCACCGGCATGCCCTTCATCGCCTCGACCGCCGCGCGGTAGGCCGCGAACTGCTCGTCCTCGCTCGGCAGCTCGCCGCCGCGGTTCATGAACAGGAACTCGCTGCGGAACAGGCCGACGCCGGTCGCGCCGGCCTCGACGGCCGCGTGCGCGTCGTTCGGCAGCTCGATATTGGCGTGCAGCTCGATGACCTCGCCGTCGAGCGTGACGGCCGGCTTGTGGCGCAGGCGCGCGAGGCGCGCGCGCTCGAGCTCGGCCTGGCGCTGGCGGAAACGGTACTCCTCGAGCACGATCGGCGAGGGGTCGACGATCACCGCGCCCGCGTCGCCGTCGATGATGACCCAATCGTCCTGGCGGATCAGGCGCGAGGCCTCGCGCGTGCCGACGACGGCCGGGATGTCCATGCTGCGCGCGACGATCGCCGTGTGCGAGGTCTTGCCGCCGATGTCGGTGATGAAGCCGCGGAACACGCCGCGCTTGAACTGCATCATGTCGGCCGGCGCGATGTCGGCGGCGACGAGCAGCAACGGGTCCTCGCCCGCGAAATCGCGCTGCGCGACGGCCTCGGCCGGCGCGCGCACGCCGCCCTGGGCGCGCGCGAGCGCGCCGATCAGGCGTTCGACGACCTGCTCGAGGTCGGCCTTGCGCTCGCGCAGGTATTCGTCCTCCATCTCGTCGAACTGGCGCGCGAGCACCTCGAGCTGCGCCGACAGCGCCCATTCGGCGTTGTAGTGGCGGTCGACGATCCACTGCACGGTTGCGCCGACGAGCGCCTCGTCGTGCAGCAGCATCAGGTGGACGTCGAGCAGCGCGGCGAGTTCGTGCGGCGCGTCCTCGGGCAGGTCCTGCTTGAGCGCCGTCAGCTCGGCGGCGACCTCGTCGCGGGCGCGCGTCGCGCGCGCGATCTCGGAGTCGATCTGGTCGGCGCCGATGAAGTAATGCTCGACGTCGACGCGGCTCGACGCGATGAGCACGGCGCGGCCGATGGCCACGCCGCGCGTGACGGGGATGCCGAAGACCTGGAAGCTCATGCGGCCGACTTTAGCAGCGCGGGCGGGCGGCGCGGCGCTTTACAACGTCACCGCCGCGTAATGCGTACGTCACGGTCGCGTCATCGCTCGAATCGAGCATTTGCGTATTGAAGAAATCAAGCGATCAAGGAAGACCGATGCGCGAACTGTCCGCCACGACCCTGCCGTTCGGCCAACTCCACCGCAGCGAGCGCGCGCCCGAGGCCGCGACAACCGGCCGCCTGTCGGTCAGCTGGGCGCGCGACCTCGACGAGGTCCGGGAGGCCCAGGCGCTGCGCTACGAGATCTTCGTCGGCGAAATGGGCGCGCGCCTGAACCCGCCCAAGGACGCGCCGGCCGGCCACGACGTCGACATGTACGACGCGCATTGCGAGCACCTGCTCGTGCGCTGCGTCGGCGCCGACGGCCGCCCGGGCCGCGTGATCGGCACCTACCGCGTGCTGACGCCCGACGCCGCGCTGCGCACCGGCGGCCTGTATACCGAAACCGAATTCGACCTGACCCGCCTGCGCGGCCTGCGCAGCCGCATGGTCGAGCTCGGCCGCTCGTGCATCCACCCCGACCACCGCAGCGGCGGCGCGATCATGGCGCTGTGGGGCGCACTCGCCGAGTTCATGGTGCGCAACCAGCTCGACACCATGATCGGCTGCGCGAGCGTGAGCATGCGCGACGGCGGCCACTACGCGGCAAGCCTGTGGAAGCGCCTCGAGCAGACCCACCTTGCGAGCATCGACCTGCAGGTGCGCCCGCGCCTGCCGCTGCCGGTCGAGGAGCTTCGCCACGACCTCGAGGCCGACGCGCCGGCGCTGATCAAGGGCTATCTGCGCTGCGGCGCGAAGGTGCTCGGCGCGCCGGCCTGGGACCCCGACTTCAACACGGCCGACCTGCCGCTGCTGATGCGCATCGACGAGCTGCCGGCGCGCTACCGCAAGCATTTCCTGGCCTGACGCGGCAGGGTGTCGAGCGGTCGGCCGCGCCGGCCGCTCGGGCCTTACTGGCCTTCGCCGAACTTGTCGTTGACGAGCGCCGTGATCGCCTCGTGCGCGGGCGCCTCGTCCTCGCCCTCGGTCTCGAGCTCGACCTGCGAGCCGATGCCGGCCGCGAGCATCATGACGCCCATGATGCTCTTGGCGTTCACGCGCCGCCCGTTGCGGCTCATGAAGACTTCGCATTTGTAGGAGCCGGCCAGCTTGGTCAGCTTGGCCGACGCGCGGGCGTGCAGGCCCAGTTTGTTGCTGATGGTGAGCGTGGACTTGATCATTGCGGAGGTCTAGGCGATTCCTGCAGGTCGAGAGTCTCAATGCATTTGTGCCCGCCTTCGACGGCGCGCAGCGCGAGCTCGTCGACGCCGAGCTGGCCGTAGCACAGCGAGCGCCAGAGCATGGGCACGTTCACCCCGGTGACGACGCGCACGCGCCGTCCCGCGCCGGCCAGGCGCAGCGCGCCGTTGTGCGGCGTGGCCCCCGGGACGTCGGTCATGACCAGCCATTCTCCATGACCGAGGCCCTGCATCAGCGTGCGGGCCCCCTGCTCGACGTCTTCGGCGCCCATGTCGGGGCGCACGTCGAGCACGGCCAGCTGCGGCGCGCAGTTCGGAAAGGTGTGCTCGGCGACGGCCTTGAGGGCGCTCGCGAGCGGGGCATGGGCGATCAACAGCAGACCGGGCATCGCGCCATTATCCGACGAGCCACGACCTCTCGCCCGGCGGTCCCGAAATGTCAGTCGGAGAGCCTCATCAAGCCGGTGAAACCGTCCCAGGCGACGGCGCGCACCGGGCGCGCCGAAATGACGACCAGTTCATAGGCCAGCGCGCCGCGCGCGAAGCTCGCGACGCGCGCATGGCGCGGGCCCGGCGCCTCCAGGTCCTGGACCTGCGCCTCGGCGCGAGCGTCCATGCCGGCGACGCCGAACGGCCGCGGCGCGCCTGCCGTCGCGTGCAGGCGCGCGGCCACGCTCGCGCGCATGTCCCTGAGCGCCGCGTCGACCGCGCCCGGATCCGGCGTCGCGGCCGCCTGGCCCGCGTCGCTGCCGCGCAGCTCGCTCCACGCGAGCACGAAGCTCGCGCCGTCGGCGTCGCATTGCGCGAGGCCCTGGCGCAGCCCGGCGACCTCGCGCACCGCGACATCGGGCTTGCAGGGGAACGTCAGGCTCAGATGACTGCCCGCCGGCTGCACTTCCCGCCAGTTCAGCGCGGGCGTGCAGGCGGCGAGCAGGCCGAAGCCGGGGAATAGGAGGGCGAAGAACTGGATCGGTCCGCGGCGCATGCGCGATTATGGGCACGGCACAATCGCGGGCCATGGAAGCGACCTCCCCTTCTTCGACGCCCCAGGCGCTCGCCGGCGTGCGCGTGCTCGACCTCTCGCGCGTGCTCGCGGGCCCCTGGTGCACCCAGACCCTCGCCGACCTCGGCGCCGACGTGATCAAGGTCGAGCGCCCGGGCAGCGGCGACGACACGCGCGGCTGGGGCCCGCCCTACCTGAAGGACGCGCACGGCGCCGACACGGCCGAAGCCGCCTACTACCTCGGCGCGAACCGCAACAAGCGCTCGATCTGCATCGACATCGCGACGCCCGAGGGCCAGGCGCTGGTGCGCGAGCTGGCCGCGCAATGCGACGTGCTCGTCGAGAACTTCAAGGTCGGCGACCTCGCGCGCTACGGCCTCGACGCGCAGGCGCTGCGCGCCACGCAGCCGCGCCTCGTCGTCTGCTCGATCACCGGCTTCGGTCAGTACGGCCCCTACAAGGACCGCGCCGGCTACGACTACGCGATCCAGGGCCTCGGCGGCCTGATGAGCGTGACCGGCGAGCGCGACGACCTGCCCGGCGGCGGCCCGCAGAAGGTCGGCGTCGCCGTGGCCGACCTGTTCACCGGCATGTACGCGAGCGTCGCGATCCTCGCGGCGCTGCGCCACCGCGACCTCACGGGCGAGGGCCAGCATATCGACATGGCCCTGCTCGACACCCAGGTCGCGATGCTCGCGAACCTCGGCGCGAACTACATGGTCACGGGCAAGGCACCGGGCCGCATGGGCAACGCGCACGCGAACATCGTGCCCTACCAGGTCTTCGCGGCCGCCGACGGCCACCTGATCCTCGCGGTCGGCAACGACGGCCAGTTCGCGAAGTTCTGCGATATCGCGGGGCGCCCCGAATGGGCCGCCGACGCCCGCTTCGCGAGCAACGCCGCGCGCGTGCGCCACCGCGCCGAGCTCGTGCCGCTGCTCGAGGCAGTCTTGCGCGAGCGCCCGCGCGACGCCTGGCTCGCCGCGCTCGAGGCCGCGAAGGTGCCCTGCGGGCCGATCAACGACCTCGCCCAGACCTTCGCCGATCCGCAGGTCCAGGCCCGCGCGATGACGGCGCGCTTCGACCACCCTCAGCACCCGGGGCTCGAGCTCGTCGCGAGCCCGATCAAGCTCGAGCGCACGCCGGTCCAGTACCGCCACGCGCCGCCGCTGCTCGGCCAGCATACGCGCGAGATCCTGCGCGAGGCGGGGGTCGCCGAGGACCGCATCGAAACGCTGCTCGCGCAAAAAGTCCTGGCCTGAAGGGCGCGGCGGGGCCGGCGCAGTGAGTTCTTACTGCGCTGGCGAGGGCAGTTTGTCGCGCGTTAGCCGCAAACGATTCCCCTTTTCGCGGGATGGACGCTGGCGGCCAAGCCCCCCAGCATGGCAAACCCTGCAACCGGCTAGCACAGATGCGCTTCGCGCGATCGCGAGAAAATCCGCCAAAACCCGTGCGCCCGAGCCCGCCACCCGCCATGTCGACACCGCCCCCGACCCCGCCCGCGCCGCCCGCCGCCAATGAGCCGGCGGCGAAGGACGAGCTCTGGGCGGACATCGTGCGCCAGCTCGGCGCCGAGATCGCCGGCCCGCTGAGCGCGGCGCTCGAGCGCATCCACGGCCTCGTGAGCACCGGCCAGATCGACCGCCAGGGCCTGCGCGCGCTGCGCGAGAACGTCGCGGCCGCGCGCGAGGCCGGCATCATGGGCCAGCAGCTCGCGCGCCTCGCGTCGGGCCGGCTCAACCTCGCGCGCGAGCGCCTGCACCTGGCCCAGCTGCTGCGCGGCGTCGTCACGCACCGCAGCCGCGAGACCCAGGCGCGCGGCATCCAGGTACGCCAGATGCTCAAGCCGGTCGAGGTCGTGACCGACGGCTCGCTGCTGTTCGCGCTGCTCAACGCGATGATGGACTGGGCGCTCGCGAGCACCCATTCGTCGATCGACCTGCGCATCGACCTCACGCCCTGGCCCGCGCGCGCGCGCCTGAGCTGCCGCTTCGCCCACCGCACGCTCGAGCTGCTCGAGTCGAGCCGCGCGCGCAACGAGCCGCTGCCGACGACCGACACCCTGGCCTGGCGCCTCGTCGAGCAGACGGCGCTCGCGATGGACCTGCGACCGGTGCGCGAGGAAGAGGCCGGCATCACGGTGCTGACCCTGCAGTTCCCGTACACCGTCGGCGACGAGGCCGGCGAGCCGGCCGCCGACCTCCCGCCGCCGGCCGCGAGCACGCGCGCCGGCATCGACTCGATCGACGACCTGCCCGATTACCCGCCCTCGGCCAATTCCAAGCCGCTGGCGGGCAGCCATGTGCTGATCGTGTCGCCGCGCGTCGAGCTGCGCCGCCAGATCCAGGCCGCGGTCGCGCACATGGGCCTGATCGTCGACATCGTCGACAGCGTCGCCGAGGCCGGCCAGTTCTGCGCCGAAGGCCTGCCGCACGGCATCCTGTTCGAGGCCGGCCTGCGCGACGCGATCCTCGCCGAGCTGCAACCCGAGATCGCCGTCGAGGTCCCCGACTTCTGCTGGGTCGAGGTCCACGACGAGGACCGCGTCACCCAGCTGTCCACCGCCACCGGCGACGGCGTCGCGCGCATCGCGCGCACTCACCTGGCCGACGCGCTGCCGTCGCTGCTGACCTTCGAGCTGTCGAAGTCGCACTGAGCACGCCGCGCGCGTGCGGCGTACACTGCCGGCCATGAACACGCGTCGCCCGTCCAAGCCCGCCCTCATCGCCGCGGTCGTCGGCGCCGCGCTCGCGGTCGGCGCCTGGGTCGCGCTGGCCCCGGCCGGCGAGGCCGCGCCGGCGGTGCACTATGTGCTGCTCGACGGCAAACCGGCCGACTCGAGCCAGTGGCACGGCAAGGTCATGTTCGTGAGCTTCTGGGCGACCGACTGCACGACCTGCGTGCACGAGATGCCGCAGGTGGTCCAGACCTTCCAGAAGTACAAGGGCCGCGGCTTCGACACGCTCGCCGTCGCGATGAGCTACGACCCGCCCGCCTATGTGTCGAACTTCGCGGCCTCGCGCGCGCTGCCCTTCGGCGTCGCGATCGACAATATGGGCACGCTCGCCAAGGCCTTCGGCCAGGTCCGGATGACGCCGACGAGCTTCCTGATCGACAAGAACGGCCGCATCGTCAAGCGCTTCGTCGGCGAACCCGACTTCGGCGCGCTGCAGGCCCAGATCGAGCAACTGCTCGCGGCCTGACTAGCTAGCACGGGCACGCGCCGCCGGGCAGTGCCGAACGGCACCCTGGACAGGGTTCGGGCCGGGTTGGATCAGGCGAACTTTTCCAAGAGGCAATCCGGGCCCCGGGTAGCGGCGTGTAGAGTCGCTGACTCCGCTTACATCGCCCCGTCGCCCAGCATGCTGCGCCAAGATCCCGCCTCCTCCGCTGTCCCCCGCTCCACCCGTTCGCGCCAGCAAGGCAAGGCCTGGGTCTGGGGCCTCGGCGTCGTCGCGCTGCTGATCGCCGGCGGCTGGTGGCACCACGCGCACAAGGCCGCGGCCGACGCCGCGTCGGCGCAGGGCGGCGCGCCGGGCAGCCAGGGTGGCCCGGGCGGCGGCGCGGCGCGCCGCTTCGCCGCCGGCAATCGCGCCCAGCCGGTCTCGGTCGAGACCACGCAGCGCCGCGACATGCACGTGAACGTCGAGGCGATCGGCACGCTCGCGGCGAACAACACGGCGACCGTCCACGTCCAGGTCAGCGGCGTGCTGCAGGACCTGCTGTTCAAGGAAGGCCAGCCCGTCAGGAAGGGCCAGGCGCTCGCGCATATCGACCCGCGCGCGTTCGCGGCCGCGCTGGCCCAGGCCGAAGGCGTGCTGCTGCGCGACAGGGCCCAGCTCGACAACGCGCGCGTCGACCTCAAGCGCTATCAGGACCTCGTCGCCAAGGACGCCGTGCCCAGGCAGCAGCTCGACACCCAGGTCGCGCTCGTGCAGCAGCTCGTCGGCACCGTGCGCTCGGACCAGGGCGCCGTCGACACCGCGCGCCTGCAGCTCGGCTACTGCAACGTGGTCGCGCCGATCTCGGGCCGCGCGGGCCTCAAGCAGGTCGACCTCGGCAACGTCGTGTCGCCGAGCGACGCGAACGGCGTCGTCGTGATCGCCGAGACGCAGCCGATCGCGCTGACATTCTCCGTGCCCTCGGCCAACCTGCCGAAGATCGCCGCCGCGATGAACGCGCGCCAGACCCTCGTCGTCGAGGCCTGGGGCCGCGACGGCAAGCACAAGCTCGCCGAAGGCCGCGTCGCGTCGCGCGACAACGCGATCGATCCGACGACCGACACGATCAAGCTCAAGGCGCTGTTCGACAACCGCGACGAGAGCCTGTACCCGAACCAGGCCGTGCGCGTGCGCCTGCAGCTCGACACGCTGCCGCAGCAGCTCGCCGTGCCGACCGCGGCCGTGCAGCGCGGCGCCGACGGCTTCTACGTCTACGTCGTCGGCGCCGACCAGTCGGTCAGCGCGCGCAAGGTCGTGCCCGGCGTCGTCGACGGCGACTGGACCGGCATCGACGGTTCTGTCCAGCCCGGCGAGAGCGTCGTCATCGACGGCATCGACCGCCTGCGCGACGGCGCGAAGGTCGAGGTCATCGCGAAGGACCCGAACCAGCGCGCGGGCGCCCAGCCCACCCAGCACCGCGGCCGCCACGGCGCCGGTGCGGCGAGCGGCGCGGCGAGCGGCGCGGCCGGTGGCTGGGGTCATCGCGCGAGCGCGGCCAGCGGCGCGAGCAACTAAGCCCCGGCCATGAACCCGTCCCGCCCCTTTATCGAGCGGCCGGTCGCGACCTCGCTGCTGATGCTGGCCATCCTGCTGGCCGGCCTGCTCGCGTACCGCCTGCTGCCGCTGTCGGCGCTGCCCGAGGTCGACTACCCGACCATCCAGATCACGACCCTGTACCCGGGCGCGAGCCCCGAGGTCATCGCGACGACGATCACCGCCCCGCTCGAGCGCCAGTTCGGCCAGATGCCGGGCCTGAGCCAGATGAGCTCGACGAGCTCGGGCGGCGCGTCGGTGATCACGCTGCGCTTCTCGCTGACGCTGTCGCTCGACGTCGCCGAGCAGGAGGTCCAGGCCGCGATCAACGCGGGCGGCAACCTGCTGCCGAGCGACCTGCCGATGCCCCCGGTCTACAGCAAGGTCAACCCGGCCGACGCGCCGGTGCTCACGCTCGCGATCACCTCGCCCTCGCTGCCGATCATCAAGGTCCACGACCTCGTCGAGAACCGCCTCGCGCCCAAGCTCTCGCAGGTCGACGGCGTCGGGCTCGTGTCGATCGCCGGCGGGCGCCGCCCGGCCGTACGCATCCAGGCCGACCCGCGCCAGCTCGCGCAGCTGGGCCTGAGCCTCGAGGACCTGCGCGCGGCGATCGCCGCGGCCAACGTCAACGAGGCCAAGGGCAGCTTCGACGGCGCGCAGCGCGCGTCGACGATCGACGCGAACGACCAGCTCAAGAGCGCGGCCGAGTACCGGCAGGTCGTGATCGCCTGGCGCAACGGCAACGCGCTGCGCCTCGGCGACGTCGCCGCCATCGTCGACGACGCCGAGAACCTGCGCCTCGCCGCGTGGAGCGACACCACGCCCGGCGTGATCCTCAACGTCCAGCGCCAGCCCGGCGCGAACGTGATCGAGACGGTCGACCGCGTCAAGGCGCTGCTGCCGCAGCTGCAGGCCTCGCTGCCGGCCTCGCTCGACGTGCAGGTGATCTCCGACCGCACGGTGACGATCCGCGCGTCGGTGCTCGACACCCAGTTCGAGCTGATCCTCGCCGTCGCGCTCGTCGTGATGGTGATCTTCCTGTTCCTGCGCAGCGCGAGCGCGACGCTGATCCCCGGCGTCGCCGTGCCGCTGTCGCTCGTCGGCACCTTCGGCGTGATGTACCTGGCCGGCTTCTCGATCAACAACCTCACGCTGATGGCGCTGACGATCTCGACGGGCTTCGTCGTCGACGACGCGATCGTGATGGTCGAGAACATCGCGCGCTTCGTCGAGGAGGGCGAGACGCCGCTGCAGGCCGCGCTCAAGGGCAGCAAGCAGATCGGCTTCACGATCATCTCGCTGACGGTCTCGCTGATCGCCGTGCTGATCCCTCTGCTGTTCATGGGCGACGTGGTCGGCCGCCTGTTCCACGAGTTCGCGATCACGCTCGCCGTGTCGATCCTCATCTCGGCCTTCGTCTCGCTGACGCTCACGCCGATGATGAGCGCGCGCCTGCTGCGCCCCGAGGTCGAGCACAAGCACACGCGCGTCGGCGCCTGGTTCGGCGCGCGCTACGACGCCGCCGTGGCCGGCTACGGCCGCTCGCTCGACTGGGTGCTCGACCGCCCGCGCGCGACCCTGCTCGTGTTCGTCGCGACGCTCGCCGTGACGGGCCTGCTCTACACCTTCGTGCCCAAGGGCTTCTTCCCGGTCCAGGACACGGGCCTGATCCAGGTCATCACGGAGGCCGACCAGAGCAGTTCCTTCGACGCGATGTCCGAGCACCAGCAGGCGCTCGCCGAGGCGATCCTCAAGGACCCCGACGTCGACCACCTGAGCAGCTTCATCGGCGTCGACGGCGCGAACGCGACGCTCAACACCGGGCGCATGCAGATCACGCTCAAGCCCTTCGAGCAGCGCAGCCTGTCGGCGAGCGACATCATCCAGCGCCTGAACCGCGAGACCGCCAAGGTCGCCGGCATCCGCGCCTACATGCAGCCGGTGCAGGACCTGTCGATCGAGGACCGCGTCGCGAAGACGCAGTACCAGTTCCTGCTGTCCTCGCCGAACAGCGACGACCTCACGAACGCGAACCGCGCCCTGCTCGCCAGGCTCAAGGCCCTGCCCGAGCTCGCCGACGTCGCGAGCGACCTCGAGGACCAGGGCCTGCAGGCCTATGTGCAGATCGACCGCGAGGCCGCGGGCCGTCTCGGCGTGACCGTCGCCAACATCGACGCGGTGCTCTACGACGCGTTCGGCCAGCGCCTGATCTCGACGATCTACACGCAGAACAGCCAGTACCGCGTCGTGCTCGAGGCCGCGCCGCAGTTCCGCCGCGGCCCCGACGCGCTCGACGGCCTCTACGTGCCCGGCACCCAGCTCAGCCCGACCGGCACGAGCACGACGGTCCAGGTGCCGCTGACGGCCGTCGCCCACCTCGTCGAGCAGCCGGCCGCGCTCGTCGTCAACCATGTCGCGCAGTTCCCGGCCGCGACGATCTCGTTCAACCTGTCGGCCGGCACCTCGCTCGGCGCGGCCGTCGACGCGATCAAGGCCGCCGAGGCCCAGCTCGAGCTGCCCGCGAGCGTCGAGACGAGCTTCCAGGGCGCGGCCGAGGCGTTCCGCAACTCGCTGTCGAGCACGCTGCTGCTGATCCTCGCGTCGGTCGTCACGATGTACATCGTGCTCGGCGTGCTCTACGAGAGCTACGTGCATCCGATGACGATCCTCTCGACCCTGCCCTCGGCCGGCCTCGGCGCGCTGCTCGCGCTGCTCGCCGCGCGGCTCGACCTCGGCATCGTCGGCATCATCGGCATCGTGCTGCTGATCGGCATCGTCAAGAAGAACGCGATCATGATGATCGACTTCGCGCTCGAGGCCGAGCGCGAGCAGGGCCTCGCGCCGCGCCAGGCGATCCACCAGGCCTGCCTGCTGCGCCTGCGCCCGATCCTGATGACGACGATGGCCGCCCTGCTCGGCGCGCTGCCGCTGATGGTCGGCACCGGCGCGGGCCACGAGCTGCGCCACCCGCTCGGCGTGACCATGGTCGGCGGCCTGATCGTGAGCCAGCTGCTGACGCTGTACACGACGCCGGTGATCTACCTCGGCTTCGCGGCGCTCGCGCGCCGCTGGGGCCTGGCCAAGCCGCGCGCGAAGACGGTCTGAGGCGACGGCGGCATGAATATCTCGGCCCCCTTCATCGCGCGCCCGGTCGCGACGACGCTGATCACGCTGGGCCTGCTGCTCGCGGGCCTGCTCGCCTACGCGAAGCTCGCGATCGCGCCGCTGCCGCAGGTCGACTTCCCGACGATCTCGGTGTCGGCCTCGCTGCCCGGCGCGAGCCCCGAGACCATGGCCGCGACGGTCGCGACGCCGCTCGAGCGCGCGCTCGGCGCGATCGCCGGCGTCAACGAGATCACCTCGCGCTCGCAGCTCGGCTCGACGAGCGTGACGCTGCAGTTCGACCTCGACCGCGACATCGACGGCGCCGCGCGCGACGTCCAGGCCGCAATCAACGCGGCGCGCACCCTGCTGCCCACCGGCATGCCGAGCAACCCGAGCTACCGCAAGGTCAACCCGGCGGACTCGCCGATCATGATCCTCGCGCTGACCTCGGCGACGCTCGACCGCGGCCAGATGTACGACGCCGCGTCGACGGTGCTCGCGCAGCGCCTGTCGCAGGTCGACGGCGTCGGCCAGGTCACGGTCGGCGGCGCGGCGCTGCCGGCCGTGCGCGTCGAGCTCAACCCCGCCAAGCTCGCGTCGACCGGCATCGCGCTCGACAGCGTGCGCACGGCGCTCACGAACACCAACGGCAAGCGCCCGCTCGGCGTGCTCGAGGACAAGGCGCAGAACTGGCAGATCGGCGCGAACGACCAGGCGCGCACGGCGGCCGACTTCGCGCCCGTCGTGCTCAACTACGCGCGCGGCGCCGCCGTGCGCCTGCGCGACGTCGCCCAGGTCACCGACTCGGTCCAGGACGTGCGCAACTACGGCATCGCGAACGGCCGGCCCGCCGTGATGCTGTTCATCATGAAGGAGCCCGGCGCGAACATCATCGAGACCGTCGAGCGCGTGCGCGCGCTGATGCCGCACCTGCAGGCCTCGATCCCGCCGGCGATCTCGCTCAAGGTGCTGATGGACCGCACGCCGACGATCCGCGCGTCGCTGCGCGAGGTCGAGCGCTCGCTCGCGATCGCCGTCGGCCTCGTCGTGCTCGTCGTGCTCGTGTTCCTGCGCCGCGTGCGCGCGACGCTGATCCCGGCCGTCGTCGTGCCGGTCTCGCTCGCCGGCACCTTCGGCGTGATGTATTTGTGCGGCTACAGCCTCGACAACCTGTCGGCGATGGCGCTGACCGTCGCGACCGGCTTCGTCGTCGACGACGCGATCGTCGTGCTCGAGAACATCAGCCGCCATATCGAGCATGGCCTGACGCCACGCGAGGCGGCGCTGCGCGGTGCCCGCGAGATCGGCTTCACGGTCGTGTCGATCAGCATCTCGCTGATCGCCGTGTTCATCCCGATCCTCTTGATGGGCGGCGTCGTCGGCCGGCTGTTCCGCGAGTTCGCGATCGTGCTGTCCGCGTCGATCCTCATCTCGATGCTGGTGTCGCTGACGACGACGCCGATGATGGCCGCGACGCTGTTGCGCGCCGACCCCGAGGAGACGCGCGCGCCGGGCCGCTACGCGCGCGCGGCCGCGCGCATCGGCCGCTTCTTCCAGCGCGGCTACCGGCGCTCGCTGATGTGGACGCTGCGCCACCAGCCGGTCGCGCTGCTGTCGCTCGTCGCCGTGGTCGCGCTCAACTTCCACCTCTACGCGACGATCCCCAAGACCTTCTTCCCGCAGCAGGACACCGGCATGCTGATCGGCGGCGTGCAGGCCGACCAGGCGAGCTCCTTCGAGGTCATGCGCGCGCGCGTCGACCGCCTCGAGGCGATCCTGATGGCCGACCCCGCGATCGACAGCGTGAACGGCTTCACCGGCGGCGGCCAGACCAACACGGCGCGCTTCTTCATCACGCTCAAGCCGCTCGCCGAGCGCAAGCTCTCGGCCGACATGGTCATCAACCGGCTGCGCGGCAAGCTCGCCCACGAGGCCGGCGTGAACCTGTTCCTCGTGCCGATCCAGGACATCCGCATCGGCGGCCGCCAATCCGACGCGCAATACCAGTTCACGCTGCTGTCCGACAACCTCGAGGACCTGCGCACCTGGGAGCCGCGCATCCGCAACGCGCTCGACAAGCTGCCCGAGCTCACCGACGTCAACACCGACCAGAACGACAAGGGCATGCAGACCTCGATCGTGATCGACCGCGACGCGGCCGCGCGGCTCGGCGTCAACGTCACGACGGTCGACAATTTCCTCAACGACGCGTTCGGCCAGCGCCAGGTCGGCGTGATCTACAACCCGCTGAACCAGTACCGCGTCGTCATGGAGCTCGCGCCGCAATGGCTCACGGGCCCCGAGGTGCTCAAGCAGCTCTACGTGAGCGGCGCTAACGGCGCCAACGTGCCGCTGTCGTCGTTCACGCATTACCAGGTCACGAACACGCCGCTCGGCATCAGCCACCAGAGCGGCACGCCGGCGTCGACGATCAGCTTCAACCTGCCGCCCGGCGTGTCGCTGTCGGACGCTACGGTCGCGATCCAGAACGCGCTGAGCGAGCTCGGCGTGCCGGTCACGGTGCGCGGCGTGTTCGCGGGCACGGCGAACGCGTTCCAGCAGTCGCTGTCGTCGCAGCCGCTGCTGATCCTCGCCGCGGTCGTCGCGATCTACCTCGTGCTCGGCATGCTCTACGAGAGCCTCGTCCACCCGGTCACGATCCTGTCGACGCTGCCCTCGGCCGGCGTCGGCGCGCTGCTCGCGCTGCTGGCCTTCGACACGCCGTTCTCGATCATCTCGCTGATCGGCGTGATCCTCCTGATCGGCATCGTCAAGAAGAACGCGATCATGATGATCGACTTCGCGATCGAGCGGCAGCGCGCCGGCCACATGACGGCGAGCGCGGCGATCCTGCGCGCGGCCTCGCTGCGCCTGCGCCCGATCCTGATGACGACGGTCGCGGCGATCTTCGGCGCGCTGCCGCTCGCGCTGGGCACCGGCGACGGCGCCGAGCTGCGCCAGCCGCTCGGCATGGCGATCGTCGGCGGCCTGATCCTGTCGCAGCTGCTGACCCTGTACACGACGCCGGTCGTCTTCGTGCTGATGGACCGCCTGAGCCGGCGCCGCAAGGCCCGGCCGGCGGGCGCCGCCGCCGAACCCGCTCTCTCCGCCTAACACCATGTTCAAGCTGACCTCCGTCTCCCTCGCGCTCGTCCTGCTGCTCGGCGGCTGCGCCGTCACGCGCGTCGACCCGCCGGCCCCGGCCAAGCCGCCGGCGCAGTTCAAGGAAGACGCGCTGTGGCAACCCGCGGTCGCGGCCGAGCCGGCGCCAGAGGCCTGGTGGCAGCTGTTCAAGGACCCGGTGCTCGACGAGCTCGAGCAGCGCCTCGTGATCGGCAACGAGAACCTCAAGGTCTCGGCGAGCCAGGTCGCGAGCGCGCTCGCGACCGTCACGGCGAGCCACGCCGCGCTGCTGCCGACGCTCAGTGCGAGCCTCGGCGGCACGCGCAACCGCAACGCGGTCTCGGGCAACGGCGGCCAGGCCGTCGCGAACGGCAGCAACCCGTCGAACAGCGTGAACCTCGGCCTCACGGCCGGCTGGGAGATCGACCTCTGGGACCGCCTCGGCCAGGCTGCCGACGCGGCCCGGGCCGACTACCAGGCGAGCCGCGGCGACCTTGCGGCCGCGCGCCTGTCGGCCCAGGCCCTGCTCGCTCAGACCTATTTCTCGCTGCGCTCGGCCGAACTCCAGGCCGCGCTGCTCGACCGCAGCGTCGCCGCCTACCAGCGCTCGCTCGACCTCACGCGCGCGCGCTTCGACAGCGGCGTCGCCGCGCGCACCGACGTGCTGCAGGCCGAGACCCAGGTCAACACGACGCGCGCCCAGGCGCTCGAGGCGAAGACCCAGCGTGCGACCTACGAGCACGCGCTCGCGGTGCTGCTCGGCGAGTCGCCGTCGACCTTCGCGCTCGCGCCGGCCGAGGCCCTGCCCGGCGCGCCCGAGCTGCCGGCGTTCCTGCCGTCGACGCTGCTCGAGCGCCGCCCCGACATCGGTGCGGCGCGCGCGCGCGTCGTCGCGGCCTACCTGCAGATCGGCGTCGCCGACGCGGCCTTCTTCCCGGCGATCGACCTGGCGGCGACCGGCGGCTGGCGCCACAGCTCGATGAGCCAGCTGATCAGTGCGCCGAACCTGGTCTGGTCGCTCGGCGCGACGCTGACCCAGACCATCCTCGACGGCGGCCAGCACCAGTTGGCGAGCGCGCAAGCGCGCGCGAGCGCCGACGCCGCGACGGCGACCTACCGCCAGACCGTGCTGACGGCTTTGCAAGAGGTCGAAGACAACCTGGTGCAAGCCGACCATCTCGCGACCGAAGCAACGCTGCAGGACCAGGCGCGCGCCGCCGCCGCGGCCAACCTCGACCTGACGATGGACCAGTACCGCGCCGGCACTGTCAGCTATCTGAATGTCGTGACCGCGCAGACCGCGCTGCTGCAGGCCGAGCAGTCGCTGCTCACGGTACAGAGCAACCGCCTGACCGCGCTCGACACGTTGTTGAAGAACATCGCCGGGCGCTGGTAGCACGGAAGGCGGCGCGGGATAGTTTCGCGCGCCGGCCATTCGTGCTTCAATAACCCCAGCTGCGCGGCCTCGCGCGACCATGGGTCCGACCAGAGCGGGCCCGTCGGCACGGGGCAAGACAGCAGCAGATAAACGGCGCCACCCGCCCCGGGGCAGCCGCAGGGAAATCGGGCTATTTTGTTTGCGAAGGCGACGCCGTCGGCGTCGCGCACGCGCCGCCGCGTCGCGTCCCGTCGCGAGGCCCGGCGCGTGGTCATCCGTCCTTGTCATCTCGAGGAGTTTTCGCATGGCCATGCAAAAAGCAATGACGATCCGCACCAAGCTGCTGCTCGCGTTCGGCATCCTGATCGCCTTGGTCACGCTCATCTGCGGCGTCGTCGTCCGCGAGATGAGTCAGGCCAACGACGCGTTCCGCGGCTATATCGACGGCATCGCGCAGCGCTCGACCGCGACGCACATGGTGCGCGAGTCGATCGACGTGCGCGCGATCGCCGCGCGCAACCTCGTGCTCGTGACGACGCCCGAGGACAAGGCGATCGAGATGGCCTCGGTCGAGAAGGCCGTCGGCGACGTGCGCACGCGCCTGGCCCGGCTCAAGGAGCTGGCGCAGGCCGAAGGCGTGACCGACGCGGCCAAGGGCAGGATCGCCGAGATCGTGCGCATCGAGGGCCAGTACGAGCCGGTCGCGCTCGACATCGTCGGCAAGGTGCTCGCGGGCGACCAGGCCGGCGCAATCGAGAAGATGGACAAGCAGTGCCGGCCGCTGCTCGCCGCGCTGACCAAGGCGACCGACGACTACAACGACTACAACATCGCGCGCTCGAAGGAGATCGTCGCCGACGCGCAGGCCAGCTACGACGCGCGCAAGTGGCGCCTGATCGCCTATTGCGCGATCGTGATCGGCATCGCGATCGGCGCGGCCTGGTTCATCATCCCGGCCGTCATGCGACCGCTCGAGCAGGCGGTCGGCGTCGTCTCGCGCGTCGCCGGCGGCGACCTCAGCGGCACGATCGAGGTCACGCGCGACGACGAGTTCGGCCACCTGCTCGACGCGCTCGGCACCATGCAGGGCAACCTCGTCAAGCTCGTCGGCACGGTGCGCCAGGGCAGCGAGTCGGTGTCGAACGCGAGCGGCGAGATCGCCCAGGGCAACCAGGATCTGTCGACGCGCACCGAGCGCCAGGCGAGCGCGCTGCAGCAGACCGCGTCGAGCATGGAGCAGCTCGGCTCGACCGTGCGCCAGAACGCCGACAACGCGCGCCAGGCCAACCAGCTCGCGCTCAATGCGAGCGAGGTCGCCGTGCAGGGCGGCGAGGTCGTCTCGCGGGTCGTCGAGACGATGCGCGGCATCAGCGAGAGCTCCCGGAAGATCGTCGACATCATCGGCACGATCGACGGCATCGCGTTCCAGACCAATATCCTCGCGCTCAACGCGGCCGTGGAAGCCGCGCGCGCCGGCGAACAGGGCCGCGGCTTCGCGGTCGTCGCGGGCGAGGTGCGCCTGCTCGCGCAACGCTCGGCCGAGGCAGCGAAGCAAATCAAGTCGCTGATCACGACCAGCGTCGAGCGCGTCGAGCAGGGCACCGAGCTCGTCGACCGCGCCGGCACGACGATGGGCGACGTGGTCTCGAGCATCCGCCGTGTCACCGACATCATGGGCGAGATCAGCGCGGCGAGCTCCGAGCAGAGCAGCGGGGTCGGTCAGGTCGGCCAGGCCGTCACGCAGATGGACCGGACGACGCAGCAGAACGCCGCGCTCGTCGAGCAGATGGCCGCGGCCGCGACGCACCTGAGCCGCCAGGCCCACGAGCTCGTCGACGCGGTCAGCGCGTTCAAACTCGGCGCCGACGCCGCGCAGCAGCGCCACCACCGTCCGCAGCGGACGCTGCCCCACAGGCCGGCGGCGCACGCCGCGCCGCAGGCGGCCGCGGCCGCGGCGCTCGACGCCGCGCGCACGACCTCGCGGCCGGTCGCCGCGGCGGGTTCGTCCAGGCCCGCCCGCCCGGCCCAGCCTGCCGCGACGCCGCTGCAGGCCCGGCACGAAGCAGGCGACGCGGCCGCGCAGCGCCGCACCGCCGTTGCCGGCGGCGACAGCGACGACTGGGCGACGTTCTGAAGACCGGCGCGGCGGCGCGCCGCGTCAGCCGCCGCCGCCGAGCCACTCGCCCAGGCGCAGCAGGTAGCGCGCGAGCGCGGTCTCGCGCCAGTCGCCGCGGCGCCGGGCGCTGATATGCGGCCGCGCGCCGCGCCGCGACGCCGCGTGCAGCTGCGGCTCGACGGCGTCGAGCACGGGCCGCAGGTCGACGAGCGAGGGCACGACGACCCAATGCCCGCATTGCACGCAGGCCGCGCTATGCGTGGGCTCGAGCGGCGCGCCGCAGCCGCGGCAGGCCCAGGCGAGACGCCGGCCCTCGCGCGGCAGGTTCTCGGCGTGGCGGCGCAGCAGCACGTCGACGAAGCGCGGCATGTCGATCGCGAGCAGCGGGCTCGTGCACCAGGGGCAGCGCGCCTCGCTCGCGTCGGGCGTCGCGCATCGCTCGCGCGCGAGGCCCGCGCCGCAGTTCAGGCAGCTCGCCTCGCGCCCTTCGAGCGCGAGCGTGTCGAGGTCGCGCTTCGACAGCGGCCGCACGAGCCCGCAGCGCGCGAGCAGCAGCGCGAAGCTCGCGAGGTTGCCGCGGCAGCGCGGGCACTCGAGCTCGCCGAAACGGCCGGCGCGCGACTGGTTGTGGACGAGCTTGAGCGCGCTGGCGCAGCGCGGGCAGTCGAGCGCCGGGCGCAGCGGCTCGGTCGGCGTCGCCGTCGCGATCTGCATGCGGCGCAGCAGCTGGACCCAGCCGAGGCCCGACAGATTGACCGACTCGAACGCGTCGAACCACAGCAGGTTGCAATGCCCGCACAGGTCGGTCGGCACGGGCTGGCCGTAATGGCCCTCGAGCGCGAAGCCGTCCATCGGCGCCGCGCATTGCGGGCAGGCGATGCGGCGGTTCATCGCGCCGACCGCCCGGGCCTCAGGCCGCGCCGGCCCTGGCCGCCGCGTTCTCGCTGGCCTGGTGCGCCTGCTGGTCGGCGTGGTAGCTCGAGCGCACCATCGCGCCGACGGCCGCGTGGCTGAAGCCCATCTTGTAGGCCTCGGCCTCGAACATCTTGAAGGTGTCGGGGTGGACGTAGCGGCGCACCGGCAGGTGGTGGCCGCTCGGCGCGAGGTACTGGCCGATCGTCAGCATGTCGATGTCGTGGGCGCGCATGTCGCGCATCACGGCGAGGATCTCCTCGTCGGTCTCGCCGAGGCCGACCATGATGCCGCTCTTGGTCGGCACGCCCGGCACGGCCTGCTTGAAGCGCTTGAGCAGGTTCAGGCTGAAGGCGTAGTCGGAACCCGGGCGCGCTTCCTTGTAGAGGCGCGGCGCGGTCTCGAGGTTGTGGTTCATCACGTCGGGCGGCGCGGCCTTGAGGATGTCGAGCGCGCGGTCCACGCGGCCGCGGAAGTCGGGCACGAGCACCTCGATCTGCGTCGTCGGGCTCAGCTCGCGGACCTTGCGGATGCACTCGGCGAAATGGCCGGCGCCGCCGTCGCGCAGGTCGTCGCGGTCGACGCTCGTGATCACGACATAGCTGAGCTTGAGCGCGGCGATCGTCTTCGCGAGGTTGAGCGGCTCGTCGGCGTCGAGCGGGTCCGGGCGGCCGTGGCCGACATCGCAGAACGGGCAGCGCCGCGTGCATTTGTCGCCCATGATCATGAAGGTCGCCGTGCCCTTGCCGAAGCACTCGCCGATGTTCGGGCAGGACGCTTCCTCGCAGACGGTATGCAGCTTGTGCTCGCGCAGGATCTGCTTGATCTCGTAGAAGCGCGTGGTCGGGCTGCCGGCCTTGACGCGGATCCAGTCGGGCTTCTTGAGCACCTCGGCCGGCACGATCTTGATCGGGATGCGCGCGGTCTTGGCCTGGGACTTCTGCTTCGCGGACGCGTCGTACTGCGCGGCGCTCGCGGCTTCGTGGGTGACGTTTTCGGTGGCCATGGTCGGCAATTCTTTTTAAGGGCTCAGCTGCGCCGCAAGGCGCGCGCCAAAGGTGGCCGCGACGGTCGGCCAATCCGTGTGAACGCCCAATTTTAGGAGGTCCACCGTCTCGAGCCCCGCGTAGCCGCATGGGTTGATGCCGGCAAAGGGCTTGAGGTCCATCGCGACGTTGAGCGCGACGCCGTGGTAGGCGCAGTGGCGCGTGACCTTGATGCCCAGCGCAGCGACCTTGCCGAGGCCCTCGAACGGGTCGCGCGCGGGACCGCGCAGCTGGGCATGTCCGCCCGGGTCGGCCAGGCGCACGTAGATGCCCGGCGCGCCCGCGACGCGGTGGCCGGTCACGCCGAAATGCTCGAGCGTCTGCAGCACGGCGGTCTCGAGCCGGTAGACGTATTCCTTGACGAAGATGCCGAGGCGCCGCAGGTCGACGAGCGGGTAGGCGGTGATCTGGCCCGGCCCATGGTAGGTGACCTGGCCGCCGCGGTTGGTCTGCACGACCGGGATGCCGGCCGGGTTCAGCAGGTGCTCGGGCTTGCCCGCGAGGCCCTGGGTGTACGTCGGCGGGTGCTCGCACAGCCACAGCTCGTCGGGCGTGTCCGGGGCGCGCGCCTCGCTGAACGCTCGCATCGCGGCCTCGGTCGCGGCGTAGTCGGCCGGTCGGATCGACTTGACGATCAAAGCACGACCTTGACCATGGGGTGGGTCGTCAAGGTGCGGTAGAGCTCGTCGAGCTGTTCGCGGCTCGTCGCCGTGACGGTGATCGTCAGGCCCAGGTAGTTGCCGCTGCTGCTCGGCCGGCGTTCGACCGTCGCGGCGTCGAATTCGGGGTCGAACTGGCGTGCGACCATGACGATCGCCTCGACGAAGCCGTCGACCTGGGCGCCCATGACCTTGATCGGGAAACGCGACGGGTATTCGATCAGCGATTGTTCGGGCGGAATCTCGGGGGGCTGGTTCATATCAGGTTCAATGGCGAGGATTTGGCGCGCTGGTAGGCCTCGTAGAGCCGCGCGTAGACCGGGCCCGGCTTGCCGTGCAGCGCGCCATGGCCGACCGGCTCGCGGTCGAGCCGCGTGACCGCGAGCACCTCGCGCCCGGCCGAGCTCAGCAGGATCTCGTCGGCGCCGAACAGCTCGGCCTCGGCGACCGGACAGCGGTTGAACGCGATGCCGCATTCCTCGCAGAGCTCGCGCAGCAGTTCGGCGCGCACGCCCTCGAGCACATGCTCGCTGCGCGGCGGGCCGAGCAGCGCGCCCTCCCTGACGATCCAGACGTTCGCGCTCGAGGCCTCGGTCAGGAAGCCCTCGCGCAGCATGATGGTCTCGGCCGCGCCGGCCTCGGTCGCGACGCGGCGCGCGAGCACGTTGCCGAGCAGCGACACGCTCTTGATGTCGCCATGCTCCCAGCGGCAGTCGCGCGCGGTCACGCAGGCGACGCCCTGGTGGCGGTCGGCGTCGGCGACCGGCACGAGGCGGTTCGCGTAGGCGAACACCGTCGGCGGCAGGTCGGGCGGCAGCATGTGCGAGCGCATCGCGACGCCGCGGGTGACCTGCAGGTACAGCGCCTGGTTCGGCGCCGGGTCGACGCCGGCCAGCCCGGCGACGAGCTCGCGCAGCATCGCGAGCCATTGCGGGCGCGTGAGCGGGTTCCGAATGCCGAGCCGGGCCAGGCCATGCTCGAGTCGGTCCATGTGCGCGTCGAAGCGGAACAGGCGCCCGCCGTAGGCGGGAATCAGCTCGTAGACGCCGTCGCCGAACAGGAAGCCTCGGTCCATCGGCGAGACGCGCGCGTCGCCGAGCGGCTGGAACACGCCGTCGAGGTAGCTGGGCAGGTCGGCGATGAGGTTCATGGCGGCTGGGGGCTAGGTCCCGAGCTTAAGCCCGGCATGCCCCGCTGTCACCCGACGGCACCGATGGTTACTTGATCCAGAGCCGCAGAGCGTCCCAGGCGCGGCCGAGCAGGCCGGCCTGCGGCACGTCCTGCTGAACGACCAGCGGCACCTCGGCGACGGGGGCGCCGGCCTTGGTGCTGACCTTGAGCGTGCCGACGCGCTGGCCTGCGACGAGCGGCGCGACGAGCGGTTCGGTGTGCTGGATCTCGGTCTTGAGCTCGGCGCTCTCGCCGCGCGGCACGTCGACGAAGACCGCGCCGGCCACGCCGAGCTTGGCCGTCGGCGCCTGGCCCTTCCAGACCGGCACGGTCGCGATCGCCTGGTCCTTCGCGTACAGGCGCAGGCCGTCCCAGGCCGCGAAACCCCAGTTCAGGAGCTTCTGGCTCTCGTCGGCGCGCGCCGTCTTCGACGCCGTGCCCATCACGACGCTGAGCAGGCGGCGCTCGCCGTTCGGGAACGCGCGATGGCTGCTCGCGACCAGGCAGTAGCCGGCCGCCTCGGTGTAGCCGGTCTTCATGCCGTCGACGCTCGGGTCGCGCGTGAGCAGGATGTTGCGGTTGCCCTGGCGGATCTTGTTGAAGGTGAATTCCTTCTGCGAGTAGTACGCGTAGTACTGCGGGTAGTCCTCGATGATGTGCATCGCGATCACCGCGACGTCGCGCGCGCTGCTCTTGTGGCTCGGGTCGGTCATGCCGCCGACGTTGACGAAATGCGTGTTCTTCAGGCCCCAGGCCGCGGCCTGCTTGTTCATCGCCGCGACGAAGTTCTCGACCGTGCCGCTCGTGCCCTCGGCGAGCGCGACGGCCGCGTCGCCGCCCGACTGCACGATCAGGCCGCGCAGCAGCTGGTCGACGGTCGGCGTCATGGTCGTGTCGATGAACATCACCGACTCGCCGCTCCTGCCGCCGCGCGACTCCTCCCACGCGCGCTTGGACACCGGCAGCGTCTGCTCGAGCGTCAGGCGCTTGTCCTTGAGCGCATTGAAGACGATGTAGGCCGTCATGAGCTTGGTCAGCGAGGCCGGGTCCTGCGGCGCGTCGGCGTCGCGCTCGGCGAGCACGCGGTGGTTCGCCGTCATGTCGATCAGGATGTAGTTGCGCGCGGCGATCTCGGGCGCCTGCGGCGCTTGCGCCCAGACGGAGGTGGCGGCGCTCAGGCTGAATACGGCGGCGACAAGAAAGCGTTTCATCGGTACTTCAGATCGGAAAAGCGGTGAAGGAAGAGGCGACGAGGTTCTTCAGCAGCGGCAGCTGGCCGTGGAAGAAATGGCCGACGCCGGGCACGACGGTGACCGGCAGGCTCTGCGGCCGCGCCCAGTCGAGCACGCTGGCGAGCGGCACGACGTCGTCGACCTCGCCGTGGATCACGAGGGTGTCGGCCGGCACGGTCGGCGCGACGTCGAAGCGGCTCGTCGCGGGGCCGACGAGCACGAGGCGGCGCGCCGGCGCGCCGGCGGCGTCGCGGCGCTGGGCGAGCCGCGACGCGACATAGCCGCCGAACGAGAAGCCGGCGAGCACGAGCGGCTCATCCGCGCCCTGCTGCGCGGCGAGCACGGCGGCCGCGTCGTCGATTTCGCCGCGGCCTTCGTCCCACGAACCTTCGCTGCGGCCGACGCCGCGGAAGTTGAAGCGCACGGTGCGCAGGCCCAGCTGCAGGAACGCGCGCGCGAGCGTCTGCACGACCTTGTTGTCGAGCGTGCCGCCCTGGGTCGGGTTCGGGTGGCAGATCAGCGCGAGGCCGCGCGACGCCAGGCCGTCGGCCGGGCGGTCGAGCGCGCATTCGATCGCGCCGGCCGGGCCGGCGATCAGCAACTTCTCGGTCTGCGCGTTCATCGACGTGACCGGCACGGCTCAGCGGCCGACATGGTCGGGCAGCACGAGGCGCTCGACGACCTCGCCATGCTTGAGATGACGGTCGACGATCTCGTCGATGTCGCTCGCGTCGACAAACGTGTACCAGACCGCCTCGGGGTAGACGACGGCAACGGGCCCGCCCGCGCAGCGGTCGAGGCAGCCGGCCTTGTTCACGCGCACGCCGCCCTTGCCCGCGAGGCCCGCGGCCTTGACCTGGGCCTTGCAGCGGTCGAAGCCGGCCTGCGGACCATGGTCGCCGCAACTGCTCTCGCCGTTGTCGCGCTGATTCAGGCAAAAGAAGACGTGGCGCTGGTAGTACGAATCCATCGGGGCATTATCCGGGATCGCGCGCGGCGACGCGTTAGTCCACTGCGTCGGGGAAATGGCGCCCCCGCCGGGTGAAGGCCAAGGCCGGCCCACTCGGCGTTGCTCGGCCTCGCCGGGGTACCACCCCGGCTGCGTCTCGCGCCTGGATTGGGCCGGCCTTGGCCATCACGGGGGCGCCATTTCCCCGACACAGTGGACTAGCAGCCAGGCCAGCGCCGCGAACGGCCAGACCCAGCCGATCCACTGCGCCATGCCGTAGAGGTTGATGTAGCGGCCGAACTGCAGGGTCTGCAGGCTCGCGAGCAGATAGGGGTCGTTCGGCGCCTGGGTCACGAGCGCGATCAACGCGCATAGCACGACGAGGCCCAGCGCCGCGGCGACGCGGCCGGCCAGCGGCACGCAGACGAGCGCGAGCACGAGGCCCAGCACGAGGCCGGCCTCGGCCTGCGGCGTCATCCACGTGAACGCGTGCTGCGGCCCGACGCTGAGCGCCGTCGCGACGCTCATGCCGAGCATGCCGAGCGCGAGCGCGCAGGCGATCAGCACGACGCGGCGCCATCCGCCGCGCCGCGCGATCGCGAGCGCGAGCAGCGCCGGCGCGAGCAGGCCCAGCGCCGTCGCGATCGCCTCGAGTCCCGGCGGCAGCGCCAGCGGCGGCGCCTGATCGAACGGGTCGGCGAGCGCCCAGGGCGTGCCGTCCAGCGCGTCGAACGCGAGCGCCTCGAGCCGCGGCAGCCATTGCCCGACGCCGAGCGGGAGCGGCGTCGGGAACAGCAGGCCGACGGGCCAGATCACGAGCAGCGCCTGGGCCGCGCCGGTGCGCGGCGCGAACCAGTCGGCGCGCACGTCCTCCCAGCGCCGCAGCCCGCCGGCCGCGCGCAGCGCGAGGCCGATCGCCACGCCGGCCCAAGCGCCGAGGCTGTTGAACAGCCAGTCCGACAGCGAGGGCACGCGCCCGGGGAGAAAGGTCTGCAGCACCTCCATGGCGTAGGACAGCAGCGTCGGCACGAGCAGGCCGCGCGCGAGCGCGCCGCGCAGCCGGCCGCCGTGGCCCAGCTGCGCGGCGAACAGCAGCAGACCCAGCGGCGCGTAGCCTACGACGTTGATCAGCACGTCGTAGCCGAACAGCTTGCGCGGCCAGGGCAGCGCGAGCAGGTCGGCCGCGGCGAGCCCCGGCGGCCAGCGCCACGGCGCGAACGGATACAGGCTCGCGTAGAGCACGAGCCCGAACCAGCCGAGCAGGAGCCACCAGGTGCTGCTGCGGTGGCGCATCGGGTCCCCGTAGCGCTAGCAGGCCCTAGAAGGGCTTGACGACGACGAGCACGACGATCGCCGCGAAGAGCAGCACCGCGACCTCGTTGAACACGCGCAGCCAGCGCTCGCTGCGCCGGTTCGCCATCTGCTCGAAGCGGCGCAGCAGCGCGCCGCAACCGTGGTGGTAGCCGATCGCCGCGACGACGAGCGCGAGCTTCGCGTGCAGCCAGCCGTTGCCAGGGCCGCGGCCGACGCCGTAGTACAGCCACAGCACGAGACCCAGCAGCAGCCCGACGCCCATCAGGCCTGAGCCGAAGCGGTGGAGCTTGTGCGCCATCAGCAGCAGGCGCTCGCGCTCGGCGTGGCTGTCGGCCGGCACCATCGCGAGGTTGACGAAGATGCGCGGCAGGTAGAACAGCGCCGCGAACCAGCTCGCGACGAAGACGATGTGGAAGGCTTTGACCCAGAGCATCGGGCCATTATTGCGCGCTAAAAAAAGAGCCCCGACCAAGGTCGGGGCTGCAAAGCCTTATCGCTGTCATTACGCTAAGGCTCCTGCTCAGGGAGGAAAAGCAGGGAACGACAACCTCACGGCTATCATTCGCTGGCAAGTTTAGCAGCGTCCGGGTCAAACCGTCACAGCACGGCTTTGGGGGAAACGCGCAAACTGCACGCTTGCGCGCGCTACACCCCATAACCTAGGGGGATATGTGGCGTTCGAACCGTCATTCGCCTGCCATTGCCGTCGCATCCATGCCGAAATTCACGACCCCGCTTGCCGCCTTCCCCGCCAACCGCCCGCGCCGCCAGCGCCGCACGGCCTTCACGCGAGCCCTTGTGCGCGAGCACCAGTTGTGCGCGGGCGACCTGATCTGGCCGGTCTTCGTCCACGAAGGTACGCAGCGCATCGAGCCCGTCGCGTCGATGCCCGGCGTCGCGCGCCTGAGCCTCGACGCGCTGCTGCCGCTCGCGACCGAGGCCGCGCAGCTCGGCATCCCGGCGATCGCGCTGTTCCCGGTCATCGACGCGTCCCTGAAGACGCCCGACGGCGCCGAAGCCTGCAACCCCGACGGCCTGATCCCGCGCGTCGTGGCCGCACTCAAGCGGGAGGTACCGGGCCTCGGCGTGCTGACCGACGTCGCGCTCGACCCGTATACGAGCCATGGCCAGGACGGCGTGCTCGACGCGGCCGGCCGCATCCTCAACGACGCGACCGTCGCGATCCTCACGCGCCAGGCGCTCGTCCAGGCCGCGGCCGGCGTCGACATCGTCGCGCCGAGCGACATGATGGACGGCCGCGTCGGCGCGATCCGCCAGGCGCTCGAGGCCGCCGGCCATATCGACACGCAGATCATGGCCTATAGCGCGAAGTACGCGAGCGCCTTCTACGGCCCGTTCCGCGACGCGGTCGGCTCGGCCGCGAACCTCGGCAAAGCCGACAAGAAGACCTACCAGATGGACCCAGGCAATAGCGACGAAGCGCTGCGCGAGGTCGCGCTCGACCTCGCCGAGGGCGCCGACATGGTCATGGTCAAGCCCGGCATGCCGTATCTGGACATCGTGCGCCGCGTGAAAGAAAGCTTCGCGGTGCCGACCTTCGCCTACCAGGTCAGTGGCGAGTACGCGATGCTCAAGGCGGCGGCCGCGAACGGCTGGCTCGACGGCGAGGCCGTGATGATGGAGTCGCTGCTCGCGTTCAAGCGCGCCGGCGCCGACGGCGTGCTCAGCTATTTCGCGCTCGACGCCGCGCGGCTGCTCGCGCGGCGCTGAGGCGGCGAGACCGGCGATGCGCTGCTTCGCGATCGGCGCCGAGGACTTCCGCGCGCTCGACGCGGCGCCGGCCGTGCTGCCCGCCGAGCCCGGCTTCGTCTGGCTCAGCCTCGCGCGCAGCGAGCTCGAGCGCGAGCTGCCGCGGCTGCAGGCGACGCTGCAGGACTGGGGCCTCGCGGCGATCGTCGAGCTGCACGCGCACGACCTCGCGAGCGAACAGCTGCCCGCGCATTTCGAGCCGACGTCCTGGTACGACCTGATGGTGTTCCGGCGCCTCGCGAGCGCCGACGCCGCCGCCGAAGCCCCGATCAACGCGACGCCGGCCGCGCTGGCCGCCGCGATCGACACGCGCCCGGTCGGCTTCGTCGTCTACGAGCGCGTGCTCGTCAGCGTGCATCCGGACGACTGCCGCGTGCGCGACTTCTTCGTCGAGCGCCTGCGCGCCTACGCCCAGGGCCAGCGCGGCGCGGCGCGCCTGCCGACGAGCCCGGACGAGCTGATGCTGCGCATGCTCAACCACATGGTCGACGGCTACCTCGAGCTGCGCCGCGTGCTCGCGCGCGAGTTCGCCGCGCTGCACCGGCGCCTGCTCGACCCGCGCCGGCGCTTCGACGACTGGCCGCTCGTGCTCGCCGCGCGCGAGGCGCTCGCGGGCGTCGCCGAGACCTGCGAGGACCAGCGCGGCGCGGTGCAGGAATGGCTCGATGCGCTCGACGAATGGGGCGACCCGGTGACCGCGCCCGCGCGCCGCGAGCGCGAGCTGCTGCGCGTGCGCGGACGCGACGTGCTCGAGCATGTCGAGCGCGTGCTCGCCCATGTACACCGCCTCGACGCGACGACCGACTCGGCCGTGCAGATGCATTTCTCGGCGCTCGGCCAACGCACCAACCGCATCATGCAGACGCTGACCGTGCTCACGGCGATCTTCCTGCCGCTGAACCTCGTGACCGGCATCTTCGGCATGAACTTCGACCGCCTGCCGCTGATCCACCTGGCCGACGGCTTCTGGCTCGCGATGGGACTGATGGCGCTGCTCGCCGCGGGGCTGGCCGTCTACTTCTGGCGCAAGCGCTACCTCGACGACGCGCCCGAGCCGCGGTCCTGAGCGCCGTCCGCGCCGCCGCCGGCGAGCGCGTCGAGCAGGCGCGCGAGCGGGCGTTCGGCGTCGGCCAGCGCGTCGAGCACCGGCACGTTGCTCGCGCGCGCGAGCGCGGCGACCGTCGCGGCGGGCAGGCCGACGCAGTCGACTGCGTCGTAGAGCTGGCCGAGCACGCGCGCGAGCGTGTCGACGCGCTGGCCCGGTCGCGGCGGCGGCAGCTGCGCGACCTGCCCGCCGAGGCCCTCGACCGCCTCGACGAGCCGGCGCACGGCCGGGTCCGCCGCGTCGGCGCACAGCAGCGCGACATGGCGGCCGGCCAGCGCGTGCAGCGCGTCGGCGCGGGGCTCGCTCGGCAGGACGCGAGGGACGGGGCGGCGATCGGACATGGCGGCAGGGTGCATGTCCGGCAACAGTAATTCGCGCCCGCGCCGCGCCCTTGTCGTGCGTCAAGCCAGCGCGCGCCCATACCGGCCGTTGACAAAAAAACCCGGCTCGGCGGCGTCCGTTTACCGTCGATTGACACCTTGCGACCGAGTGACGTCGCTCATTGCATCGGCATTTGCCTGGCTTCCCTAGGATTTCTCCATGCCAATGCTGCGTGCGAAACCATGACCAACTTCATCGCTTCCTCCGCCCTCGAAACCCTCGGCAGCGACGCCCACGGCGCGCGCGAGGCCGCCCCCTCCGCGCCGCGCCCCGACGCCGGCCACCATATCGCCGACACGCTGAACCTCGTCGCCGAGGCGATGGCGCCGCGCCGCCGCATCATGCGCGGCGGCGAGCGGCTCTACCAGATCGGCGCGCCGCTGAGCCAGATCTACCTGCTGAACTCGGGCATGTTCAAGCTCGTCGGCGTGAGCACCGACGGGCGCGAACAGATCGCCGCGTTCAAGTTCCGCGGCGACTGGCTCGGCCTCGGCGAGATCGACGCAGGCCGCCATACCTGCGACGCCGTTGCGCTCGACACCTGCGAAGTCTGGAGCGTCGGCCAGGCCGAGCTGTTCGAGGCCTGCGCGCGCCGCCCGGCGCTGCTGCGCCTCGTCGTCGTGGCGATGAGCGGCGAGATCCTGCGCGAGCGCGAGGCCGCGATGTCGGCCTACACCCTGCCGGCCGACGCGCGCATGGCCGAGTTCCTGCACCGCTGGATCAACGCCCTCGAGCGCCGCGGCCTGCGCGCCGACCTGATCAACCTGCCGCTCACGCGCGCCGAGATCGGCAACCACCTCGGCATGACGCTCGAGACCGCGAGCCGCGCCCTGTCGCGCCTGGCCCAGGCCCGCGTAATCAGCATCGACGACAAGAGCCGACGCGAGATCACGGTGCACGACGCGGCGCGCCTCGACGCCTACGTGCGCGAGCGCAGCACGAGCGGCACGGCCGGCGGCTAGGCCCCTGGCCGGTTCACGCGCAACCCATGAAAAAACGGAGCTCCGCACCATAAACGCTTCGACCCCACGCAGTCGGCCAGCGCCATGACCTGCGTGGGCGCGGCACCACGCCCGGGACGAGCGCTGACCGCCACGTCAATGCGCTACGACTCGCGCCGGACCGTTCAGCGCGCGATGACACGCGCGATGGCCTGCGCCAGCTCGCCGCGGCTATAGGGTTTGGGCAGCAGTTCCCAGGCCGCCGGGGCCTCGCGGTCGGCGCGCAGCAGCTCGTCGGAATAGCCCGACACGAGCAGCACGCCGAGCCCCGGCAGGCGCTCCTGCGCGACGCGCGCGAGCTCGGTGCCGCGCATTCCCGCGCCGAGCGCGATGTCGGTCACGAGCAGGTCGAAGCGCGCGTCCGGCGTGAGCAGCGCGAGCGCGGCCTCGGCGCTCGCGCAGATGCTGAGCTCGCAGCCCATGCCGGCGAGGAAATGCCGGGCCACCGCACGCACCTCGGTATCGTCCTCGACGAGCAGCACGGCGAGGCCCGGCGGCAGCGCGTCGGGGCCTTCGGCGCCCGTCGCGCCGGGTACGGCACCGCCGGCCTCGGCTGGCAGCACCAGGCACAGCGTCGTGCCGCGGCCCGGCGCGCTGTCGAGCGTGACGGCGCCGCTCGACTGCTTGACGAAGCCGTAGACGGTGCTCAGGCCCAGGCCCGTGCCGCGGCCGCTCTGCTTGGTCGTGAAGAAGGGCTCGAACGCGCGCTCGCGCACGGCCTCGGGCATGCCGCAGCCGCTGTCGCTGACGCGGATCGCCACGTAGCGGCCGCGCGCGTCGAGCTCGGGCGCGAGACCCGGCGGCGGCGCGTCGAGCGCAGCCGCGGCGAAGCGCAGCGTGCCGCCGTCGGGCATCGCATCGCGCGCGTTGATCGCGATGTTCAGCAGCGCCGCCTCGAGCTGGCCCGGGTCGGCGCGGAGCGCCGGGCAGCCGGGCGCGACCTCGAGCTCGATCGCGATGCGCTGGTCGAGCGTGCGGCGCAGCATGTCGGTAAGCGAATCGAGCAGCGCGGACAGGTCGACGCGGCTCGGCTGCAGCATCTGGCGGCGCGAGAACGCGAGCAGCTTGCCGGTCAGCTCGGCGCCGCGCCGCGCCGCGCGGGCGGCCGCCTGGACGAGCACCTGGGCGTCGCCGGCGACGCCGGGCAGCTCCTCGAGCACCTGCAGATTGCCCTGGATCACGGTCAGCAGGTTGTTGAAGTCGTGGGCGATGCCACCGGTCAGCTGGCCGACGCTCTCGAGCCGCTGCGCGTGGTTCAGCGCCTCTTCGGTGCGCGCGCGCTGCAAGCAGGTACCGAGCAGGTTCGCGAGCGAGCTCAGGAAGCGCTCCTCGTCGGCGCCGAAGCGCTGCGGCGTGCGCGAGCGCACCGTCAGCGCGCCGATCACGCGGCCGCGGTCGGTCAGCGGCACGCCGAGCGCGCTGACGAGGCCCGCGCGCAGATAGGCCTCGGGCACGGCGAAGCGGGGCTCGCGCCGGTAGTCCTCGATCAGCACCGCGCGGGCTTCGGCGACGACGTAGCCGGGCGGGTTGTCGGGGCGGTTCGGCCAGCGGGTGCCGAGCGCCTCGCCGGCGATCATGCCGACGCCGCCGGCAAGGCGCAGCTGCTGGCCGTCGCCCTCGAGCAGGTAGACCAGCGAGACCTCGACCTCGAGCCCGGCCGCAGCGATCGCCGGCACCTGCTGGAGCAGCTCGCTCGGGTCGCGCGCGTCGACGGCGAGGCGGCCGAGCTGGGCCAGGTGCTCGCCATAGCGCGCGCGCCGCAGCGCCTGGCGCACGCGCGGGTAGGCGCCGATGCCGCGGATCGCCGCGACGACATAGGGCCGCCCCTGCTCGCGCAGCGGGCTCAGCGCGATCTCGACCATCACCTCGCTGCCGTCGCGGCGCTTCGCGATGAGGTCCGTCTGCGCCCCCATCGGCCGCGCGTGCGGCGCCTCGGCGTAGCCGGCCCGGTAGGCCGCGTGGCGCGGCCGGATCGCATCTGGCACGAGCGCGTCGACCGACAGGCCGACGAGCTGGTCGGACGCGTAGCCGAGCAGTTCGGCCGCGGCCGGGTTCGCGAGCGCGATGCAGCCGTCGGCGGCGACGAGCAGCAGCGCGTCGGGGCAGGCCGCGAACAGCGTCCGGTAGACGGACGCGCCGGCGTCGGGCGGCGGCGCGTCGCTCGGCATGCTCATCGCGGCGCGCGCGCGACGCTCTCGACGCTGGGCACGAACACGTAGCCGGCGCTGCGCACGGCCTTGATCAGCTGCGGCCGCTCGGGGTCGGCTTCGAGCTTGCGGCGCAGGCGGCCGACGAGCACGTCGATCGTGCGCTCGAGCGGCCCGCCCTCGCGCCCGCGCATGCGCATCAGCAGGAAGTCGCGCGACAGCACGCGGCCCGGATGCTGGGCGAGCGCGAGCAGCAGCTCGAATTCGCCGTGCGTGAGCGAAACCTCGGCGCCCTGCGCGTCGTTGAGCACGCGCGCGCCGGGGTCGAGGCGCCAGCCATCGAAGGCCAGGCAGTCGCGCACGGCCCCGGCCGGCGCCGCGGGCACGGGCGCGGCCGGGGCGCCCAGGACGGTCAGGGCGGCCGGCGCGGCCGGCTGGGGCTGCAGGCGGCGCAGCACGGCCTTGATGCGCGCGACGAGCTCGCGCAGGTCGAAGGGCTTGGTCACGTAGTCGTCGGCGCCGATCTCGAGGCCGACGACCTTGTCGACCGAGTCGCCGCGCCCCGACACGATCACGAGACCGCAATGCCAGTGCTGGCGCAGCTGGCGCGCGACCGCGAAACCGTCGTCGCCGGGCAGGCCGAGGTCGAGCAGCACGAGCGCGGCCGGGTCGGCGGCCATCAGCGCCATCAGGGCGGGGCCGGAGTGGACCTCGCTCGCGCGAAAGCCATGGTTGCCGAGGTAACGCGCGACAAGGCGGGTTACGTCCGGCTCGTCGTCGAGCACGGCGACATGCAGCGCGGCGGCGGCGTGAAGGGCGTCCAGCATGGGCTCCGGGGCACGGGTTGGCAAGGCGTTTGCCTGTGCGTCAATGAATGCTAGCGTACCTGTTCCGAGGCCGGATTTGCGCAAGCCCCGGCAAACTCCGGCGCGGACGCGTCCGCCTCACCCCGGCCGCCATCAGCAGTTGTAGGGATCGGCGAAGCCGAGCTCGAGCATCAGCGCGGTCTCGCGTGCCTCCATGCACGCGGCTTCGTCGTCGTCCTCGTGGTCGTAGCCCTGCGCGTGCAGGGTGCCGTGGACGAGCAGATGGGCGTAATGGGCGGCGACGTCGAGGCCCTGCTCGCGCGCCTCGCGCTCGACGACCTCGGCGCAGATCACGAGGTCGGCCGCGACGACCGGCTCGTGCGCGTAGTCGAAGGTCAGCACGTTGGTCGCGTAGTCCTTCGCACGGAACTCGCGGTTCAGCGCGCGGCCCTCCTCGGCGTCGACGATGCGCACGGCGATCTCGCCGGGCAACTCGAGCGCGGCGCGGACCCAGCGCGCGACGCTATGGCGCGGCAGCAGCGCCTTGTGGCGCGGGTCGGCGAACTGCAGCGACAGGCTCAGCCTGGGTTTGGCGCTCATGCGAGGCCTCCGGCGGCACGTCCGGCGCGGTGCGCGCGCCTCGCGTCGCCATGGGTCTCGGTCTTCGCCTCTACCCGCGCCTCGCGCTTGGCGTCGCGCTCGTAGGCCTCGACGATGCGCGCGACGAGCGGATGGCGCACGACGTCGGCGCTCGTGAAGCGCGTCATCGCGACGCCGCGCACGCGCGCGAGCACGCGCTCGGCGTCGCCGAGGCCGCTCGTGACGCCGCGCGGCAGGTCGACCTGGCTCGGGTCGCCGGTCACGACGCAGCGGCTGCCGAAGCCGATGCGCGTGAGGAACATCTTCATCTGCTCGGGCGTCGTGTTCTGCGCCTCGTCGAGGATCACGAACGCGTGGTTGAGCGTGCGCCCGCGCATGAACGCGAGCGGCGCGACCTCGAGCAGGCCCTTCTCGAAGGCCTTGGCGACGCGGTCGAAGCCCATCAGGTCGTAGAGCGCGTCGTAGAGCGGGCGCAGATAGGGGTCGACCTTCTGCGTGAGGTCGCCGGGCAGGAAGCCGAGGCGCTCGCCGGCCTCGACGGCCGGGCGCGTGAGGATGATGCGCTGGACCGCCGAGCGCTCGAGCGCGTCGACCGCGCAGGCCACGGCGAGAAAGGTCTTGCCGGTGCCGGCCGGGCCGAGGCCGAAGGTGATGTCGTGGCCGAGCATCTGGCGCAGGTACTCGTGCTGGCGTGGCGTGCGCCCGGCGAGGTCGGCGCGGCGCGTGCGCAGCACGATCGGCGCACCGGCGGCCGCCGCAGCGCCTTCCGCGCCGGGCGCGGCGTCGTCGGCCGCCCCGTTCGCGGCGGCGCGGCGCGGCCGCGCGCTCGCGGCGAGCTCGCCGGCCGCCTCGGTCACGGCGAGCTGCAGCTGCTCGGGCGCGATCGCGCGGCGCGCGCGCTCGTAGAGCGTGTCGAGCAGGGCCTGGGCGCGCTCGGCCGCGGCCTTCGGGCCTTCGATGCGGAACAGCTCCTGGCGGCGCGACAGCCTGACGCCGAGGCCTTGCTCGATCGTGCGCAGGTGCTCGTCGAGGCTGCCGCACAGGTGGGCGAGCCGCTTGTTGTCGGGAGGCAGCAGGGCGTGCTTGAGGATCACGAAAAGGGCGAAATTGTTGGCAGTGGCCGCGATTGTCGCCTGACACAATCCGCGGCCATGAACGATGCCCCCGCAATCGACCTGGCGGCGCTGGCCGGGCGCGTGCACGGCTGGCTCGCCGCCATGCTGCTGATCATGGCGGTGGCCGCCGCCGTGACCGCGCGCCTGCACCGGCGCGAACGCCACGCCTGGTTCCTCGCCGGCCTGCTCGTCGCCTGGGTGCTCGAGCAGGGCAGCATGGTGCCCGGCTGGCCGCACGCCTTGTTCGAGGCGCTCGCGCTGCTGTGCGGCGCGCAATACCTGCTGCGCGAGGTCGACGGCGCGCACTCGGCGCTCGACGGCCTGCTGATCGCGCAATGCCTGCTGCTGCCGGGCGCCGTCGCGCTCGGCGGCGAGGCGGCGGGGCCGGTCGCGCACGGCGCGACGGGCCTGCTCGCGCTCGAATGGCTGGCGCTGTTCTGGACGCACCGGCGCCTGCGCCGCGAGCGCCTGCACGCCCACGCGATCGCCGACCCGGCCGAGGAGCTCGAGAGCCGCGGCGCGACCTGGCTGCTCGGCTTCGGCGCCGTCGCGGTGCTGCTCGACGCGCTCGCGCCGTGGCTGCCGCACCCGGGCGCGGCCGGGCTCGCCTGGCCGCTGTTCCTGCTCGCGCTCGCGCTCGCGCTGCTCGTCACGGGCGGACGCGCGCGGCTCGCGGCCGAGCGCCACCTGGTCGAGCTCGACCGGCTCATGCAGGACCGCCTCGCCGAGGCCGAGCGCAAGTTCGTCGGCGAGGCCGAGACGCGCATTGAGCAGGTCACCGAACGCGAGCGCAAGCGCATCGCGGCCGACCTGCACGACGACCTCGGCGCCAAGCTGCTGACGATCGTGCACACGAGCGAGTCGGACCGCATCTCGACGCTCGCGCGCGAGGCGCTCGAGGAGATGCGCCTGTCGGTGCGCGGCCTCACCGGCAAGCCCGTGCAGCTGCTCGACGCGCTCGGCGACTGGCGCGCCGAGGTCGTCTCGCGGCTCGGCCAGGCGAACATCATGGCCGAGTGGAAGAGCCCGGCCGAGGACATCATCCACACGTTGCAGGCGCGCTCCTACGTGCAGACGACGCGGATCTTGCGCGAAGCCGTCTCCAACATCATCAAGCACAGCGGCGCAACCCATTGCACGGTCAGCTGCGCCGTGCACGAGGGCGACTTCCTCGTCGTGATCCAGGACGACGGCCAGGGCATCTCGACCGAGCAGGAGGGCCGGCTCGACCGCGGCCACGGCATGGCGAGCATGAAGTCGCGCGCCAAGCAGATGCAGGGCCAGTGCCTGGTCGAGTCGGGTCCCGGCTGGGGAACCGTGATCCGTCTCACGATTCCGCTCTGAACAGGTGTCGGCGGGCGCCCGCGTCGGCTTGGCAAGCGCCGCGATTGCCGCTAATTTCGACGATGCACGGAGCATCGTCCTCCATAACAATATTCCGAGGGACTTATCCATGAACAACATCCTGCTGCTCGAAGACATCCCCGAGATCCGCGCCTGGCTGAAGGTGCTGATCAAGCAGGTCTTCGCGAACGCGCAGATCACCGAATGCTCGCGCGTCGCCGACGCGATCGCCCAGGTCGGCAGCCAGCGCTTCACGCTCGCGCTGCTCGACCTCGGCCTGCCCGACGGCTCCGGCGTCGACGTCGTCAGCGCGCTGCGCGAGAAGCAGCCCGAGGTGCAGTCGGTGATCGTGACCATCCACGACGACGACGAGCACATCTTCCCGGCCCTGCAGGCCGGCGCGTTCGGCTACCTGCTCAAGGAACAGTCGCGCGAGCTGCTCGTCGAGCAGCTGCAGCGCATCAGCCAGGGCGAGCCGCCGCTGTCGCCGTCGATCGCGCGCAAGGTCATCGCCTACTTCACCTCGCAGCAGCGCCCGAACCAGGCCGCCCTGCTCCACGAGGTGTCGCTGACCGATCGCGAGACCGAGGTGCTGCTGCGCGTCGCGAAAGGCTTCACGCTGCCCGAGATCGGCGTGCAGCTGGGCCTGAGCCGCCACACCATCGCCGACTACGTCAAGCAGATCTACCGCAAGCTCAACGTGAGCTCGCGCGCCGAGGCCGCGCTCGAGGCGCAGCGCCTCGGCCTGTTCGGCCGCAACTGAGCCCGCGAGCGAGGCCGTCGTCGGGCCCGATAATGGCCCGATGATCGGACGACTCACCGGCACACTCGCGGCCAAGACGCCCCCGCAGATCCTCGTCGACGTCGGCGGCGTCGGCTACGAGGTCGACGTGCCGATGAGCACCTTCTTCAACCTGCCGGGCCTCGGCGAGCGCCTGACGCTGCTCACGCACCTGTCGATCCGCGAGGACGCGCACGTGCTGTTCGGCTTCCTCACGCACGAGGAGCGCCAGACCTTCCGCGAGCTGATCAAGATCTCGGGCGTCGGCCCGAAGATGGCGCTCGCGCTGCTGTCGGGCCTGTCGGTCGCCGAGCTCGCCCAGGCCGTGTCGGCGCAGGACGCGGCGCGGCTCGTCAAGGTGCCCGGCATCGGCAAGAAGACGGCCGAGCGCCTGCTGCTCGAGCTCAAGGGCCGCTTCGCGCCCGACCTCGCCGCGCCGGCCCAGGCCGCGGGCGGCGCCGCGCACGGCGACATCGTCCAGGCCCTCGTCGCGCTCGGCTATTCCGAGAAGGAGGCCGGCGCCGCGCTCAAGGCGCTGCCGCCCGACGTCGGCGTCAGCGAGGGCATCAAGCTCGCGCTGAAGAAACTGTCCTGAGCTGGCCGGCCATGAGCATCCAGACCGACGATTTCGCCCCGCCGCCGCGCGTGGTCAGCAGCCAGCCGGGCTCGCCCAGGGAAGAGGCGCTCGAGCGCGCGCTGCGCCCCAAGCTGCTCGACGACTACGTGGGCCAGGCCAAGGCGCGCGCCCAGCTCGAGATCTTCATCAAGGCCGCGGCCGGGCGCGGCGAGGCGCTCGACCATGTGCTGCTGTTCGGCCCGCCGGGCCTGGGCAAGACGACGCTGTCGCACATCATCGCGGCCGAGCTCGGCGTGAACCTGCGCCAGACCTCCGGGCCGGTGCTCGAGAAGCCCAAGGACCTCGCGGCGATCCTCACCAACCTCGAGAAGAACGACGTGCTGTTCATCGACGAGATCCACCGGCTGTCGCCGGTCGTCGAGGAAATCCTGTACCCCGCGCTCGAGGACTACCAGATCGACATCATGATCGGCGAGGGCCCGGCCGCGCGCTCGATCAAGCTCGACCTCCAGCCGTTCACGCTGGTCGGCGCGACGACGCGCGCGGGCATGCTGACGAACCCGCTGCGCGACCGCTTCGGCATCGTCGCGCGGCTCGAGTTCTACACGGCCGACGAGCTCGCGCGCATCGTCACGCGCTCGGCGGGCCTGCTCGGCGCGGCGATCGCGGCCGAAGGCGCGCTCGAGATCGCGCGGCGCTCGCGCGGCACGCCGCGCATCGCGAACCGCCTGCTGCGGCGGGTGCGCGACTACGCCGAGGTCAAGGGCGACGGCCGCATCACGCGCGAGGTCGCCGACCAGGCCCTGGCGATGCTCGACGTCGATCCGCAGGGCTTCGACCTGATGGACCGCAAGCTGCTCGAGGCCGTCGTGCACCGCTTCGACGGCGGGCCCGTGGGCCTCGACAACGTCGCCGCCGCGATCGGCGAGGAGAGCGGCACGATCGAGGACGTGATCGAGCCCTACCTGATCCAGCAGGGCTTTTTGCAGCGCACGCCGCGCGGGCGCGTCGCGACGCTCGCGGCCTACCGCCACCTCGGCGTCGCGCCGCCGGCGAGCGCGGGCGCGCTGTTCGACGAGTAGCCGGGCGCGTCGCCGGCGCGGCTCAGAAGTTGTGCCGCACGCCCAGGGCCAGCGCGTTGAAGTCGCCGGCGCGGTCGACCACGTGCCGCGCGTCTTGGGCCGTATAGAACGCGTAGACCTTGGTGCGCGGGCTCAAGTTGTAGTTGCACGCGAGCGTGTGCTGCACGGCCCGCGGCAGCGTGACCGTGCGCGACGCGAGGCCGACGTTCAGGTGGAACTCGAGCGCGCCGACCGGAACCATCGCGGCGGCCCGGTAGACGCTGCGGCGGCCGTCCGCGCCGTTGTCGATGCGCTGGTAGTAGCCGCCGAAGACCAGATAGGGCAGCACGTAGCGGCCGCGCAGCGCGAACTGGCTGAAGTCGCTCAGGGCCCCGGCGCGCAGCGGGTCGGGCCGGTCCTGCTGGCTGTAGCCGGCGCCGAGGTGCAGCGGCCCCTGGTCGTAGCGCGCCGCGAGGTCGACGCCGCGCCGGTCGCCGGGCGCCGCGTTGGCCGTCTGCAGCGTGGCCCAGACCTGCACGCCGGCCAGCAGCGGCGAGACATAGCCGAACTTGTCGGTGCGTGGAAACGGCCCGCCGTAGAACGCGTCGGCCGAAGTGCCCGTATCGTGGTTGTGCATGGACACGTCGTCGGCCGTCGCGAAGTAGGAATCCGGGATCCAGTTGCCGAGGCGCAGGGTGCCGAAGTCGCCGCGCAGATTGAGCTCTGACTGCCGGTTGAACAGGCTGGCCGCGGTCTGCGCGCCGTTGGTCGAATCGAAGCCGCTCTCGAGGTTGAAGCCGGCCTGCAGCCCGCCGCCGAGGTCCTCGCGCCCGCGCAGGCCGAAGCGCGACGCGTTGTTCTGCAGCACGACGACGCGACCCGCGTCGCCGCTGCGCTGGCTCTCGACGCTGGTGTTGACGCGTCCGTAGATCTCGACATCGTCCTGGGCCTGCGCCGGGAGCGCCCCGGCCGGGACGGCGGCCATCGCCAGCCACGCGAGTCGCTTCATGGTTCGCCCCTGTCATCGGCGCGCCCACGCCGGGCGCACCCCATCACAGCGCGGCGCTCGCGCGCGGCGCTTGCAATGGAACAACAAGGGTGCGGTCAGGCCTGTTCAGGCGACAGCCGGCGGGGACTTCCGGCCCCGAGCGTCGCGCGCCAGCAACCGTGCCGGCGGCGCGCTCAGGCCGTCGCAGCGCGCGCGTCCGGCTGCGGCGCGCGGCGCGCCTCGGTCAGCCAGGCCACGCCCGACAGCCCCGCGGCGACGGCGACCATGCCCGCGAACTGCGCCCAGAAGCTCATCAGGTGGGCGTCCCACAGCAGCACGGTCGCCACGCCGAGCATCGCCGTGAACAGCGCGATCGCGGCGACCAGTCGGCCGCGCGACACCTCGGGCGCGTACAGCGGCCGCGCGTAGGGGTCGTACTCGGCCTTCGGCGGCTCCATGCCGGCCGGCATCCAGTGCGCGGCCTTGAACCACACGCGCAGCTTGTTGGGCAGGCCCGGCACGATCCAGGTCTTGCGCAGCAGCCGCGCGTAAACCTGCCAGTTCGCGACGATCGGGTTCCAGCTCTGCAGTGCGTCGCGCGTGCCGTAGACGCAGGGCTGCTCGTCGAGCTCTTCCTGGAAGCTGCCGAACAGGCGGTCCCAGACGATCAGGATGCCGCCGTAGTTGCGGTCGAGGTAGACCTCGTTGACGGCGTGGTGCACGCGGTGGTTCGACGGCGCGCAGAACCAGCGGTCGAACCAGCCCAATTTACCGATCTGCTGCGTGTGCACCCAGTACTGGTAGAGCAGGTCGACCAGGCCGACGACGACGAACAGCAGCGGCGAGAAGCCGAGCAGCGCCATCGGCACGAAGAAGATCCAGCCCGCGATCCAGCCGCTGCTGGTCTGGCGCAGCGCCGTCGAGAGGTTGTAGTCCTCGCTCTGGTGGTGCACCGCGTGCGCGGCCCACAACAGCGCGACCTCGTGGCCGAGCCGGTGCTCCCAGTAGTACAGGAAGTCGTAGAGGATCAGCCCGACCGCCCAGACCCAGGCCTTGTCGTCGGGCAGACGCCACAGCGCCCAATGCTCGTAGCACGCGACATAGATGCCCAGCGTCATCGCCCCGGTCAGCAGGCCGACGAGCTGCGACAGCATGCCCGCGCCGATCGAGCCCATCGCGTCGGCGAAGCGCATCGTCACGCGCCGGCGCCGCCAGCCGACCCAGGCCTCGATCGCGATCATCAGGAAGAACACCGGCGTGGCGAGCACGATGATTTGGGACGGATGCATGGGTCTCCTCGGTCTCTTGTATTTGTCGTCAGGCCGCTTCGTCGAGGCTCGCCTGCTGCAGGTGCTGGTCGTCGTTCCAGCCGACCAGGGTGAAGCCCTCGCCGGTCCACAGCAGGCGGTTCAGCGTCGCGTTGCCGAGCGCCCAGGCGCGCGGCGCCTGCAGCGCGACCCGCGTCGCCGCGCGGTAGAAGCAGTCGAGCACGCCGCCATGCGCGACGACGGCGACCGTCGCGTCGCCCCCCGCGTGGGCGCGCGCGATGCGCTCGAGCGCGCCCACGCAGCGCGCGTAAAACACCTCGAGCGACTCGCCGTCGCCGGGCGCGAACGCAGGTTCGCGCTGGCGCCAGCGCTGGCTCGCCTCGGGCCAGCGCGCGGCGATCTCGTCCCAGCTATGGCCCTCGAAATAGCCGAAGCCGCGCTCGCGCAGCCCCGCGTCCTCGATCAGCGGGGTGCCGGTGCGCACGCTGATCGCCGCGGCGGTCTGGCGCGCCCGCTGCAGGTCGCTGCAGTAAATGGCCGCGAGCGGCTCGCCCGCGAGCGCGGCGCCGACGCGTTCGGCCTGGGCGAGGCCCGTCGCGTTGAGCGGGATGTCGGTAAAGCCCTGGATGCGCCCCGCGCGGTTCCAGTCGGTCTCGCCATGGCGGATCACGAAAAGGCGCGTGCTCATCAGACGCCCCAGACCAGGTCGGCGCCCTCGGCCGCGGCGCGCCGCATCAGCTCGAGCAGCGGCCAGGCGCGCTGGCGCAGCTGCACGCCGAGGCGCTTGGGTGGCTCGGCGCCGGCCGCCCGGGCGTCGGCGACGGCCTGGGCGAACGCGGCCTCGTCGGCCGCGATCGCGCGCTCGACCGCGGCGATCGCGGCGGCGAGTTCGGCGGCCTGGACGATACCCCTGGGCGCGGGCTCGCGCCCGGCCGCGCGCAGCACCTGGTCGCCCTGGGCCTGGAGCATGACGACGTCGCCGCCGGCCTTGGATTTGAACTTGTACAACATGGTGGAGCGATTGTGACCGTTCCGCCACAACCGCCCCGCCAGTGTTTGCCGGTGTTTACAGCGTCGGCGCGAGCGCGGCGCGCGGGCGCCGCCACACGCGGTCCTCGAAGCTGCGCGGGTCGAGCGCCTGGGCGAACAAAAAACCCTGGTACTCGTCGCAGCCGAGGCGCGCGAGGAAGTCGCGCTGGGCGTCGGTCTCGACGCCCTCGGCGATCACCTGCAGGCGCAGCGCGCGGCCCATCTGGATCACGGCGTTGACGATGCCCGCGTCGCTCGCGTCGCCGGGCAGGCCCTGGATGAAGCTGCGGTCGATCTTCAGGCGCTGGATCGGAAAGCGCTTGAGGTAGCCGAGGCTCGAGTAGCCGGTGCCGAAGTCGTCGATCGACATGCACACGCCGAGCGCGGCGAGCGCCTGCATGCGCGCGAGCGCCTCGTCGGCGTCGCGCAGCAACACGGACTCGGTCAGCTCGAGTTCGAGCAGCGCCGGGGGCAGGCCGCTCGCGCGCAGCGCGTCGGCGACGGTGTCGACGAAATGCGGCTGCTGGAACTGCAGGGCCGAGACGTTCACGGCGATCTGGATCGGCGTGCCGCGGCGCAGCCAGGCCGCGGCCTGCTCGACCGCCTGCTGCAGCACCCATTCGCCGATCGCGACGACGAAGCCGCTCTCCTCGGCGACCGGGATGAACTCGGCCGGCGAGATCTCGCCGCGCAGCGGGTCGCGCCAGCGCAAGAGCGCCTCCGCGCCGATCACGCGGCCCGTCGCCAGGTCGATCTGCGGCTGGTAGTGCAGGCGGAACTGGTTCTTCACGAGCGCCTGGCGCATCGCGTGATCGAGGCGCATGCGCGACAGCAGGTCGACGTCCTTGCGCGGGCGGTGGAAGTGGAACGCCGAGCGGCCGCTTTCCTTGACCCAGTGCATCGCGCGCTCGGCGCTCGCCATCAGCTCGTCGGCGTTGCTGCCGTCGCTCGGGAACATCGCGATGCCGGTGCTGCAGGTCACCGTGAAGCTCAGCGTGTCGAAGCAGAACGGCCGCGACATCGCCTCCTGGACGCGCTGCGCGGCGGATTCGGCGGCGCGCACGTCGGCCTGGTGGATCAGCAGGCCGAACGCGTCGCCGTCGAGGCGCGCGACCGTGTCGACCTCGCGCGTGGCCTTCTTCAGGCGCTCGCCGACCTCGCGCAGCACGCGGTCGCCGTAGCTCTGGCCGAGCGTCTCGTTGATCTGCTTGAAGCGGTCGAGGTCGACGTTGAGCAGCGCGAAGGACTGGCCGTCGCGGCGCGCCATCGCCTGCGCGTAGTCGACGCGCTCGGCGAGCGCGCGGCGGTTCGGCAGGCCGGTCAGCAGATCGGAGTGCGAGAGCTCCTCGATGCGCTGATGCGCGGCAAGCTTCTCGCTGAGGTCTCGGTAGGAGAACACGCGGCCGACGGGCCGGCCGCGGCTGAATTGCGGTAGCGAGACGCGCTCGATGACGCGGCCGTCGATCAGCGTGATGACGTCCGAGCTCTGCAGCAACGGCGCGTCCTGGATGGCCGTAAGGCGCTGCGCGTACGAGGCGGCATCGGCCACCGAGCGGCGCATCCAGAGCTGCACAGCGTCATCGTTGCGCTCGAGCAGCAGGTCTTCGGGCAGGTCCCACAGCGTCACGAAACGCTTGTTGAACGAGCGCATGCGGCCGGCGAGGTCGGTGACGAGGATCGCGTCGGCCGTCGATTCGAGCGTGGCGCGCAGCTCGGCGACGAGGGCTTCGCGTTCTTCCTCGACCTGGCGCTGGCGGGTCAGGTCGCTCATCGCGATCACCCACTGGCCGGCACCGTTGGCCGCGCCCGGCACGAAGCGCACGCGGCGCTGCACCCAGAGCATGTGGCCGTCGGCGTGGCGCATCAGCGTTTCGGAATCGAGCTCTGCGGCCGCGCCGGGCTGGCCGGCTTCGGCCCAGAACATCGCGTCCTCGGGCGTGCTGACGAAATTCTCGACCGACGCGCCGACGACCTGCGCGGCCGGCAGGCCCAGCAGCGCCTCGGCCGCCGGGTTGACCGCCACGACGATGTGCGTGGCCGCGTCGACGACCCAGACGGCCTCGAACAATCCTTGG
>JAFAMW010000071.1 GCA_019232985.1 Roseateles sp. | reverse complement strand
CGCGCGAGGGTCAGTTCGTGCCCCCTGGTTTTTCATACTTTTTTCATACCGCCAAAACAAAAGCCACCCCGAGGTGGCTTAAGTCTTTGATCCGTATGGCGCGCCCGGTTGGGATCGAACCAACAACCCCTGCCTTCGGAGGGCAGTACTCTATCCATTGAGCTACGGGCGCCGACGCTGCGGATTCTAGCAGTGACCCCAGGTCCGGCTGCGTGAGCGCTGGCTATACTGCGCCGGCCCGTGCCAGGAGACAAAGCTGTGTGGCGCGGGTTGTGCAGAGTCTGGCGGCGAGCCTGGCGCATCGCCGGTGTCTACGAGGATTTCATGAGCGCAACACAAGAGAGCGACGCAGCACACGAGACCCACGAGGGTCCGATCAAGACGCCCAAGCAACTGGTCTTGGCCGTCGTTTTTGCCTTCGTCGTGCCGATCGCCGTGATCATCATGCTGGCCACCTCGGTCAGCTCCGAGACCAAGCCGTCGGCCGGCACCGAACAGTCCCTTGAGGGCAAGGCGGTGCTCGAGCGCATCGCGCCGGTCGCGAGCGTCGAGGTCAAGGACGCCGCCGATCCCAACGCGATGAAGACCGGCGAACAGGTGTTCCAGTCGACCTGCTCGGCCTGCCACGCGGCCGGCGCGCTCGGCGCCCCGAAGTTCGGCGACGCCGCGGCCTGGGGCCCGCGCATCGGCCAGGGCTTCGATGCGCTGCTCCACTCTGCCCTGCACGGCAAGGGCAATATGCCGGCCCAGGGCGGCGGCGACCTCAGCGACTTCGAGGTCGCGCGCGCCGTCGTCTACATGGCCGACCATGGCGGCGCGAAGTTCGACGAGCCCAAGTTCACGCCGCCGGAGGCCGCCTCGGCGCCGAACTGAACGCTTGTCTCGCGCGCAGGAAAGCCGGCCTCAGCGCCGGCTTTTTTGCTTTCGGCGCTACTGGCACCAGATGGATTTCTATGTCAGCCATTTTGGACAATAAATTTGTGGATTGTCTAAAATGGCTGACATGCCAAGCAAGCCGCCTGTCATTTTTCCGCAGGAGCAGCGTCTGCTTGCCGGACTCGGCGAGCGGCTTCGTCTCGCGCGCCTGCGCCGCAAGCTGAGCAGCACCGCGGTGGCCGGGCGCGCTGGAATTTCGCGCACGTCCTTGTACAAGGTGGAGGCGGGCGACCCGGGTGCCACGCTGGGGTCCTATCTGCGGGTCCTGGCGGCGTTGGGCCTCGAAAACGATCTCCAGCACCTGGCGGCGGACGACAAGGTCGGCCGCAAGCTTCAGGACCTGGCCCTTGCGCCCGCGCCGATCAGCTCGTCGCGTCGACGCAGCGCGGCGAAGCCGCCGGCCGCCACCGAGCCTCCGAAGGGATAGGGTCGCGATGAGCGGGCGCGACGACATGCTGGAGGTCTGGCTCGACTGCGATCTGGGGCCAGCCTGTCGGGTGGGCAGCCTCGTGCACGATCGAGGCCAGGTCCGGTTTCATTACGACCGCGCCTGGCTATCGAGCGCGTGGGCGTTTGCGCTCGATCCTGACTTGTCCCTGGACGAGCACCCGTTCTTTCCCAAGCCCGAGCTCGGCAATTTCGGCATCTTCCTGGACTCGTCGCCCGACCGATGGGGCCAGACGCTGATGAGGCGGCGCGAGGCGCTTCAGGCCAAGGACGACGGTCGGCCGCCGAGGACCTTGTATGCGTGGGACTTTCTGATCGGCGTCCAGGACCTCACGCGACAAGGCGCGCTGCGCTTCCGCCTGGCCGGCAGCCAGGCGTTTCTCGACAACGAGGCGATGGCGGCCCCGCCGGTAACGAGCTTGCGGGAGCTCGAAGCCGTCGCCATCGCACTCAGCCAGCGCCGCATCGACGACCTCGACGCCTTGCGTCGGTGGCTTGCCGTGCTGGTCGCCCCGGGGGCATCGCTGGGCGGGGCCAGGCCCAAAGCCAATTTCACCGACGAGCATGGCTCGCGCTGGATCGCGAAGTTCCCGGCCAGGGACGACGACCGCGACATCGGCGCCTGGGAGTACGTCGCGCACGAACTGGCCGCACGCGCCAGGGTCGACGTGCCGGCGGCGAGGCTCGTTCGCCTGAACAGCGATTTCCATACCTTCTGCGTCCAGCGCTTCGACCGTATCGGCGGTGCCCGGCGCTTTTACGCTTCGGCGATGACCTTGCTGCGCAAGGAGCAAAGCGAGGGGACGAGCTACCTGGAACTGGCCCAGTTCATCCGCGGCCATGGCGACGCCGAACACGCCGACGTCGACCTCGAACAGCTGTTCCGGCGGGTCGCCTTCAATGTCGCGATCGGCAACCGGGACGACCATCTGCGCAATCACGGTTTCGTCCTCGGCAAGACGGGCTGGCGGCTGGCCGCGGCGTTTGACGTCAATCCGAACGTCGACAAGGGCGAGCATGTACTGAACATCGACGACACCGACAACCGGCCGAGCCTCGCCACGGTGCTCGGCACATGCGAGTTCTACGGGCTGCGGCGCGCACGCGCCGCCGGGATCGTCGAAGAGGTCGCGTCGGCGGTGGACGCTTGGGAAACGCTCGCCCGTGGGCAGCGCATCGCCGGCGCCGATATCGAGCTGGCCCGCGCGGCATTCACCGCGCACGCCGAATACCGCCAGGCGGGCGCCCGTTAGCGGCCCGGGCGCCGCCGCTCCCACCACGCGAACCCGGCCATGCCGACGAGCATCGCCGCGACGAAGAGCAGCGCCGGCGTGCGGCCCTGGCCGAGCGCGACGACGGCCGGACCCGGGCAGAAGCCCGCGAGACCCCAGCCGACGCCGAACAGCAGCGCGCCGACGACGAGCCTGCGGTCGACCACGCGTGCGGTCGGCCAGTTCAGGTCTTGCGCGAGCCAGCTGCGCCGGCGCCGGCGCGCGAGCGCGTAGCCGAGGCTCGCGACGACTATCGCACCGGCCATCAAGAAGGCCAGCGACGGGTCCCAGCGCCCGCCGAGGTCGAGAAAGCCGAGCACTTTGGCCGGCTCGCTCATGCCGCTGACGAGCAGGCCGAGGCCGAACACGAGGCCGGCGACGAAGGCGGTGAGGATGGGCATGGGGGCTCCTGCGTTGTCAGAGGTGGCGCAGCACGAAGACCGTCGCGAAGCCGGCCGCCATGAACGCGAGCGTCGCGACGAGCGAGCGCAGCGAGCCGCGCGACAGGCCGCACACGCCGTGGCCGCTCGTGCAGCCCGCGCCGACGCGCGTGCCGACGCCGACGAGCAGCCCGGCCGCGATCAGGCGCAGCGGCCCGGCCTCGATCGCGCCGGGCACCCGGGGCGCGACGGCCGCGAGCAGCTCGGGCGCGACGAGCAGGCCCGCGACGAACGCGAAGCGCCAGGGCGCGCGGGGCCCGCCCACCAGCCGGCCCAGGATGCCGCTGATCCCGGCGATCTCGCCGTTCGCGAGCATCAGCAGCGCCGCGGCGAGGCCGATCAGCGCGCCGCCGGCGAGCGCGCTCCAGGGGGTGAAGTCTTGCCACGCGATGGTCATGGTCAGGCGTCCTTGGGGCAGTAGAGCTTGTCGAGCAGGCGCACGAGCTCGAGCAGCTCGGCGTCGGCGAGGCGGTAGTGGATGGTCTTGCCCTCGCGGCGCGTGTGCACGGCGCCCGCGCGGCGCAGAATGCCGAGTTGTTGCGACAGCGTCGGCTGGCGGATGTCGAGCAGGGCCTCGAGCTCGCCGACGCTGCACTCGCGCTGCGCGATCTGGCACAGCAGCAGCAGGCGCGCCTCGTGGCCGAGCAGCTTCAGCGTCGCGACGGCCTGGGCCGCGCCGAGGCGCAGGCGTTCGGGGTCGATGGTGGCGCGGGGCATGGCGGGGCGGCGAAACAGTTCATCAATTTATATAATCATAAAATGATAAACGACCAGAGCGGCCTGGCAGCGGCCTGCGGCCCGGCGCGCGTCAGGGCCTTCCACGACGTGCAGACCGGCACGCTGTCCTACGTGCTGTGGGACGCGGCGACGCGCCGTGCGGCGCTGATCGACCCGGTGCTCGACTTCGAGCCGCACGCGGGCGCGACCTCGACGCGCTCGGCCGACGCGATGGCCGACTACGCGGCGGCCGAGGGCCTCGGCGTCGACTGGATCCTCGAGACCCACGCCCACGCCGACCACCTGTCGGCCGCGCGCCACCTGCAGCGCCGCTGCGGCGGCCGCATCGCGATCGGCGAGCGCATCCGCGAGGTCCAGGCGACGTTCCAGAAGCTCTTCAACCTCGAGCGCAACTTCCTGCCCGACGGCAGCCAGTTCGACCACCTGTTCAAGGACGGCGAGCGCTTCCGGGTCGGCTCGCTCGAGCTCGAGGCGCTGCTCGTGCCCGGCCATACGCCGGCCGACATGGCCTACCACCTGAGCGGCCCCGGCGCCGAGCTCGTGTTCGTCGGCGACACGCTGTTCATGCCCGACCTCGGCAGCGCGCGCGCCGACTTCCCCGGCGGCGACGCGCGCACCCTGTACCGCTCGATGCGGCGCCTGCTCGCGCTGCCCGAGGCGACGCGGATCTTCGTCTGCCACGACTACCCGCCGCCGACGCGCGCGGTGCGTTGGGCCACGACGGTGGCCGAGCAGCGCGCCGCCAACATCCACGTGCGCGACGGCATCGACGAGGACGCCTTCGTCGCGATGCGCGAGAAGCGCGACGCCCAGCTCGGCGTGCCGGCGCTGATCCTGCCGGCGCTGCAGGTCAACGTCCAGGCCGGCGAACTGCCCGCGCCCGAGGCCAACGGCCTGCGCTACCTGCGCATTCCGCTCGACGCGCTGCGCCGCGCCTGAGGCCCGCCCCGGCTTGGCGCGGGCGGGGCGGCTCGCTATGCTGGCCCCATGCTTGGCTTTCGGCAGGGTTTCCTCGCGAGGTGCGTCGGGCTGGTCGCTGCAGCGGTCGCCGGGCTGTGCGCCTGCGCCGCGGCCGATGCCGAGCCGTTCGTCTGGCGCGTTTGCTCGACCGACATCGTCGTGCCGCCCTATCTGTCGGGCGACCCCAACCACCCGGGCCTGGTCGAGCAGCGCCTGACCGACGCGGGCCGCGAGGTCGGCCTGTCGGTGCTGCTGCTGCGCTATCCGCTGCGGCGCTGCAGCGGCATGTTCGAGCGCGGCGAGGTCGACTCCATCATCCTTACGCCGGCCGGGGCCGAGGGGCGCGGCCGCCTGCCGATGAAGGGCGGCGCGGTCGACTACGGCCGGCGCATCGCGCGCCTGAACCTGATCTGGGTGCGCCGCGCCGATGCGGCCTACGACTGGGATGGCACGCGCATCAGCGGCGCGGCGCCGGGGCAGCCGCTGCTCGTCGGCACGCGGACCTCGTTCTTTGTGGTGGCCGATCGTTTCGCGGCGCTGGGCCTGCGCCAGGACGACGCGGCGCTGTCGACGCACCAGGTGCTCGCCAAGCTCGAGGCGCGGCGCGTCGACCTCGTGCTCGCGCTGCAGGAGGAGGTCGAGTACGCCCTGCGCGACCCCGCGCTCGCCGACCTCGTCGTGCTGCCGCGTGCCTACGCGTCGCTCGACTATTTCCCGATCGTCCACGACGGCCTGCCGCCGGAGCTCCAGGCCAAGGTCGACGCCTGGTGGACCGCGATCGGCCGCCTGCGCGCGAGCCAGGACCACGAGGCGCCGCCGCCGCGGCGCAAGCGCTGAAACGGGCTCAGGGCTGCGGCGCGAGCGTCACGCCGTGGCGCTCAAGCAGCTCGGCGTGCGCGATCGGCTGCGGATCCCAGTGGCCCCGCTCGACCAGCGCCGCCGCGTCGAGCATGTCGAGGCTGTGGACGATCCCCAGGCCCAGCGGCGTGCCCAGGAACAGGCGGTCCAGCTCGTCGATCCAGCAGGCCTGCGCGCTCGTCGCGACGCCGGTATGGCTCGTGACCGTCTCGCCCGCGACGCGCCAGACCCAGGGCGCGGCCTCGAGCTCGACGTAGACGCGCTGCGGGCCGTTCTGGAAGAACCAGGCGCCCGAGTCGTCGGAGAGGTAGTTGCGCTCGATGAACTCGCGCAGCTTCTCGTGCGTGATGCGGCTGCCCTTGACGGCCGGGAACGGCCCCGCGTGCTGGATGCGCTCGTCGCGCATATACCAGTCGCCGCGCGCGTCGAGCGCGAGCCAGCCGTAGCAATGCGGCACGTTCGGCCACTTCCTGAGCGCGGCCTTGACGATCTCGTCCATGGCGCGAATTTACAGCGCCTGCGCGAGCCAGGCGCAGACCTGCTCGGGCATCGTGAACACCTGGCCCGGCGGCCGGCCGGCGGGGAAGCCGACATGGCCGCCCGCGGCCGGCTGCCACAGCGTGAGGTTGGGGCCGACCTCGCCGGCGCGCGGCAGGCTCGCGGCGGGCACGAAGGGGTCGTTGCGCGCGTGCAGCGCGAGCGCGGGCAGGGCGATGCGGTGCAGCAGCGGCTTGGCCGCCGCGCGCGCCCAGTAGTCGCGCACGCCGCTGAAGCCGTGCAGCGGCGCCGTGAAGCAGTCGTCGAACTCTTCGATCGTGCGCACGGACGCGAGCCGCTCGCCGTCGAACAGGCCCGGGTGCTGGGCGAGTTTGCGCATCGCCTTGGGCACCATCGTCGCGAGGAACATGCGCGTGTAGACGAGGCGGTTGAAGCCCTGGCCGATCGCGATCCCGCAGGCCGTGAGGTCGAGCGGCGAACACACCGACGCGACCGCGCGCACGCTGTCGCGCGCCGTGTTGCCGGCCTCGGCGGCCCAGCGCATCAGCGCATTGCCGCCGAGCGAGACGCCGGCCGCGACGAGCGGGCCGCCCGCGTGGGCCGCGCGCAGGCGCGCGAGCATCCAGCCGACCTCGGCGTAGTCGCCCGAGTGGTAGGCGCGCGGCGCGCGGTTGAGCTCGCCCGAGCAGCCGCGGAAATGCGGCAGGGCGAAGCGCCAGCCGCGCGCCCGCGCGACGCTCGCGAACGCGCGCGAGGAATGGCTGTCGGAGCTGCCCTCGAGGCCGTGGAACAGCACGAGCAGCGGCGCGTCGGGGCGTTCGGCGTCGAGCCAGTCGACGTCGACGAAGTCGCCGTCGGGCGTGTCCCAGCGCTCGCGCCGCCACGGCAGCGCGCCATGGCTGCTGCGTGCGTACAGCGAGGACCAGATCGTCTGGGCGTGGCCGCCGGGCAGCCAGCACGGAGCGCGGTACTGCATCAGTGCAAGGTCGTCGGCTCCTCGGCCAACTCCTGGACCTCGTGGCCCGTGCCCGGGCTCGCGTGGTGCAGCACGAGGCGCCAGCCGCGCGCGGTGTTCAGGTAGACGTTGGTCGCGATGACCCAGGCCGGCTGGGCGCCCTGCGGGCCCTGGACGAGCACGCGCTCGAGCACATGGTGGATCGCGGTGTCGCCAACGCGCAGGCGCCGCACGCTCTCGGGCGCCGCGTTGACGTTGCGGCCATGCTCGAACAGCGCCGTGAACGCCGCGCGGATCGCGCCGTGGCCGACCAGGCGCGGCCCGCCCGGGTGGACGACGGCGATTTCCTCCTCGTCGGCCCAGACGTCCATCAGGCGCTCGAGGTCGCCGTGCTGCAGCGCCTCGTAGAACTGCAGCTCGGTGTCGTCGGGCGTGGCCAGCAGGGCGGCCTGCGCGGCCTTGGAGCGGATCGGCACGTCGGCGCCCGGCTTAGTGGGCGTGGGCGAGCTTTTCGCCGGCCTTGAGCTGGTAGACCGTGCCGCAGTACGGGCACTTGCCGCCGCCTTCGTGGGTGATGTCGATGAAGACCTTCGGGTGGTTGCTCCACAGCGCCATCCTGGGGTTCGGGCAGAAGACCACGCCGGGGCCCTGGACCTCGGCGGCGCTGACTTCGACGACGGATTTGTTTTCGATGCTCATGAGGATTCCTGGTTGGGGGGCGACGTCAGCTCAGACCGGCGTCAGCCATTCGGCGTACTTGGGGTTGCGGCCGCCCACGATGTCGAAGAACGCGGACTGGATCTTCTCGGTGATCGGGCCGCGGCTGCCGCTGCCCAGCTCGATGCGGTCCAACTCGCGGATCGGCGTGACCTCGGCGGCCGTGCCGGTGAAGAAGGCCTCGTCGCAGATATAGACCTCGTCGCGCGTGATGCGCTTCTCGACGAGCTTGAGGCCGAGGTCCTGGCAGATCGCGAAGATCGTGTTGCGCGTGATGCCGTTGAGCGCGCCGGCCGACAGGTCGGGCGTGTAGACGACGCCGTTCTTGATGATGAACAGGTTCTCGCCCGCGCCTTCCGAGACGAAGCCCGACGCGTCGAGCAGCAGCGCCTCGTCGTAGCCGTCGTCGGTGGCTTCCATGTTCGCGAGGATCGAGTTCGTGTAGTTGCTGACCGCCTTGGCCTGCGTCATCGTGATGTTCACGTGGTGGCGCGTATAGCTGCTGGTCTTGACGCGGATGCCGCGCTTGAGGCCTTCCTCGCCGAGGTAGGCGCCCCAGGCCCAGGCCGCGACCATCAGGTGGACCCGGTTGCCCTTGGGGCTCACGCCGAGCTTCTCGGCGCCGATCCAGGTCAGCGGGCGCAGGTAGCAGCTCTCGAGCCGGTTCTCGCGCACGACGGCCTTCTGCGCGTCCTCGGCCTCCTGGATCGTGAACGGGATCTTCATGCGCAGGATCTTCGCGCTGTTGAACAGGCGCTCGGTGTGCTCGCGCAGGCGGAAGATCGCCGTGCCCTTGGGCGTCTTGTAGGCGCGCACGCCCTCGAACGCGCCGCAGCCGTAGTGCAGCGTATGGGTCAGCACGTGGATCTTGGCGTCGCGCCAGTCGACGAGCCGGCCGTCCATCCAGATCTTGCCGTCGCGGTCGTCCATGGACATCGGGAACTCCAGTCTCTTCAGCGGGGTGAGCCGCCCATTTTATGGGGCCGCGCCGTCCGGCGCGGGCTTGACGAGGCGCCAGGATGCGACACGACGCTGCGCGAGCACGACCTCGACGCGGGTGCCGCCCGGGTCGGTCCACGCGTAGGTCGGCTCGGCCGCCGCGGTCTTCGCGCCGAGGCTGCGCGTGAGCGCGACGAGTTCCTCGAGCTTCATGCCGGCGCGCAGCTGCGCGTCGAGCGCCGCGGCGTCGGCCACCGCGCCGAGCGGCGCGCGGCCGGCCTCGTCCATCACGCGCATCAGGCGGCGGAACTGCACGAGCAGCCAGCCGACGAACGCGCAGGCGACGAGCATCACGCCCTGCCAGCCGGCCAGCGCGCCGGCGCCGAACAGCGCGATTGCTGCCAACAACATCACGCCCAAAATCTTTGCGAACCGCATTGCCCTGCTTGTGTGGCCAAAACCCTGCCGATTCTCGCCGACGCTTGACCGCTGGGCGGGACTAAGCGTTATCCTCTACGGTTTCCCGGTTATGGCCGGGTCAGACCAGAGGCAGAGCCATGGGCGAAGCAGGGTTTGGGTTCGCAAGGGAGCGAACGTGATTGCACAGGACGGTGGACGCTGGATGCGCCGCTTCGGCGTGCCCCTGCTCGTCCTCGTCGCGGCGCTGGGCGCCAGCGTGGCCTGGTGGGCCAACCTGAGCACCCATGGCCGGTCGATCGGCCGCACCGAACTCCTCGCCGGCCTGGTGCCCTCGCTGCTGCTCGCCGCGCTGGCCTGGTCGATCATGACCGTGCGCGAGCGCGCCCAGGCGCTCGCCGTGCGCATGACCCAGTCGCTGCGCGACAGCGAGCAGCGCTGGGCGCTCGCGATCGAGGGCGCCGGCGACGGGCTGTGGGACTGGCACCTCGCGGCCGACACCATTTCCATGTCCGAGCGCTGCCGCGAGCTGCTCGGCCTGGCACAGCTGGCCGTCGAACCGCTGCCCGTGCAATGCGGCGCGCAGATCCACCCCGACGACCGCGAGCGCGTGCGCGCCGAGCTGCGCCACTGCCTGCGCGGCGAGACCGACACCTTCATCAGCGAGTTCCGCGTCAAGGGCGAGCTCGACTGGCGCTGGGTGCTCTGCCGCGGCACGGTCGCCGAGCGCAACGCGGCGGGCCGCGCGCTGCGCCTGATCGGCACGCTGTCGGACATCAACGCGCGCCGCCTGTCCGAGGAGCGGGTGCGCTTCATGGCCCTGCACGACCCGCTGACCGAGCTTGCGAACCGCGCGCATTTCGGCGAACGCTTCCACTTCGCGATCGCGAACGCGCGGCGCTACCACGAGAACGTCGGCCTGATCCTGCTCGACCTCGACCGTTTCAAGCCCATCAACGACCTGCACGGCCACGCGGTCGGCGACCAGCTGCTGCAGACCGTCGCGCGGCGCATCCGCAACTGCGTGCGCGAGACCGATACGGTCGGGCGCATCGGCGGCGACGAGTTCGTCGTGCTGCTGACCGGCCCGGTCACGCGCGAGACCGCGCGCCGCGTCGGCGACAAGATCTACAGCCAGGTCGCACAGCCGATGGAGCTGTCGGGGCAGCGCATCGAGATCACCTGCTCGCTGGGCCTCGCGATGTACCCCGACGACGGGGCCGACGAGCTCACGCTGACCAAGGCCGCCGACGCCGCGATGTACGACCACAAGCGCGCCGGGCGCCAGCTGCTCGCGGGCCGCGCGGCGCGGCCCGAGCGGCACTGACAAGGCTCAGCCGCCGAGCTCGCGCAGCAGCTGCGCGGCCTGCTCGACGCGCTCGATCGCGTGCACGGTGAGCCCCTCGATGGGCTTCTTCGGCGCGTTCGCCTTGGGCACGAGCGCGACCGTGAAGCCGAGCTTGGCGGCCTCCTTCAGGCGCTCCTGGCCGCGCGGCGCGGGCCGCACCTCGCCGGCGAGGCCGACCTCGCCGAACGCGATGAAGCCGCGCGGCAGCGGCCGGCCGCGCAGCGAGCTCTGGATCGCGAGCAGCACGGCGAGGTCGGCCGCGGGCTCGCTGATGCGCACGCCGCCGACCGCGTTGACGAACACGTCCTGGTCGCCGGTCGCGACGCCCGCGTGGCGGTGCAGCACGGCGAGCAGCATCGCGAGGCGGTCGCGCTCGAGGCCCACCGACAGGCGCCGCGGGCTCACGCCGCCGCTGTCGACAAGGGCCTGGAGCTCGACGAGCAGCGGCCGCGTGCCCTCGAGCGTGACGAGCACGCAGGAACCCGGCACCGGCTCGGCGTGGGTCGACAGGAAGATCGCGCTCGGGTTCGCGACGCCCTTGAGGCCCTTCTCGGTCATCGCGAACACGCCGATCTCGTTGACGGCGCCGAAGCGGTTCTTGATCGCGCGCACGAGGCGGAAGCTCGAATGCGTGTCGCCCTCGAAATAGAGCACCGTGTCGACGATGTGCTCGAGCACGCGCGGGCCCGCGAGCGACCCTTCCTTGGTGACATGGCCGACGAGCACGATCGCGCAGCCGCCCGCCTTGGCCGCGCGCGTGAGCTGGGCCGCGCATTCGCGCACCTGGGCGACCGAGCCGGGCGCCGACGCGAGCTGCTCGGAGTAGAGCGTCTGGATCGAGTCGATCACGCAGAAGGCCGGCCGCTCGGCCTCGATCGCGGCGAGGATCTTCTCGAGGCCGATCTCGGCGAGCACGCGCACCGCGCTGCCGTCGAGGCCGAGCCGGCGCGCGCGCAGCGCGACCTGGGCGCCCGACTCCTCGCCGGTCACGTAGAGCACGGGCAGGGTCCTGGACAGCGCGTCGACGGCCTGCAGCAGCAGCGTCGACTTGCCGATGCCCGGGTCGCCGCCGATCAGCACGACGCCGCCCGCGACGATGCCGCCGCCGAGCACGCGGTCGAGCTCGTCGAGCGAGGTCGGCGTGCGCTCGAAGTCGCTCGCCTCGATCTCGCTGAGCGTGGCGACCGGCTGGCTGCGCGCGAGCGCCTGGTAGCGGTTCTTGCCGGCCGTCTCGGCGACGCCCTCGACGAGGGTGTTCCAGGCGCCGCAGCCCGGGCAGCGGCCGAGCCACTTGGGGCTCGTCGCGCCGCAGTCGGAACAGGTGTAGACGGACTTCGGAGGCTTGCTGTCCTTGCTCATCGCGCGGGAGTCATCTGGGGGGCTTCTTGCTTCAAGCGAGCGCGGCGAGCCAGTCGACGCACAGGCGCTCGACCTCGCCGCGCCAGGCCGCCGTCGAGAAGGTATGGTCGGCTGCGGCGAGGTCGACGCGGCGCACCGCCGGCTGCTCGAGCAGGCCGCGCCAGTCGGGCGCGTTCGCCGCGTGGTCGACGAATTCCCTGGCCGTGAGGTCGCGACCGCTGAGGATCAGCAGGCGCGGCAGCGCGGGCCGCTCGCGCCAGGCGCGCGCCATGCGCGCCTGGAACGGCGCGTCGGCGGGGCTCGGGCGCTTGTCGGCCTTGCCGGCCGCGCGCGCGAGCCGCAGCTTCGCGACGAGCTCGGTCGCGGCCGTGCGCGCGACCTTGCCGGCGAGCAGCTTGCGCCAGAACGCCGGCTCGCGCAGGCGCTGCAGGTAGTAATGCCTGACCTGGGCGCGCGCGAGGCCGGCCTCGGAGCGCACCCAGGGGTTGAGCAGGCACAGGCCGGCGACGCGCGCGTCGGCGCCGCGCTCGTCGCAGTAGAGCAGGGCGGCCGAGGCCGCGTCGCACAGGCCCCAGAGCGCGACGCGCTCGAGGCCCGGACAGGCCTGCGCGAACGCGTCGAGCGCGGCGGCGATGTCGGGCGTCGCGCCGCGGAAGTCGCGCGGCGCGCCGGCGCTGTCGCCCATGCCGCGGTAGTCGAAGCGCAGCACGCGGTGGCCGGCCGCGGCGAGCGCGCGCGCGAGCAGCACGAACTGGCGGTGGCTGCCGACGCGGTACTGCGGCCCGCCGACGACGATCAGCACGCCCACCGGGTGCGGCGCGACGCCGAACGGCGGCTCGCCGAGCACGCCGATCAGGGCCTCGCCTTCGCAGTCGAAGTGCAGCGCGCGTTCCTGCCAGCTCATCGGGCAGCGCCGCGCAGCGGGGCGGGGTGGGTGGGCGTCGTCATGGCCCGCGCATCTTAAGGGGGCCGCCATGGCCGTCCCGGCGACGCGGCGTTCGGCGCGGGTGTAAGGTCTGCGCCTCGTCAACCGACCTTGGGCGATGCGCCGCCCCGGCGCGCCCGAAAGGACCCCTCATGAACCAGACGAACAGGACCTGGCTGCGCGGCCTCGCCACCGCCGCCGCGCTGGCCCTCGGCGGCCTGGCCCACGCGCTGACGCTGACGCCCTACGACCCGGCCGCGTTCGCGAAGGCGCAGGCCGCCGGCGCGCCGGTCGCGCTGCAGTTCCACGCCGACTGGTGCCCGACCTGCCGCGCCCAGGACAAGGCCTTCGGCAAGCTCAAGGCCGACAAGGATCTCGGCCTGACGATCTACGTCGTCGACTACGACCACGAGCAGGCGCTCGAGCAGCAGCTCAAGGTGCGCGCGCAGTCGACGCTGATCGTCTACCGCGGCAAGGCCGAGAAATACCGTATCACCGGCGTGAGCGACGTCGACGGCCTGCGCGAGGTGCTGCGCGCGGCCTTCGACGGCGCCAAGGCGAACTGAGGCCGCGTGGCGCTGCCCACCGCCTCGGCCGGCCTCGCCCTCGTCGCCGGCGCGCTGACGACGCTGTCGCCCTGCGTGTTCCCGCTGCTGCCGCTCGTGCTCGGCGGTGCGCAGCAGCGCCACCGCGCGGCGCCGCTCGCGATGGGGGTCGGCCTCGCGCTGAGCTTCGCGCTGGCCGGCCTGCTGCTCGGCGTCGCCGGCGACGCCTTGGGCCTGACGCCGCAGCGCGTTCGCGTCGCGAGCGCCTGGGCGCTCATCGCGTTCGGCGTGGTCCTGCTCGTGCCCGCGCTGAACGAACGCTTCACGCAATGGATCAGCCCGCTCGCGAGCGGCGCGAATCGCGCGAGCGATGGCCTCGCCGGGGGCGCGCGCAGCGCATCGGCGGCCGGCGCGCTGCTCACGGCGCTGCTGACCGGCGCGCTGCTGGGCCTGATCTGGAGCCCCTGCTCGGGGCCGCTGCTCGGCGTCGCGCTGACGCTCGTCGCGACCGAGGGTGGCGCCCTGCGCGGCGCCGCGATCCTCGGCCTGTTCGGCGTCGGCGCGGCGGTGCCGCTCGTGCTCGCGGCCTACGCGTCGCGCGCGCTGTTCGAACGCGTGCGGCGGCGCGTGCTCGACGGCGGCGAGCGCAGCAAGCAGTGGCTCGGCGTGCTGCTGCTGCTCGTCGGCCTCGCGATCCTCGGCGGCGCCGACAAATGGCTCGAGGCGCGTGTCAACGACTGGCTGCCCGATAGCTGGCTGAACCTGACGACGCGCTACTGACAAGCCGTGCGCCGGCCCATGCTCCAATCCCGGCCATGGAATTCAGTCTCTGGCTCACCCTCTTCGCGGCCTCGTGGGCGATCAGCCTGTCGCCGGGCGCCGGCGCGATCGCGGCGATGACGGCCGGGCTGCGCCACGGCTTCCGGCGCGGCTACTTCACGACCTTCGGCCTGATCCTCGGCGTGCTCACCCAGGTCTTCGTCGTCGGACTCGGCCTGGGCGCGCTGATCGCGGCGTCGGCGCTCGCGTTCACGACCGTCAAATGGCTGGGCGCGGCCTACCTGGTCTGGCTCGGCGTCCAGCAGTGGCGCGCGCCGGCCCGGCCCCTGGTCGCGGCGCCGACCGGGGCGGCGAGCGCGACGCGCCGCGAGCTCGTGCTGCGCGGCTGGATCGTCAACGCGCTGAACCCCAAGGCGACGGTATTCCTGCTCGCCGTCGTGCCGCAGTTCCTCGACCTGCAGGGCAGCCTGCCGCGCCAGTACGGCGTGATCGCCGCGACGCTCGCGTTCACCGACCTCGTCGTGATGGCCGGCTACACGCTGCTCGCCGCGCGCGTGCTCAAGCAACTGCGCTCGGCCGCGCACCTGAAGGCGATCAACCGCGTGTTCGGCGCGCTGTTCGTCGGCGTCGGCGTGCTGCTCGCGACCTTCAAGAAGTGATGGACGCGAAGCACTCGCGCTGGCTCTTCTGGGGGCCGACGCTGATCTGGGCGAGCACCTGGCACGTGATCCTGTTCCAGCTCGACAGCGGCGTGCCGGCGCTGAACTCGGTGGCCTGGCGCTTCGGCCTCGCGGCGCTGATGCTCGCGGGCCTCGCGCGCGCGCGCTGCGAGTCGCTCGCGTTCGGCTGGCGCGCCCATGCGCTGATGGCCGTCGACGGGGTGATCCAGTACAGCGGCAACTACCTCGGCGTCTACGAGGCCGAGGCGCGCGTGCCGAGCGGCCTCGTCGCCGTGCTGTTCTGCCTGATGGTGTTCGGCAACGCGCTGCTCGCGCGCTTCGTGTTCAAGCAGCGCAGCTCGCCGCGCTTCCTGCTCGCGACGGCCGGCGGCGTGGCCGGCGTCGCGCTGGTGTTCTGGCCCGAGATCGCGAGCAGCGGCGCGCGGCCCGCGGCCGGCCTGGGCATGGCGATCGGCCTGGGCGCGGTCGCCGCGGCCTGCGTCGGCAATATGTTGACGCTGACGCTCACGCGCCGCGGCCTGCCGCTCGTGCCGGTGCTCGCCTGGTGCATGGGCTACGGCTCGGTGTTCCTGGTGGGGCTCGCCGCGGTGAACGGCCAGGGCCTGCATTTCGCGCTCACGCCCGCCTACGTCGGCAGCCTGCTCTACCTTGCGGCCGCGGGCTCGGTGCTCGCCTTCGTGCTGTACTTCAAGCTCGCCCAGGCGCAGGGGCCGGCGCGCGCGGCGCTCACGAGCGTGATCATCCCGGTGCTCGCGCTGGTCGTCTCGGCGCTGCTCGAGGGCTGGCAGCCGACGCCGCTCGCGGTCGTCGGCATGGGCCTGAGCCTCGCGAGCGTGTACGTCGCGACGCGGCCCTGAGGGTCCGGCTAAGCCCGGTTGTCGACGGACACCGGGACGCGCGGGGCGAGCGCGCACATCAGCTCGTAGCCGATCGTGCCGGCCGCGAGCGCGACCTCGTCGACGCCGAGCTGCGTGCCGCGCGGCCCATGGCCCCAGAGCGTGACCTCGCTGCCGAAGCCGGCGTCGGGAAGCTCGCTGAGGTCGACCGCGAGCATGTCCATCGACACGCGGCCGACGACGCGCGTGCGCCGGCCGTCGACGAGCACCGGCGTGCCGGTCGGCGCGTGGCGCGGGTAGCCGTCGGCGTAGCCGCAGGCGACGATGCCGATGCGCATCGCCGACTCCGCCTGGAAGCGGCTGCCGTAGCCGACCGTGTCGCCGGGCGCGAGCTGCTGCACGCCGATCACGCGCGAGCGCAGCGTCATCGCCGGCGCGAGGTCCCAATGCGCGGCGTCGTGCTCGGGGTAGTCGGGTACGCCGCCGTAGATCATGATGCCCGCGCGGACCCAGTCGCCGCCCGCGCGCGCCGCGTGGCGCAGCGTCGCCGCGCTGTTGCACAGCGAGCGCTCGCCGGGCAGGTCGCGCGTCGCGGCCTCGAACGCGGCGAGCTGGGCGGCGATGCCGTCGGCGCCGAGGCGCTTGGCGTCGGCGTCCGAGAAATGCGTCATCAGCGAGATCTCGTCGACCTGCGGCAGCGCGTCGAGGCGCGCCCAGGCGGCGCGGAAGGCCTGCGGCGTGAAGCCGAGCCGGTTCATGCCGCTGTTGAGCTTTAGGAACACGCGGTGCGGCTCGTGGGTCTTGTGCATCGCGAGCCAGTCGATCTGCTGCTCGCAGTGCACCGCGTGCCACAGGCGCAAGCGCGAGCACAGCTCGAGGTCGCGCGCCTCGAAGCAGCCCTCGAGCAGCAGGACCGGGCCGCGCCAGCCGAGGGCGCGCACGCGCTCGGCCTCGGCGAGGTCGAGCAGCGCGACGCCGTCGGCGCCGCGCAGCGCGTCGAACACGCGCTCGATGCCGTGGCCGTAGGCGTTCGCCTTGACGACGGCCCAGACCTTCGCGTCGGGGCTGGCGGCGCGCGCGCGCGCGATGTTGCGCGCGATGGCGCCGGGGTGGATCAGGGCTTCGATCGGGCGGGGCATGGCCGCATTCTCGCAAGGATCGCCGGCGCGCGGATTACAGCTCGAGCGTCATGAACACGCTGAACGGATCCTCGACATAGCCGTCGAACGGGCCGCAGGGCGCGAAGCCGAAGGATGCGTAGAGCCGGTGCGCGGGCGCGAAGAAGGCCTGCGGGCCGGTCTCGAGGCTCAGGCGCGCGAGGCCGCGCTCGCGCGCCGTCGCGACGATATGCGCGAGCACCGTGCGCGCGACGCCGCGGCCGCGCTGCGCGGCGACGGTGCGCATCGACTTGACCTCGCCGTGGCCGGCCGACAGCTGCTTGAGCGCGCCGCAGCCGAGCAGGCTTGTGCCGTCCCAGACGCTCCAGAAGCTGATCTCGGGGCGGCGCAGGCGCTCGAGGTCGAGCGCGTGCACGCTTTCGGGCGGCGAGATCCGGCGCATGTCGGCCAGGTGCTCTTCGAGCAGCGCGTGGATCGCGGGGTCGCGGAGGTCGTCGAGGCGGATTTCCATGGCCGCAAGAATAGCCGCTAACCCCGCGAATACGGGGTAGGCCCGTGCCCCGGCCGGGCAGCGTTAGCGCCGTTCGGGCCCCGTCGTCAAGCGGCCTGGACGCGGATAGCGCATGCTATAAACCCGCGGCTCATCCGAGCGCAATGGAACGCGATCAGTGAAACGTGGCTTTTTCATCATCATGTCAGCGCAGTTCTTCAGCTCGCTGGCAGATCAAGCCCTGTTGGTCGGCGCCGTCGAACTGTTGAAGACGCAGAACGCTCCCGCCTGGGAGATCCCGGCGCTGGTGCCGATGTTCGCGCTGTTCTACGTCGTGCTCGCGCCTTTCGTCGGCGCGTTCGCCGACGCCGTGCCCAAGGGTCAGGTGATGTTCTATTCGAACCTCATCAAGATCGTCGGCTGCCTGATGATGCTGTTCGGCGTGCACCCGCTGCTCGCCTACGCGGTCGTCGGGCTCGGCGCGGCCGCCTACTCGCCGGCCAAGTACGGCATCCTGACCGAGCTGCTGCCGCCCTCGCAGCTCGTGCAGGCGAACGGCTGGATCGAGGGGCTGACGATCGCGTCGATCATCCTCGGCGTCGTGCTCGGCGGCCAGCTCATCGGCCCGCATATCGCGCCGCACCTGCTCGCGATCGACATCCCGTTCATCGACACCGGCATCGACACCCCGCCGCTCGCCGCGATCGCGAGCCTCACCGTGCTCTACGTCGTCGCCGCCGTGTTCAACCTCTACATCCCGCGCACCACGGCGCCGCTGCAGCCGATCGAGCACAGCTTCGGCGGCCTGCTGGGCGACTTCGCGGTGTGCAACTCCAAACTCTGGCGCGACAAGCTCGGCCAGATCTCGCTCGCGACGACGACGCTGTTCTGGGGCGCCTCGGGCAATCTGCGCATCATCCTGTTCCCCTGGGCCACCGCGGCGCTCGGCTACTCGACGACGCAGGCCTCGAACCTCGCCGGCGTCGTCGCGATCGGCACCGCGATCGGCGCCGTCGTCGCGTCGCTCGCGATGCGCCTCGACCGCGCGACGCGCGTCATCCCGCTCGGCATCGTGATGGGCGCGATGCTGATGGGCCTGGTCGTGATCCGCAACCTCGGCGCGGCGATCCCGTTCCTGATCGTGCTGGGCCTGATCGGCGGCTACCTGGTCGTGCCGATGAACGCGCTGCTCCAGCACCGTGGCCACAACCTGATGGGCTCGGGCCGCTCGATCGCGGTGCAGAACTTCAACGAGCAGGCCTGCATCCTCGGCCTCGGCGCAATCTACACGGGCTTCACGCGCCTGGGCCTGACCGCGTTCACGGCGATCACGATCTTCGGCCTGATCATCGGCACGACGATGTGGCTGATCCGCCGCTGGCACCAGCGCAACTGCATCGATCACGCCGACGAGGTCGAGCGCCTGCTCGCGCTCGCGCGGCACGACTGAGGCGCTGGTGCGCGCGGGCGGCGCCCGTGTCCGGTCATTCAGGGGGCCAGCTCACAATTGCCTTGAGGACCTGTGCAGTGGACATAGTCCTCGCTCTCTTTCCTGCGTCCTAAATCAGTTCGATGTGGTTGCCGTACATGGCCACCGTCGCATCGACAGTGATGAGGCGCATCGGCTCGGAGGCCGCTTGGACCACCAACAGGCGGTCGAACGGATCGCGGTGGTGATTTGGCAAGCCAGCCAGCGCTTCGATGTGCCGCCCCAGCACCGGCAACTCCATGAAGCCGGTGGCCAAGGCCTCTGCGCGGAACTCCGCCACATCGACCTCAAGTTTCCCCGTGCCCACCTTAATCGCCATTTCCCACAGCGAGGCCACGCTGAAATAGACCTCGTTGTCGGGGTCGGTCAATCGTTCCGCGATGTGCTTGACCCGCGGGTCAGCCCCCAGTGCCCAGATGATGATGTGCGTATCAAGCAGCAATCTCACAGACCGCCCTCGAGCTGATCCAGCAGGTCATCCGGCAACGGGGCGTCGAAGTCTCCGTGAACTTTGATCCTGCCCTTCATGCGGCCCAGAACACGAGGCTGCTTTGCGGGCTCGCCGACGGCCACCATCTTGACCTGAGCCTGGCCACGCTGGCCGATGTAGATGGTTTCTCCGGCCACAGCCCGCTGCACGAGTTGAGACAAGGTGCTCTTGGCCTCATGCATGCCGATAACTTGTGTAGCCATGCTTGAACGTTAGCTAATCTCTAGCTAATTTGCAAGTGGCGCACGCGGGCAGAACGGCTCCTGATTAGCAATGGGCCTCAGCCCCGCCCCGAATCTCGGCCACGGCCGCAAAGCGAGTCCGCTGCAGACCAGCTTCAAAACGCCCGTTTGCCGAGCCGTGCGAACGCAGGAGTCCGCGAATCGGACACGGCAGGCTGATATCGCCCATCGCGGGTGCCAATTCTGCGTGCGTTCGCGCCCATTTGGGCGCCTGCGGACGCTCCGCGGCACTGAGTGTCAGCTCGGCTTTGGGTCTTCCACCACGCATTGGCCCGTCAAACTCGCTCGCACACGATGCGAGTACAGGCGACAAATTTTAGAATTTCAACGAACTTCTAACTCACGCCACTAGAGCGGCAGCTCGGTGTAGTAGCGCCCGCCGTGGAAGATCAGCGGCTGGGCCGCCGGGTCGGCGCGGCAGCGCTCGACCTCGCCGACGAAGATGACGTGGTCGCCTTCCTCGTACTGGCTGCGGTTCGCGCACTCGAACACCGCCGCCGCGCCCTCGAGCACCGGCGCGCCGCCGGCGCCCTCCTGCCAGGCGACGCCGGCGAAGCGGTCGATGTCGCGCGTCGCGAAGCGCTCGGCGAGGCCACGCTGGTCGGCCGCGAGGATGTTGATCGCGTAATGCGAGCCGCCGCTGAACACCGGCAGCGAGCCCGCGCGGCGCGCGAGGCTCCACAGCACGAGCGGCGGGTCGAGCGAGACGGAATTGAAGGAGTTGGCCGTGAGGCCGACCAGGGTGCCGTCGTCGGCCCGGGCGGTGACGATGGTCACGCCGGTGGCGAACAGCCCCAAGGCGGCGCGAAAGGCCAGGGGATCGCGGGTCATGGCGCGATTGTCGCCGCAGCGCATGGCGCCGCCGCGACAATGGCGCGATGCCGTCTCCTTGCCTGCCGCGCGCCGATGCCCGTGCGCCCTGAATCCACCGTCCTGACGCGGCGTGCGCTGTTCGGCGCCGCCGCGCTGGCCGCGGCCGGCTGCAAGGACAGGCAGCCCGCGCGCGACGGCGTGCCGGTCGGCGAACCGAGCTGGTTCGTGCGGCTCGTGCCGGCCGCCCAGGTCGAGGCGGCCGGCGCCCAGCAATACCGGCAGCTCCTGGCCCAGGCCGCCCAGGCGCACGCGCTGCTGCCGCCCGGCCAGGCGCAGCTCGAGCGGCTGCGCGCGATCGCGGCGCGGCTGATCCCGTTCGCGTCCGCGTGGAACCCGCGCGCGTCGCAATGGCGCTGGGAGGTCAACGCGATCGCGAGCCCGCAACTCAACGCGATGTGCCTGCCCGGCGGCAAGATCCTGTTCTTCTACGGCATCCTCGAGAGGCTGCGCCTGAGCGACGCCGAGGTCGCGATCGTGATGGGCCACGAGATCGCGCACGCGCTGCGCGAGCACGCGCGTGCGCGCCTCGCGAAGACCGGCACGACGCGGCTCGGCGTCGCCGCGCTGTCGACCCTGCTCGGCTTCGGCAACGTCGGCGACACGCTGCTGCAGATGGGCGGCCAGCTGCTCACGCTGCGCTTCAGCCGCGCGGACGAGAGCGAGGCCGACCTCGTCGGCATGGAGCTCGCCGCGCGCGCCGGCTACGACCCGGCCGCGGCGCTGAGCCTGTGGCGGAAGATGGGGGCGAGCGGCGCGCCGCCGGCCTATCTGGCGACGCACCCGTCGGGCGCGACGCGCAGCGCCGAGCTGAGCCGCAACCTGCCGCGCGTCGCCGCGCTCTACGCGGCCGCGCCCAGGCCGCCGCTGCGCTTCCCGGTCGCGTCGCCGCTGCCGGCGCCGCCGCCGGCCTGAGCGCAGCGTCTAGGTTTGTCTTCTACCAGCGCGCCGGCAGATTGCGCAGGCGGCGGTAGCGGCCGTTCGCGATGCGCTCGAGGTAGCCGCCGTGCTCGAGGTCCTTGACGAGCTTGGAGACCATCTCGCGCGAGCAGCCGAGGCGCTGCGCCATGGCCTGGTGCGTGAGGCGGATCTCGCCGGTCTCGTCGGCGAGCGTCTCGACGAGCGACTTCAGGCGGCCGTAGACGTCGTTGAGCGCGAGCTGCTTGGTCGACAGCGTCGCCGCGCGCGCGCGGCGGATCACCTTGGTCAGCAGCTCGAGCGCGAACTCGGGCTGGGCCGCGATATGCGCGAGCAGGCTCGCGCGGGTGAGCAGCACGCAGCGCGTGTCGGCCTCGCAGATCACGCTGGCCGAGCGCGGCTCGCCGTCGAGGCTCATCTCGCCGACGTACTCGCCGGGGCCGTAGACGCCGTAGGTCACCTCGCGGCCGCGCTGGTCGCAGCCGAACACGCGCAGCGACCCGGCAAGGATCAGGTAGAGGCTGTCGCCGCTGGCGCCTTCCTCGATCAGCAGGGTGCCGCGGCGGTAGCTGCGGGCGGTGCCGCGCAGCGCGAGCGCGCGCAGGGCCGGCGGGAGCTGGTTCCAGCCGGGCTCGGAGGTCGTCGTTGCTTCGTCCATCGTGGCTCTGCGCGCCGCAGCATGGCGCTCGCCGCGATGATACGGGCGCCGCATGCGCCTCCGGACGAAGTTGGCGTCCGGTCGGCGACCCCTAGTTAAAGTCCATCCGCAAGGCCGACATCAGCGGCGGCAGCAGCGCGAGCTGGCGCAGCAGCTCGCCGATGCTGTCGGCGCCCGATTTCGCGCGGATGCTCTGGATCTGGGTGCGCACGGTCGAGATCGCGACGCCCTGCTGGGTCGCGACGTCGTGCGGCCGCGCGCCCTGGGCGAGCGCCTTGAGCACCTCGGTCTCGGTCGGCGTGAGGCCGTGGCGCAGCGCGAACCATTGCGCGGCGAGGTCGCCGCAGAGCTCGCGGCGCTCGAGGATCAGCAGCACGGCGGCCTGGCGCACGTCGCGGTTCAGCGGCACGACGACGACGTTGCTGCGGTTCGCGTCGCGGCCCAGGCGCAGCAGGCAGCGCCGGCCGTCGTTCTCGGCCGAGACCAGCGCGGCGGCGAGCGCCTCCGCGTCGGCCGGGTCGCTTGCGCGCAGGGTCTGTTCGGCGACCTGCAGAGGGTGCGGCTCGTCGAGCGCGCGCCGCGCCGCGTGGTTGCAGTGGAGGACGCGGCCGTCGGCGTTGAGCAGCAGCACGCCGTAGTCGAGCTCGTCGAGTACGAGGCTCAACCAGTGGCTGCTCAGCGAGCCGGCCTGGCGCCGCTCGGTGCGCGTCGATGGGAACGCGGCGATCGGGTCGGCCAGCGCGTGGGTCGGCAGTTGCATGGGTAGGTGTCCCTGAGCGTGGCGGCGGCTTGTTGCGCGCGCTCTTGTCGTCACGGCCCCAAGCCTATGCGGCGCGCGCCCCGCGTGGCTGTAAATCTTCTGATGAAGCTTTGTGGGAAATTCACCTTGAGAAACGGCGATCACCAAAAGCAAACGCCCGGCGCGTAGGCCGGGCGTTGGGTGGGGCGGTCAGCGCGAGGGACGGCGGTCGCAGACAGGCTGCGCGATGGCCTCGCATCAGCAGCTCGCGGTCGCGTTGTCGCAGGCCTTCGCGACCTGCAGCGTGTCGGCGTGACGGCGGTGGCCGACGACGTAGACGGTCGGCAGGTGCTCGACGGCCGCGACATGGCGGTGGCCGACGACGACGACGCGTTCGAGCTGGACGATTTCCTGCGGCGCTTGGGCCTGCTTGTCGGCGCTGCCGATCGCGAGGCCGGCGGCGCCGAACAGCGCGACGATCAGGGTGGCGACGGTGAACTTGAACACGGGGCTGGCATAGCTGTACATGGCGGGCTCCTGGGTGGTTCGGTGGTCTGTTTCCGGCTGTCCTTGCAGGTGGTTTCCTGCTTCGGTGATTGAAGTTTCGGCGTCGCCCCGGGGCCTCGCCAGCGCGGCGCGACGAAGCGCAGCCGCAGCGGCGTGAAGCGCAGGCCGTCGCGACGAAACGTCATGCAGGCGACGCCGGAATCGGGTCAAATCGGCCGCCAAGACATCCGGAGACCGCGCCCGACCCCGAGTCCAGCGGGGCGAGGCGGCGGCCCGCATCAGCACGGACGAGGGGGACGCGACATGGCGCAACGCCGGTTCGACACGCAGCTGCAAGGCATCACCGACCTGACCCTGCTCACGCCGATCCGGCCCGGCCCCGCGCCCGGCTTCGACGTGATCAGCTACGCGAACCGCCTGCGCGCGGTGCTCCAGACGCTCAACGCGATCCGGCTTGCCGCGCGCGAGTCGAGCGACCCGCCGACGCCGTTCACCGACGCGGTCAGCCGCTTCCGCATCGTCCATTCGTTCCGCTGGGTCGTGATCGACCCGGCGCCGGGCAGCAACGCGCCGGTGCGCCTGCTGCTCAACGTCTGCTTCGACGGCGGCTGGGAGCCGTACATGCGCGTGATCTGGCGCGACCTCGGCACCATGCTCGACCTGATCCTGTGCCACTCGGTCGACTACAGGCTGTCGCGCGACGTCAGCTTCGAGGCCTACTCGGCCTGGGTGCGAGCGAACGAGGTCTCGGCCGATTTTCTCTACCTCGAGTCGGGCCGCACCGCCAGCGACGTGGACTACCTCGCGCAGCTCGAGGCCCGGCAGCGCGTCGACGACGCCACCGGCGCGCTCGACGCGGCGCGCCTGAGTACGCCGCTGCCGGGCTGGAGCGCGCCGCTGCCCGGCAACCCGCCGCAGGCCCAGGCGATGGCGGTCGCGGGCGTCAACGGCCTCGCCGCGCTCTATGCATTGGCGCGTTACTTCGACGAAAGCCTGCCTGGTGGACTGTGCCTGTACCGGGCCGCGCGGGACATCCTGTTCGAGCTGATCCGGCTCGACACGCGCCGCCTGTTCGGCCCCGGCCACCCGGTGCGCGAGGCGTTCTGGCAGCCGCTGCAATGGTTCGAGCGCGACATCCCGGTGCCGCAGCTGACGCCGCGCAAGCTCGACGACCACGACGGCGCCGACGTGCAGGGCGGCATCGTCACGCCCTACCCGACGCTCGCCGGCGGCGCGCTGCTGCTCGTCGCGGTTCGCGACCCGGCGCTCGCGCTCGCCTGGCTCGCGAGCGTGCCCATCAGCTCCGAAGTCGACACGCTGCTGGGCCGCCGGCCGCCGCGCGACGTCTACCTGAACGTCGCGCTGAGCCTGGCGGGCCTGCGCGCGCTCGGTGCCGGCGAGGCGCGGCTCGCGGCGTTCTCGCAGCCCTTCCGCGAGGGCATGGAGCAGCGCGCCGGCGTGCTCGGCGACTGGCACGCGAACCACCCGCAGTACTGGCCGCTGCCGCGCCGCAACTGGCCCGACGGCGGCGACGGCCACGCGATCGACCTCGGCAGCGTGCACCTGCTCGTGCAGCTGCGCCACGACGCGCAGGGCGCCGACCAGGTCGACGCCGTGATCGCCGATATCGCGGCGACGCCGGGCCTCGCGCTGCTTAGCGTGCAGCCGCTGCGCCGCCAGGCGGGCCGGGACGGCGAGACGCGCGAGTCCTTCGGTTTCGTCGACGGCATCAGCCAGCCGCGCGTCGCGCCGGCGGCGGGCGGCAGCCAGTGGAGCGACGCGGTGCCCAAGGGCGAGCTGCTGCTCGGCTACCCGACGACGCGCGACGCGGTCGCGGTGCCTGAAGCCGCCGACGCGCTGCTCGACAACGGCAGCTATCTGGTCATCCGCAAGCTGCGCCAGAACGTCGCGCGCCTCGACGCCCTGCTCGCCGCGAACGCCGCGCGGCTCGACGTCGACCCGGAGCTGCTCGCCGCCAAGCTGATGGGCCGCTGGCGCGACGGCCGGCCGCTCGCCGCGCCCGCGAACAGCACCAACGACTTCACCTACGCGGCCGACCCTCAGGGCTCGCGCTGCCCGTTCCACGCCCATGTCCGCCGCGCGAACCCGCGTGCGGGCGAGCTGCTGCCGCGCATCGCGCGGCGCGGCTTGAGCTACGGCCAGCCCGGCGACGCCGACCGCGGCCTCGTCTTCATGGCCTACAACGCCAACCTCGCCGAGCAGTACGAGACGATCCAGCGCTGGATGGCCGGCGCGAACAGCAGCGGCGGCTACTCGGGGCAGGGCGACCCCTTTCTCGGCGTCGCGACGGCCGGCGAGGAGCGCGTCTACCGCTGCGAGATCGACGGCCGCGGCGTCGACATCCGGCTCGGCGACCAGCCGCTCGTCGAGATCCAGTGGGGCGGCTATTTCTTCGTGCCCTCGATTCCGGCGCTGCGCAATCTGGGGGCACTGCTGCCGGGGCCCGCGCCGGCCGCGCCCGTGCCGCGCGTGCCGACCGACGCCGAGGGCTGGCGCTGCTGGCTCGAGGACCGCGAGACCGGCGACGCCGCGTGGGACTACGTGATCGCCCAGGGCGGTGCGCTCGCGACGCCCTACGGCGTGCTCGTCGGCGCGCCGGCGCTCGTCATGGAGGTGCTGCGCAATGGCGACACGCGCTACTCGGTCAGCGGCTACGGCGAGCGCATGAGCAGCTCGATCGGGCTCGGCTACCTGGGCCTGGATGGCGCCGCGCACGACGCCCAGGCGCCCGCGATCAACAAGGCGATCGAGGCGATCGGCGCGCCCGAGAGCTTTGCCGCGGCCAAGGGCTACGCCGCGGCCGTGATCGCGCAGCTGCGCGAGGGCGCGCTCGCGGTCGGGCTCGCCGAGGCGCCGCTCGACTTCGAGGCGCTCGCGATGCTCGTGCTGCAGCAGCTGTGCACGCTGTGGTTCGGCCTGCCCGACGGCACGCACATGCTCGGCATGCAGTTCAGCGCCGACCCCAAGGAGGCGCGTGCGCGCTGCCCGCTCGACTTCATACCGGTCGCACGCCATGTGTTCGGCGCGCATCCGACCGAGCATGTCTCGAAGCAGGGCGAGCAGGCCGGCGCGCGCCTGCGCAAGGCGGCGGCGGCCTGGCTCGCGAGCGGGCCCGAGCTCGGCCAATGGCCGCTGACGCAAGCCATCGTCGCCGCGATGCAGCCCTTCGAAGCCGGCGACGAAGGCATCACGGCGCGCACGCTCGCGGGCATCATGCTCGGCTTCCCGCCGACCGTGTTCGCGAACACCGTCGCCTGCCTCGGCGTGCTCGCCGCGACCCATGCGCTGTGGGACCTGCAACTCGCGTGGACCGGCTTGCCCGCGCAGGATTTCGGCGCGGCCGAGGCGGTGCTGCGCCCCGCGCTGTTGCGGACGCTGATGGCCAAGCCGGTGCCGCCGATGGTCTGGCGCCGCGCGCTCGTCGACCACGAGATCGGCGGCGTCGCGGTCAGGCAGGGCGACGTCGTCGTCGCGGGCCTCGCGGCGGCGACGCGCCACACGCCGCCGGCCGATATCGAGGCCGGTCACTTCATCGCGTTCGGCGGCGCGCGCCAGGACCCGCAAGGGCCGCCGATGCACGCCTGCCCGGGCTACGCGATGGCGATGGGCGTGACGCAGGGCGTGCTCGCGGCCGTGCTCGAGGCCGGCACGCTGCGCGCGACGCCGTCGCCGACGGTGCTGAACCTGCGCCTCGGTGTCAGCGACGCGGCCGCGCCGCCGCCGCGGCCCCTTCGATGCGGCTGCTGATCATCGGGAAAGGGCATGGGCGGGCGCCTTCGGTGCCGCGCATGCGTATCCTCAGCAGGTGCCGACGGGCGTCGCGGAAGGCCGTGCGCGCATGCAGCGCCTGGTGGTTGTCCACCAGCAGCAGCGTGTCGCCCGGCATGGCGAACTCCACCACGTGCCGCGTATGTTCGATCTCCCGGTCGAGCGCGCTGACGGCTCGCAGCACATCGTCGTCGCAGTACTGCTGGAACACGGACAGGCCGTCCAGCAGGGTGTCGCGCCGGTAGCGGATGGCCGGCTCCGCGGAGAAGATGGGTGCCACGCTGGCCTGCGCGATGCCCGGGTCATCGGTCGTCCTGAATACGCCCGGCACCCGGAACGGCAGGGGTCGCCCGCGTAGCAGGTCGAGCATCCAGCGCGTTTCGGTCACGTCGAGCGACGCCTGCAGTGCTCGACCGTCGCACAGGCGCGAGATTCCGCCGCCGCAGCGCGCCGCCGTCATCACATAGAGGATGAAATAGCGCTCGGGCATCGGGTAATACTGCGAATCGGTGTGGAAGCCGGCCTCGCGGTCGTGCGTGGAAAAGGTCGGCAGGCCGCCTGCTTCGACGGCGCGGGGCGCCACGTCCCAGATAATCTGACGCCGTTTGTGGTCGCTGGCCGTGGGCCGGCCCAGGCAAAGGCTCAGGGCGAACACCAAGCGGGCTCGGGTCTGCGGGTCGAGCGCCGCGAGGCCGAGGTCGGGCATGAGCACGCCGCAGCCGGCCGCTGCGAGGCTCGTTGCCAGGTACTCGGCCGATTGGACGAGGCTGGGCGCCAGGCTCGCAAGGTCGTCGCGCAGCGTGTCGAACGCGGCGTCGTCGAGCGGCTGAAGCTCCCGGTAGTCCCCGCCCGGCGCATAGCGGTCGCCGAGGACGTCGAGGATCGCGCGGGTCTCGTGGTCCCAGCGCGGCGCCATATAGCTTGGCAGCATGGCCATGCCGGCCCGATCGAGGCGGTTCATTGGCAGGACTCCCGGTTCCGGGCGGGCGCGGCATGGCGCGTGCGCCCCCTGCCGCGCCCCAGCATGACGCCCAGCGCCACGACGGCCTGGGCCGCCAGAACGACGGCGAGGCAGCCGAGCCAGCCATGGGCCCGCCAGGCCGCGGCCGGCGCAACCGCGCCGACGCAGCCACCGAGGTAGTAGCAGGACAGATAGCGCCCGGTCGCGAGCTCGCGCTGGGCCGGGCTGGCCACCGTGCTCAGGCGGTGCGCGAGCAGGGCCTGGGCAAAGAAGACGGAGGTGGAGAACAGCGTGAGCCCCGCCACCACCAGCACCGCGACCGACGCCAGCGTCGCGAGCAGCCCGAGCCACGAAAGCGCGACCGCGGCCGTCAACAACGGGGCAAAACCCGTCGCCAGCGCCAATGGACGCACGGTTCTGACGATCACCACGCCCGGCAGGAAAACCAGGTATAGCCAACCCAGCGACGCCGTCGACCAGCCGAACGGGGCGGCGCCGAGGCGGTACGCGATGTAGGTGAACACGGCGGTCTGGGAAAACAGCAAGGCCAGCCCGCCGCCGTAGACCGTCAACAACGCCGACGACGCCCGCGTGCGGCACAGCGCGGCCGACCTCGATCGCACGCCGCCACCGGCCACGCAGCCCGGCACGGTCATCAGAGCCAGCCCCGTGCCGACGGCTTCGAGCAGGGCGAGGGCCAAGCCGGCGCCCTGCCAGCCGAAGCGGGTCATCAGCAGGGCCGGCAGGAGTCGGCCGCCGACGCCGCCGAGAATCGTCCCTGTAACGTAGGTAGCTGACATTGCGAGCGCCGCCCTTGACCGGGGACCGCCCGGGATGAGACAAAGCAGGGTCGACAGCACCAGGGGTGTCAGGGCGCCCTGGACGAAGCGCGTCAGCAGCAGGCTCGGGTAGTCCCGCGCCAGCGCCATGGCCAGCGACACTGCCGCCAGCCCCGCCAGGCCCGCGCCGATGGTCCGCCGCGCGCCGAAGCGCTGCAAGGCGAGGCCGGCGGCGGGCGCGGCGAGCACCAGCCCCAGACTGGTCGCCGTGAGCAGGCTCGCGCTTTGCGCGGTGGTCAGGCCGAAGGCCCTGGTCAGCTCCGGCCCGACGGCCTGGGTCCAGTACAGCGGCGCAAAGCCGGCGATCGCCAGGGCCAGCATCGCCGCCTGACTGCCGAACCGGGGGCCGCACGCCTGCCTGTCGACTCGCGAAACCGCAACCATGTGACCAGGCTAGGCCATCGAAACCGATCCGTGAAATACGAAATCGAGACCGGGCCGAGACGAAATTCGTATCGAGAACGCCATGGACTTCCGGCAGCTGCGCTACTTCGTTGCCGTGGCCGAGGAACTGCATTTCGGCCGCGCAGCGGCGCGTCTGCACCTGTCGCAGCCACCGTTGAGCCAGCAAATCAAGGGACTCGAAACCCGGCTGGGCGTGCAGCTCTTCGCCCGTGATCGCCAGGGCGTCAGCCTCACGCCGGCCGGTCAGACCTATTTGCGCCACGTCTACGACCTGCTGCATCGCGCCGAGGCGGGCGCCAACGCGGCCCGGCGCGTCGGCCATGCCGGGTGCGGCGAACTGCGCATCGGCTATTCGTCCTCGGCGCTCTACGACGCGCTGTTGCCCGACGCGATCGCGCGCTACCGCCGTCACCAGCCGGCGGTGCGCGTCCATCTGGTCGCGGGCACCACGCGCGCCCATGCCCGCGGCATCGACGCCCGCCTGCTCGACCTGGCCTACGTGCGCGGGCCGCTGCCCGAGCGTGGCGCCGATGCGCCGCCGCGCCAGGTGCGCTGCATCGCCAGCGAGCCGCTGCTGGCCGCGCTGCCGGGCTGCCACGAACTGGCCGCGCGAGCGCGTCTCTCGCTGCGGGACTTCGACCAGGCCGAATATGTCGCCTTCCCGCGTCGGATGGGGGCCGCGCTCGGCGAGCTTGTCGATGCCTTGTTCGCGCGCACTCACACGCGGCCCCGCGTCGCCGTGGAGGTCACCGAAATGGCCGCCCTGCTCGGCCTGGTCGGTGCGGGTGTCGGGGTGTCGCTCGTGCCGCAGTCGGTCAGCGGGCTGGGCGCGCGCGGCGTCGTCTTCAGGCCGCTGCTCGAGCCAGAAGCTCGCGTCGAGCTGCTCGAACTCGCGGGCACGGCGCCCGCGCCGGCCGCCGAGCAATTCGCGGCCCTACTCTAATATCGCAGCGCGCGCGCCTGCGCCAGGTGCCAGGCCATGCCGAGGCGCTCGAAAACCGTTTCGGCCGCGTCGAGCAGCGCGTCGGCGCGCGCGCCGCGCGCGTGCCGCAGGCGCGCCTCGAACAGGTCGGTTACGGCGAACTCGTGGCGCGCCTGGCGCCGCGCGGCGACGCGCCGCGCGAGCGCGAGGTAGCGCGCGGTGCCGGCCGCGTCGCCGGCGCGCTCGGCCAGGCCCGCGGCCGCGCGCAAGGCCATCGCGCCGCCGATCCAGTCGTGCTGGCGGCCGCGTCGCAGCGCCTGCGCCACATGGCCGCGCGCGAGCCCGGTCGCGCCCGCCTCGGCCTGCAGCTCGGCGAGCCAGCCATGGTTGAGCGAGTGGTAGAGCCCGCCGCCGCGTGCCGCGAGCCAGGCCGTCGCGTCGCGCACCTGGGCGAGCGCCTGCGGGCTGCGCCGGTCCATCCAGGCCGCGTAGGCGGCCATCGCATGGCCCATCGAAAACGTGAACAGGCTGCGCACGCGCCCGCCGACATGGTGCTGGAGTTCGGCCGTGCGCTCGGCCTCGTGCCAGCGGCCCTGCCACAGCAGCACGCAGGCGCGCCAGCCGAGGATCGAGGCTTCGACCGCGTGGCCGGTGCCGGTGACGAGGTCGAGCGCCTCGGCGAACACCGCGTCGGCGGCCGCGAACTCGCCGCGGTCGCCGAGCACGGCGGCGCGGCAGCACAGCGAGTACGCGAGGCCCACGGGCAGGCGACCCGGGCGGCGCGGCACGCGGCGCTGCACGGCGACGGCCTCGTCGAGCAGGACCACGGCCTCGTCGTAGTCGGCCGCGGCCGCGCGCAGCTGGCCGAGCGTGCCGCGCAGCTGCGCGATCAGCGCGACGTCGCCGCAGCGCTGCGCCGTGACGAGGCCGCGCTCGCAATGGCCGAGGCCCGAGCGCGTCTCGCCGAGCGCGTAGCTCACGTAGCCGTGCCAGTAGTCGGCGCGCGCGCTCAGCGCGTCGTCGCCGGCGCCGTGGGCGAGCCCGACCGCGTGGCGCAGCACGCGCAGGTCGGCGCGCGACGCGTCGAACACGCAGGCGAGGCCGAAGCGCTGCGCGATCGCGATCCAGTGCAGGCGCCGCGCCTCGGTGTCGGGCAGGAACTCGAGCGCCGTGAACGCGGCGCGGAACTGGCGCTTCGCGCGGTCGAGCGCCGAGGCCTCGAGCGCCTGGTCGCCGGCCGCCTCGGCGTGCACGGCCGCGTCGGACCAGGCGCCGGCCGCGCCGTCGTGGTGGGCGAGCAGCTCGTGGCTCGCGGCCGGGCCGCCGGCCGCGGCACGCGCGCGCAGCTCGGCGCCGACGCGCCGGTGCATGGCCTGGCGCTCGGCCAGGCCGATCGCCTCGTAGACGACGCCATGGGTGATGCCATGCTTGAAGCGCAGCTCGTCGGGGCTCAGGCCCGGCAGCAGGAAGTCCTCGTCGGCGAGCGCGGCGACGGCCGGCGCGTCGGCGCCGCAGCCGGCGAGCTTCGCGAGCAGCCAGAGCGGGACCACCGGGCCGATCACGGCCGCGGCGCGCAGCACGCGTGCGGGCTCGGGCGCGAGCCGCGCAAGGCGCGACTCGATCAGGCCGTTGAGCCAGGCGCTGCCGCGCGCGCCCTCGGCCTGGGCGACCGCGCCGCGGTTCAGCGCGTGGCACAGCTCCTCGATGTACAAGGCGTTGCCGCCCGCGTGGCGCTGGACCTCGGCGAGCACGAAGGGGTCGGTCTGCGGCAGCAGTTGGGCCACCGCAGCGGAGGCCTCGGCCTCGTCGAAGGGCCGCAGCGCGAGCACCTCGCGCTCCGCGCTCGCGATCTGCTTGAGGTGGGGCTGCAGCCGCGTCGCGGTCAGCATCAGCAGCGGCAGTCCCTGGACCAGCGCGTGGTCGTGCAGGCGGTGCAGCAGCGCAAGGCTCGCGTCGTCGGCCCAATGCAGGTCGTCGATCGCGAGCACGAGCGGCGCGCGCCGCGCGAGCGCCTCGATCAGGTTCAGCAGCGCGGCCGCGCGCGCCGGGGCCGGGCATTGCCGCGCGGCCTCGAGCTCGGGCAGCGCGTCGGCGCCGCGCTCGAGCGTGCGCAGGATCTGCAGAAAGGGCTCGAGCGGCTCGGCGCTGAGGTCGCCGCTGCAATGGCCGCGCTGGACGCGGCACACGCCGGCCGCGGCGCGCAGCAGGAACTCCTCGATCAGGCGCGTCTTGCCGATGCCCGCGGCGGCGCACAGCGAGATCCAGCGCGGCGCGCCGCCGAGGCAGTCCTGCAGCGCGTCGCGCAGCCGGCCGAGCTCGTCGGCGCGGCCGACGAACGGCGACAGGCCGCGCTGCACGCTCGCGTCGAAGCGCCGCTCGAGCGCGACGCGCGCGCGCACCGTGTAGGCCGCGAGCGGCTGGCTGCGGCCCTTGAGCTGCAGCAGCAGCCGCTCGCCGGTCGCGAAGTAATGCTTGTGCAGGCCCAGCGTCTCCTCGCTGACGAGGATCTCGTCGGGGCCCGCGAGGTCAGACAGGCGCGCCGCGATGTTCGGCGTCTGGCCGAGCAGCTCGAACAGGCCGCGCACCGCGTCGCCGGCGTCGACGAGCACGAGGCCCGCGTGGATGCCGCTGTGCAGGCTCAGGCGCTGGCGCCCGGCCGCGCCGGCGCGCAGCTCGCGCACGGCCGCATGCAGCTCGAGCGCGGCCTCGCAGGCGTGGCGGCCCTCGTCCTCGCGCGGCTGCGGGTGGCCGAAGATCGCGAGCATGCCGTCGCCCTGGATGCGCACGACGGTGCCGCCGTGGCGCGCGACGATCTCGCGGTAGCAGTGGCGCAGGCGCGCGAGCAGCTCGGCGTAGTCCTCGGCCTCGAGCGCCTCGGACAGCGCCGTCGACCCCGAGAGGTCGGCGAACAGCAGGGTCAGGTAGCGCCGCTGGCCGGGCGGCGCCGCGGGCAGCGGCGGGCTCACGGCGTTGGCGAACGGCGCGATGTCGGGCCTTTGGGCCATCTTGTTCTTGCTCCCCGGCCCCTTGGCGGGGCTTATCGAGTCATCCTACCGCCTGAGGATGACGAATTCGAGCAGGGACCCCCTTCAGTGGGGGCGTGGGCATGCCGCAGCTTGCGCGCGGCTGGCGGCTCGCCTACGCCCGGTGTTCAGAGCGCCGCCGCGTGCGTCGACGCGACGAGCCGCGCCGGGAAGTCGGCGAGGTCTTCCTCGCGCAGGCCGAGGTAGATCGGCGCGCCGTCGCGGCGGTGGATATTGATCTTGGCGTTGTAGACGCGGTGCGGCCGGCCATGCTTGTCGGCGATCTCGTACTCGCTGATCGCCCAGGGGCTGGCCGGCGCGTCGGGCGGGTTCCAGTCGTCGGCCTGGCGACCGGTCAGGTAGCAGGCGATGTCGTCGATCTGCGCGCCGCCGAGGCGCAGGCCGTGCAGCTGGTGCAGCGGCTCGCGCGTGCGCTCGACGAAGTCGATCGAGGCCATGGTCCGCACGCCGCCGTACTGCTCATCGCGCATCGGCGTGTTGAACTTGCCGACGAGGATCTGGCCCGGCAGCGCGCGCTCGATCATGCGCGCGAGCTCGATCGTGACCTGGCCGACCAGGTAGCTGAACGAGGTCGGGTTCAGGCCCTCGCTCTGGTGGAACTCGTAGTGCGAGCCGACGTGGAAGCACGCGCGCAGGCGCGGCACGGACTCGGGCCGGCGCGCGCGCTCGCGCGCAAGCGCGTTGTCGGCGAGGATGAACTGCATCAGCTGGTAGAGCTCGACGTTGGCCTCGATGCCGCGCATGCGGTTCCAGATATAGAAGCCGTCGCCGGTCGTCGTGCGCGCGAAGTTGATGTTGATCTCGCGGTCGAGCAGGCGCGCGTAGGCCGCGTTGACCGAGCACGACAGGCTGTTGAGCTGGACGACCTGCTGGAGCGGGCTCAGCAGCGAGAAGCCGACCGCGTCGAACAGGATCACGGCGCGGTCTTCGACGAGGCGGATGCCGTAGCGCGCGATCAGCGCGGCGACGAGCTCGAGGCCGAGCGCCTCGACCGGGTCGAATTCGAGCTGCACGGTCAGCGGCGCGATGCCGAGCTCGTGGGCGAGGCGCGTGAAGCGCAGGGCTTCGACATGCTCGCGCGTCGCGAGCAGCTCGTCGAGCAGGCGGGTGCGCCGCGCGACCTCGGCCGCGTCGTGGCCGGCCTGGGCGAACTCCGCGAGCAGCGGGTGCGGCGCGACGAGCAGCTGCAGGCCGCCGGGGCAGGGCGTCCACGCGAACACGAGGTTCTCGCCGAGGTTCCAGACGCCGTACAGGCGCTGGTCGAGCACGACGATGTGCTCGCGCAGCTGCGCCTCGCCGAGGCGCGCCGGCGTCGCGTAGGCCATGAAGCCATCGAGCCACGACCGGCGTTTGCGGATCTCTTCGCTCACTTTGGGCGCTCCTGTCGAAGGGCCCTGCGATTTTGGTACGAGCGCGCGCCGCCGTGTTGGGCTTTGCGTCGGGAGTCCTCTTTCAGGGGGAGGCGGGGCCGATCGTGCGCGCGAGCAGCTTCTCGACGCGGGTCCAGAAGTCGACGTTGGTTTCGAGTGCGCGCCAGCCATGCCCTTCGTTCGGGTAGACGACCCAGTCGACCTCGTCGTTGTGGACCTTGACGGCGTCGCGGAAGGCCTCACCATGCTTGAGCGGCACGCGCCGGTCCTCGCCGCCGTAGGCGAGCAGCAGCGGCTTGTCGATGCGCGCGGCGAGCCGGATCGGCGAGGTCGCGGCGAGCTGGTCGGCGTCCTTGTCGCGGTCGCCGATCATCTGCGGCATGCCGTAGTCCTTCCAGTCGTTGGTCGAGTCGCTCCAGCCGATCGAGTACATCAGCTCGATGTCGGTCACGCCGACCCATTCGAAGCCGCAGCGGTAGCGGTCGGGCTCCTTCGCGAGCCCCATCAGCGTCGCGTAGCCGCCGTAGCTCGCGCCGCCGATGCACACGCGCTTGGGGTCGACCCAGCCCTTGGCGACGGCAAAGTCCATCGCGTCGGAGACGTCGTCCTGCATCGCGCGGCCCCATTGCTTGAAGCTCGCGCGGAACAGCTTGTCGCCGTAGCCGGTGCTGCCGCGAAACTCGGGCTCGATCACGACGTAGCCGCGCGAGGCGAGGAACTGCGCCTCGGCGTGCCACGACCATTCGGCCCAATGCGTGCCGCGCACCCAGGGGCCGCCGTGGACGAGCACGACGGCCGGGCGCTTGCCCCGCGCCGGGCCCGGCGGGTGCGTGATCATGACGGGGATTTCCATGCCGTCGCGCGCCCTGAAGCGCAGGAACTCGCGCCGGCCCATCTGCGCCGGGTCGATCCAGGGCCGCGAATTGATCAGCGGGGTGAGCTTGTGCTCGGCGCGATCGAAACGGTAGTACACCGGCGGCTGGCGGTCCGAGCTCGCGACGACGAGCAGGGCGTCGCTGCAGTTGTTGCAGTCGATCATGTTGACCGTCGTCGGCAGCTGCTTGTCGATCTCGCCCTGCAGGGCCTTGAGCTTCGCGTCGAACCAGTAGCTGCCCCAGGCGTCGCTCTCGAACTGGACGCCGAGCAGGCGCCGGCTTTCCGCGTCGACGACCGGCCAGCCCGCGAAGTCGAAGTCGGGTAGGGCGACGAGCGCTTCGGGCGGCGCGTCGGGCTTGGCGAGATCCAGGCGCGCCAGCACCTCGGTATCGCTCTTGTGGTCGGGATCGCCGGCGACGAGGAACAGGTAGCCGGGGACGTAGGCCGTCAGGGCCTGCAGGCGCTTGCCCGCGTTGGTATAGGCGTTGCCCTCGCTGAGCGTGCGCCAGCCCCCGCCGTCGGGAACGAGCAGCCTGGACTTGCCCTTGTCGGTGGTTTCGACCGCGATGACCTTGCCGCCCGGATCGATCCACCAATTGAACGCGTGGTCCGGCGGGTTGTCGACCACGCTGCGCTTGGCGCCGTTGCGCGTGTCGAGCCGCATCGGCTGGATCGCGACGGGCTGGCCCGACGCGTCGAACAGATGGTCGGCCACGATCACGTCGTCGCTGCCGTCGCGCAGCACCTCGTGCAGCGTCCAGTTCCAGGGCAGCGTGCGGTCGGTGATCTGCGTGCCGGTCGTGCTCGGCGCGTCTGCGTTGTAGGCGAGCCGACGGTTGTGCTCGCCGTTGTCGTCGACGGCCCACAGGCCCGGCCAGATCGGCAAGCGGGTGCTGCCGTTGCCGTCCCAGAGCGAGTAGACGAGACGATGGTCGTTGACCCAGTGGATGTTGCCGACGTCGAGGTCGTCGAAGCCGGCCACGGCGCGGGACTTTTTCCCGGCGTCGGCGAGGTCGACGACGATCAGCTTGCCGCGCTGGCCGGCCGCCGTGTACACGATGGCGAGGCGCTTGCCGTCGGGCGACAGCGTCGCGCCGCTCCATTCGGCCGGCTTGAAGAAGGCTTCGATGGCCGGCGGGGCGGCCAGGGCGGACAAGGCGCCCGCCATGGCGACCCCGGCGGCGATGCTGCGCCAGCTGCTTTTCATTTGCTAGCCCCCTGTGAATCTGGCGCCAGTATCGGGGCCGCAGCGCGAAACCGACGCCGTGCTTTCCCTTTCAGGGGACAGCGGGGCCGATCGTGCGCGCGAGCAGCTTCTCGACGCGGGTCCAGAAGTCGACGTTGGTCTCGAGCGCGCGCCAGCCGTGGTGCTCGTTCGGGTAGACGACCCAGTCGACGTCGCTGTTGTGCGCCTTGACGGCGTCGCGGAAGGCCTCGCCATGCTTGAGCGGCACGCGGTAGTCTTCTCCGCCGTAGGCGAGCAGCAGCGGCTTGTCGATGCGCGCGGCGAGTCGGACCGGCGAGGTCGCGGCGAGCTGGGCGGCATCCTTGACGCGGTCGCCGATCATCGTGGGCATGCCGTATTGCTTCCAGGCTTCGCTCGCGTCGCTCCAGCTGATCGTGTACTCCAGGTCGATGTCGGTCACGCCGACCCATTCGAAGCCGCAGCGGTAGCGGTCGGGCTCCTTGGCCAGGCCCATCAGCGTCGCGTAGCCGCCGTAGCTCGCGCCGCCGATGCACACGCGCTTGGGGTCGACCCAGCCCTTGGCGACGGCGAAGTCCATCGCGTCGGACACGTCGTCTTGCATCGCGAGACCCCATTGTTTGAAGCTGGCGCGGAACAGCTTGGCGCCGTAGCCCGTGCTGCCGCGGAACTCGGGCTCGATCACGACGTAGCCGCGCGACGCGAGGAATTGCGCCTCGGCGTGCCCATCCCAGTCGGCCCAATGCGTGCCGCGCACCCAGGGGCCGCCGTGGACGAGCACGACGGCCGGCCGGTTCGGCCGATCCGGGCCCGGCGGGTGCGTGATCATGACGGGGATCTCCATGCCGTCGCGCGCCTTGAAGCGCAGGAACTCGCGCTGGCCCATTTGCGCCGGGTCGATCCAGGGCCGCGAATTGAACAGCGCGGTGAGCTTGTGCTCGGCGCGGTCGAAGCGGTAGTAGACGGGCGGCTGGCGGTCCGAGCTCGAGACGACGAGCACCGCGGCGGCGCTGCCGCAGGCGGTGCACACGATCTGGTTGACCGTCGCCGGTAGCTGCTTGTCGATCTCGGCCTGCAGGGCCTTGAACTTCGCATCGAACCAGTAGCTGCCCTCGGCGTCGCTTTCGAACTGGACGCCGAGCAGGCGCCGGCTTTCGCGATCGACGACGGGCGCGCCGTCGAAGTCGAAATCGGGCATGCCGACGAGGACTTGCGGCGCGGCGTCCGGCTTGGCGAGGTCCATGCGAGCGAGCACGCTCGTATCGCTCTTGTGTTCCGGGTCGGCGGAGATGAGGAATAGATAGCCAGGAACAAAGGCTGTCAGCGCCTGGAGCCGCCTGCCTTCCTCGGTATAGGCATTGCCCGCGCTGAGCGTGCGCCAGTCTTTGCCGTCGGGCGCGAGCAGGGCCGATTTGCCCTTGTCGGAGGTCTCCACCGCGATGACCTTGCCGCTCGGGTCGGTCCACCAATCAAACGCATGGGCCGGCGGGTTCGCGATCAGGCCGCGCTTGAGGCCGCTGCGCGTGTCGAGTCGCGCGAGCTGGATCCCGATGAGTTGGTCCGTCTCGTCGAATTGGTGGTCGGCGACGAGCACGTCGTCGCTGCCGTCGCGCAGCACATCGTCCAGGGTCCAGTGCCAGGGCAGCGTGCGGTCGGTGATGTGCGAGCCGATCGTGTCCGGCGAGTCAGCGCTATAGATGAGCTGACGGTTGTCCTTGCCGTCGTCGTCGACGGCCCACAGGCCCGGCCAGACCTGGAAGCCGAGGCTCGCGTTGCCGTCCCAGCCCTCGTAGACGAGGCGGTGGTCGTTGACCCATAGGGCGTTGCGAACGTCGGCGTCGGCGAAGCCGGCCACGATGCGGGTCTTGGCGGGGTCGGAAATGTCGACGATGGCCAGCTTGCCGCGCTGGCCCTGCGTCCTCACCACGACCGCGAGGCGGGTGCCGTCGGGCGACAGGGCGGCGGCGAGGCGGGTGCCGTCGGGCGACAGCTCGGCGGCGTTCCATTCGGCCGGTTTGAAGAACGCCCGGATGTCGGGCGGTGCGGCCGAGGCCGCCAAAGCGCCCGCCAACGCGACCCCGGTGGCGATGCTGCGCCAGCAGTTTTTCATTTGTCTTGTCCCTGTGAATCGAGCCGGGAGTATCGAGGTCGCGCGGCGGCCTATCATGGCGGGTTGACCCTGATCGCCGCCGCCATGTCCGCTGCCCCCGAAGACTCCTCCTTTGACGCGCCGCAGATCCGCGTGCGCGGCGCCCGCACCCACAACCTCAAGAACATCGACGTCGACCTGCCGCGCAACAAGCTCGTCGTGATCACGGGCCTGTCGGGCTCGGGCAAGTCGAGCCTCGCGTTCGACACGCTCTACGCCGAGGGCCAGCGCCGCTACGTCGAGAGCCTGTCGGCCTACGCGCGCCAGTTCCTGCAGCTGATGGACAAGCCCGACGTCGACGTGATCGAGGGCCTGTCGCCGGCGATCGCGATCGAGCAGAAGGCGACGAGCCACAACCCGCGCTCGACCGTCGGCACGGTCACCGAAATACACGATTACCTGCGCCTGCTCTACGCGCGCGCGGGCACGCCGTTCTGCCCCGACCACCACCTGCCGCTCGAGGCGCAGAGCGTGAGCCAGATGGTCGACGCCGTGCTCGCGCTGCCCGAGGGCGCGCGCCTGATGCTGCTCGCGCCGGTCGTGCGCGACCGCAAGGGCGAGTTCAAGGAGCTGTTCGAGTCGCTGCAGGCGCAGGGCTATGTGCGCTTCCGCGTCGCCGGTCGCGTCGTCGAGGCGCTCGAGCTGCCGCACCTCGAGAAGACCGAGAAGCACGACATCGACGTCGTCGTCGACCGCGTGGTCCTGCGCGCCGACGCCGTCGACACGATGCGCCAGCGCCTCGCCGAGAGCTTCGAGGCCGCGCTGCGCCTCGCCGAGGGCCGCGCGCTCGTCGTCGACATGGGCAGCCAGGCCGAGACGATCTTCTCGAGCAAGTTCGCCTGCCCGCTGTGCAGCTACGCGCTGCCCGAGCTCGAGCCACGCCTGTTCTCGTTCAACTCGCCGGTCGGCGCGTGCCCGGCCTGCGAGGGCCTCGGCCAGACCACCGTGTTCGACCCCGACCGCGTCGTCGCGTTCCCGTCGCTGTCGCTCGCGAGCGGGGCCGTCAAGGGCTGGGACCGCCGCAACAGCTACAGCTACGGCATGCTCGAGGCCGTCGCCGCGCATTACGGCTTCGAGCTCGAGACGCCGTTCGAGGCGCTGCCCGAGCGGGTCCGCCAGGTCCTGCTGCACGGCTCGGGCGAGGAGAACATCACCTTCACCTACCAGGCCGAGACCTCGAGCGGGCGCAAGCGCTCGGTCAAGCGCGCCCACCCGTTCGAGGGCATCCTGAGCAGCCTCGCGCGGCGCTACCAGGAGACCGACTCGGCCGCCGTGCGCGAGGACCTCGCGCGCTATATGGCGCCCAAGCCCTGCCCGCAGTGCGAGGGCACGCGGCTGCGCCGCGAGGCGCGCCACGTCGTGCTGCAGCCCGAGGGCGCGGCGCCCGGCGAGGTCGGCCGCCCGATCTACGCGGTCGAGCACGCGACGCTGCGCGAATGTCTCGACTACTTCGACGGCCTGCGCCTGAAGGGCGCGAAGGCCGAGATCGGCGCGAAGGTCGTGCGCGAGATCGTCGCGCGCCTGCGCTTCCTCAACGACGTCGGCCTCTCGTACCTGAGCCTGGATCGCAGCGCCGACACGCTGTCGGGCGGCGAGGCCCAGCGCATCCGCCTCGCCTCGCAGATCGGCTCGGGCCTGACCGGCGTGATGTACGTGCTCGACGAGCCGAGCATCGGCTTGCACCAGCGCGACAATGACCGCCTGATCGCGACGCTCAAGCGCCTGCGCGACCTCGGCAACTCGGTGCTCGTGGTCGAGCACGACGAGGACGCGATCCGCGCGGCCGACTACGTCGTCGACCTCGGCCCGGGCGCCGGCGTGCACGGCGGGCGCATCATCTCGCGCGGCACGCCGGCCGAGGTCGCGGCCGACCCCGCCTCGCTGACCGGCCGCTACCTGAGCGGCGTCGAGCGCATCGTCGTTCCCGCGCAGCGCCACACGCTCGCCGAGTCGACCGACCCGCGCCTGCTGCGCATCGTCAACGCGCGCGGCAACAACCTCAGGGGCGTGACGGTCGAGCTCCCGGTCGGGCTGCTCACCTGCGTGACCGGCGTGTCCGGCTCGGGCAAGAGCACGCTCGTCAACGACACGCTCTACGCGGCCGTCGCGCGCAAGCTCTACGGCAGCCACGCCGACCCGGCGCCCTATGACGAGATCGAGGGCCTCGACGCGTTCGACAAGGTCATCAGCGTCGACCAGTCGCCGATCGGCCGCACGCCGCGCTCGAACCCGGCGACCTACACGGGCCTGTTCACGCCGATCCGCGAGCTGTTCGCCGAGATGCCGACCGCGCGCGAGCGCGGCTACGGCCCGGGCCGCTTCTCGTTCAACGTCTCGGGCGGGCGCTGCGAGGCCTGCCAGGGCGACGGCGTGCTCAAGGTCGAGATGCATTTCCTGCCCGACGTCTACGTGCCCTGCGACGTTTGCCAGGGCCGGCGCTACAACCGCGAGACGCTCGAGGTCCTGTACAAGGGCCGCAACATCACCGAGGTGCTCGACCTCACGATCGAGGACGCGCTCGAGTTCTTCAGCGCCGTGCCGACGCTCACGCGCAAGCTCCAGACCCTGCTCGACGTCGGCCTCGGCTACGTCAAGCTCGGCCAGAGCGCGACGACGCTGTCGGGCGGCGAGGCGCAGCGCGTGAAGCTCGCGCTCGAGCTGTCCAAGCGCGACACCGGGCGCACGCTGTACATCCTCGACGAGCCGACGACGGGCCTGCACTTCGCCGACATCGCGCTGCTGCTCAAGGTCCTGCACCGGCTGCGCGACGCGGGCAACACGATCGTGGTGATCGAGCACAACCTCGACGTGATCAAGACCGCGGACTGGCTCGTCGACATGGGCCCCGAGGGCGGCGCGGGCGGCGGCGAGCTGCTCGTCGCGGGCACGCCCGAAGCCGTCGCGGCCTGCGCGGCGAGCCATACCGGGCGCTATCTGAAGAGCCTGCTCTGAGGCGCTGCGCGCCGGCGGCGCGCGGCTGCACGCGGCCGTGCGGCCGCGGGGCGCTCAGCCGCTGCGGCGGCGCTTCGCGTAGCCGGTCAGCAGCAGGCCCGCGCCGAACATCAGCCAGGTCGCCGGTTCGGGCACGGCCGGCGTCGCCGGCGGCAGGATCGGGAAGGACGGCGGCGGCGCGCCCGGCGGCGTGATGCCGGGCGTGACCGGCGGCGGGGCCGGCGTGGGCGCCGCCGGCGCGGTCAGGCTGCCGGGCAGGCCCGCGCCGGGAGGCGCGAAGTCGAGCGGCGTCTGGTCGGCCGGCATGGTCGAGGTGCCGGCCGAGTCCGGGGGCGGTGCGGCCGCGGGCACGCCGGCGCCCGGGTTGATCAGCAGCGGGCCGTCGCCCTCGCGCTTGATGCGGCTGACGTTGCGGCAGATCGTCGGCACGAGGATGCATTGGTCGCCCTCGCAGTAGACGAGGCCGCGCTCCTGCATCTGCTGCGCCCAGCTCTTGCGCGTGACAGTCTGGCACGTGACGCCGCGGCTGCCGAAGTGCATGTCGCGGATGTCGTTGCCGTACTGGGCCACGCCGCTGATGCGGTCGCGCTCGATCAGGACGATCTCGTCGTAGTCGAGCTTGGCCATGCGGGCCTTGAGCTTCGCGCGGGTCGCGGCCGGCAGGTCCTTGTAGTCGTCGACGGCGGCGACCACATCGCCCATGAACGGGTCGCGGCCCGGATGGTCCCACGAGCACGAGGGCAGCACGGCACCCGAGGCGGCGAGAGCGAGTGTTGCGATCAGTGACATCGAGGGTTTGGGCTTTGTTGTGTGGTGCGGGGCCTGTCGAGCAAGCCTCGGGACACCCAGTGTAGGAACTGCCAGGTTCGACGTCTGTCGCCTGGGCCCCCCTGCTCAGGGGAGCGTGGGCGCAATATTCCCACTCATTTGCATGGGTTGCTGACCCACTTGCCGGGGACTTGTGCGACGGGCATTAAAAAGCCCGGCGGATGCCGGGCTTGTCCAGAAACGCATGCAGGCAGCTTGGCAGCTGCCGACGGCTCACTTGAGGTGGCCGTTGACGAGCTTGGTCATCTCGAACATGTCGACCTTGGCCTTGCCGAAGATTTCCTTCAGCTTGGCGTCGGCGATGATCACGCGCTTTTGCGCCTCGTCCTGCAGCTTGTGCTTCTTGATGTACTCCCAGACCTTCTTGGTCACGTCGGTGCGCGGCAGCGGGGCGGCGCCGACGATGGCGGCGAGCGCGGCGCTCGGCGTCATGGCCTTCATGAAGGCCGCGTTGGGAGTGCGCTTCTTGGCGGGCTCTGCCGCCTTCTTCGCGGGTGCGGCCTTCTTCGCAGGCGCGGCGGCCTTCTTTGCCGGGGCCGCCTTCTTGGCCGGGGCCGCCTTCTTCGCGGGCGCGGCCTTCTTCGCAGTTGCCATTTCGAATCTCTCCATCAAAGGTTGTTGATGTGCCGGGCCACGGGTGAAGGTTCGAGCCCTTCATTTCTCTCTAGCACCCCGCGGCAACAATGGTACTGCGCGCCCCAGGCACTGAGAAGCGTTGCACGGGGGAGAAGCGTCGCCCATGCACGCGATTGCGCGGTGTTTACCCTGGATTGTCGCGGGGGCGCATCAGTGCGGCCAATGCCGCTATGCTCGTGGCCATGATGAAGACCATCGTCCGCTGGTGCCTGCTCGCCGCCGCCCTCCTGCTGGTCGCGCACCTCTACCCGGGCGTCGAGGTCCGCAGCTTCGGCTCGGCCCTCGTCGCCGCGCTCGTGCTGGGCCTGCTCAACACGCTGCTGCGACCGCTGCTCGTGCTGCTCACGCTGCCGGTCACGGTGCTGAGCCTCGGCCTGTTCCTGTTCGTGATCAATGCGCTGATGTTCTGGCTCGCCGCCGGCATGCTGCCGGGGCTCAACGTCACGAGCTTCGGCGCGGCGCTGGTCGGCTCGCTGATCTACAGCCTGTGCGGCATGGTCATCGACGTGCTGATGGAGCGCGTGTTCAGCGGCGGCGAAGCCGCCTGAAACCGCGCGAGGCGTCCGCTACTGCGGCTCGCCGCCGCCGGGCACGCCGTTCGGGTAGCGTTCCTTGAGCAGGCGGCGACGCTCGTAGGTCAGCGTGCGCAGGCGCGCGTCGATGATCGCGGCCTCGTACTGGTCGGCGTCGCGCGCGCTCGACATGCGCAGCGCCGAGCGCATGCGGTCGATCGCGCCGTTCAGGTCGCCGGCCGCGAGGCTCGATTCGGCCTGCGCGCGCACCGAGCGCAGCGTATGGCCGAGGCGCGTCCACAGGCGCGCGAGCTCGGCCCAGGCGAGGATGTCCTTGTCGTGCAGCGCGACGAAGGTCTGCAGGTCCTCGGCGACCGCGCGCGCGGGTGCGGGGTCGCGGTCGACGAGCGCGAGCGCCGCGCGCTCGAGCAGCAGCGGCCGCGATTTGTCGGCGCCGAGCGTCTGCAGCGCGGCAAAGCCGGCCGCCGCGTCGCCGCGCGCCTCGGCGAGCTCGGCGCGCAGGAAGACGAGGTCGCGCGCACCGCGGCCGCCGCGGTCGGCACTGTCCGGCAGCTGCGCGAGCAGCGTCTGGGCCGCGTCGATCGCGCGCGCGCTGCGGTCGAAGTCGCGCAGCTTGATCGAGGCCAGCGCGCTCGCGTAGCGCGCCGCGAGCTGGTCGAGCAGCGGCGCGTCGCCGGCCTGGTCGCGCGTGCCGCGGTCGAGGTCCTGAAGCGCACGCCAGGGCACGGCGCGCGGGTCCATCAGCACGCGCGCGCGCGCCGCGAGCATCGCGTGCTCGGGCGTGCCGGTCGGGCGCGCGAAGGGAGCGGCGCCGATGCGCGCGCGCGCGTCGGCGATGCGCTCGCTCGTCAGCGGGTGGGTGCGCAGGTAGGGGTAGTCGCCCGAGTCGCTGAGGTTGAAGGCCTGCTCCATGCGCTCGAACATGCTCGACATGCCGCTCGGCGAATAGCCGGCGCCCACCATGACCTGGAAGCCGACGCGGTCGGCCTCGCGCTCCATGTCGCGCGAGAACGCGAGCGACGCGGCCTGGGCCGCGGCCTGGCTCGTCATGATCGCGGCCTGCGCCGCGTCGGGGCTGCCGCGCGCGGCCGCGAGCACCGCCGCGATCAGGCCGGCCGTGGCGAGCAGGCCGTTGCGCGAGTCGCCGACGATGCGCCGCGCGATATGGCGCTGCGTGACGTGCGAGAGCTCGTGGCCCATCACCGACGCGAGTTCGTCGTCGGCGCCGGTCATCGCGATCAGGCCGAGGTGCACGCCGACGAAGCCGCCCGGCAGCGCGAACGCGTTGATGCTCTTGTCGAGCACGAGGAAGGGCTGCCACGCGAAATGGTCGACCGTCTCGTCGGTGATGTTGCCGAGCTTGCGCGAGGACGCGACGAGGCGGCGGAAGATGCCCTCGACGTATTCCTGCAGCAGCGGGTCGTCGACATAGGCGGGGTCGGCCCAGACCTCGGCCATGATCTCGTCGCCGAACTTGCGCTCCGAGACGACGTCGAGGTCCTGCGACACCGAGTCGCCGAGCGAGGGCAGGTTGACCTGGGCCGCGCTCGGCGGCGCGGTCAGCACGAGCCCCAGCGTCGTGGCGACGACCAGGCTCTGGATCAGCGGGCGCAGCGGGGCGCGGCGAAAGAAGCGCTTCGGGATCGGCATACGGCCACTATCATGACACCCTGCGGGTTTCTCGAATATTGCCAGTGTCCTCACCCTTGACTCACTTCGACGCGCAGGGCCAGGCGCATATGGTCGACGTGTCGGCCAAGCCGGCGACGCACCGCGTCGCACGCGCCGCCGGGCGCATCGTGATGCAGCCGGCCACGCTTGCGCTCGTCGCGGCCGGCTCCGCGAAGAAGGGCGACGTGCTCGGCGTCGCGCGCATCGCCGCGATCCAGGCGGCCAAGCGCACGAGCGAGCTGATCCCGCTATGCCATCCGCTGCCGCTCACGCGCGTGGCGGTCGAGTTCGAGGTCGACCCGGCCGCGAGCGCCGTCGTCTGCGCGGCCCAGGTCGAGACGGTCGGCGCGACCGGCGTCGAGATGGAGGCGCTGACGGCCGTGCAGGTCGGCCTGCTGACGGTCTACGACATGCTCAAGGCCGCCGACCGCGGCATGGTCATGCAGGACGTGCGCGTGCTCGAGAAGCGCGGCGGCAAGAGCGGCGATTGGTCCGCCACGCCCTAGGCGATGGCCGGTTCACCAGCCCATCACGCTGCGCCTGCCTATACTCGCGGCCGACCCGAACAGGGCCTGACACATGCCGCGACACGACCGCGGAACGGAAAACCCCCGATGAGCGACCCGTTGAAAAGCGCCGCGACCAAGGTCCCCCAGGCGACGCTGCTGTTCTGGCTGCTCAAAATCGCCGCCACCACGCTCGGCGAGACCGGCGGCGACGCGGTGTCGATGTCCATGAACCTCGGCTACCCGGTCGGCACGGCGATCTTCGCCGCCGTGTTCGCGCTCGCCGTCGCCGCGCAGCTGCGCGCGCCGCGCTTGCGACCCGGCCTGTACTGGTCGACGATCATCGCGTCGACGACGGTCGGCACGACGCTGGCCGACTTCGTCGACCGCTCGCTCGGCATCGGCTACCTCGGCGGCAGCCTGGTGCTCGCCGGCCTGCTGCTCGGGAGCTTCATGGTCTGGCGCGAGCTGACCGGCTCGGTCGCGATCGCCTCGGTCAGCACGCCGCGCGCGGAAGGCTTCTACTGGCTGACCATCATGTTCTCGCAGACGCTCGGCACCGCGCTCGGCGACTGGGCGGCGGACGACGCGGGGCTCGGCTACCTCGGCGGCATCGGCCTGTTCGTCGCGCTGCTCGCCGGCGTCGTCGCGGCCTGGCGCTGGACGCGCGCGTCGCGAACGCTGCTGTTCTGGGCCGCGTTCGTGCTCACGCGCCCGCTCGGCGCCGTCGTCGGCGACCTTCTCGACAAGCCGCTCGACGCAGGCGGCCTCGCGCTGAGCCGCTATGGCGCGTCGGCCGCGCTGCTCGCCTTCATCGCCGTGTGCCTGCTGCTGTTCCCGCAGCGCCCGGCCACGCGCGTCCACTGAACCGACGGCGATGCGCAGCCCCATGATCGATCCGAAGCCCTCGCGCTGGCCCACCTGGCGGCTTGCGCTCGTGCTTGCCGCCTGGCTCGCCGCCACCGCCTGGCTGCGCCCGCTGATGCTGCCCGACGAGGGACGCTACGTCGGCGTGGCCTGGCAGATGCTCACGTCGGGCGACTGGCTCACGCCGACGCTCGACGGCCTGCCGTTCTTCCACAAGCCGCCGCTGTTCTACTGGATCTCGGCCGGCGCGATGGCGCTGTTCGGCGTGGGCGAGTTCGCCGCGCGCCTGCCCTCGCTGCTCGCCGCGTGGATGACCGGCGTCGCGCTGTTCGCGTTCGTGCGCCACTGGTGCGGCGAGCGCTTCGCGCGCCTGACCCTCGTCGCGCTCGCGCTCCAGCCCTTCTTTTTCTGCGGCGCGCAGTTCGCGAACCTCGACATGCTCGTCGCGGGCTTCATCTCGGTCACGGTGCTCGCGCTCGCGCACGCGCAGCTGCGCCGCGAGCAGGGCCGGCCCTACCGCCGCACGCTCGCGCTGGCCTGGCTGCTCGCCGGCCTCGGCGTGCTGTCCAAGGGCCTGATCGGCTTCGTGCTGCCGGGCCTGGTCGTGACGATCTGGCTGTTCTGCCGCGGCCGCTGGCGCGCGATCTTCGGCCTGCTGTGGTGGCCCGGCATGCTCGTGCTGCTCGCCGTGACGACGCCGTGGTTCTGGCTCGAGCAGCGCGAGTTCCCCGACTTCCTCCACTACTTCTTCGTCGTCCAGCATTTCAAGCGCTTCGCGGGCAGCGGCTTCAACAACGTCCAGCCGCTGTGGTTCTACCCGGCCGTGATCGCCGCGTTCGGCCTGCCCTGGCTGTACTGGTGGGCGCGCCACCTGCGCGATGCGGCCGTCGACCTCGCGAAGCCGCCGCCGGCCGGCCGCAACCCGGTCTACGCGCTGATGTGGGTGTGGCCGCTCGTGATCGTCGGCTTTTTCTCGATGCCGCAGTCCAAGCTCGTCGGCTACGTGCTGCCCGCGGTGCCGCCGCTCGCGTTCTGGGCCGCCGCCGCGTTCGCGACGCGCGCCGAGGCGACGCCGCGCGAGCGCGCCGGCTGGGGCCTCAGCGCGGCGCTCGGCGCCGTCATGAGCCTCGCCGTGGTCGCCTACCTCGTGCTCCAGCCGGTGCATACGGCGCGCACGATCGGCCGCACGCTCGCCGCCCAGCGCGCGAGCGGCGAGCCGGTGCTGATGGTTGGCGCCTACGCCTACGACGTGCCGCTCTACGCCGACCTGCACGGCTTCGTGCCGGCCGTCGACGACTGGGATCCGGTCAGGGTCCAGGCCCACGACGACTGGCACAAGGAGCTCGCCGACGCGGGCTCGTTCAACCCGCAGCGCGCCGCGCGTCTGCTGATCTCGCCTGCGCAGGCGCGCGGCCTGCTGTGCGGCAAGCCCGGCGCCTGGCTGATCGCGCAGCACGATCCGCGCGCGCTCGTCGCCGGCCTCGGCGATGTGGTGCAGGTCGCGACGCAGGGGCCGTGGCAGCTCTGGCAGGTGCTGCCGGCGAGCCCGACCGGGCTCGGTTGCCCGGCCAAGTAGGCGGCCGGGCTTCGCCTCAGCGAAGTTCGCGCCAGGCGTAGTCGCGCTGCGGCGCGTCGCACTGGAACGGGCGCGGCGCGCCGGCGGCGAGGTCGTCGCATTCGGCGAGCCAGTCGGCCTCGGCGCCGCTCGGCTTGAACTCGCGCAGGCGCGCGACGACGTAGCGCGCGCGGTCGTCGTCGCCGACCGCGTGCAGCGAACGCGCCCAGTC
>JAFAMW010000017.1 GCA_019232985.1 Roseateles sp. | reverse complement strand
CACCAAGCTCATCTGGCTGGCGCTGCGCAACATCACGACCGACTGGGGCCGTGCAGCAAAGGAATGGAAGGAGGCCATGAACCAATTCGCCATTGCCTATGGCGAGCGCTTCACACGACCTGCCGCTTAACATGCGGCTCGGGCTTGTCTGAATCGACGGCCCTACAAAGAGCCTCGAACACAGAAATTCAGACAGCCCCAGCAGGCGCGCGACCCTAGTCGCCGAAGAGCCTGCGTCTCACCCTGAGACACCACGATCAGACGCTTCGCGTCTGTTCGTGGTGTCTCTGCTGCCGGACTCCGAGGAGGAGGCCGCGGCAGCACAGGTCACTACACGTGCTGCCACCCTTGGAGACAGCCGTGCAGCAATTCGATAGCAGCGATGACCTACTGACCACCCTTCTGAAGCCCAGCGGCGACCGCCGTGAGACGACTCGCCCAGCCGGGCTCAGCTCGCGCGCCAAAGCGGAGGCGGCCAGGGTCGCCGCGCTCAAGGCCTTGCGACATTGGGGTCACATGCGGTGCAGCGAACTCGCGCGGGTGGTCTATCCGCACGCCAGCCATGGCGAACAGCTTGCCCAACGCCTCATGCAACGTCTGACCGAGCGCGGCGAGGCAGTGCCACGGCGGAACGCATTGGGCACGCGCAGCTACGTTCTCTCCCGCGGAGGTGCCGCCGCACTCGACGCGATGGGCTGGGACGCCAAGCACGGGCTGGAACTATCCTCCGTCGCTGGCGGGACGTTCCTCCACCGGTCGCTCGCCACCCGATACGGCGTCGAGCAGGAACTGCGCGGGTTCACCGCCTACGGCGAGCACGCCATCGCACAAGGGTTCGCGCCCATCTCACGGGAGGGCCTTGTGCGGCACTTCGGGAAGCTGCCCGACCTGCTGCTCGTGAAAGGCAGCTCTGTGACCTGGTGCGAGGTCGAGTCCGCCGCCAAGCCTCTCGGCGAGTTGCAGAACTGCGCTCGCATCGCCGAGTTCGCCGGCGGCCCGTTCACCCCGTTCAGCAAGCTACGCCTGGAAAGGCTCGTGTTCGTCTTCGACGCCTCGCAAGGCCACGCCAGGCGTATCGAGCGTGCGGCAGAAGTGCAATGGCGGGCGCGTCCTCGACATGAGCGGGAGCGATTCGCGCAGCGCATCGACCTCGTGCACGTCGAGGTGCAACCGCCATTGCGCTGGTGCGGCATGCGTGAGGCGCCGCTCTGGTCTGGCCGCCCGGTGTTCGGCTTCGGTATAAAACCGGTGGCTGTACCAGACAGGTCTTCCGCTCGAGTTGCCAAAGTAGGCCTCCCACCCACTTGATTCAGCTCCTTGGCAGGAGACCTTACAGGCGGCCGCGAGGCCGCCTGTACTGGTTATCGGGCCCGTGTCTCAGCAGCCTTGGCAGCCATGAACTCGGCGAACCCCTCGACTGACGTGCCGGCCGCCGCCGCCATCGCCTCCAGCTTCTGCTGCCCCAGCATGGCTTGGCGCCCTTCAATCTTCGCCCGCATGCGCGTTGCGGTCGCCTTCGCGTGGTTATAGCGCTCGAAGGCTTGCACACTCTTGTGCCCGGTCACCAGTCGAATCTCGTCGGCAGGGACACCGTTCTCGATAGCAGCGCTGACGTGCTCATGGCGAGCATCGTGCGGCCTCGACTCCTTCTCGACCACGCCCAGTTTGCGGAGGGTCTTCCACCAGCCGCTGTAGTTGAACGGCTTCCACTTGCCGTCCTTGCCGGGCGTAGACCACACGAACGGGGACTCTGCATCACCCTCTTTGACCGCAGCCCAGACGAGTTGCTGCGCCAACTGGTCTCGCTGCCAGACGGTCAACGGGATGTAGCGTACCGGCGAAGTCTTCGTTCCTCTGAAACAGAGCAATTTGTCTTCAAGATCAACATCCGCCTTGGTCAACTTGGCCATTTCGCCGGGCCGCGCACCGAATTCTTGCTGAAGTGCGAAGTACCTGGCGGCCTCGCGTTCCTCGTCGCGCAGCTCCATGTCCATGAGCGCCCAGAGTATGCGTCCTTGCTGCAGCTTGCTGACGCGACGCTCCTCGGCTTGCTTGGCCGGACGTTTCATGCCCAGAAGCGGATTGCGCTGTATCCATGCTTGCTCGCGTGCGTAGTTCATGAGCGAGCTGATGGAAGCCAATTCCAACCGCACTTGGTTCGCCCCATAGGGCCGTTCTGACTCACCACGCTTGTACTTCGCCTTGCGTCGCTCCTGGCGGTACTGGACAAACACCTGCGGGCTGCCCTCGACATCGCGCAGTTTTAGTTGCCCGAGTCGCGCCAGCCAGTGCTTGGCCGTCCGCAACTCGCAGCGCTGCGTGCCGTCCGTCTTGTCGGTGAACGTGTCGCTGTCGATGTACTCGCTCCAAGCCTCTTGCAACGTCCGCGCATCTGCCGGGCGGGCCCCATAGCGCCGTTCCAGTTCGACGGCGCGCGCGTTGGCCTGCTCCTCGCTGGTGAAGTGCGCCTCATCGATGCGCGGCCAGTTCTGCCTGCGCACCTGGATGCGCCACTTCCCACTGGGAAGCTGCTTGGGTCGGATGAACGACGGGGTTGCCACCGGTGGCGGTGCGCCGCCGCTCTCGGCGTGAGGAATGTCACGTTCCATGTGCGTAGCTCCATGTGCAATGAATTGCACACGCGATGCACATCGGCGGCTACCGGCTCGACTTGAGGAAGGATGCCTCAATCGTGGCCGTTTCGTTCGATTTCTAGTGGTAGGCCTGGCGGAGATTCGAACCCGCGACCACGGGCTTATGAGGCCCTTGCTCTAACCGCTGAGCTACAGGCCCACGCGAAACCAACGAAATTATGAGTCCTCTGCTCTAACCAACTGAGCTAACGGCCCCCGCGCCTCACGGCGTGAAAGGGGCGCATTGTAGGTGGGCCGCCCGAGCCCCCGGACGACAACGCAGACTACTTCTGCGACAGCGCCTGGCTGATCATCCGCGACGTGATGTCCACGACCTGGATCATCCGGTCGTAGGCCATGCGCGTCGGCCCGATCACGCCGAGCGTGCCGACGATCTGGCCGTCGACCTCGTAGGGCGCGCTGACGACGCTGAGCTCTTCAAAGGGCACGACCTGGCTCTCGCCGCCGATGTAGATGCGCACGCCCTCGGCGCGGCTCGACACGTCGAGCAGGCGCATCAGCTGGGTCTTCTGCTCGAACAGCTCGAACAGGCGGCGCAGGCTGCCCATGTCGTGGCTGAAGTCCTGCACGGTCAGCAGGTTGCGCTCGCCCGCGACGATCAGGCGCTCCTGCTCGTCGCCGAGCGCCTCGCTGCTCAGCTGCACGGCCGCGCTCATCAGCGTGGCGATCTCGCCGCGCAGCGAGTCGACCTCGGCCTTGAGCCGCTCGCGCACGGCCTCGAGCGAGAGGCCCGCGTAATGCGCGTTCAGGCGGTTGCTCGCCTCGGCGAGCTCGCCCTGGCTGAAATCCTGCGCCGTGAACACGACGCGGTTCTGCACGTCGCCGTCGGGCGCGACCATGATCACGAGCACGCGGCGCTCGCCGAGGCGCATGAACTCGATGTGGTGGAACACGCTCGCCTTGCGCGGCGCCGTGACGACGCCGACGAAGTTCGACAGGCTCGACAGCAGCTGCGCCGCGCTCGCGATCACGCGCTGCGGCTGGTCGGGCAGGATCTGCGCCTCGAGCGAGGCCGAGGCCACATGCTGGGGCTGGGCCGTCAGCATGGTGTCGACGAACAGGCGGTAGCCGCGCGCCGTGGGGATGCGGCCCGCACTCGTGTGCGGGCTTGCGATCAGGCCGAGCTCCTCGAGGTCGGCCATCACGTTGCGGATCGTCGCGGGGCTCAGCTCGAGACCGCTGGCCTTGGACAGCGTGCGCGAGCCAACCGGCTGGCCGTCGGCGATATAGCGCTCGACCAGGGTTTTCAGCAGGGATTTGGAGCGATCGTCCAGCATGACTGTCATTCTAAAGACGCCGTAGCCCCGGGAGGCACGTGGTGTAATTCCCAGCATGGAACCCCCACGCTCACCCGCGCTGACGCTCGGCCTCGCTGCCCCCCAAGGGGGCTGTCAGTGGCTTCGGGCGGCCGGGCGCCACTGACATGACACCCCCACGCTCGTCCTCGCTGTCGCTCGGCTTCGCTGCCCCCCAAGGGGGCTGTCAGTGGCTTCGGGCGGCCGGGCGCCACTGACGCCATGGTCAAGCGCTTCCAGCACGCCGCGATCGTGGGGCGCCCGCAGTCCCGCGGGATCGGCCCCATCCTCGAAGACATCGCCGAGTTCGTGACCGGCCAGGGCCTCGACGTCTCTTTCGAGAAAGAGACCGCCGAGGACACCGGCATCATGGGCTTCGACGTGCTGTCGCGCGAGGAGCTCGGCCGCGCCTGCGACCTCGGCATCGTCGTCGGCGGCGACGGCACGATGCTCGGCTTCGCGCGCCAGATGGCGCCGTTCGGCCTGCCGCTCGTCGGCATCAACCAGGGCCGCCTGGGCTTCATCACCGACATCCCGCACGAGCACTACCGCGAGTCGCTCGCGCCCGTGCTCGCGGGCGACTACGAGCTCGAGCGCCGCTCGATGATCGAGGGCGCCGTGTGCCGCGACGGCGAGCCGATCTTCAAGGGCGTCGCGCTCAACGACGTGGTCGTGAGCCGCGGCGCGACCTCGGGCATGGTCGAGCTGCGCGTCGACGTCGGCGGCCAGCATGTCGCGAACCTGCGCGCCGACGGCGTGATCGTCTCTTCGCCGACCGGCTCCACGGCCTACTCGCTGTCGGCCGGCGGGCCCATCCTGCACCCGAGCATCAAGGGCTGGGTGCTCGTGCCGATCGCGTCGCACGCGCTCTCCAACCGCCCGATCGTGCTGCCCGACGTCGAGGTCAGCCTCGAGATCGTCGCGGGCCGCGACGCGAGCGTCAATTTCGATATGCAAAGCCTGGCGAGCCTGCTGCACGGCGACCGCATCACCGTGCGCCGCTCGGCGCACGAGGTCTGCTTCGTGCACCCGCTCGGCTGGAGTTATTACGCCACGCTGCGCCGCAAGCTGCGCTGGTACGAGGGAGGATAAGCCGGATGTTGCGGCACCTGAGCCTGAAGGATTTCGTGATCGTCGCCGCGCTGGAGCTCGACTTCGGCCCCGGCTTCGCGGCCCTGACCGGCGAGACCGGCGCGGGCAAGTCCATCCTGATCGACGCGCTCCAGCTCGCGCTGGGCAGCCGCGGCGACGCCGGCGTGGTCCGCGAGGGCGCGCCGCGCGCCGAGGTCGCGGCCGAGTTCGACACGCCCGCCGCGCTGCGCGACTGGCTCGACGGCGCGGGCTTCGAGCCCGCCGAGACCCTGCTGCTGCGCCGCGTGATCGACGGCCAGGGCAAGAGCCGCGCGTGGATCAACGGCAGCCCGGCCACGCTCGCGCAGCTGCGCGAGGCGGCCGACCACCTGCTCGACATCCACGGCCAGCACGCGTGGCAGGGGCTGACCAGGCCGGCCGCGGTGCGCGAGCTGCTCGACGCCTACGCGGGCCTGGACACGGCGCCGCTGATCCGTGCCTTCGCGGCCTGGCGCGACGCGTCCGACGCGCTCGAGCGCGCCCGGACCAGGAGCGCCGAGATCCAGACCGAGCGCGAGCGCCTCGCCTGGCAGATCGGCGAGATCGACAAGCTCGCGCCGCTGCCCGGCGAATGGGACGAGCTCAACGCCGAGCACCAGCGCCTCGGCCATGGCCAGGCGCTGATCGACGCCGCGCGCCGCGCGTCGGACACGCTCGCCGAGGCCGAGTTCAGCGTCGAGTCGCAGCTGTCGGCCGCGCTCGCCCCGCTCGAGGAAGTGCTCGACTTCGACGCCGAGCTCCAGGCGCCGGTCGAGGCCCTGCGCGGCGCGCAGGCGCAAATCCAGGACGCGGTCCACGAGCTGAGTCGTTACCTGAACGGCACCGAGCTCGACCCCGACCGCATGCAGCAGCTCGACGAGCGCGTCGGCGCCTGGCTCGCGCTCGCGCGCCGGCTGCGCCGCCAGCCCGCCGAGCTGCCGCAAGTGCTCGCCGACTGGCGCGCCGAGCTCGCGCGTCTCGACGCGAGCGCCGACCTCGCCCGGCTCGAGGCCGCGCTCGCGGCCGCGCGCAAGGCCTACGACCGCGAGGCCGCGGCCGTGAGCCGCGCGCGCAAGGCCGCCGCGCCCAAGCTCGGCGCGGCCGTGAGCCAGGCGATGCAGCAGCTCGGCATGGCCGGCGGGCGCTTCGAGGTCCTGCTCGCCGAGCAGGCCGAGCCGCAGTCCTTCGGCCGCGAGTCGGCCGAGTTCCTCGTCGCGGGCCACGCCGGCAGCACGCCGCGGCCGCTCGCCAAGGTCGCGTCGGGCGGCGAGCTGTCGCGCATCGCGCTCGCGATCGCCGTGACGACCTGCCAGCAGGACCGCGCGGGTGTCGCGACGCTGATCTTCGACGAGATCGACGCGGGCGTCGGCGGCGCCGTCGCCGAGACCGTCGGCCGCCTGATGAAGCAGCTCGGCCGCGAGCGCCAGGTGCTCGCGGTCACGCATCTGCCGCAGGTCGCGGCCTGCGCCGAACAGCATCTGGTCGTCGCGAAGCGCCTCGTCGGCCGCGCCACGCAGAGCGAGGTCCGGCCCGTCGCCGGCGAGCAGCGCGTCGCCGAGATCGCGCGCATGCTTGGCGGCGAACGCCTGTCGTCGACGAGTCTCGCCCACGCCCAGGAGATGCTCGCGAGCTCGGGCGACGCGGCGCAAAGCAGCAAGGTGAAGTCATGAGCGAGCAGAGCGACCCCAACACGCTGGAACCCCCGCCGCCCCATCCGGCCGCTGCGCCCGTCAGCGCCGCCGCCTTCAGCGGCCTGCCGCCGGGCTTCGTGCGCACCCAGGTCGTGCTCGTCACGGGCATGTCGGGCGGCGGCAAGTCGGTCGCGATGCACGCGCTCGAGGACGCCGGCTTCTACTGCGTGGACAACCTGCCGTCGGAGCTGCTGCTCGATTTCCTGCGCATCGAGCGCCAGCGCAGCATCGGCCGGCGCGTCGCGATCGCCGTCGACGTGCGCTCGGCCGGCTCGCTGCCGCTGCTGCTGCCGATCCTGCAGCAGCTGCGCGACGAGGGCGTGTTCGTGCGCTCGATCTTCCTCGACGCGCGTACCGACGCGCTGATGCGCCGCTTCTCGGAGTCGCGCCGGCCGCACCCGCTGCGCCAGGAGCCGGGCCTGATGCCGGGCCGCGACGACGAGCACCGCGCGCTGCTCGACGCGATCGCGCTCGAGCGCGGCCTGCTCGCCGAGCTGCGCGAGCAGAGCACCGTGCTGGACACCAGCCTGTTGCGCCCCGCGCAGCTGCGTGCCTGGGTGCGCGACCTCGTCGGCGCGTCGGGCGCGTCGCTGACGCTCGTGTTCGAGTCCTTCGCGTTCAAGCATGGCGCGCCGAGCGACGCCGACTTCGTGTTCGACGTGCGCGTGCTGCCCAACCCTTATTACGACCGCGAGCTGCGTCCGCTCACGGGCCGCGACCAGCCGGTCGCCGACTACCTCGCCGCCCAGCCCGAGGTCGGCGAGATGCTCGCGCAGATCCGCGCGTTCCTGCAGCGCTGGCTGCCGAGCTTCGCGTCGGACCAGCGCAGCTACCTGACCGTCGCGATCGGCTGCACGGGCGGCCAGCACCGCTCGGTCTATATCGTCGAGGCGCTCGCGCGCCAGTTCGCGAGCCACGGGCCGGTGCTCAAGCGGCACCGGGAGCTCGACGCGAAATAGATTTACCCGAGCAGATCGCCCCGCGACGCGCGCCGCAGGAACCACGCGAGCGTGCCGAGCGGGAACAGCAGCACGACGGCGACCAGCCACGGCACGACGGCGTCGCCCGCGCGCTTGAGCGCGACCGCCATGAAGCCGAAATGGCCGAGGATCGCCGCGCCGAGGCCGACGCCCCACAGCGTCAGCGCCGCGGCGTCCGGGTCGGCCTGGTTCGCCTGGTGGATCAGGAACCAGAAGCAGCAGCCGGCGGCGAGCAGGGCGACCAGCGCCGACTCGATCGCGTGGCGCAGCGGTGACTTCGCGGCGGGGGGCGAAGAGGCTTCAGCGTTCATGGATCAGCTTCTTGAGTGGGGCGGGCAGCGCGTATTGCGCGAGTGCCTCGCGCGCCACCCATTGTCCCTGTCCGCCGGCGCCTGGCAAGAAGTCAGGGGGGAGCTCGGCGCGGCGCGTGTGCAGCACCCAGTCGAAATGGGTCAGCGCGTGCTCGATGCGCGGCAGCACCTCGAGCGCCGCGCCGCCGAAGTCCGCGGCGGCGGCGGCGTGCAGGGCGGCCTCGTCGTCGAACATCGGCAGGCTCCACAGGCCGGCCCAGACGCCCGTGCCCGGGCGCTGCTCGAGCAGCACATGGCCGTCGCGCTCGAGCCAGAGCCACCAGTTCTCGCGCTTCGTGCGCTTGAGCTTGCGCGTGCGCACGGGGTAGCGCTGCTGCGTGCCGGCGGCCAGCGCGTCGCATTGCGGCGCGACCGGACAGGCGCCGCAGTCGGGCTTGCGCGCGCTGCACACGCCGGCGCCGAGGTCCATCAGGCCCTGCGTGTAGGCCGCCATGCCCTCGGCCGGCAGCAGGGCCGTGGCCTCGTCCCAGAGCGCGCGCTCGGCGCGCGCCTGGGCGAGGTCGCCGTCGAACGCGAGCACGCGCGACAGCACGCGCTTGACGTTGCCGTCGAGGATCGCGACGCGCTCGCCGAAGCAGAAGGCCGCGATCGCGGCGGCCGTCGAGCGGCCGATGCCGGGCAGCTCGGCGAGTTGGGCGGCCGAGCGCGGGAACGCGCCGCCATGGCGCTCGACGACGGCGAGCGCGCAGCGGTGCAGATTGCGCGCGCGGCTGTAGTAGCCGAGGCCGGCCCACAGCGCGAGCACCTCGTCGAGGCTCGCCGCGGCGAGCGCGCGCACGTCGGCGAAGCGCTCGAGAAAGCGCGCGTAATAGCCGAGCACGGTCGTGACCTGGGTCTGCTGCAGCATGATCTCCGACAGCCACACGCGGTAGGGGTCCTGCGTGCGCTGCCAGGGCAGGTCGTGGCGGCCGTCGCGGCGCTGCCATTGCACGACCGTGCGGCCGAAGTCGGGCTTGGCCGTCGCGCGGCTGGTGTCGGAACTCATCGGTTTTTTCAGCGCTTCTGACAGTGGGAGCAGAAATACGTGGCGCGCTGGCCCTGGACGATGCGGCGGATTTTCCCGGTGCCGCAGCGGTGGCAGGGCTCGCCCTCGCGGCCGTAGACCATCACCTGCATCTGGTAGCTGCCGGCGATGCCATGGCCGTCGCGGAAGTCGCGCAGCGTCGTGCCGCCGGCCTGCACGGCGCGGCCGAGCACGTCGCGCACGGCCGCGGCGAGGCGCTCGCAGCGCGGCCGGCTGACCGATCCGGCCGGCAGCCGCGGGTCGATGCCGGCGAGGAACAGCGCCTCGCAGGCGTAAATATTGCCCGCGCCGACGACGATGTCGCCGGCGAGCAGGGCCTGCTTGACCGCGACGCTGCGGCCCTTGAAGCCCTGGTGCAGCCAGGCGCCGTCGAAGCGCGGGTCGAAGGGTTCGACGCCGAGGCGCGCGAGCAGGCTCGCAGCCGGCTCTTGCGCGAGGCCTTCGGACCAGACCACGGCGCCGAAGCGGCGCGGGTCGGTCAGGCGCAGCAGGCCGCGGTCGCACAGCAGGTCGAAATGGTCGTGCGGGCCCGGCCGCGCGGCGAGCGCGTCGCCCGCAACGGCGGCGTGGAAACCTAGCGAACCCGACATGCCGAGGTGCAGCAACAGTCCGCCCGCATCATGTGCGGCCCGCTGCAGCGGCAACCAGATGTATTTGCCGCGGCGCCGGGCGTCGCCGATGCGCAGGCCGGCCAGGCTCTGCGGCGCGACGCCGAGCGGCCAGCGCAGCGGCTTGCCGACGCGCACCGCGCGGATCTGCGCGCCGGCGAGCGGATCGGCGATGCTTTGGCGCGTGACTTCGACTTCCGGCAACTCGGGCATGGCGGGCATCATATTCTTGAGAGAATCGGCGTCAGAGTTCTAGGAGTGCTTGTTCATGCCCCAACTGGTTCGTCGCAGCGGTCTTGTCGTGACGCTGCTGGCCCTCGGCCTCATGGCGCGGGGTGCGGCCCTGGCCGATCCGGCGGATGCGCCCGCCGCGGCCGCGTCCGCGCCTGAGGCGCCTGCATCGGCCGCCGCCGCCGCGGCGCCCGACGACGCGGCCTCGGCACCGGTGGACAACTCCAGCCTCGACGCGCAGATGTTCTTCCAGCTGCTGTACGGCGAGCTCGAGCTCGGCGGCGGCAACGCGGGCGCGGCCTACCAGGTGCTGCTCGACGCGGCGCGGCGCACCAAGGACGAGCGCCTGTTCGAGCAGGTCGTCGAGATCGCGCTGAAGGCCCACGCGGGCGACCAGGCGCTCGCGGCCGCGCGCGACTGGCGCGACGCCCACCCCGACTCGGTCAAGGCCAATCAGTCGGTCGTGCGGCTGATGGCCGCGCTCGACAAGATCGACGGCATCGTCGAGCCGCTGCGCAGCCTGCTCGCGCTCGCGCCGGCCGAGCAGCGCGTCGGCATGCTCGCGTCGATCCCGCTGCTGTTCCAGCGCTCGCCCGAGCCGGCCAAGGTGCTCGCGACGCTCGAGCCTTTCCTGGAAGAGCAGGGCAACCGGCCCGGCCTGCGCGACGTCTCGCTGTACGTGCGCGCGCGCCTCGCCATCGCGGCCGGCGACAAGGAGCGCGCGCTCGCGCGCGTCCAGGCGCTTGCCGCGAGCGCCCCGACCAACGGCGACGCCGTGCAGATGGCCGTCGAGCTGATGCCCACGGTGCCGCAGGCCGAGTCGATCGTGACCGACCGCATCGCCGCCGACCCGCAGAACACGACGCTGCGCCTCGCCTACGCGCGCGCGCTCGCGCGCATGCAGCGCACGGCCGACGCGACGCGCGAGTTCCGCCGCGTCACCGAGATGGCGCCCGACGCGTCGCCGGCCTGGCTCGCGCTCGGCGCGCTCGAGCTCGAGCAGCGCCATACGGCCGCGGCGCGGCCCGCGCTGCTCAAGTACCTCGAGCTCGTCCCCGAGGTCGACGGCCAGACGCCCGACGCCGGGCTCGAGTCGGTCGTCGGCGCGTCGAGCGAGGCGCGCCGCCAGGCCATGCTGATGCTGGCCCAGGCCGACGAGCAGGACGGCGACCTCAAGGGCGCCGAGGCCTGGCTCGCGAAGGTCAAGGACGCTGGCAACCCGGTCGAGCTCGCGTACCGCCGCGCGTCCCTGCTCGCGCGCCAGGGCCGGCTCGCCGAGGGCGTGAAGCTGCTCGACGCGCTGCCCGACAGCCCCGACGAGGCCGCGCGCGCCAAGCTGCTCGCGATCGCCCAGCTCAAGCGCGAGTCCAACGACCTCAAGGGCGCCTACGACTCGCTCGCGGCCGGCGGCGTGCGCTTCAAGTCCGACCCCGACGTGATCTACGAGCGCGCGATGCTCGCCGACCGCCTCGGCCACGACGACGAGATGGAAAAGCTGCTGCGCCAGGTCATTGCGCTCAAGCCCGACTACTACAACGCCTACAACGCGCTCGGCTACTCGCTCGCCGAGCGCAACACGCGGCTCGACGAGGCGCGCAAGCTCGTCGAGAAGGCACTCGCGCTCGCGCCGAACCAGCCCGCGCTGATGGACAGCCTCGGCTGGGTCGAGTACCGCCAGGGCCATCTGCCCGAGGCGCTCGACCTGCTGCGCAAGGCCTACGCGGCCTTCCCCGACGGCGAGGTCGCGGCCCACCTGGGCGAGGTGCTCTGGAAGTCCGGCCAGGCCGACGAGGCGCGCCGCGTGTGGGACGAGGCGCTGCGCCGCGAGCCCGAAAACGACACGCTCAAGGACACGATGACGCGCTACAAGGCCCAGCCGTGAGGGCCCGGCGCCCGATCGCCGCGCCGCGGCTCGCGGCCGCGGTTCTGGCGGCCATGCTCGCGGGCTGCGCGAGCGTCGCGCCGCGGCCGCCCGCCGACGCGGCCGCGAGCGCCGCGGCCGGCGAGCTGCACCTGAGCGGCCGCCTGAGCGTGCAGGTCGAAGGCGCGAACGACCGGCCGGGCAGCGGCGGCAACGCGAGCTTCGACCTCGGCGGCAGCCCCGCGCGCGGCGTGCTCGAGCTCGGCACGCCGCTCGGCAGCCTCGTCGCGCGCGCGCGCTGGGACCGCGCCGCGGGCGAGGCGCTGCTCGAGACGCCGGGCCACGAGCGCCGCTTCGACGACCTCGACGCGCTGACGCGCGAGATGCTCGGCGAGGCCGTCCCCGTCGAGGCGCTGTTCGACTGGCTGCAGGGCCGCGCCTGGGCCGGCGCGCCGAGCACGCCGCTGCCCGAGGCCGGCAACGTCGGTTTCGAGCAACTCGGCTGGCGCGTCGACCTGCGGCGTTACGCCGACGGGCTGATCGTCGCGACGCGCGGAGGCGACCGCGCGGTCACGCTGCGCGCCCATGTCGACGCGAAGGACTGAGCGATGGGCAGCAGTCTCAAGGCGCTCCACGACGTGCCGGCGCCGGCCAAGCTCAACCTGTTCCTGCACGTCGTCGGCAAGCGCGCCGACGGCTACCACCTGCTCGAATCGGTGTTCGCGCTCGTCGACTGGTCGGACACCCTGCATTTCGAGCGCCGCGACGACGGCGCGATCGCGCGCCACGACCGCGGCGACGCGCTGCCGGCCGACGACCTGTGCCTGCGCGCCGCGCGCCTGCTCCAGCAGGCCACGGGCTGCACGCTGGGCGCCGACATCCATATCGAAAAGCGCCTGCCGAGCGGCGCGGGCATGGGCGGCGGCTCGTCCGACGCGGCGAGCGTGCTGCTCGCGCTGAACCGGCTCTGGGGCCTGGGCCTGCCGCGCGCGCGCCTGCTCGAGCTGGGCCTGAAGCTCGGCGCCGACGTGCCGTTCTTCGTCGGCGGGCATAACGCGTTCGTTCAAGGCATCGGCGAGGTGCTCACGCCGATCGCGCTCGCGCCGCTGACGCTCGCGGTGCTGAAGCCCCCCGTGGGCATCCCGACCAAGGAAATTTTTTCCAGCCCTCGCTTGGCAATATCCGATTCTTCAGCTATAGTCGCGGGCTTTCCTGCTCACGAACTTGAAGCGATTGCAAGAGCAAGCGTCGAGAGATTTGTGGACCAGGGCAGAAACGATCTGCAGGCCGCGGCGATGGCGTTCGCGGCAGAGGTCGGACAAGCCCTGAAGCTGCTGGAGTCGGCAAGTTCGTTCAGTCCCACCGGGGCCGCGCGGATGACCGGATCGGGCAGCGCGGTGTTCATGCCGGTGAGTGGGGAGACGGGCATCTTGGACCAATCCATGGCGACCTTGCTGCAGGGCTGTCCTGCAGGTTGGATCGGAAAAATATGCCGCAGTCTGGACCGCCATCCGCTGATGGACTGGGCCGGGGACTGATAGAGTTTTGGGGCGCTGCTGCGAGGCAGTGTCCTGTGTAGGGGAGTCGCCAAGTTGGTCAAGGCATCGGATTTTGATTCCGACATGCGAGGGTTCGAGTCCTTCCTCCCCTGCCAAATGCTTCAAGAGAAACCCGCTGCCTAAGCGGGTTTCTTTCCTTCCGAGGGTCTAGCCGTGCTGCTCAACACCGTCCTCTTCACCGGTAACGCGAACCCCGTCCTTTCCCAGGAAATCGCGACCAATCTGGGACTCGAGCTCGGCAAGGCCGTGGTCGGGCGCTTCTCCGACGGCGAAGTCACCGTCGAGATCCAGCAGAACGTCCGCGCTCGCGACGTGTTCGTCGTCCAGCCGACCTGCGCGCCGACCAACGAGAACCTGATGGAACTCCTGATCATGGTCGATGCGCTCAAGCGCGCGAGCGCGCGCCGCATCACCGCCGTGATCCCCTACTACGGCTACGCCCGCCAGGACCGCCGCCCGCGCAGCACGCGCGTGCCGATCTCGGCCAAGGTCGTCGCGAACCTGCTCGAGACCGTCGGCGTCGAGCGCGTCCTGACGATGGACCTGCACGCCGACCAGATCCAGGGCTTCTTCGACATTCCGGTCGACAACATCTACGCGTCGCCGGTGCTGCTGTCGGACCTCAAGAGCCGCAACTACACCGACCTCGTCGTCGTCAGCCCCGACGTCGGCGGCGTCGTGCGCGCGCGCGCGCTGGCCAAGCAGCTCGGCTGCGACCTGGCCATCATCGACAAGCGCCGCCCGGCCGCGAACGTCTCCGAGGTCATGCACGTGATCGGCGAGATCGACGGCCGCAACTGCGTGATCATGGACGACATGATCGACACGGCCGGCACGCTCGTGAAGGCCGCCGAGGTGCTCAAGGCGCGCGGCGCGAAGAGCGTTTTCGCCTATTGCACGCACCCGATCCTGTCCGGCCCGGCGATCGAACGCATCAACGGCTCGCACCTCGACGAGGTCGTCGTCACGAACACGATCCCGCTGACCGCCGCCGCGAAGAGCTGCTCGAAGATCCGCCAGCTGTCGGTCGCGTTCCTGTTCGCCGAGACGATCCGCCGCATTTCGGACGGCGAGTCGGTCACGTCGCTGTTCTCTGAACAGAACAACAATTTCTGATTTTCTGAGGCCTCGCGCTCGCGAAGCCTCGAAACCGCAAGAGCCTGGTCGCGGGCCTTGCAAACCGGGATGCCATGGGGGCATGCCGGCCAACTTTGGAGTTAGCTATGAAATTCGTCGCTTTCGAGCGCAAGCTGCAGGGGACCGGAGCGAGCCGCCGCCTGCGTATCGCCGGCAAGGTGCCCGGCATCGTCTACGGTGCCGGCGAGCCCACCAACATCGAGCTGGACCACAACGCGCTGTTCCACGCGATGAAGAAGGAAGCCTTCCACAGCACCATCCTCGAGATGGAAGTGGACGGCAAGGTCGAGCAGGTCCTGCTGCGCGACTACCAGATGCACCCGTACAAGCAGCAAGTCCTGCACGTGGACTTCCAGCGCGTCGACAACACGACCAAGATCACCAAGAAGGTGCCGCTGCACTTCACGGGTGAAGCCGAGTCGGTCGCCGTCAAGACGGACAAGTGCACGGTCAGCCACATCATCACCGAGCTGATGATCACCTGCCTGGCGAAGGAACTGCCCGAGTTCATCGAAGTCGACCTGTCGACGCTGACGATGGGCCACTCGCTGCACATCAACGACATCAAGCTGCCCGCCGGCGTCAAGCCGGTCGTGCACGGCAAGCCGAACCCGGCCGTCGCGACGGCCGTGCCGCCGGTCGCCGAGGAAATCGTCGCCGCGCCGGTCGCCGTCGTCGACGACAAGAAGAAGGGCAAGGGCAAGAAGTAAGCCCTCGGGTCCTTCTTTCCACCTTCAAACGCCCCGGCCCGTCCGGGGCGTTTGTCTTTCCGCGCCACAATCGGCCGCATGACAGCGTCGATCACCGAGCGCGAATACGGCCGCCTGCCCGACGGCCGCGCGGTCCGCGAATACCGGCTCGACAACGGCGCGGGCCTCGTGCTCACGGCCCTCGACCTCGGCGCGACGGTCACGCGCCTCGAGGTGCCCGACGCGAACGGCGCGGGCGCGAACGTCGTACTGGGCCTGCCGGCGCTCGCCGACTACCTGCGCAATCGCTCGCAGCTCGGCAACGTGCTCGGCCGCTACGCGAACCGCATCGCGAACGCGCGTTTCGAGCTCGACGGCCAGGTCCACCAGCTCGACGCCAACGACGGCGCCCATTGCCTGCACGGCGGCCGCGCGGGCTTCGGCACGAGGCTGTGGCAGGCCGCGGCGCAGGGCCCCGACTCGCTCGGCCGCGTCGTGCTGCTGCTGCGCTACGCGAGCGCCGACGGCGAGATGGGCTTCCCGGGCGAACTCGAGGTCTACGTGCGCTACACGCTCGCGCGCAATTCGAGCTGGCGCATCGACTACGAGGCGCGCACGAGCGCGCCGACGGTCGTGAACCTGAGCTCGCACGCCTATTTCAACCTCTCGGGCGGCGCGCGCCCGGCGCTCGACCAGCAGCTGCAGATCCACGCGAGCCGCTACACGCCCGTCGACGCGGGCCGCATCCCGATCGAGCACCGCGACGTGGGCGGCACGCCCTTCGACTTCCGCGCGCTGCGCACGATCGGCACGGCCGCGGACCACGACCACAACTACATGCTCGACGAGGTCGCGCCGAACCGGCTGAGCCCGGTCGCGCGGCTCGCCGACCCGGGCTCGGGCCGCGTGATGGAGCTGTTGAGCACCGCGCCGGCCGTGCAGCTCTACAGCGCCTTCCACCTGAACGGCAGCTTGATCGACGCGCAAGGCCGACCGCTCGACCGCAGCGCGGGCATCTGCCTCGAGACGCAGTTCCCGCCCGATGCGCCGAACCGTGCGCCGGGCCCCGACTGGCCCTCGACCGTGCTGCGCCCGGGCGAGGTCTGGCGCTCGAGCACCGTCCATCGTTTCGGCCTGCTGTGACAAAGCAACGCTTCCGACGCCCGCGTCACGCCGGGGTCATGCGCGTTTCATGTTTCTTTGCAAACATGGGCCATGCCGCCCATTCGCAAGCTGCTGGCCGCGCAGTTCGTCTCCAGCCTGGCCGATAACGCGCTGCTGATCGTCGCCATCGCGCTGCTCAACGCGCGTGGCCTGCCGCCCTGGTGGGCGCCGCTGCTCAAGCTCTGTTTCACGATCGCCTACGTGCTGCTCGCGCCCTGCGTCGGCGTCTGGGCGGACCGCGTGTCCAAGGCGCGGCTGATGGGCTGCATGAGCGTGCTCAAGCTCGTCGGCGCGCTCGCGCTCGTCGCGGGCGTGCACCCGGTCGCCGGCTACGCGCTGGTCGGCCTCGCGTCGGCCGCCTACGCGCCGGCCAAATACGGCCTCGTGACCGAGATCGTCTCGCCCTGCGGCCTCGTCGCCGCGAACGGCGCGCTCGAGGTGTCGGTCGTGCTCGCGGCGCTGATCGGCACCGGCCTCGGCGGCGCGCTCGTCGGTCCCTGGCTGGGCCTCGACGCGGCGCTGTGGGCGATGGTCGCGCTCTACCTGCTCTCGGTCGCGCTGAACCTGTTGATCCCCGACAGCGGCGTGCGCCATCGCGTGCCGGTCTGCGGCCTCGGCGCGCTGCTGCGCGAGTTCGCCTGCGACAACCGGCGCCTGTGGGCCGACCCCGAGGGCGCGCTGTCGCTGGCCGTGACGACGCTGTTCTGGGGCCTCGCGGCGACGCTGCAGTTCGCCGTGCTGCGCTGGTCCGAGGACTGCCTGGGCCTGCCGCTGCACGAGGCGACGGGCCTGCAGCTCGCCGTCGCGCTCGGCGTGATCGCGGGCGCCGCGCTCGCGGGCTGGCTCGTGCCGCTCTCGAAGGCGCGGCGCGTGCTCGGCTTCGGCCTCGTGTTCGGCCTCGCGATGCCGCTGATCGCGCTCTTGCGCGAGCCGCTGCCCGCAGCGCTGCTGCTCGCGCTCGCGGGCATGAGCGCGGGCCTGCTCGTCGTGCCGCTCAACGCGCTGCTCCAGCACCGCGGCGCGCTGCTGCTGACGGCCGGCCGATCGGTCGCCGTGCAGGGCTTCAACGAGAACGCGAGCATGCTCGCGATGCTCGCAGGCTACGCGCTGCTGATCAGGCAGGACGTGCGCGTCGACGCGCTGCTGTGCGGGCTGGGCCTGATCGTGGCCGCAGCGATGGCGCTGCTGATGCTGCGCGGCCGTCCGCGCGCCGGCCGCACCGGCGTCAGGCCCTCATAAGCGCGCATTTCGGGCCGGCGCCGGGCCGCTCCCAAGCCGGCCCGCCAGAGGTGGTCTGCGGCTCAATGCCGCTGGCCACTTCGTCCCCCCCGGGGGACCGCCTGGGCTTGCCCGCGTCTAGCGGCAAGCCCAGGCGAGGGGCTTCATCTCATGCCTTGGCCATGCGCGGCTGCAGCCGCGCGCCGATGCCCGGGCGCTCCATCGCCATGACCAGCGCGTCCTCGAAGCGCGCGACGATGCGCTCCCAGCTCAGGCCCTCGGCGAGCGTGCGCGCGTTCGCGCTCATGCGGCCGCGCTCGGCCGGCTCGTTCGCAAGGCGCGTCGCGAGCTCGACCGCGGCCGCGCAGAACGCGGCGTTGTCGTCGCAGGGCGCGCGCAGGCCGTGCACGCCGTCCTGGATCAGTTCGGCCGCGGCCGCGTAGTCGAACGCGACGACCGGCAGGCCGCTCGCGAGCGCCTCGGTCGTGACGTTGCCGAAGGTCTCGGTCAGGCTCGGGAACAGGAACAGGTCGGCCGAGGCGTAATGCGCGGCGAGCTCGGCGCCGCGGCGCTGGCCCGCGAAGATCGCGAACGGAAAGCGCTGCTGCAGCGACTCGCGCGCGGGGCCGTCGCCGACGACGACGAGCTTGGCGCGCGGCACGGCCTGGCGGATGCGCTCGAAGGCCTCGAACAGCAGGTTCAGGTTTTTCTCCGCCGCGACGCGGCCGACGCAGGCGACGACGAGGTCGTCGGGCGTCGCGCCCCATTCGGCGCGCAGCGCGGCGCTGCGGAACGCGGGCGCGAAGCCGATCGTGTCGACGCCGCGCGAGACCACCGACAGGCCGCGAAAGCCCCGCTCGGCGAGCTCGCGGCGCAGGCCTTCGGTCGGCACCATCGTGCAGTCGCAGCGGTTATGGAACTTGCGCAGATAGGCCATGATCGGCTTGTTCAGCCAGCCGAGGCCGTAATGCGAGCTGTAGGCGTGGAAGTTGGTGCGGAAGTCCGACGCGACCGGCAGCTTGAGGTGCTGGGCCGCCTGCAGCGCCGACCAGCCGAGCGCGCCTTCGGTCGCGATATGCACGACGTCGGGGCGCTGCAGCGACCACAGCTGGACGAGCGCGCGCTTTGACGGCACGCCCATGCGCAGCTCGGGGTAGCGCGGGATCTTGAGGCCGCGCGTGAGCACTTCCTCGACCTTGGGCTGGACGGGCGTGCGCGCCTCCTGCTCGGGCTTCTGGCGCGGGCGCACGAGCTGGACACCATGGCCGCGGGCGTTCAGGCCCTCGACGACGCGCGCCATCGTGCTCGCGACGCCGTTGACCTCGGGCGGCCAGGTCTCCGTCACGCAGGCCACGCGCAGGGTGCGGCGCGCGGCCGGGAAGTTATCGATCACGAGGGCAGCGTCCATGCACGAATGCTCGCAATCCTTCGCAACAATTCGATGACAGTCGCGTCGTCACGGATTTTTAATGCGAGCTTGTCAGGATCGCGTCGCCCGGCACAGGGCTGCAACGAGGATCAACGTGAACAATCTGCTCGAGACCCTGCGGGTCCAGCGCTGGGACGACCACCGCTACTACCACCACAGCCGCATCAACCAGAGCCTGCACCTGCTCAGCGCGATCAGCTTCGTGATCGCCTACGGCATGCTCTTCATCGACCCGGCCCTGGCGGCCGTGCTCGCCTGGTGCGTGTCGATGACGAGCCGCCAGGCCGGCCATTTCTTCTTCGAGCCGCGCGGCTACGACGAAGTCAACCAGGCGACCGACGCCTACAAGGAAGAAATCAAGATCGGCTACAACATCCAGCGCAAGATCGTGCTGATGTCGATCTGGGTCGCGATCCCGCTGCTGCTCTGGGCCAGCCCCTCGCTGTTCGGCCTGATCGAGCCGGCGGAAGGCTTCATGGGCTTCGTCCACCATGTCGGCCTCGCCTGGCTCGCGCTCGGCGCCGCCGGCCTGCTGTTCCGCGTCGGCCAGCTGTGGGTCCAGCAGAGCCTGCTGCAGGGCCTGGCCTGGATGTTCAAGATCCTGACCGACCCCTTCCACGACATCATGCTGTACCACCGCTCGCCGCTGTACCTGCTGCGCGGCCAGCTGATCGACCCGATGGACCACGTGCAGGCGCACCGCGCCTGATCCACGCGCTGCGTCAGTAGTAAAAGGCCCCGTCGTCGCCGACGGGGCCTTGCCTTCACCCCACCATCCTGCCGAGCATCTCGCGCAGCACGCTGCGCCGGATGCTCTTGTTCGTGAGCGCCGCGTCTTGGCACCACCAGCCGTCACTCTGCATCGCCAGGCCCGCGGCCTTGAAGCGCTCGAGCACCTGCTCGAACTCGGCGTCGCCGTAGTTGTGGCTGAAGATCAGCCGGCCGGTGCCGACCCAGGACAGCGCGATGCCGGCCTCGCGCAGGTAGTACTGGAACATCCAGTTGTAGCGCGACGGCGTCGTGTACGACAGGGTCCAGATGCTCGCGAGATTGGCCGCGCGCACCGGCAGGCCGGCGTCGGCCATGGCCTTGTCGAAGCGCTCGCGGCGCGCGTTCCAGCGCGCGTCGAGGCCGTCGTACAGCGCGCGCACCTCGGGGAGCTGCAGGCGGTCGAGGAAGGCCTTCATCGCGCCCATCACGTAGGGGTGGGCGTTGAAGGTGCCGCGCGCGAAGCACAGGTCGGCCGGGCGCTCCTCGCGGTAGCGCTTCATCAGGTCGCTGCGGCCGCAGACCACGCCGACCGGCAGGCCGCCGCCGAGCGTCTTGCCGTAGGTCACGAGGTCGGCGTGCACGCCGAAGTACTCCTGGGCGCCGCCCGGCGCGAGCCGGAAGCCGACGAAGACCTCGTCGAAGATCAGCACGATGCCACGCGCGGTGCAGACCTCGCGCAGCTCCCTGAGCCAGGCCGCGTAGGCGGCCTTGTCGACGCTGCTCGGCTTGCGGCTCGAGTCGATCAGGCTCGAGTCGCCGGGCGCGTTCGCGTTCGGGTGCAGGGCCTGCAGCGGGTTCACGAGCACGCAGGCGATGTCGCGGCGCGTGCGCAGCACCTGCAGGCTCTTCGCGTCGAGGTCCTTGAGCGTGTAGGTCTCGCGCGGCGGCAGCGGGTTGCCGGGGCCCGGCTGAACGTCTTCCCACCAGCCGTGGTAGGCGCCGCAGAAGCGCACGAGGTGCTTTTTGCGCGTGTGGTAGCGCGCGAGCCGCACGGCCTGCATGACGGCCTCGGTGCCGCTCATGTGGAAGGACACCTCGTCGAGGCCCGAGATCTTCTTGAGCTGCGCGACGTTGTCGAGCACGCAGGGGTGGTAGGCGCCGAGCACGGGGCCCAGGGCCTGGACCGTCTCGACCGCCTCTTTGATGCACTCGCGGTAGAAGTCGGTGCCGAACACGTTGACGCCGTAGGAGCCGGTCAGGTCGTAGAGGCGGTTGCCGTCGAGGTCCTCGAACTCGACGCCGTCGGCCGCGCGCAGGAACGCGCCGACGCCCAGGCGCGTGCGCAGGTAGGGGCTGAACTGGAACGGCACGCGGTAGCTGCCCGTGAACTTGAGGTCCGAGATGCCTTCGCGCGCCTCGGCCGTCGCGGCCAGGCTCTTCGCGTAGCGCGTCGCGTATACGGCCGCGAGGCGGTCGAGGCCCGCGCGGCGGCGCGCGACGATCTCGTTGCTCGCGCCGTCGGCCGCGAAGAAGCGCGCCTCGTCGTAGGCGTAGCCGGGCAGCAGGCGCGCGAGCCGCTTGGCCATGCGCGAATGTCCGGCCAGCGAGCGATGCTTGGCACGCGAGAGTTCAAGCCGGCGCTTGGCCTTCGGCGCGAGCAGCGCGAGGGTGGCCAGGGCCAGGGCGGAGAGGGCAAGGGTTTCGTCCATGCGACCAGTTTTGCTTGGTCCTTTGACGCGCAAATGACATGTAAATGAAACAAAAATGTTGAAAAACCTTTTTCAGCAGGAAGACCTGAATTTCCTGCTCACCAACCGGGTTCCGCGGCTCGCGCTCACGCGCTTCATGGGCTGGTACGCGGGCATCCAGAGCCCCGCGCTCACGCGCGCGTCGATCGCGGTCTGGAAGCTGTTCAGCGACCTCGACCTGTCGGAGGCGCGCGAGCAGCGCTTCAAGTCGCTGCGCGACTGCTTCACGCGCAGCCTCAAGCCGGGCCTGCGCCCGGTCGACATGCGCCGCGAGGTACTCACGAGCCCCTGCGACGCGATCGTCGGCGCCTGCGGGCCCGTCGCGGGCCGCGAGGTCTTCCAGGCCAAGGGCTTCCCGTACTCGATGGACGAGCTGTTCGGCACGAGCCAGGACGCGAGCGCGTTCGAGGGCGGCCTATTCGTCACGCTGCGCCTGACGAGCAGCATGTACCACCGCTTCCACGCGCCGGCCGACCTGCGCGTCGAGCACGTAACCTTCCATAGCGGCGACACCTGGAACGTGAACCCGATCGCGCTCGAGCGCGTCGAGCGGCTGTTCTGCCGCAACGAGCGCGCGGTGCTGCGCACGCGGCTCGCGTCGGGCCATGAGCTGGCCCTGGTGCCGGTCGCCGCGATCCTCGTCGCGAGCCTGCGCCTGCACTGCGTCGACGCCCAGCTCGACGCGCGCTGGCGCGGCCCGCGCGAGCTGCCCTGCGACGTGAGCTACGCGAAGGGCGACGAGATGGGCTGGTTCGAGCATGGCTCGACGATCATCGTGTTCGCGCCCAAGGGCTTCGCGCTCGCTGACGGCCTCAAGCAGGGCCAGCGGATCAAGATGGGCGAGCCGCTGCTGCGCGCGCCGGCCTGATCCCGCCGGCTCAACGCGCCGGCGGCGGCGGGGCGGGCGGGCCGGCGTGGGTCACGCGGGTGCGGCCGGCCGAGGTCACGAGCATCACGGCGTCGCCGGGCGCGAAGACCTCGGCGCCCTGGCCCTGGATGATCGCGCGGCGCTCGCCGTTGCGCAGCTGGACGATGATCTCGAGGCCGTTCTGCTGGGTTGCGTTCTTCTCGACCGCGTTGCCGACGACGGCACCGACGATCGCGCCGATCACGGCGCCTGCGGCCTGGTCGCGGTAGCCGCCGACCGAGGAGCCCGCGACCGTGCCGACGGCGCCGCCGGCCACGGCGCCCATGCCGCTTTGCTGGCCGCCGACCGTGACCGGACGCACCGAGATCACGGTCGCGTCGAGCACCTGGCCCATGCGGCCGGTTTCATACTGGCTGACGACATCGGGGTTGGCGGTCACGCAGCCGCCGAGCAGCGTGCTCAGCGCCAGGGCGGCCGCCACACTCACGGCGCTGCGGAAAAGGATGCGGTTCATGATCAAGCTCCAAGGGCAAGCAGTTGCCCAACGCCCGTCATCTTGCCAGGGTTGACCGGGCAACAGGACTTTACGCCCGCGCAACCCCGGCTGCCTCGCGGGCGCGGACGCGCCGTGCCGGGCCCCGACGGGCGCCGTGAATATTGCCGGATTGCCGTGCCGCGGCATTCGTTTCCCTGACGGGGAAACTAAATTGAAAACTCCATGAAGCCTAGTATCTAAGGCACTCATGACGCGGATCAATTGTCATCGTCGATGGCCGTTTCGACACCTGTGGCGAGGTTTGTAGGCTCGCTAAATTAACGCCAGCAAAATATTATTTTCTGGCTTTAATGGGTATCGAGGGAGCATTGTTTCGCCCCGAGGTCATGCAGGCGAAATCCGCTGACTGGCTGGGCACCATCCGCATCGCGAGGCCGCCCGATTTCGCCTGGGTGACGGGTATCGCGGTGCTGCTCGGCGCTGCGCTGCTCGCCTATGGCGTGCTCGGACAGGTCTCGCGCAAGGAGCGGCTGCCGGGGCTCGTCGTGCCCCAGGGCGGGCTGCTGCAGGTCGCGGCGCCGCAGGCCGGCACGGTCGCCGAAGTCCTCGTGCACGAAGGCGACTGGGTCAAGGCCGGGCAGGTGCTCGTGCGCGTGCAGACCCCGCGCACGCTGAGTTCGGGCGGCGAGGCCGCGCTGCTCGCCGAGCAGGCGCTCGCGCAGCGCCGCGCCGGGCTCGAAGCCGAGCGCCGGATCACCGAGCAGCAGGCGCAGGCGCGTCGCCTCGCGCTGCAGGACCGGCTGCGCAGCCTCGTCGCCGAACAGCGCCAGGCCCAGGGCGAGCTCGAGGCCTCGCAGCTGCGCGTCAAGCTCGCGCAGAAGAACCTCGAGCGCTACGCCGAGCTTGCGAAGGGCGGCTTCGTCGCGCCGGTGCAGGCGCAGTCCAAGGAGGAGGACCTGCTCGACATCCAGCTGCGCGAACGCAACGCGCAGCGCGGCCTCGAAGGCTGTGACCGCCGCCTCAATACTCCCCAAGTTGGCCGACTGAATATTCCCCAGTCTGAACGATCAAGCCCTGGCGGGCGCAGGCCTGCCGGGGCTTGGCACACCTGCCCGAGCATTGGCAAATCGATGACGCCGATCGGGAGGGCTGGTGGTCAATCTGAAGGAGTTGATGATGATCCTGGAGCTGCACAGGCAAGGCCTGTCGGTGTCGTCGATCGCGGAGCGCACTGGGCACGACCGCAAGACCGTGCGCAAGTACATTCGCCAGGGGCTGGTTGTCCCGAAGTACAAGCCTCGTGCCCCGCGCACGACTGTGATCGAGCCCTTCGAGGCGTACCTGAGGGAGCGCGTGGGCGCGTGGCCGGAGCTCACCGGTGCGCGGCTGGTGCGTGAGATCCGCGAGCTCGGCTACCGCGGAGGCAAGACTGCGGTGAACGACTTCCTGCGGGAGGTCCGTCCGCCTGCGGCGCCGTTGTTCGAGGTGCGCTTCGAGACGCCGGCGGGGCGGCAGGCGCAGGTGGACTTCGCCGAGTTCCGCGTCGAGTTCGCCAACGAGCCAGGCGTGGAGCGCAAGGTGTGGCTGTTCGCGATGGTGCTGGGCCACAGCCGCTACCTGTGGGGGCAGTACGTGCTGCACCAGGATCTGGCCACGGTGTTGCGCTGCCACATGGAGGCCTTCGAGCACTTCGGCGGCGCGCCGCGGGAGATCTTGTACGACCGCATGAAGACGGCGGTGCTGGGCGAGCCCGACGAGGACCGGCCCATCGTCTACAACGCCAAGCTGCTCGCGTGCGGCGCGCACTATGGCTTCGTGCCCCGTGCCTGCCAGCCCTACCGGGCCCAGACCAAAGGCAAGGTCGAGCGACCGTACCGCTACATCCGCGCGGACTTCTTCATGGCCCGGCGCTTCGCCGACATCGAGGACATGAACCGGCAGTTGCGGCACTGGCTGGACACGGTGGCCAACGTGCGACGGCACGGCACCACCGACCGCATCGTGGCTGAGCACTTCGCGCAGGAGCGTCCGACGCTGCAAGCGCTGCCGGCCGGCCGCTTCGATGCGGTACTGCGCCTGCAGCGGCGCCTTAGCCATGAAGGCTGCGTCAGCGTTGGCGGCAACTACTACAGCGTGCCGGACGGTACGCGCCGGCGCGTGCTCGAAGTCGAGACCACGGCCCATCAGGTGCGCATCCATGAGGACGGCAAGCTCATCGCTGTGCATGCGCTGCTGCAGGGGCGCAAACAGCGCTCGGTGTTGCCCGGGCACCGGCAGGTGCAGCGCGGCGCGCGCCGGCGCGACAAGCCCGCAGTGCGTGTGACCCCAGGGCTCATGGTCGCCACCCGGCCCCTGGGCGTGTACGAGCAGATCGCGCGCCAGCTGGGAGGCGCACGATGAGTAGCGGCACCACCACCGAACGCATCCGCCGCCATCTGGTGGGGCTGAAGATGCCACGCGCGCTGGAGGCCTTGCAAACGACGCTGTCGCGCATCGAGCAGGGCGAGGTCACGGCGCTGGAGGCCATCGAAGCGCTGCTGGGCGAGGAGTACACCACGCGCGAAAGCCGGCGCATCAAGATGGCGCTGCAGACGGCGCGGCTGACGACGGTCAAGACGCTGTCGGGCTACGACTTCAGCTTCCAGCCCAGCCTGGACCGCAACCGGGTGCTGGCGCTGGCCGAGCTCGAGTTCATCGAGCGTCGACAGTGCGTGCACTTCCTGGGTCCGCCGGGGACGGGGAAGTCGCACCTGGCCATCGCGCTGGGCTTCGAGGCCGTCAAGGCCGGCAAAAGCGTGTTCTTCGCGACGCTGGCCGAGCTGGTCGACTCGATGCGCAAGGCCGAGCGCGAGGGCAAGCTGCGCGAACGGGTGAAGTTCTTGAGCCGCTACAGCCTGCTGGTGGTCGACGAGATCGGCTACTTGCCCGTGGGCTCGGGCGGCGGCAACCTGTTCTTCCAGTTGGTCAACGCCTGCTACGAGCGCTGCGCCATGATCATGACCGGCAACCGCGGCTTCGGCGAGTGGGCCGACATCTTCGGTGACGCTGTCGTGGCCACCGCGCTGCTGGATCGACTGCTGCACCACGCCGTGGTCATCCCCATCGAGGGCAACTCGTACCGGCTGCGCGAGCACGCAGCGCTCCTCCCCGAGCATCTGCGTGGACGCACCTCGATCGGCGAGACGACACCCATTGCACCCATCAAGCGCGGGCCAGGCCGGCCGCGCAAGGAGATCGCCGCCTCACTACCGGGCTGAGCACCCGCGAACCTGGGTGGGGAAA
>JAFAMW010000060.1 GCA_019232985.1 Roseateles sp. | reverse complement strand
ATGCCCTCGGCGTGCGGGTCCGCGGGGTCGAGCGCGCGGCCCGCGACATGGCACCAGAACAGCTCGCCGCTGCCGATGCGGCGCATCACGCGCTCGTCGGCGTAGCGGCCGCGCGCCGCGATATTGCGGTCGAGGCTCGCGACGATGCGCGCGCCCGTGCGCTCGAACTCCTCGCTGCTTGGATACAGCACTGCGAAGCTGCACCCGACGAGCTGCTCGCGGGTCGCGCCGAACATCGCGAGCAGCTGGCGGTTGCAGTCCTTGATCAGGCGCTGGGACGACAGCACGAGGCCGATCGGGGCGAGCTCGAACGCGGTGCGGTAGTCAAGGGCCATGGTCTTAGGCGATTCTACGTAATCGACTACGTAGTCCCGAGCCGTTACGCTGGCGGGATTGCCCCTTTATCAATCGGACCAGGAGACAGCATGAACAAGGTCTACCCGAGCGCCGCGGCCGCGCTCGCGGGCGTCGTGCGCGACGGCCAGTTGCTCGCCGTCGGCGGCTTCGGCCTGTGCGGCATCCCCGAGGCGCTGATCGCGGCGCTGCGCGACAGCGGCGTCAAGGGCCTGTCGGTCGTCTCGAACAACGCCGGCGTCGACGGCTTCGGCCTCGGCCAGCTGCTCGAGACGCGCCAGATCCGCAAGATGATCTCGAGCTACGTCGGCGAGAACAAGGAGTTCGAGCGCCAGTACCTGGCCGGCGAGCTCGAGCTCGAGTTCACGCCGCAGGGCACGCTCGCCGAGCGCCTGCGCGCGGGCGGCGCGGGCATCCCGGCCTTTTTCACGCGCACCGGCGTCGGCACGCTCGTCGCCGAGGGCAAGGAGACGCGCGAGTTCGATGGCCATACCTACGTGATGGAGCGTTCGCTCAACCCCGACGTCGCGCTCGTCAAGGCGCACACGGCCGACAAGAGCGGCAACCTGGTGTTCCGCCGCACCGCACGCAACTTCAACCCGGCCTGCGCGATGGCGGGCAAGCTGACCGTCGTCGAGGTCGAGCACATCGTCGAGACCGGCGCGCTCGACCCCGACGAAATCCACCTGCCGGGCATCTACGTGCACCGCATCGTGCACAACCCGAACCCCGAGAAGCGCATCGAGAAGCGCACCACCCGGACCGCCTGAGCAAGGAGAGCAGACATGCCCTGGACCCAAGACCAGATGGCGGCGCGCGCCGCCCAGGAACTCGAGGACGGCTTCTACGTCAACCTCGGCATCGGCATCCCGACGCTCGTCGCCAACCATGTGCCGCCGACCAAGGAGGTCTGGCTGCAGAGCGAGAACGGCATGCTCGGCATCGGCCCGTTTCCGCTGGATGCCGAGGTCGACGCCGACCTGATCAACGCCGGCAAGCAGACCGTCACGACCATCCCCGGCACGAGCATCTTCGGCAGCCACGACAGCTTCGCGATGATCCGCGGCGGCAAGATCAACCTCGCCATCCTCGGCGCGATGCAGGTCACGGCCGAAGGCGACCTCGCGAACTGGATGATCCCCGGCAAGATGGTCAAGGGCATGGGCGGCGCGATGGACCTCGTCGCCGGCGTCGCGCGCGTGATCGTGCTGATGGAGCATGTCGCGCGCAAGAAGGACGGCAGCGAGGACCTCAAGATCATCCCGCAGTGCACGCTGCCGCTGACCGGCAAGGCCGTCGTCAACCGCATCATCACCGACCTCGGCGTGATGGACGTGACGCCGGCCGGGCTCAGGCTCGTCGAGCTCGCGCCCGAGGTCACGCGCGAGTTCATCCAGAGCCGCACCGGCGTGCCGCTGGTCTGAGCAGGGCCGCGCTAGCGGCCGCCGCGGGTCTGGCGCGCGGCCGCGCCGAACTCGGCCCGGTACCAGCGCGAGAACGAGCTCGCCTGGGCGAAGCCGAGCAGCGCGCCGACCTGCTCGAGCGGGCGCGCGCCATGCTCGACATAGCGCTGCGCGAGCTCGCGCCGGATCAGCTGGACCAGGGCCGTGAAGCTCAGGCCCTCGGCTTCGAGCTGGCGGTGGATGGTGCGCCGCGTCACGCCGAAATGCCGCGCGACGGCCTCGACGCTGCAGCTGCCGGTCGGTAGCAGCAGCAGCACCAGGTGGCGGATCTCGTCGGCCGGGCCACGGCGCCGTGCGCCGCGTGCGCTCTCGAGCGCCTGGCGCGCGTAGCGCGCGATGACCGGGTCGGCGCCCGGGTTCGGCACGTCGAGCTCGCGCGCGTGGATCACGAGGCCGTTGAAATCGTGGCCGAATTCGACGCCGGGGCCGAACGCGCGCGCGTGCAGGGTGCGGCCGCGCGGCGCGGCATGGGCGAAGCACACCCGGTGCGGCTGCCAGTGACTGCCCATGAACAGGCCCAGCACACGGCAACTCACGGCCAGCGACAGCTCGATGCCCTGGCGCACCGCCGTCGCGCGGCCGACCAGGGCTTCCTCGCGCAGGATCACGTAGCGGCCGTCCTCCTCGACCTTGAACGCGAGCGCCTCGTTATAGGTGTGCAGGTAGCGCATCAGCGCGCCAAGCGCACGGCGTAGCGTCGCCTCCTCGCGCAGCAGCAGGCCCAGCGGGCCGAGGTTGGAGATCTGCCGGCCCTCGGCCATGCGCAGGCCGAAGTCGATCCAGCCGCTGCGCTCGGCCGCGAGCTCCAGCACCGCGGCGACGGCGTCGATCGGCAGCATCAGGTCGTCGGCGTGCAGCGCCGTGGCGGGCAGGCCGACCTCGTCGAGGAGGGCCGCCGCGTCGAGCCCGGCCTCGTGGGCCACCTTGGCGAAATGGGTCAGGCTGGTCGCGCGCGTCAGCAACGCCATGGCGGATGGACTCCTGGAAGGGCGGCGCGCCGGACGTCACCTGGAGGCAAGTCTATGTCCCAATCAGGCAAGTCTGCAAGCGCCTCGGTCGGAACAATCGGCGCCATGGACACCACTCGAACCTCTGCCCCGGCGACGCCGGTCTGCGACCGCCTGCGCGCGGCCGGTCAATGGAACCCTGCCTGGGACGCCTTCGCCGCGCTCGACCCCGCGTGGACCGAAAAGTTCGTCGCCATGGGCATCACGCCGATGGTCTCGGGCCTGCTCGAGCCCAAGGTCGTCGAGTTCCTCGCGATCGCCGTCGACGCGTCCTGTACCCATATGTATGCGCCCGGCGTGCGCCGCCATATCCGCCGTGCGCTCGAGCTCGGCGCGAGCCAGGCCGAGATCCTCGCGGTGCTGCAGGCCGTCAGCGTGCTGGGCATCCACAGCATGAGCCTCGGTGCGCCGATCCTCGTCGAGGAAGTCGCGCGCGCCGCCGCCGCGACGCCGGCGCCCTGAACCGAATCGAACCCCAATCAGGAGACTTCCCATGCAATTTCTCGACGACTCGCTGCTGCCCGAGCACCAGGAAAAGCTCGTGATCCAGGTCGCGCCCTACGGCCCGCAGTTCCTGCCGAGCGACTCGGCCGACATCCCGGTCAGCATGGACGCGCAGATCCAGAAGGCCGTCGACTGCTGGAACGCCGGCGCGACGGTGCTGCATGTCCATGTGCGCGAGGAGGACGGCAAGGGCGCCAAGCGCCTGTCCAAGTTCAACGAGATGCTCGCGCGCCTGCGCGAGGCGGTGCCCGGGATGGTGCTGCAGGTCGGCGGCTCGATCTCGTTCGCGCCCGAGAGCGAGGGCGAGGCCGCGAAGTGGCTGGGCGACGACACGCGCCACATGCTCGCCGACCTCGACCCCAAGCCCGACCAGGTCACGATCGCGATCAACACCAACCAGATGAACGTGACCGAGCTGCTCACGCGCGAGGACCTCGGCGAGACGAGCATGGGCCACCCGGCCTATTACGCGGCCTACAAGGAGATGTTCATCCCCTCGGGCCCGGGCTTCGTCGAGGAGCACCTGCGCCGCCTGCAGGCCGCGGGCATCCAGCCGCATTTCATGCTCGGCGACGTCGGCCAGCTCGAGAGCGTCGAGCGCCTGATCCGGCGCGGCGTCTACACCGGGCCGCTGGTCCTGAACTGGGTCGCGATCGGGGGCGGTGCGGATGGCCCGAACCCGCGCAACATGATGGAATTCGTGAACCGCTGCCCCGACGGCGCGGTGCTGACCCTGGAGAGCCTGATGCGCCACGTGCTGCCGCTCAACACCATGGCGATCGCGATGGGCCTGCACGTGCGCGTCGGCATCGAGGACAACCTGTGGGGGCGCAAGGGCGAAGCGATGACCTCGGTCGCGCAGGTCGAGCAGGTCGTGCGGATCGCCCGCGAGCTGCACCGCGACGTCGCCAGCGGTACCGACGCGCGCCGCATCTACCGCATCGGCGAGCACTACGCCGATGCCGACACGACGCTCGCGCGGCTCGGCTACGCGCCGAACCGCCGGGCCGGCGAGCGCGGCGTGCCGATGCGCGCATGAGCGCCGCTCCGAAGTGCGCTCATTCCCGCTCGGCGGGACAGCGCGTAGCGCGAAGGGTGCTCCAGTGAGCGCGGCCATGCCCGAGGTGCCGCCGCTCCCCGCCGCCGACGCGCCCGTCGCGCGCGCGCCGGGCGCCGGCGGCGCGGCCTGGCGGCGCCGTCCCCACGCGCTGCTCGCGGGCCTGCTGCTGCTGCACGTGCTCGCCCATATCGACCGCAATATGCTGCTCGGCTTCGCGAGCCAGATCACGGCCGAGCTGGGCCTGAGCAACGCGCAGTACGGCTTTCTCGTCGGCGCGGTCTGGGTGCTGAGCTTCAGCGTGATGGCGACCGTCGCGGGCCAGCTCGCCGACCGCCACAGCCGGCCGCGCGTGATCGGCTTCGGCCTGATCGTCTGGAGCGCGTGCACGGCCGCGTCGGGCGCGGCCGCGAGCTTCGCGGCGCTGGGCCTCGCGCGCTTCTTCGTCGCCTGCGGCGAGGCCGCGCTCGTGCCCGCGGCCGTCTCGATGCTCGCCGAGGTCTACCCGGCGCGGCGGCTCGGCACGGCCCTGGGCGTGTTCTTCACGGGCATTCCGCTCGGCATCGGCGGCAGCTTCCTGCTCGCCGGCCACCTCGGCGCCTGGCTCGGCTGGCGCGCGACCTTCGGCCTGCTCGGCGCCTGCGGGCTCGCGTGCAGCCTGCCGCTATGGTGGCTGCGCGACCGGCGCGACGGCGCTGCCGCGGCTGCCGGCGTCGACCGCGGCGGCCCCGACGGCCATCGCGGCGTGAGCCTCGCGCAGCTGCGCGGACTCGCGCGCCATGTCGCCGCGACGCCGGGGCTCGGCGCCGTGACGCTCGGCTTCGTGCTCGTGCACATGGCCTTCGCGGGGCTCGCGTTCACCTCGCTATGGCTGGTGCGCGAGCGCGGCCTCGACGCGGGCGCGATCGCGCGCACGCTCGGCGCGCTGCAGCTCAGCTGCGGCCTCGCGGGCGCGCTGCTCGGCGGCTGGCTCGGCGACCGCCTCGGCGCCCGGCTGCGCGGCGGCCGGCCCGGCTTCATGGCCGGCCTCGTGCTGCTGTGCGCGCCGGTCGCGCTCGCGAGCCGCTGGCCCGGCGCGCCGCTGGGCCTGGTCGACGCGGGCCTGGCCTGCAGCGCGTTCCTGCCGATGGCGCTGTACGGCCCGGCGACGAGCGTGATCCAGGCGCTCGCGCCGGTCCACCTGCGCGCGACGATCACGGGCGCGCAGATGCTCTTGATCAACGTGTTCGCGATTGCGCTCGGCAGCCTCGCGCTGGGCGGCGCGAGCGACGCGCTCGCGGCGCGCGGCGCCGGCCACCCGCTCGGCAGCGTGCTGATCGCGAGCGACGCGGTCGTGCTGCTCGCGGCCGCGTGTTTCTGGCGCGCCGCGCGGCGCGGCCGGATCCATTGACTCCCGGAGTCACCATGAACGAAAGAATGCTCGAGGGCCGCGTGGCCCTCGTGACGGGTGCTGCGCGCGGCCTCGGCCGCGCAATCGCCGAGGCCTATGCGGCCGCGGGCGCGCGCGTCGTGCTGTGCGACATCGACGCGGCCGCGCTGGACCGCGCGGTCGCTGCGCTGAACCAGGCCGGCCACCCGGCCTGGGGGCGGGTTTGCGACGTCGCCGACAGCGGTGCCGTCGACGCGATGTTCGCGTGGGCGGCCGCCGCGATCGGTCCGGTCGAGATCCTCGTCAACAACGCGGCGCGCGTGCCGAACACGGCGGCCGACACGCTGCGCCGCAACGCCCATTACGCCTACCTCAGCACGCCGGAGCCGCGCCGCTCGCTGGGCTTCACGAGCGCGCTCGACGACGCCGAATGGCACCGCTTCTGGGATGTCAACGTCCATGGCCTGTTCTACTGCACGCGCGCGGCGCTGCGCCAGATGCAGCCGCGGCGCTGGGGCCGCATCGTCAATATCGCGTCGATCGCCGGCGTCTCGGCGATGAGCGCGCACAGCCCGCACTACAGCGCGACCAAGGGCGCCGTGATCGCGTTCACGAAGTCGCTCGCCGCCGAGGTCGCGGGCGCGAACATCCTCGTCAACGTGATGGCGCCGGGCGGCGTCCATACCGAGGAATTCGGGCGTTACCTCGAGGCGATCGACGCCGAGGCACGCGCGCGCCTGTGGCAGTTGATTCCGCTCGGCCGTCTCGGTACGCTCGCCGAGTACGAGGCGACCGCGCTGCACCTGGCCGGCGAGCATTACCTGGTCGGCCAGGTCATCAGCCCGAATGGCGGCGCGGTGATCTGACCCCGAAGGGCGGCGAACGCAAAGGGCCCGGCGCGTGAGCGCCGGGCCCTGGTCCTTGCGCGTCGCTCAGAACTTCGCGCCGCCGGCGAGCGTGAACGCGCTGCGGTCGGCCAGCAGGTTGTAGTCGCCGCCCGACATGCCGGTGTAGGTGAACTGCGCGTAGTAGCGGCGGTCCCAGTCGATGCGCATGGCCGGGCGGATCGTCGAGCGGCCGGCCGAGTAGCTGCCGTCGAACGCGTAGCCGCTGACGTCGCGCGCGACGTAGAGAGAGGGCGTGATCGTCGAGCCGCCCGGGCCCGCGTAGGCGGCCGAAGCCGACAGGCGCCAGCCCCAGGCGCTGCTCGTGACGAAACCGCCGCCGCCACAGGTCTTGCCCGGCACGTAGGCGAACGCGGCCGGCACGCCGGCCGGCAGGGCGCCGCAGCCCGGCGTCAGCGTGCCGTTCGATAGATAGGGCGCGGACCCGTAGGCGAACGCGCGGCCGTAGCGCATCGTTTCGGGGTCGGGCAGGCCGTCGACATGGCTCGCGCCGGCCTCGACCGCGACGCGCAGCTGCTGGGCCCCGATCAGGTTCTTGAACGCGCGCGCGTAGCCGAGCGCCGCGGTGCTCACGCCGAAACGCTGGTAGGCGTCGTAGACGCTGCCGGCCGGTGCCGCGAGCGCGCCGCGCTGCTCGGCGAGCAGCGAGGTCGGCGCACGCAGCAGGAAGGCCGCGAGCACGTCGTTGAGGTTGTACGACAGGGGCTGGCCGTCGCGGTGCGCGAGCTCGCCGTACACGCGCGCGAGCGGGTCGGGCCGCGCGTTGAAGCTCAGGCCGTAGAGCCGCACCGAGGCCGGGTAGGCGATGTCGTACTCGAAGCCGTTGACGACGCCGCTCAGCGCCGGCAGCGGCGGCAGCTTCGCGGCCGGGTTCAGGCGCAGCAGGGCCGACGCGATCACGCCGACCTGGCCGAGCGCCGCGGGCAGCTGGATCGGCTGGCCGCCGACGTCGTCGACGCGCACCTGGTAGAACGGCAGCGTGCTCGGCGTGTTCAGCGCGTAGGCCGACAGCGTCGTGTTCAGCGCCGCGAGGTCGAGGTGGGCGGCGAGGCCGAACTGGCCGTGCGCGCCCGCGGGCTGGTCGCCGGTGCGGTGCACGTAGTAGTTCGACGCGAGCAGGCTCTTCTCGGTCAGCGCGGCGACCGTCGTGAGCGGCGTGCCCGCGACCGGCGCGCCGACCGCCGAGGCGAGGTCGCAGCCGGGCGGCACGACCGACGCGATGTCGTAGAAGGTGCCGCAGCCGGGCAGCACGGCCTCGCGCGTCTCGTAGGGCAGGAAGCCCTCGAGCGTCCAGCGGTTCGCACCGGCCGCCGCGCCGCTCGCGACGCGCAGGTCGAGCATGCCGACCGGCACGCGCGACTCCTCGGCGATCGCGCCCGGGCGCAGCTGCGCCGCGAAGTCCTGCGGGTTCGTCGCGGCGGCGATGCCGCCGCCGATCATGCGCATCACGCCCCAGCTGCCGGCCGTCAGGGCCTGGTCGGGGTCGACGCCGAGCAGCTGGCGGCCGAGGCGCAGATCGAGGCGGCGCCCGGCGTCGAGCCCGGCATGCGCGGACACATAGGCGTCGCGCAGCATCAGGCCGTCGAAGCGCGCGCCGGGCTGGAAGCCGCGGTCCGACAGCGGCGTGCCGCCGGCGTAGCCGTTCGCGTAGTTGCCGTAGGCCGCGTCGGCATGGCCGAGCGTGAAGTCGTGCCAGGCCGCGACGCGCGCGAACGCGCCGAACGTGGCGCCGTGCACGTCGAGGTCGACCATCGCCTCGGCGATGGTCGAGACCGGATCGCCCTGGCCGAAGTTCAGGTCCGAGCCGCCGGTCTGGCCGACCAGCTGGCCCGGCGCGGCGCCGGGCACCGTCGTCGCCGGGATGTAGGCGTACTCGGCCGGGTTCGGCGCCTGGGCGCGGATCGTCGTGCCGAGGCTCAGCGTCGTCGCGACGCTGCCGGCGACGCCGTCCGAGAGCTTGAAGTCCTCGGCCGCCGCGGCCCGGGGCAGGGTCGCGGTGCAGGCAAGGGCCGCGGCCGCGGCGAACAGCGATAGCGGGGTCTGAAGGCGGGCTTGTCTCATGGATGTCCTTGTTATCGCCGCGGCGCGCATGGGCGCGCGCCGCCGGCCATGGGGCTTGCAGCGGCCCCAGGGCGGCATCTTCAGGAAAACGGACGGCGCAGACTTGCCCGATTGGGACGTCGACTTTGCATTCCGGGACTTGGCCCGACGGGTCCGACGCGCCCGCTAGGGCAGGGGCCGGAGCTCCGACTTCAGGTACCAGCCGGCGATTCTGGCGCCGTCCCAGCGCAGCGTCACATGCTCGGCCTGGCGCGCCGGCGGCACGAGCGCGCGCGGCGTGAACAGCGCGACGCATTGGCCGCCCGGGTCGCGCACGCTGTCGTAGGCGATGCCGCTGACCGCCGCCGCGCGCAGCGGCCGCGCGAACGCCTGCGAGGCCGCGTAGCTGTCGGACGCGTGCAGCGCCGCGGCCTCGGCCGCGCCGCGGATGTCGACGAGCGTGGCTTCGACGCGCGCGCGGTAGCAGCGCAGGTCGATCTCGATCGGCGCCTCGCGCGTGCGCGCGAGAAAGCGCGCGCGGTGCCAGCCGACCTCGGCGACCGCCGTCGCGAGCGTGCGCGCCGCGTAGTAGACGCCCCAGCTGCCGTCCGAGAAGCGGCTGCCGTCGGGGTTCAGGTGCGTGAACGCGGCCATGATCGCGCTCGTGCCGGGGCCGCTGACGCGCTGCTCGGGCGGCACGAGCCTGAGCTCGCCGACCGCGTCGCGCAGGCGCGGGTTGGCGAGCTGCTCGATCGCGAACACGACGTCGAGGTCGGCCGGGTCGGCGACGGTCTCGAACAGCGAGACCGGCGGGAAGCGGCTCGGGATCAGCCGGCACGCATCCTTCCAGCGCACGCGCGAGCGCGCGAACTCGGGCAGGGCGCCCATCGGCCCGCTCACCAGCCGCCGCGCTGCGCGTCGAGGTACTGGCGTACGACGAACAGGTCGGCGACCTGGCCGCCGCGCATGCGCTCGAGGGCCGAGCCGCCGCCGAACAGCGGCGCCGCGTTCGGCTGCCTGATCCACGCGTTCGCGCGCTCGGGCAGCGGCAGCAGGATCTGCAGCGCCGACCAGATGCCGAACAGGTGCGAGAGCCGCTCGAGCGTCGCCGCGTCGAGCCCGGCCTTGACGCGGCCGGCCTTCCAGTCGAAGAAGGTCGTGCGGCCGCAGCCGAGCAGGCGCTGCTGGTCCTCGTTGCCGAGCTCCCAGGCCGCCGCGATATTGAAGAAGGTGCGCAGCGCCGCGCCCGCGGCGGCCGGCGAACTCAGGTCCGGCGCGGGATGGGCGGGGGCGACGACGACGGCGCTCATGCCGCGATGGTAGTCCGCCGGCGGACAAAATGCAAATTACTGTCCGCTGGCGAAATTCAATTCGACGCCGTTGCCGGCCGGGTCGGCGAAGAACAGCTGGACCTGGCCGGTCAGCGGCACCGCGGCGCGGCGGTAGGCGAGGCCGCGCGCGCGCAGCTGCGCCTCGGTGCCGGCGAGGTCGTCGCAGGCCAGGGCCAGGTGGTCGTAGGTCGGGCTGCGGCCGGGCGCGCGTTCCTCGCCGGCGCGCGCCTCGCTCAGGTGCAGCACGTCGCGGCCGCCCGCGTAGAGCCAGTAGCCGAAGCTCGCGAACGGCGGACGCGGCCCCGGCGCCAGGCCGACGACGTCGACGTAGAAGTCGCGCAGCGCGTCGAGCAGCGCGCGCGGTGCACGCAGGTTCACATGGGCCAAGCCGCGGACCGTCATGCGCGCGCCTGTCTCGTTACTTCAGGCGCTTGAGGCCCAGCGCGGCGGCGAGGGCCGTCAGCACGTAGAGCGCGCCGCTCCAGACCTCGTAGGGCAGGCCCAGCAGGCGATAGGCGGCGGCCTCGGCGCAGTTCGCCGTGACCATGAACACATAGGGCAGGCGGTCTTCGAGCTGCAGCGACGCGATCGTGCGGTCGGCGAAGCCCATCGCGCAGCTCGAGGTCAGCGACGCGACCTCGTGCTGGTAATAGGCCGCGGCGCAGCCGGCGACGGCCAGGCCGAGCACGACGACGAGCAGCAGGCCGCGCGCCGCGCCGCGCAGCAGCAGGCCGACGAGCGAGGCCGCCGCGATCAGCAGGAACACGCCGCGCTGCAGCACGCACCAGGGGCAGGGCCGCACGCCGAACGCGTGCTGGGCGACGAGCGCCGCGGCGACGGCCGCGAGCGAGACGAGCAGCGTGCCGGCGAGCACGCGGCCCGACAGCGCGGGGGCGGCGCGGCGCATCAAGCCTCGACCTCGACGATCAGCTCGATCTCGACGCAGGCGCCCATCGGGATCTGGGCGACGCCGAACGCGCTGCGCGCGTGCGCGCCGACCTCGGCGCCGAAGACCTCGCCGATGAGCTCGGACGCGCCGTTCGTGACGAGGTGCTGCTCGGTGAAGTCGGCCGTGCTGTTGACGAGGCTCATCAGCTTGACGACGCGCTTGACGCGGCCGAGGTCGCCGAGCGCCGCGTGCAGCGTGCCGAGCAGGTCGACGGCGACCGCGCGCGCGGCGAGCTTGCCGGTCGCGGTGTCGACGTCGCGGCCGAGCTGGCCGGCCCACACCCGGCCGTCCTTCTTGGCGATATGGCCGGAGACGAACAGCAGATTGCCGGTGCGCACGAAGGGCACGTAGGCCGCGGCCGGCACGGCGAGCGGCGGCAGTTCGATGCCGAGGGTTTGCAGACGTTGGTAAATGGGACGCTGGCTCATGATTTCCTGGCTCTCGACGCTGAAGCAGCGGGCATCCTACACGGCAGGGATTAGCCGTCGCTTTATGAGCGTCTTTCCATGAGCCTGCGCCAGTCCGCCTGGCATTGGAGCCTGCCGCCGCTGGGCTGGCTGGCCGGGCTCGTGCTGCTGCAGGCGGGGCCCCGGCTGCCGGACGCGCGCGAGCTGGCCGCGTTGCTCGCGGTCGGGCTGCTCGCGCTGGCCGCGGCGGGGCTGCGGCGTTCGCCGGCCTGGCTCGCCGCAGCGCTCCTGCCGCTGGCCCTCGCGCAGGCCGCGTGGCGCGCCGACGCGCGCCTGGCCGAGCGGCTCGCGCCGGACTGGGAGGGCCGCGACCTGCTCGTCACGGGCCGCGTCGCGAGCCTGCCGGGCCGCACGCTCGGGCAGGGCGGCAGCCTTGGCACGCGCTTCTTGTTCGCGCCCGAATCGGCGCGCGCCGGCCCGAGCCTGGCCGACGCGCCGCTCGCGCTGCCGCCGCGCATCGCCCTGGGCGTCTACGCGACGCCGCGCGAGCCGCTGCCCGCGATCGGCGCCGGCGAGTCCTGGCAATGGACGGTGCGGCTCAAGCGCCCGCACGGCCTGCGCAACCCGGGCGGCTTCGACGCCGAGCGGTGGCTGTTCGAGCAGCGCATCGGCGCGACCGGCAGCGTGCGGCCGCAGACGCGCGTGCGCCTCGCGCCGGCGCCCTGGTGGGCGCTCGACGCGTGGCGCCAGCGCCTGCGCGACGCGCTCGAGCGCGAGGTGTCCGACGCGCGCGCGGCCGGCGTGCTCGCGGCGCTGACGCTCGGCGACCAGGCCGCGATCGACGGCGCCGACTGGACGCTGTTCCGGCGCACCGGCGTCGCGCACCTGCTCGCGATCTCCGGCACCCATGTGACGATGCTCGCGTGGCTCGTCCAATGGCTGGCCGAGGGGGCCTGGCGGCGCAGCGCGACCTTGTGCCTGGCCTGGCCCGCGCCGCGCGCGGCGCGCTGGGCCGGCGTGGCCGCGGCGCTCGCCTATGCGCTGTTCTCGGGCTGGGGCCTGCCGGCGCAGCGCACGGTGTGGATGCTCGTGACGCTCGCGCTGCTGCGCGAGCTCGGCGTGCGCTGGCCCGGCGCGCTCGCGCTGCTCCTGGCGGGCGCGGTCGTCACGCTCGTCGACCCGTTCGCGGTCGCGCAGGCCGGCTTCTGGCTGTCCTTCGTCGCGGTGGGCCTGCTGATGACGGGCGCCGAGCCGGCGGGGCAGGGCTGGCGCGCACGGCTCGGCGCCGGTCTGCGCGCGCAGTGGATCGCGACGCTGGGGCTTGCGCCGCTGGGCCTGCTGTTCTTCGGCCAGGTCTCGCTCGTCGGGCTGTTCGCGAACCTCGTCGCGATCCCGCTCGTGAGCTTCGCGATCGTGCCGCTCGCGCTGCTCGGCGCGTTCGTGCCGGGGGCCTGGTGGCTCGCGACGCAAGGCTTGCACGGCCTGTTCGCCTACCTCGAATGGCTGGCCGGCACGGGCGCCGCGGTCTGGTTCGTCGCCGCAGCGCCGGCCTGGGCGCAGACGCTGGGCCTCGCGGGCGGCCTGCTGCTCGTGCTGCGCCTGCCCTGGCGGCTGCGCGCCTGCGGCCTGCTGCTCGGCCTGCCGCTGCTGTGGCCCGCGCCGTCGCGGCCCGCGGCGGGCGAGTTCGAGCTGCTCGCGGCCGACGTCGGCCAAGGCACGGCCGTGCTCGTGCGCACCGCGGGCCACGCGCTGCTGTTCGACGCGGGGCCGCAGTACCAGCCCGACACGCCGGGCGCCGACGCCGGCGAGCGCGTGCTGCTGCCGCTGCTGCGCGGGCTCGGCGTCGCGCGGCTCGACCGCCTTGTGCTCAGCCATCGCGACACCGACCATATCGGCGGCGCGGCGTCGCTGCTCGCGGGGCTGCGCGTCGACGGCCTGCTGAGTTCGCTCGAAGACGCGCACCCGCTGCTGCAGGCCGCCACGCTGCCGCTGCAGCGCTGCGTCGCGGGCCAGCGCTGGCAATGGGACGGCGTCGACTTCGAGGTGCTCCAGCCGCCGGCCGCCGCCTACACCCGGGGGGCCAAGAGCAACGCGCTGTCCTGCGTGCTGCGCGTGAGCGCCGCGAACGGCCGCGCGGCGCTGCTGACCGGCGACGTCGAGGCCGCGCAGGAGCTCGCGCTCGTGCGCGCGAGCCCGCCCGGCGCGCTGCACGCCGAGCTCCTGATGGTGCCCCACCACGGCTCGAACACCTCGTCGAGCGCGGCGCTGCTCGACGCGGTCAGGCCCGCGCTTGCCGTCGTCCAGGCCGGCTACCGCAACCGCTTCGGCCATCCGACCGCGCGCGTGCTAGCGCGCTACGCCGAGCGCGGCATCGCGGTCGTCACCTCGGCCGACTGCGGCGCCCTGGACTGGCACAGCGACGCGGCGGCCTGGACCTGCGAGCGCGACCTCGCGCCGCACTACTGGTCGTTCGTGCCGGCCGAGGCCGGTGCCGACGTGGCCGCCGCTGCCGACTGAAGCACCGCCACATGGACGGCGCGCCCCAGCTCGACCACGGCCATCGCGTAATAGCTCGAATGGTTGTACTGCGTGATCGCGTAGAAGTTCTCGGTGCCGAGCACATAGCTCGGCGCGGCGGCGCCGTTCTGCAGCTCGACGACGGCGAGCGGCCCGGCGTGGCGCTGCGCGGCCGGCGAGAGCTCGACGCCGGCGGCCGCGAGCTGGGCCGCCGTGAAGCTCGGCTTGACGTCGGGCGTCAGCAGCCGCGCGCGGGCGCTCGTGTCGACGGGCAGGGCGGCGTCGAAGTCGGTCGGCAGGCCGCGTTGCCAGCCGGACTCGGCGAGGTAATGCGCGACGCTGCCGATCGCGTCGGCCGGGTCGTTGATCAGGTCGATATGGCCGTCGCCGTCGAAGTCGACCGCGTGGCGGTTCCAGCTGCCCGGCATGAACTGCGGCAGGCCCATCGCGCCGGCGTAGGAGCCCAGATAGGTGGCCGGGTCGCGGCCCTCGCGGCGGGCGAGCTTGAAGAGCTCGCCGAGCTGCTCGCGGAAGAAGGGGCTGCGGTCGCGCGGCGTGCCGGGCGGGTAGGCGAAGCCCAGCGTCGCGAGCGCATCGAGCACGCGGAAGTGGCCCATGATGCGGCCGTAATAGGTCTCGACGCCGACGATGCCGACGACGACCTCGGCCGGCACGCCGTACTGCGCCTCGGCGCGCGCGAGCGCGGCCGCGTTGGCCTGCCAGAACGCGGCGCCCGCGGCGATGCGCTTGGGCTCGACGAACAGCGCGCGGTAGGCGGCCCAGTCCTTCGCCGTGCCGGCCGGCGCCGGCTGGACCAGGCGCTGCACGGCCGGCACGAGCTGGGCCTGCTCGAGCACCGGCAGGACCGCGCCGAGGTCCCAGCCGTTCGCGGCCGCGAGCTCGCCCGCGTAGCGCGCGAGCTCGGCGCGGTCGATCGCGTCGGTCAGCGGGTGCGGCGCCGCGTCGGCGTTCGCGGCGCCGGCTTTGGCGGCGGGGTGCTGGCGCGGTGGCTTCGCGTCGGCGGCGTGGGGCGCGAGCAGGGCCAGCAGCAGGGGCAGGGTCAGCAGGCGCGGCGGGAGGAGGGGGCGGGTCGGGGTAGGGCGGCAAGGCTCGGTCATGCCCGCAGCATACGCGCGGCGCGGCCCCAGTCGCGCCACCAGCGGCGCCGCGTCGACCAGTCGAGCGGCCCGGTGTCGGCCGCGTAGCGCGAGCGCTCGAGCGCGACGAGCAGCGCGGCCGCGGCGGCGGCACGCTCGCCGTGGCGCGCGTGCAGCGCGGCGGCCCAGCGCAGCGGCGTCTCGTGCGCGGCCGCGGCGACGCCGAGCCGCGCGAGCTCGTGGCGCAGCCGCGCGCGCTGGCGCGTCCACGCGTCGTGCGGGCGCTCCTGCCAGCGCGACCAGGCCACGCCGACGCCGGCCGCGACGAGGATCAGCGCGGCCGTGATGCGGCCCAGCGCGAGCCAGTCGGGCTGACCGATGCCGAGGCCCTTGAGCAGGTCGAACTGGTCGCGCCGCGAGTAGTTGAGCACCCATTGCTGCCAGTCGTTGTCGAGCGCTTCCCAGGCGCCGCGCAGGCGCCGCCACAGCGTCGGGTTGAGGCTCGCGATCGCGCCGGGCTGGGGTTCGAGCGCGAGGCCCTCGGCGATGCGCTGCGGCGCGACCATCGCGGTCGGGTCGGCGCGCAGCCAGCCGCGCCCGGGCACCCAGTACTCGGCCCAGGCGTGGGCGTTGCTGTTGCGCACGACCCACCAGCCGTCCTCGGGCCTCTCGTCCATGCCCTGGAAGCCCGTGACGATGCGCGCGGGCACGCCCATCGCGCGCATCGCGAACACGAAGGCCGCCGCGAAATGCTCGCAAAAGCCCAGGCGCCGGTCGAACCAGAATTCGTCGATCAGGTCGGGCGTGGTCTCGCCGTAGCGCCCCGGGCTCAGCGTGTACAGGTAGTCGCCCTGGGCGAAATGCGCGAGCACCGCGTCGGCGAGCGCGGGCGCGAGCGCGTCGGCGCCGAGCGCAGCAAAGCGCGGCGCCGCACGCAGCCGCGCGGCCCAGGCGCGCAGGCGCGGGTTGCTGCCCGGCGGCAGCGCGAGGTCGCCGCGCAGGCTCGCGGGCGAGCGCTCGCGGCCGACGACGCGCTGCGGGTAGGCCTCGGCCGCGAAGCGCAGGTGCTCGGTCAGCGGCCGCTCGGCGAACCATTCGCCGGTGGCGCCGCGGCGCAGCAGCGTGCCGTCGGCGTCGAGCGTGCGGCCCGGCGCGGTCTCGAGCAGCGGCAGCACGCCGATGCGCAGCGGCTCGAGCATGACGGTGTAGCGCCGCGGCGCGCCGCCGAGCTCGACCTCGTCGCCCGGCACGGCCGGCGCGGCCGGGGCGGGCAGCCAGCTGCGGCCGTCGAAGCGCTCGAGCACCGGGCCGCGGAAGTAGAGCTCGCCGCGCGGCGGCGGCGCGCCGTCGAAGCGCAGGCGCAGCGCGATGCTCGTGTCGTTCGCGACCTCGGACATCTGGCCGAAGTCGAGCCGCATCGACAGGCCCGTGTGGCCGACCGTCTCGGCCGGCACGCCCCACAGGGGCGCGATGCGCGGGAACAGCACGAACAGCAGCACCATCATCGGCAGGCCCAGCACGGTGCTGCGCAGCGCCTGGCGGGCCGCGACCGCGAGCGTCGGCTGGCCGACCGGCATCTGCGCGAGCACGAGCGAGCTCAGCAGCGCCCAGGTCGCGCCGAACATCCATAGCGCGGTCGCGAGCGCCTGCGAGAACAGGAACTGCGTGAGCACGAGGAAGAAGCCGAGGAAAAACACGACGAACGCGTCGCGCCGCGCGCGCAGCTCGAGCGTCTTCAGCGCCACGAGCACGACGAGCAGCGTGATGCCCGACTCGCGCGGCACGAGGCTGCGGAAGGTCAGCCAGGTCAGCGTGCCCGCCACGGCCGCGACGAGCACGAGCCAGGCGCGCCCGGGCAGCGGCCGGCCGGTCCACGCGAGCAGCGCGCGCCAGCCGAGCACGAGCGCCGTGATCGTCGTCGCCCAGACCGGCAGGTGGCCCGTGTGCGGCAGCACGATCGCGGCGATCGTCGCGAGCAGGAACAGCGTGTCGCGCGCCTCGCGCGAGGGCGGCGTCGGCAGCTTCATCGGCCGTAGCCCGCGAGCAGTTCGAGGCAGCTGCGCGCCTGCGCGGCGCCAAGGCCGGGCTCGACTTCGGCGCCCGGCAGCTGCAGCCCGTAGGCGAGCTGGGCCTGCTCGGCCGCGAGCACCCACGCGCTGAGCCGCGACAGGCGCGCCTCGATGTCGCCGCGCGTGTCCGCCCAGGCGAGCCAGAGCTGGCGCGACGCCGTCGCCGCGCTGTCGCGCACGGTCAGCGGCAGGTCGTGTTCGAGCGCGAGCGCGGCCTTTTTCCAGAGCACGGCGCGCGGCGAGTCGCCGCGCCGGTAGGGCCGTACGCCTTCGAAGTCGAGGCCCTGCCGGGCGCTCGCGACGCTGAGGTTCTCGTCGTCGAGCCCGGCGTGCTGCGGCGCGAACGGCGGCGTCGGCTGCTCGGGCGCCGGGTAGACCCAGACCTCGGCGGCCGGCCGCCAGTAGCTCCACGCGCGGAACAGGCCGAGCGGAAAGCGCGTGACGATGCGCAGCGTCGGCAGCGCGTGGCGGCCTCGCGCGGGCGCGGCGTAGCGCACGTGGACGACGGCGTGGCCGCGCGCGGGCGCGTCGGCCCAGCTCAACACGCCGCTGCCCTCGACGCCGACGCCGACGCCCCAGCGCGCCGCGCCCGGGTTGTGCACGCGCAGCTCGAGCTCGACCTCGGCGCCGGCGAACACGGCGGCCGGCGGGCGCAGGTCGAGGCTCAGGCCGCGCAGGTTCGCGTGGGTCGCCTGCATCGACGCGAGGCCCGCGCCCGCGAGCAGGAAGGTCAGCGCGTAGCCGAGGCTCAGCTGGTCGTTGATCGACGCGACGAGCAGCACGCCGACCGTCAGGCAGAAGAACAGGCCGGGCCGGCTCGGCACGATATAGATATTGCGCTGGCCCATCGCGTGGGTGTCGGCGCGCGGGTGGCGCAGCGTCCACCAGCGTTGCCAGCGCGCCTTCGGCGTCACGGCTGGACCGCTTCGAGCAGCGCGCGGACCTGCTCGCGCGCGCCGCGGCCGCTGCCCTTGGCCGGGCGCAGGCGGTGCGCGATCGTCTGCGGCAGGATCGCCTGGACGTCGTCGGGCGACACGTAGTCGCGCCCGGCAAGCAGCGCCATCGCGCGCGCCGCGCGCAGCACGCCGAGGCCCGCGCGCGGGCTCAGGCCCTCGGCGAACCACTGGCCCGAGCGCGTCGCCGCGAGCAGGGCCTGCAGATAGTCGAGCAGGGCCGGCGCCGCGTGGACGCGCTGGACCTCGACCTGCAGCGCGACGAGCTCGGCCGGCGTCATCACGGGCGCGAGGCCGCGCAGCAGCTCGCGGCGGTCCTGGCCCGCGAGCAGCTCGCGCTCGGCCGCCGCGTCGGGGTAGCCGAGCGAGATGCACATCAGGAAGCGGTCGAGCTGCGACTCGGGCAGCGCGTAGGTGCCGAGCTGCTCGCTCGGGTTCTGCGTCGCGATCACGAAGAAGGGCCGCGGCAGCGCGTGGCTCGCGCCGTCGATGCTGACCTGGCCTTCCTCCATCGCCTCGAGCAGCGCGCTCTGGGTCTTGGGGCCGGCGCGGTTGATCTCGTCGGCGAGCAGGACCTGGGCGAACACCGGGCCCGGGTGGAACACGAAGCCCTGGCGCTCGCGCTCGTAAACCGACACGCCGAGCAGGTCCGAGGGCATCAGGTCGGCCGTGAACTGCAGGCGCGAGAACTTCAGGCCCAGCGAGACCGCGAGCGCGTGCGCGAGCGTGGTCTTGCCGACGCCGGGCAGGTCCTCGACGAGCAGGTGCCCGCCGGCGAGCAGGCAGGCGATGCAGTCGCGGATCTGGGCCGGCTTGCCCATGATGATCGTGCTAACCTGCTCTTGGAGCGCCGTCAGTGGTCGATGCGTCATGGCGGCGAACATAGCGCAAATCCATGGCCACCGCTTTCTTTACGCACCCGGATTTTTTTCGCCACGAGATGGGCGCGCATCACCCCGAATGCCCGCAGCGTCTGGCGGCGATCGACGACTGGCTGCTTGCCTCGGGCATCGACCATGGGCTCGAGCGCCTGACCGCGCGCGCCGCGACGGTCGCCGAGCTCGAACGCGCCCATTCGCCCAAGTACGTGCGCGAGATGATGGCCGCGCTCGAGGTCTGCGCCCACGAGGGCACGCGCCGCGTGATCGACCCCGACACCTCGGCCAACCCTTATACGCTGTCGGCCGCGCTGCACGGCGCGGGCGCCGCCGTCGAGGCGACCGATCTCGTGATCGACGGCCGCTACGAGAACGCGTTCTGCGCGGTGCGCCCGCCCGGTCATCATGCGACGCGCGACGCGGCGATGGGCTTCTGCTTCTTCAACAACGTCGCGGTCGCGGCGCGCCACGCGCTCGAGGCGCGCCGGCTCAAGCGCGTGGCGATCGTCGACTTCGACGTCCACCACGGCAACGGCACCGAGGACATCGTCGCGGGCGACCCGCGCGTGCTGATGGTCAGCATCTTCCAGCACCCGCTGTACCCGGGCAACGGCGTCGAGCCGCTCGGCAAGAACATGGTCAACGTGCCCGTGCCGCCGTACACGCGCGGACCCGAGGTGCGCGAGATCGTCGAGGACGCCTGGGTTCCCGCGCTCGCCGAGTTCCGCCCCGAGATGCTGTTCGTCTCGGCCGGCTTCGACGCGCACCGCGACGACGAGCTCGCCCAGCTGGGCCTCGTCGAGGCCGACTACGAATGGATCACGCGCCGCCTCAAGGACGTCGCCGCGGCCCACGCGAAGGGCCGCATCGTCTCCTGCCTCGAAGGCGGCTACGCGCTGCACGCGCTCGCGCACAGCGTCGGCCAGCACCTGCGCGTGCTCGCCGGCATCTGATTTTCTTTCCCGATGAAGAACAACCTGACCCGCCCGATGTCGGTGGCCGAGCTCGAGGCGCTCGGCGCCTCGTTCCAGAAACCCGCGGCGTTGACCGAGCTCGCGCTCGTGCTCGCGAGCCTCGCGCTCGCCTGGCTCGCCGCGAGCTGGCTGCGGCGCCGCCACGCGGCCGACCTCGGCCCGCTGTCGGTGCTGTTCGGCGCCGGCGTGACCGACGGCCTGCTGTTCCCGCTGCTCGCGCTGGGCCTGTGCTGGTCGGCCGGCCACCTGCTGCCGTTGATCGGCGTGCCGCCGACCTATGTGCGACTCGCGATCCCGCTGTTGATGTCGCTCGTGCTGATCCGCCTGACCGTGCGCGTGCTGACGGCCGCGCTGCCGGCCTCGGGGCTGCTGCGCCTGGTCGGCCGCGTCGTCTCGTGGACCGCCTGGGCCGCCTCGGTGCTGTGGGTGCTCGGCCTGCTGCCGGGCCTGCTCGACGACCTCGACGACGTGCAGTTCCATCTGGGCACGACCCAGCTCTCGCTGCTGGGCCTGTTCAGCGGCCTGCTGACGGCGCTGATCGTGCTCGTGATCGCGCTGTGGATCGCCCAGGTCATCGAGGCGCGGCTCATGCAGTCGCAGCTCGACCTCTCGCTGAAGAAGATGGCGAGCAACGCGTCGAAGGCCGCGCTGCTGTTCGTCGGCCTGCTCGTCGCGCTGCAGGCGGCCGGCATCAACCTCGCCGCGCTCGGCGTGCTCGGCGGCGCGGTCGGCGTCGGCATCGGCTTCGGCCTGCAGAAGCTCGCGTCGAACTACGTGTCGGGCTTCGTGATCCTCGCCGAGCGCTCGCTGCGCATCGGCGACATGGTCAAGGTCGACGGCTTCGAGGGCCGCATCAGCGACATCAAGACGCGCTACACGGTCGTGCGGGCGCTCGGCGGGCGCGAGTCGATCGTGCCGAACGAGATGCTGATCACGCAGCGCGTCGAGAACGCAACGCTCGCCGACTCGCGCCTGAGCGTGAGCACGGCCGTGCAGGTCGGCTACGGCACCGACCTCGACGCGCTCGTGCCGCGCCTGCTCGAGGTCATGCGCGCGGTGCCGCGCGTGCTCGCCGATCCGGGGCCCAGCGTCGCCCTGTCGAACTTCGCGGCCGACGGGCTCGAGCTCACGCTTTATTTCTGGATCGCCGACCCGCACAACGGCCAGGGCGGCGTGCGCTCGGACGTCAACTTCGCGGTGCTGCGCCTGCTCAACGGCCTCGGCGTCGACATCCCGTATCCGCAGCGCGTGGTCCACCAGGCCGCCGCGCCGGGCGGCGCCGCGACTCAGTCCGGCTGACGACTTACTTCTGCGACAGCACCCACTGGGCGAGCTGCTTGGCCTCGGCCTCGGTCACCGGGTTCGGCGGCATGACCATCGTGCCCCAGACGCCCGAGCCGCCCTTGATGATCTTGGCGCTGAGCTTGTTCACGGCGTCCTTGTCGCCCGCGTACTTGGCCGCGACGTCCTTGTAGGCCGGGCCGACGACCTTGTGGTCGACCGCGTGGCAGGCCAGGCAGTTTTTCTTCTGGGCCAGGTCCATGCCGGGGTCGGCCTGGGCCGACATCGCGGCGAGGGCCAGCACAGCGAACAGCGTCACGACTTGCGCTTTCATGGAGTCCTTTCAGGCCGACGGGCCGAGTACAGTGCAGCCATTGTAGGAACAGCAGGGGGATATCCGATGGCTTTGGTCGTGATTGGCGTGATCCTGCTCGCGCTCAAGCTCGCCGCGCTCGGTCCGTTCGGCGGCTTGTCGTGGTGGATCGTGCTCGCGCCCTTCCCCTGCGCGATCGCCTGGTGGGCGCTGTCCGACGCGAGCGGCCGGACCGCGCGTCTGGCGATGGAACGCGAAGAGGCCCGCAAGGAAAAACGCCGCCAGGACGCGATGGAGAAGCTGGGCACCGGGCCGCGGCGCGACTGAGCGCCACGGCCGTTCCCGGTCAGTCCAGCACCGCGCCGCTGCTTGCGCTCGACGCGTTCTTCGCGAACTTCGCGAGCACGCCGCGCGTGTAGCGCGGCGCCGGCTGGCGCCAGGCCGCGCGGCGCGCGGCGATCTCGGCCTCGGGCACGTCGAGCTCGAGCAGCAGCTTGTGCGCGTCGATCGTGATGCGGTCGCCTTCATGGACCAGCGCGATCAGGCCGCCCTCGTAGGCCTCGGGCGCGACATGGCCGACGACCATGCCCCAGGTGCCGCCCGAGAAGCGGCCGTCGGTGATCAGGCCGACCGACTCGCCGAGGCCCTGGCCGATCAGCGCGCCGGTGGGCGCGAGCATCTCGGGCATGCCCGGGCCGCCCTTGGGGCCGAGGTAGCGCAGCACCATCACGTCGCCGGCCTTGATCTGGCCGGCCATGATCGCGGCGAGCGCCGACTGCTCGTCGTCGAACACGCGCGCCGGGCCCTTGATGACCGGGTTCTTGAGGCCCGTGATCTTGGCCACGCAGCCTTCGGTCGCGAGGTTGCCGCGCAGGATCGCGAGGTGGCCTTCGGCGTAGATCGGCGTGGCCACCGGCTTGATCACGTCCTGGGCAGCGCTCAGCTCGGGGACATCCGCGAGGTTCTCGGCGACGGTCTTGCCCGTGATCGTGATGCAGTCGCCGTGCAGCAGGCCGGCCTTGAGCAGCTGCTTCATCACGGCCGGCACGCCGCCCGCGCGGTGCAGGTCGACGGCCAGGTACTTGCCGCTCGGCTTGAGGTCGCACAGCACCGGGATCTTCTTGCGCATGCGCTCGAAGTCGTCGATCGTCCACTCGACCTCGGCCGCGTGGGCGATCGCGAGGAAATGCAGAACCGCGTTGGTCGAGCCGCCGGTCGCCATGATCACGGCGACGGCGTTCTCGATCGCCTGCTTGGTCACGATGTCGCGCGGCTTGAGGTCGGCCTTGACGGCCTCGACGAGCAGGGCCGCCGCCTTCTTCACGTTCTCGACGACCTCGTCCTCGACATTGGACATGCTCGACGAGTAGGGCAGGCTCATGCCGAGCGCCTCGAAGGCCGAGCTCATCGTGTTCGCCGTGTACATGCCGCCGCAAGAGCCGCTGCCCGGGATCGCGCGCTTCTCGATCTGGCAGAAGTCCTCTTCGCTCATCTTGCCGGCCGAGAACTGGCCGACCGCCTCGAACACGCTGACGATGTTCAGGTCCTGGCCCTTGTAATGGCCGGGCTTGATGGTGCCGCCGTAGACGTAGACGGCCGGCACGTTCGCGCGCAGCATGCCCATCATGCCGCCCGGCATGTTCTTGTCGCAGCCGCCGATCACCATCACGCCGTCGAGCCACTGGCCGCCGACGCAGGTCTCCACGCAGTCGGAGATGACCTCGCGCGACACGAGCGAGTACTTCATGCCCTCGGTGCCCATCGCCATGCCGTCGGAGATCGTCGGCGTGCCGAAGAGCTGCGGGTTCGCGCCCGCGGCCTTGAGGCCGATCACGGCGGCGTCGGCGAGCTTTTGCAGGCCCGAGTTGCACGGCGTGATCGTCGAGTGGCCGTTCGCGACGCCGATCATCGGCTTGCCGAAGTCGGACTCCTGGTAGCCCATGCCGTAGTACATGGAGCGGTTCGGCGCGCGCGCGACGCCCTCGGTGATGTTCTTGGAACGGCGGTTGAAGCTCATGGGTCGGGTCTCCTCGTGGAATGGCCGCAGTGTGCCGAGTCGACGATCGACTATCAAATATATTATTCGTCGCGTATTGATACGTTCGGTGAATCAATGATCGACCTCAGAAGCCTGCGCCAGTTCGTCGCCGTCGCCGAGGAGCTGCACTTCGGCCGCGCGGCCGCGCGCCTGCACATGACCCAACCGCCGCTGACCCAGGCCGTGCGCAAGCTCGAGGCCGAACTCGGCGCGGCGCTATTCGAGCGCAGCAGCCGCAGCGTCGCGCTCGCGCCGGCCGGTGTCGCGCTGCTGCCGGCCGCGCGCAAGCTCCTGCAGGAGGCCGAGGGCCTCGCCGAACTCGCGCGCGCGGCCGCGGCCGGGCAGCGGGGCCGCGTGCGCCTGGGCTTCGTGTCGACGGTCGGGTTCGGCGAGCTGCCACGCTGGCTCAAGCGCTTTCGCGACGCCCACGCCGACATCGAGCTGAGCCTGCGCGAGGCGACGCTCGACGTGCAGCTGCGCGCGTTCGACGCGGGCGAGCTCGACGCCGGCTTCATCATCCACGCGCCGGGCAGTCTGCCGCCGGGCCTGCACGCGCTGACGGTCGCGCGCGAGGCCATGGTGCTCGCGCTCGAGGCCGACGGCGCGCTGCCGCGCCGTTCCAGGCTGCGCGCGCTCGACGCCTTGCAACTGCCGCTCGTGATCTTCCCGCGCGAAATCGCGCCCTCGCTGTTCGACGCGCTGCTCGCGTTCTACCGCGACCATGGCGCGACGCCGCGCATCGCCCAGGAGGCGATCCAGATGCAGACCATCGTCAACCTCGTGTCGGCCGGCATGGGCGCGGCCTGGGTGCCCGCGAGCGTGATGGGCCTGCAGCGCTCGGGCGTCGTCTACAAGCCCGTGGCCGGCGCGCCGGCGAGCGAGACCAGCCTGGTCTGGCGCGACGACGCGGCGCCGGCCGTGCGGCGCTTCGTCGCGCACGTGAAGGAGCAGCTCGCGGTTTAAGACGCCCGAAAGGGCGGGGCGGGGAGTTTCGGTACGATGCCGCCTTTGCGTGAATAGCCGGCCCACCCCTTGCTGACCCATCCCAAGTTCGACCCGATCGCGATCCATTTCGGGAACACCCCCTACGGCGTGCACTGGTACGGCCTGATGTACCTGCTGGCCTTCGGCCTGTTCCTGTGGCTCGCGCGCGTGCGCACGCGCCAGACCCAATGGGCGGCGCGCGGCTGGAACGTCACCGACGTCGACGACCTGCTGTTCTGGGGCGTGCTCGGCGTCGTGCTCGGCGGGCGCATCGGCTACGTGCTGTTCTACGGCGTATTCGACGCCCAGGCCGGCTTTCTCGCCCATCCGCTGCAGGTCCTCAAGGTGTGGGACGGCGGCATGTCCTTCCACGGTGGGCTGCTCGGCGTGATGGTCGCGATGTTCGGCTTCGCGCGCGCGCGCGGCCGCACGTTCTTCGAGGTCGCGGACTTCGTCGCGCCCTGCGTGCCGACCGGCCTCGGCGCGGGCCGCATCGGCAACTTCATCAACGGCGAGCTGTGGGGCCGCGCCGCGCCCGCCGACCTGCCCTGGGCGATGGTCTTCCCCGATCACGACATGGTGCCGCGCCACCCGTCGCAGCTCTACCAGTTCCTCGGCGAGGGCGTGCTGCTGTTCCTGCTGATGTGGATCTATGCGCGCCGGCCGCGCAAGACCGGCCAGGTCGCGGGGCTGTTCCTGATCGGCTACGGCGTCGTGCGCTTCGTCTGCGAGTTCTACCGCGAGCCCGACGCGTTCATGGGCTACCGCGCGCTGGACCTGAGCCAGGGCCAGTGGCTGTCGCTGCCGATGATCGTCGGCGGCGCGGCGCTGTGGCTGTGGGCGGCGCGCCGCCAGGAGGCGTGACATGAGCCGCCAGATCTTCTTCGACACCGAAACGACCGGCCTGTCGGCCGAGCACGGCGACCGCATCCTCGAGCTTGGCTGCGTCGAGATGGTGAACCGCCAGCTGACCGGCCGGCACCTGCATTTCTATATCAACCCCGAGCGCGCGAGCCACGAGGACGCGCTGCGCATCCACGGCATCACCGAGGCCTTCCTCGCCGACAAGCCCAAGTTCGCAGAGGTCGTCGACGAGTTCCTCGACTTCGTCGCGGGCGCGCAACTGATCGCGCACAACGCGCCGTTCGACGTCGGCTTCGTCAACGCCGAGCTGAAGCGCCTGGGCCGGCCGCCGATCCAGGACAGCGTCGCGAGCGTGCTCGACACCTTCGCGATGGCGCGCGACATGTTCCCGGGCAAGGCGAACTCGCTCGACGCGCTGTGCCGCCGCCTCGACGTCGACAACTCCAAGCGCGAACTGCACGGCGCGCATATCGACGCCGAGCTGCTCGCCCAGGTCTACATCAACATGACGCGCGGCCAGGACGCGCTGCTCGGCGACGACGCCGACGCGGCCGACGCGGTCCAGGCCCTCGTCGCCGCGACTGCCGTCGACTTGTCGCGTTACGCGCCGCCCGTGATCGGCGCGAGCGAGGCCGAGCTCGCGGCCCACGACAAGGTGCTCGCCGAGATCGACAAGGCGAGCGGCGGCAAAAGAATCTGGGCGGCCCCGGAAACCGTGGCATAATCTCGGTTTCCCGGTTGCGACCGAAACCGGGCGGTTAGCTCAGCGGTAGAGCACTGCCTTCACACGGCAGGGGTCGCAGGTTCGAACCCTGCACCGCCCACCAGTTCTCCGGTCGGAGACCGCGATCCTCGAGAGCCCGTAAGCTTGCCGCTTGCGGGCTTTTTGTTTTGCGGCCCTGAATCAGGAGCGCGGATGGAACAGGTCGATGCGGTCGTCGTCGGCGCCGGGGTCGTTGGGCTCGCGGTCGCAGGCGCGCTGGCGCTTGCCGGCCGCGAATGCCTGGTCGTCGAGCGCGAGGCCGCGATCGGGCAGGGCGTGAGCTCGCGCAACAGCGAGGTGATCCATGCGGGGCTCTACTACCCGCAGGGCTCGCTGAAGGCGCGCCTGTGCACGCGCGGCCGCGAGCTGCTCTACGCGTGGTGCGAGGCCCACCATGTCGAGTACCGGCGCTGCGGCAAGCTCGTCGTCGCGACGAGCGACGCACAACACGCGAAGCTGCGCGCGCTCGAACAGGCCGCCGGCGTGAACGGCGTGCCCATCGAATGGCTGGACGCGGCCGCGGCGCGCGCCCTCGAGCCTGCGCTGCGCTGCACGGCTGCGCTGTTGTCGCCGACGACCGGCATCGTCGACAGCCATGGCCTGATGCTGTCGCTGCAGGGCGAACTCGAGCGGGCCGGCGGCCTCGTCGTGCTGCGCAGCCGCGTCGAGGCGCTGCGCCGCGACGGCGCCGCCTGGCGCGTCGAGGTGCGCGACGCCGACGGCACGCCGAGCGAGATCGGCGCGCGCAGCGTCGTCAACGCGGCAGGCCTGCACGCGGGCGAACTCGCGGCGCGCACCGAAGGCCTCGCGCCCGCCCATCGGCCGCGCCTGCGCTACTGCAAGGGCAGCTATTTCGCGCTGAGCGGCCGCGCGCCGTTCGTGCACCTGATCTATCCGCTGCCGCAGGACGGCGGCCTCGGCGTCCACGTGACGCTGGACCTCGGCGGTCAGGCGCGCTTCGGCCCCGACGTCGAATGGCTCGCGGCCGACGCCGACCCGGCCGGCCTCGACTACCGCGTCGACCCGGCGCGTGCCGCGGGCTTCGCGGCCGCCGTGCGCGACTACTGGCCCGGACTCGCCGATGCGGCGCTCCTGCCCGCCTACAGCGGCGTGCGCCCCAAGCTCGGCGGGCCCGGCGAGCCGGCCGCCGACTTCCGCATCGACGGCCCCGCGGTCCATGGCCTGGGCGGCCTCGTCAATCTGTTCGGCATCGAGTCCCCGGGGCTCACGAGCGGCCTCGCGATCGCCGACGAGGTGCTCGCAAGGCTCTGAAACCGTCGCCGGGCTTGCGGCCGACGTTCTGACAGCGTGCCACGCTGATCTGCGTCAAGCCGTTCACTTCGCGCTGTCACGGGCGATCGTTAACATCTGTAAAGATGTCTGCGCCGCCCCTGATCACCGCCCTCGTCTCGACCTATAGCGCCGAGCGCTTCATCCGAGGCTGTCTCGACGACCTCGTCGCCCAATCGGCGCTCGACGCGCTCGAGATCCTCGTCGTCGACAGCGGCTCGCCGCAGGGCGAGGGCGCGATCTGCGCCGACTACGCGCGGCGTTATCCGCAGATCCGCCTGATCCGCACCGAGCGCGAGCAGCTCTACGCGGCCTGGAACCGCGCGATCGGGCTCGCGCGCGGCACCTACCTGACCAGCGCGAACACCGACGACCGCCACCACCCGTGCTTTGTCGAGCGCATGATTGGCGCGCTCGACGCGAACCCGCGCGCCGGCCTCGCCTACGCCGACCAATACCTGAGCCCGACCGAGAACGAGACCTTCGAGGCCTGCGCGCAGCGCGGCGCCACGCGTCTGCGCCGGCCCGACTACACGCCGGCCGAGCTGCTGATCCGCTGCATCACGGGCTCGCAGCCGGTTTGGCGCAGGGCGCTTCACGAGCGCCACGGCCGGTTCGATACGCGCTACCGGATCGCGGCCGACTACGACATGTGGCTGCGCATCGCGCGCCACCACGAGTTGCTGCACGTGGCCGAGCCGCTCGGCGTGTTCTACGACTCGCCCGACACGCTGTCGGGCGCGCGCAATCACGCGCAAATGTACGCCGAGAGCCTGGACATCCAGCGCGCGTGCCTGCAGGAATCGCCATGGCGCGAGCAGCCGGGCCTGCGCGGCCGCCTCGCGGCCGAGCTGTTCGGGCGCGGCTACCGTTTCGTGCGCGGCCGACAGCGCCAGGCCGCGGCCGCGCTGATGCGCGAGGCGATCCGCCTCGACCCGTCGAACGCCGCGTTCCGCAAGACCTATTTCCTGCGCTGCGTGCTCGGCATCCCGACCTTCGGTTGAGCGGTGCCGCTCAGGCCTCGGCGACCCAATGGCCGTCGCGCAGCAGCTCGTGCGGCCGGTAGTCGGTCTTGTAGGCCATCTTGTCGCTCGCGGCGATCCAGTAGCCGAGGTAGAGGTGGGCGAGGCCCAGCTCGCGCGTGCGCTCGATCTGCCACAGCACGTTGTAGGTGCCGTAGCTGGTGCGCGGCTCGGGCTCGTAGAAGGTGTAGACGGCCGACAGCCCGTCCGACAGCACGTCGAGGATGGACACCATCTTGAGCCGCCCGGCCGCGTCGCGGAACTCGACGAGGCGCGAGTTCACGCGGCTTTGCAGCAGGAACTGGGTGTACTGGTCGACGCTGTCGTGGTCCATGCCGCCGCCCGCGTGGCGGCCGGCCTGGTAGCGCAGGTAGAGCTCGTAATGCTCCTGGCTAAAGCACAGGCGCAGCACGTTCGCACGCAGCTCGGCGTGGCGCGCGAGCGCGCGGCGCTGGCTGCGCGAGGGGGCGAACTGCGCGACCGGCACGCGGATCGGCACGCAGGCGCGGCAGCTGTCGCAATAGGGCCGGTAGGTGAACAGGCCGCTGCGCCGGAAGCCCGCGGCGACGAGACCCGCGTAGGCGTCGGCGTGGATCAGGTGGCTCGGCGTCGCGACCTGCGAGCGCGCGAGCCGGCCCGCGAGGTAGCTGCAAGGGTAGGCGGCCGTCGCGTAGAACTGGAGCTGCGCGAGCGGCAATTCCTGCGGGTGCGTCACGAGCCGAGCTCCTTCCAGATGTCCTGGCGATGATAGGACCAATCGGTCGGCGCGGGCTGCGCGGTCACCCGTGCGAGGTGGGCCTCGAAGTCGACGCGCGCGACCTCGGCCGCGCCGAGCGACGCGAGGTGGCGCGTGTTCTGCTGGCAGTCGATCCACTCGATGCCGTGGCGCCGGCACAGGCACACGAGCGCGGCGAGCGCGATCTTCGACGCGTCGGTGCGGTGCATGAACATCGACTCGCCGAAGAACATGCGGCCGATATTGACGCCGTAGAGCCCGCCCGCGAGCTCGTCGTTCATCCAGGTCTCGACGCTGTGGACGGCGTGGTCGGCCGCCGCCCAGGCCAGGTAGGCGCGCTGCATCTCGGGCAGGATCCAGGTGCCGCGCTGGCCCTCGCGCGGCGTCTCGGCGCAGGCCTGGAGCACGAGCGGCAGCGCGCTGTCGACGCGGATCTCGCAGTTCGCGCTCTCGGCGAAGCGGCGCAGCGTCTTGCCGAGCGAGCGCGAGACCTTGAAGTCCGCGCAGCGCAGCACCATGCGCGGGTCGGGCGACCACCACAGCGGCGGCTGGTCGTCGCCGTACCAGGGGAAGATGCCGCGCGTGTAGGCGGCGCGCAGCCGGTCGGGGCGCAGGTCGCCGCCGACCGCGAGCAGGCCCGGCGCGTCCGAGTCGCGCGGCAGCGCGCGCCGCGTCGGCGGAAATTCGAGCGAGTCCTCGGACAGCCAGCTGATCATTGCAAGGGAGATGGTAGCGTTGCACCCATGACGACGATTCTCTATGGCATCCCCAATTGCGACACGGTCAAGAAGGCACGAGCCTGGCTCGCCGACCACGACATCGCCTACGAGTTCCACGACTACAAGAAGGCCGGCGTGCCCGCGGCCGAGCTGCAGGCCTGGTTCGCCGCGTTCGGCTGGGAGCGCGTGATCAACCGCGCAGGCACGAGCTGGCGCAAGCTCGACGAGGCGGCCCGGGCGGCCGTCGTCGACGCCGCGTCGGCCGCGGCGCTCGCCCAGGCCCAGCCGAGCGTGATCAAGCGCCCGATCGTGCGCTGGGCCGACGGCCGCCTGAGCCTCGGCTTCAAGGAAGACCTGTTCGCCGCGCATTGCAGCACCGCGTGAGGGCACCGCATCGGCATGGTGAGCGGGACAGCTGCTAAGCTGGCCGGCTTCCAGCCAAGGCAGTTCGCATATGTTCACAGGTATCGTCCAGGGCGTCGCGCGCATCGCCGCGATCGCCGACCGGCCCGGTCTGCGCACCTTCACGATCGAGTTCCCGGCCGGCTTCGGCGCCGGGCTCGAGATCGGCGCGAGCGTGTCCTGCGACGGCGTGTGCCTGACCGTCACGGCGCTGCACGGCGCAGACCGCGCCGACTTCGACGTGATGCAGCAGACCCTGAGCCTCACGACGCTCGCGGCCTGCGTCGCGGGCGATTCGCTCAACGTCGAGCGCGCGGCCAGGGACGGCGCCGAGATCGGCGGCCACCCGCTGTCGGGCCATGTCGACTTCAAGGCGAGCGTCGCGTCGATCCGCCGGCCCGAGAACAACCATGTGCTGCGCATTGCCGTGCCGCCGCAATGGCTGCGCTACGTCTTCGCCAAGGGCTATATCGCGATCAACGGCGCGAGCCTGACGGTCGCCGACGCGAACAAGGCCGAGGGCTGGTTCGAGGTCTGGCTGATCCCCGAGACGCTGCGCATGACGACCTTCGGCGCGAAGGCGGTCGGCGCGGAGCTCAATATCGAGATCGAGCGCCAGACCCAGGTCATCGTCGACACCGTGCGCGCGGCCGTCGAGGAGCGCCTCGGTCCGCTGCTGCCGCAGCTCGAGAAGCTGCTCGGCGGCCCGCTGGACTGAACTCAGGCCGCGAGCAGCTGGCGCAGCACGAAGGGCAGGATGCCGCCGTGGCGGTAGTAGTCGACCTCGATCGGGGTGTCGATGCGCAGCGTCACGGTCACGGTCCGGCGCTTGCCGTCGGGCGCCGTGATCACGAGCGTCGCGTCGCGCTGCGGCGCGAGCTCGCCGTCGATCTCGACGTCGATGGTCTCGTCGCCCTTGAGCCCCAGCGACGCCCAGGAGTCGGCGCCCTTGAACTGCAGCGGCAGCACGCCCATGCCGACGAGGTTCGAGCGGTGGATGCGCTCGAAGCTGCGTGCGACGACGGCCTTGATGCCAAGCAGCTGCGTGCCCTTGGCCGCCCAGTCGCGGCTCGAGCCGGTGCCGTATTCCTCGCCGCCGAAGACCACGGTCGGCACGCCCTCGGCCTGGTAGCGCATCGCCGCGTCGTAGATCGCGAGCTTCTCGCCGCTCGGCTGGTGCAGCGTCAGGCCGCCTTCCTCGCGGCTGCCGTCGGCGAGCGCGGGCAGCATCAGGTTCTTGATGCGCACGTTCGCGAAGGTGCCGCGCATCATGACCTCGTGGTTGCCGCGGCGCGAGCCGTAGCTGTTGAAGTCGGCCTTCGCGACGCCGAGGCCCAGCAGGTAGCGGCCGGCCGGCGAGCTTTCCTTGATCGAGCCGGCCGGCGAGATATGGTCGGTCGTGATCGAATCGCCGAACAGCGCCATCACGCGCGCGCCCTTGACGCCGGCCTTGCCGAAGGTCGGCGCCTGCGTGAAGCCCGCAAAGAACGGCGGCTGCGCGATATAGCTGCTCTTGGGCCAGTCGTAGACCTGGCCCCGGGCGCCCTCGACGGCGTTCCAGAGCTTGCCGGGCTTGGCCTCGACCTTGTCGTAGTTCGCGCGGAAGGCCTTGGGATCCATCGCGTGGCGCATCAGCGCGTGAACCTCGTCGCTGCTCGGCCAGATGTCGCCGAGGTAGACGTCGCGGCCCTTGCTGCCCTTGCCGACCGGAGCCGTCATCAGGTCGACCATGACGTTGCCGGCGAGCGCGTAGGCGACGACGAGCGGCGGCGACGCGAGGAAGTTCGCGCGCAGGTTCGGGTGGATGCGCGCCTCGAAGTTGCGGTTGCCCGAGAGCACGGCCGCGCAGACGAGCTTGTTCTTCACGATCGCCTCGTTGAGCTCGGGCGCGAGGTCGCCGGCGTTGCCGATGCAGGTCGTGCAGCCGTAGGCCGCGACGTTGAAGCCGAGCTTTTCGAGGTAGGGCAGCAGGCCCGCGCGCTCGAGGTACTCGGTCACGATGCGCGAACCCGGCGCGAGCGAGGTCTTGATATGCGGCGCGACCTTGAGGCCGGCCTCGACGGCCTTCTTCGCGAGCAGGCCGGCCGCGAGCATGACGCTCGGGTTCGAGGTGTTCGTGCACGAGGTGATCGCGGCGATCAGCACGTCGCCGTTGCCGATCTCGACCTTGCCGGCCTGGTGGCGGGTCTTGAGCGCGGCGGCCGGCTCGTTGAAGCCGTTCGACGCGGCCGGCGCGCTGTAGAGCTCGGCGAAGCGTTCGGACAGCGCCGTGATCTCGATGCGGTCCTGCGGCCGCTTCGGGCCTGCGAGCGAGGGCGTGACCGTGCCGAGGTCGAGCGTGATGACCTCGCTGTAGTCGATCTCGCCGGCCTTGGGCACGCCGAACAGGCCCTGGGCCTTGAAGTAGGCCTCGAGCGCCTCGATCTCGGCCTTGCTGCGGCCCGTGCCCTTGAAGTAGTCGAGCGTCTTCGTGTCGACCGGGAAGAAGCCCATCGTCGCGCCGTATTCGGGCGCCATGTTCGCGATCGTCGCGCGGTCGGGCACCGACAGGCTTTCGGTGCCCGCGCCGAAGAACTCGACGAACTTGCCGACAACCTTGGCGCGGCGCAGGATTTCGGTCACCGACAGCACGAGGTCGGTCGCGGTGACGCCCTCGCGCAGCTGGCCCTTGAGCTCGAAGCCGACGACGTCGGGGGTCAGGAAGTAGACCGGCTGGCCGAGCATGCCGGCCTCGGCCTCGATGCCGCCGACGCCCCAGCCGACCACGCCGATGCCGTTGATCATCGTCGTGTGGCTGTCGGTGCCGACGAGGCTGTCGGGGTAGTAGACCTTGTCGCGGCCCTTGTGGACGCCGCGCGCGAGGTACTCGAGGTTGACCTGGTGGACGATGCCGAAGCCCGGCGGCACGACGCCGAAGGTGTCGAAGGCCTGCATGCCCCACTTCATGAACTCGTAGCGCTCGCGGTTGCGCTGGAACTCGAGCTTCATATTGAGGTCGAGCGCCTTGTTCGTGCCGTAGTGGTCGATCATGACCGAGTGGTCGACGACGAGGTCGACCGGCACGAGCGGCTCGATCGCCTTGGGCGACTTGCCCTGGGCGGCCGCGACATTGCGCATCGCCGCGAGGTCGGCGAGCAGCGGCACGCCGGTGAAGTCCTGCAGCACGACGCGCGCGACGACGAAGGGAATCTCGGTCGTGCGCTCGGCGCGTGGCTGCCAGTTCGCGAGCTGCTCGACATGCTCGGCGGCGACCTTGCGGCCGTCGCAGTTGCGCAGCACCGACTCGAGCACGATGCGCAGGCTCACGGGCAGGCGCGCGAGCTTCGGGTGCTGCTTCGCGAGCAGCGGCAGCGAATAGAACCTGCCGCTGCGGCCCGAGGCCGTCTCGAAGTGGGCCAGAGTGTCGGCGAACGGGTGGGCGGGGGCTTGGCGATTGCTCATTGGGGCCTCGACGCGATGCGAAGCCGCTCTTTTACCCGAGGCCGGGCCGACGCGCTACCGCGCCGGCAATGCGCCCGACACGCGGATCAGGCCACCGCCGCGCTATTGACGATGCGCTGCAGGCCGGGCTGGTCGAGGATGCGGATCTGGCGCTGCTTGACCTCCATGAGGCCTTCGTCCTGGAACTTCGAGAAGGTCCGGCTCACGGTCTCGAGCTTGAGGCCCAGGTAGCTGCCGATCTCCTCGCGCGTCATGCGCAGCACGAGGCTCGACGCCGAGAAGCCGCGCGCCTGCAGGCGCTGGGTGAGGTTGAGCAGGAAGGCTGCAAGGCGCTCCTCGGCGCGCATGCTGCCGAGCAGCAGCATCACGCCATGGTCGCGCACGATCTCGCGGCTCATGATGCGGTGGAACTGGCGCTGCAGGTCGGTGAACTCGCGCGACAGGTTTTCGAGCTGCTCAAAGGGGATCACGCAGACCTGCGAGTCCTCGAGGGCGACGGCGTCGCACGAGTGGCGCGTATTGCTGATGCCGTCCATGCCGAGCAGCTCGCCGGCCATCTGGAAGCCCGTGACCTGGTCGCGGCCGTCCTCGAGCGCGACGCTGGTCTTGAAGAAGCCGGTGCGCACCGCGTAGAGCGAGTCGAACTCGTCGCCGCTGCGGAACAGGGTGTCGCCGCGCGTGACCGTGCGGCGCTTGGAGACGAGCATGTCGAGCTGCTCGAGCTCCTGGGCCGACAGGCCCACGGGCAGGCAAAGCTCGCGCAGATTGCAGCTCGAGCACGCCAGGCTGGCCGTCTTCAGGCCGTCGGTCTTGACTGGGGTCACGCTGCCGGGCTTGCGCGTGCTGCCGGCGGGCGGGGCGGATTTGGCGGCCGGCGGCGCCTGCGAAGTCGTAAACATGATGCTCCTCAACGATTCCAGGATTGTTGAGGGGCAGTTTGTTGGCCCTATTGATCGAGGTCAACGGCTGGCCTGGGCTTTTTTAACATCTGCGAGGGTACGTGCCCAAAACTCCCATGAACTAGGGGGTGATGGCTTGACCGGGATTCAGGCCGGGACCGAAAACCGGCCCCCTGAAGAGGGGGTTGAGCTCGCATAGAATGTCCCATCCCGGCGATTTGCCACCCCCCTGCTCAGCGCGGAGACGACGACACATGTACCAGCACATCAAGGTGCCCGAAGGCGGCCAGAAGATCACCGTCAACACGGACTTCTCGCTCAACGTTCCGAACAACCCGATCATCCCGTACATCGAGGGCGACGGCACCGGCCTGGACATCACGCCGGTCATGATCAAGGTCGTCGACGCCGCGGTCGCGAAGGCCTACGGCGGCGCGAAGAAGATCCACTGGATGGAGATCTACGCCGGCGAGAAGTCGACCAAGGTCTACGGCCCCGACGTCTGGCTGCCCGAGGAGACGCTGCAGGTCCTCAAGGACTACGTGGTCTCGATCAAGGGCCCGCTGACGACGCCGGTCGGCGGCGGCATCCGCTCGCTCAACGTCGCGCTGCGCCAGGAACTCGACCTTTACGTCTGCCTGCGCCCGGTCCAGTACTTCGACGGCGTGCCGAGCCCGGTCAAGGAACCGCACAAGGTCGACATGGTGATCTTCCGCGAGAACTCGGAGGACATCTACGCCGGCATCGAATACGAAGCCGAGAGCGACAAGGCCAAGAAGCTGATCTCGTTCCTGCAAAACGAATTCGGCGTCAAGAAGATCCGCTTCCCGAATACCTCGGGCATCGGCATCAAGCCGGTTTCACGCGAAGGCACCGAGCGCCTGGTGCGCAAGGCGATCCAGTACGCGATCGACAACGACAAGCCCAGCGTGACCATCGTGCACAAGGGCAACATCATGAAGTTCACCGAAGGCGGCTTCCGCGACTGGGGCTACGCGCTCGCGCAGAAGGAGTTCGGCGCCGAGCCGATCGACGGCGGCCCGTGGTGCAAGTTCAAGAATCCGAAGACGGGCAAGGACGTCATCGTCAAGGATTCGATCGCCGACGCGTTCCTGCAGCAGATCATCCTGCGCCCGGCCGAGTACTCGGTCATCGCGACGCTGAACCTCAACGGCGACTACATCTCCGACGCGCTCGCCGCGCAGGTCGGCGGCATCGGCATCGCCCCGGGCGCCAACCTCAGCGACTCGGTCGCGATGTTCGAAGCGACCCACGGCACGGCGCCGAAGTACGCGGGCAAGGACTACGTGAACCCGGGTTCGGAGATCCTGTCGGCCGAGATGATGCTGCGCCACATGGGCTGGACCGAGGCCGCCGACGCGATCATCAAGTCGATGGAAAAGTCCATCCTGAGCAAGAAGGTCACCTACGACTTCGCGCGCCTGATGGACGGCGCGACCCAGGTCTCGTGCTCTGGCTTCGGCCAGGTCATGATCGACCACATGTAAGCCAGCGCCAAGCGGCCAGCCCCGGCGCCTCGCGGCCCCGGGGTTTTTTTGCGCCCCCCGCAGGAGCGTTTCGATGAGCGATGTCCACGCCGCGGCCCAGCGCGGCTTCGACGCCGAGGCCGCGCGCTACGCAAGCGGCCGCCCCGACTATCCGGCCGGCCTGCTCGACTGGCTGCGCGACGAACTGGGGCTGACCGAGGGCCGCGAAGCCGTCGACCTCGGCGCGGGCACCGGCAAGTTCACGGCGCTGCTCGCGCGCACCGGCGCGGGCTTGAGCGCGGTCGAGCCCGTCGACAAGATGCGCGAGCAGCTCGCGCAGCGCCTGCCGGCCGTGCGCGCGCTCGAGGGCACGGCGCAGGCGATGCCGCTCGCCGACGCCGCGGTCGACGCGGTCGTCTGCGCCCAGGCCTTCCACTGGTTCGCGAGCGAGGACGCGCTGGCCGAGATCCACCGCGTGCTGCGCCCGCAGGGCCGGCTCGGCCTGGTCTGGAACGTGCGCGACGAGTCGGTCGACTGGCTCGCGCGCGTGACCGCGATCATGACGCCGCACGAGGGCGATGCGCCGCGCTTCTACAAGGGCGACTGGCGCCGCCCGTTCGAGGGCGCCGCCGCCGCGGCCTGGTTCACGCCGCTGCAATGCCGCGTGCTGCGCCACGAGCATGTGGGTCCACCCGAGGCCGTGATCCTCGACCGCTTCCTGTCGGTGAGCTTCATCGCCGCGCTCGACGCGTCGCGCAAGGCCGGAGTCGCCGCGCAGCTGCAGGCCTTGATCAAGGAGCACCCGGACCTGCGCGGCCGCGACATCGTCGCGGTGCCGTACCGCACCGAAGCCTATTGGTGCGAGCGCCGGGTCTGAACCGGCGCCTCAAGAACAAAGGCCTGCTTGCGCAGGCCTTGCACGCGTCGGCGGGCTGCGTCAGGCGGCGTCGGCATGCCCCGCGGCCTGTTGCGCCGCGATGTCGAGCTGGACAATGTTCTGCGCAAGCTGGCCTTTGGGGCCTTGCACGAGGTCGAAACTGACCTGGCTGCCCTGCCGCAAGGTGCGGAACCCTTCCATCTGAATCGCGGTGAAATGGGCGAACACATCGTCGCCGCCCGCCTCGGGTTCGATGAAGCCAAAGCCCTTGGCATCGTTGAACCACTTCACAGTACCCATTGCCATAAAGCCTCCACCCGTTATTACAGCAGTCACAAATTGTTGATGTGTGTCAACCGCATGTCAATTAAGTAGCTACACCGGTGGGGTTTGTTCGAGTCCGGGCTGGCTTGACTATTTCCGGACTGTTAAGCGGACGCGTATTGGCATTCAACTCCGCGGGGGTCTTGCAAGTGCGCCGAATGCCGCAAGATGCGACCGGACGACAAAGCGCGGCGATTGCCGCCTCGATAGAATCGACGCATGCCTGACTACCCCGAGCAGCCCCCGGTTCCTCCTGCCAAAGTCCCGGGTGCGCCCGGCGGCGAGGAGGGCGAGGGAACGACCACGCTGGAACGCGTTCCCCTCAAGACCGAGCCGCCGCGGCTCTACCAGGTGTTGCTGCTGAACGATGACTTCACGCCGATGGAGTTCGTCGTGATGGTTCTGCAGGAATATTTCCGCCACGATCTGGATACTGCAACCCAGATCATGCTCAAAATCCACCATGAGGGACGAGGCGTGTGCGGCGTCTTTTCCAAAGACGTCGCCGCGACCAAGGTGGAGCTTGTCCTGGCCGCCTCCCGGCGCGCCGGACATCCCTTGCAGTGCATTATGGAGGCCGCATGATTGCGCAAGAGCTTGAAGTCAGCCTGCACATGGCGTTCGTGGAAGCGCGCCAGCAGCGCCACGAATTCATCACCGTCGAGCACTTGCTGATGGCCCTGTTGGACAACCCCTCGGCCGCCGAGGTCCTGCGCGCCTGCTCGGCGAGCCTCGAGGACCTGCGCAAGAGCCTGGCCCAGTTCATCAAGGACAACACGCCGACGGTCGGCGGAACCGACGAGGTCGACACCCAGCCGACGCTCGGTTTCCAGCGCGTGATCCAGCGCGCGATCATGCATGTCCAGTCGACGGGCAGCGGCAAGAAGGAAGTGACCGGCGCGAACGTGCTCGTCGCGATCTTCGGCGAGAAGGACTCGCACGCGGTCTACTACCTGCACCAGCAGGGCGTGACGCGCCTCGACGTCGTGAACTTCATCGCCCACGGCATCAAGAAGAGCGAACCGCCAGAGCCGCCCAAGAACCCCGACGGCGCGAGCGGCGCCGAGACCGAGCGCGAGGACGCCGAGGGCGGCCAGGGCAAGGGCTCGCCGCTCGAGCAGTTCACGCAGAACCTCAACCAGCTCGCCAAGGACGGCAAGATCGACCCGCTGATCGGCCGCGAGCTCGAGGTCGAGCGCGTCGTCCAGGTGCTGTGCCGCCGGCGCAAGAACAACCCGCTGCTCGTCGGCGAGGCCGGCGTCGGCAAGACCGCGATCGCCGAGGGCCTGGCCTGGCGCATCACCGAGGGCGACGTGCCCGAGGTGCTCGTCGACAGCATCGTCTACTCGCTCGACATGGGCGCGCTGCTCGCGGGCACCAAGTACCGCGGCGACTTCGAGCAGCGCCTGAAGGCCGTGCTCAAGCAGCTCAAGGACCAGCCCAACGCGATCCTGTTCATCGACGAGATCCACACGCTGATCGGCGCGGGCGCGGCCTCGGGCGGCACGCTCGACGCGAGCAACCTGCTCAAGCCGGCGCTGTCGAACGGCGGCATGAAGTGCATCGGCGCAACGACGTTCACCGAGTACCGCGGCATCTTCGAGAAGGACGCGGCGCTCTCAAGGCGCTTCCAGAAGGTCGACGTCGCCGAGCCCTCGGTCGAGCAGACCGTCGAGATCCTCAAGGGCCTGAAGTCGCGCTTCGAGGAACACCACAGCGTCAAGTACGCGCTCGGCGCGCTGCAGGCCGCGGCCGAGCTGTCGGCCAAGTACATCAACGACCGCCACCTGCCCGACAAGGCGATCGACGTGATCGACGAGGCCGGCGCGGCCCAGCGCATCCTGCCCAAGAACAAGCAGAAGAAGACGATCACGCGCGCCGAGGTCGAGGACATCGTCGCGAAGATCGCGCGCATCCCGCCGACCTCGGTGTCGAGCGACGACCGCGGCAAGCTCAAGAGCCTCGACCGCGACCTCAAGAGCGTCGTGTTCGGCCAGGATCCGGCGATCGACGCGCTCGCCGCGGCGATCAAGATGGCGCGCTCCGGCCTCGGCAAGCCCGACAAGCCGATCGGCTCCTTCCTGTTCAGCGGCCCGACCGGCGTCGGCAAGACCGAGGTCGCGAAGCAGCTCGCCTACATCCTCGGCATCGAGCTGATCCGCTTCGACATGTCCGAGTACATGGAGCGCCACGCCGTCAGCCGCCTGATCGGCGCGCCGCCCGGCTACGTCGGCTTCGACCAGGGCGGCCTGCTGACCGAGGCGGTCACGAAGAAGCCGCACGCGGTGCTGCTGCTCGACGAGATCGAGAAGGCCCACCCGGACGTGTTCAACGTGCTGCTGCAGGTCATGGACCATGGCAGCCTCACCGACAACAACGGGCGCAAGGCCGACTTCCGCAACATCATCATCATCATGACGACCAACGCGGGCGCCGAGACGATGAACAAGTCGGCGATCGGCTTCACGAACTCGCGCCAGCAGGGCGACGAGATGGCCGACATCAAGCGCCTGTTCACGCCCGAGTTCCGCAACCGCCTCGACGCCATCGTGTCGTTCCGCGCGCTTGACGAGGAAATCATCCTGCGCGTCGTCGACAAGTTCCTGCTCCAGCTCGAGAGCCAGCTCGCCGAGAAGAAGGTCGAGGTCACGTTCACCGACGCGCTGCGCCAGCACCTCGCGAAGAAGGGCTTCGACCCGCTGATGGGCGCGCGGCCGATGCAGCGCCTGATCCAGGACACGATCCGGCGCGCGCTCGCCGACGAGCTGCTGTTCGGCCGCCTCGTCGATGGCGGCCGCCTGACGGTCGACGTCGACGCGGCCGGCGAGGTCCTGCTCGACATCCAGCCGGCGCGGCGCATCGACAAGCCCAAGCCCGAGCCGGCGACGACCGACTGACGCGCGTCGCGCCCCCGCGCCCACGACGGCGCAGGCCCGGCCCGCTCAGGGCTGGACCTGCGCCGTTGCCGTGTCGGCGAAGCGGCCGGCGGCGGGGTTGGCAGGCTGCCCGGCCGGGCAGTCGGCGCGCGCCGCGACCACGAGGAAGTTCTGGTTCGCGAGCGCCGTCGCGACTTCCGCGTAGACCCCCGGGTGCTCGGCGTTGTCGATGCGGCCGTTGCCGTCGTAGTCGGCGCTGTAGCGGCAGACCTTGAGCGTGGCGTCGCCGCTGAACGCGGTGCCGGCGAGGCGGATCGTGCCGCCCCAGCGCTCGAGCGTGCCACCCGTCTCGGCGTAGATCACGCAGTGGTAGCGGACGCGCACGGGCGCCGGGTGGCGGCGGCCGCCGTCGTCGAAGCATTCGTACCGCGGCGCCATGGGCGAGCCGTCGAGCGGCCGGATCTCGACGCGCAGCGCGACCGGCAGGTCGTCCGGCGCGTCGGCGTCGGGCGGGAGTCGCCACGAGAACGCGACGCTACCCGAGACGAGCAGACCGTCCACGGCCGCTTCCGCGCCGCAGGTGGCGAGCGCGGCTGCGCTCGCCACCTGCGGCGTCGCCGGCGCCAAGCAGCGCGCGACGACGCGGCCGCTCGCGTTGTCGAAGATCCAGACCAGCGTGCCGTCCTCGACCGGCTTGAACGCGCTGCGGCCGTCGCCGAGGTCGCGCGCATCGGCCGGCAGGGTCGGCGGGCGCCCGTGCAGACGCGGCGCGACGTCGCCGGGCTGCAGCAGCAGCGCGGCGCTCAGGCCCGGCGGCGTACCGCGCTCGAGCAGGCTGTCGAGCGCGAGCCGCTGGTCGCCGCCCGCGGTGTCGCGCCACGCGACTTCGACGCGCACCGTCGCGTAGCGCGCCGGGGGCGCATCGGGGGCGGCGGGGGGCGCGGCGACGCGAAGCTCGACGCGGTAGCGGGTCGCCGCGTCGGCGCTTTCGGTCGGGGGCGTGGCGAGCGCGACCGGGTCGGCGCCGGCGGCGGCCGCGCTGCGCAGCCGTTCGAGCGCCGTCTGGGCGAGGCGCAGCGCGACGCCGCGCTCGCGCGCGAGTTCGGCGTTGGCGCGTAGCGCGAGCTGGTGATCGACCAGCGCGGCCAGGCCGGCTGCGACGATGAGCAGCGCCACGAGCGCCTCGACCAGCGTGAACCCGGCGCGGCGCGCGACCCGTCGTTTCATATCAGTCGTCGCCGTCGATCCACGAGCCGGGCACGCGCACGATGCTGCCGGTGGCCGCGGCGAGCGCCTGCAGTGGCGCGGTCCGGTACCACAGGTCGATGGGCCCGTCGAAATCGGCCTTGCCTTCAGCGACCAGCGCGCCGTCGAGTCGCGCCGCAGTGCCCGATCCGTTGTGCCAGGCGAGGTCGCCGCGCGCGTAGACAAGGCCGTGCAGGCGCAGCGGGCCGCTCAGGCGCGCGTCGCCGTCGACGATCGCGAGCAGCGGCGCGGCGTCGCTGCCGAGCTCGGCGCCCGCGTCGAGCTCGACCTCGCCGCGCAACCAGAGCATGCGCGCGCCGGCGCGCCAGGCCTTGTGCACGGCGTCGCCGCAACGGCCGCGGCAATCGAGGATCCGCAGGGCCGGGTGGCCGCGGTAGGCCTCGGGCGTCATGCCGAACAGGCGGCGGAACAGCGCTTCGGCCGGGCCGGCCAGGCCCGCGTCGTCGCCGATCAGCACCTGCCAGGCGGCCGTGCCGGGCAGGCTGTCGAGGTGCGCGGGCGCGGCGGCCGGCAGCGGCCCGCCGGAGACCAGCAGCAGTCCCGCGCTGGCGGGCGAGGTGTTGTGAAGGCCCAGGCCCGCGAGCGCGCCGCCGACGCGGCCGCGCACGATCAGCGGCGCCGCCGGGACCTGTCGCAGCGCGCCGAGCAGCGCGACCGACAGCCGGGCGTGGACCGCGTCGTGCTCGGGCGGGGCGGCGGCCCCGCTCGCGCAGGCCGCAGCGTCGCTGCAGCCGTAGGCGTCGACGCGCCAGGGGCCGGTCCGTGCGGCTCTGTGCGGCGGTCCGTCCGGTCCGTCCGCGCGCCGCAGAGCGACCCTGAATCCAGGTGCGAGCCCGGCGCCGACGGTGGGCGTCGGCGCGGCGTCGCCCGGGTCGCCGCCGTCGGTCGCGCAGCGGCAGCGCCAGGCGTCGTCGGCCGGCCGTGTGCAACTTGCCGCAATGACCGGCGCCGCCGCCGCGGCGCCGCGCGACGGCCCCGGCAGGGCGTCCGCGCCGCGCAGCAGGCGGTCGCGCCACGCGGCGCCGCGGGCGTCGGCCGCGCAATCCGCGAGATCGCCGTTGAGCGTCGCGAGCGTCCATTCGAGGCCTGCGTCGGCCACCTCGAACGCGAGGCCCGCGCGCTCGTGGCGGGTCGCGATGTGCTGCTCGAGGATCTGCGCGCGGCTCGCGTAGACGGCCACCAGCGCGGCGATCAGGAGCAGCATGAGCACGGTCACGAGCGTGGCCGCGCCGCAGGACGCCGGCGCCTGGGGGCGCGTCGGCGCGGGGATCGACCCAGGCCGCGGGCTCACGGCGGACAGGCTCCGCGAACGCGGGCGTTGCGTTGGTGCAGGGCCAGGCCGAGCGTGGGCTCGGGCGCGGCGTCGTGCACGGCCGCGCCCCGCAGCGCGATCTCGACGCGGCGCAGCTCGACGCGCGGGCAGTCGGCCGCGACGCCGCCGTCGACCGGGCAGGGGCGGCTGCAGTAGGCCGACAGGTCGAGCGCCGTGACGACGACGCGCAGCGCCGTGGGCGCGCCGAGGCGCAGCGTGTCGGGGTCGGTCAGCGGCTGCCAGTTCGGCGCGCCGTTCGCGCAGCCGAGCATGAACTGCAGCACCCCGTCGGCGACGCGCCAGCCGAAGACCTGGCTCGCGTCGAGGCGCTCTTCGGCCGCCGCCGCCGGGTTCGCGTAGGCGTAGGCGAACTGCTCGGCGCCGCTGGCCAGCCGGCAGGGCGGGTCGGTGGCGTAGGGGTTGCGCGGCGGTGCCGGCGCGCCGGGCATCCAGACGCTTCGCTCGGCTGCGCCCCAGAAGCCCGCGCGGCGCGTTTCGCGCAGCATCAGGTCGGCGGCCGCGCGCAGGTCCTGGTGAAGCTCGGTCTCGCGTGTCAGGTGGCGCTGCTCGGCGAGCTGCGCGAGCAGCAGCACGCCCGCGCCCGCGACGACGAGCAGCCCGATCGCGAGCGCGACGAGCAGCTCGACGAGCGTGGTGCCGCGGCGCGCGAGCGGCTTCATGGCGGCCAGCAGACGTCGCGCGGCGGCGCCGTGCCGCGCGGGCCGTCGAGACGACGCGCGGCGCCGTCGCGCACCTCGAGGACGATGTCCGGGCAGGCCGCGTCGCCGGCTTGCAGGCCGCCGGCCCGGGGCCGCGCGTGGACCGCATAGCCGCGCGCGAAGTCGGGCGGCTCGCCGAGGCCGATCAGTTCGAAGTCGTAGTGGCGGCTCGCCGCGGCGCCGCCGAGCGCGTCGAGCGCGCCGAGCTCGGACGCGTAGCCCGCGTGCAGGCCGCGGTAGCGCTCCTGCGCCAGCGCGATGCGCGCGAGGCCCTGCTGCGCGTCGCCGCGCCGGCTGCGCTGCAGCTGTTGCCAGAAGCTGGGCATGGCGGCGCAGGCGAGCAGGGCGGCGACCACGAGCGCGACGAGCAGCTCGATCAGCGTGAAGCCGCGTGGCGAGGGTGGGACGGCGGGTCGCATCGTCGGCGCTCAGGCGCAGGCCGGCAGCCAGCGCGTGCCTGCGTCGGGCGTGCAGCTGCGGATCCGTCCGGCGATGCCGACGACGGTGTCGACACGCTCGCCGGCCGCGCTGCGCAACGCCACCGTCAGCGTCGGCGTGACGGTGCCCAGGCCCGGCCGGATCGCGATCTCCGCGCGGTTCGCGTCGAGCTCGACGCGCGCCGCCGCGGGCAGCCAGACGTAGCGCAGCGGTGCCGCGCCGGACAGGCAATGCGCGCCGGCCGCGTCGCCGCAGCGGCAGTCGGCCGCCGCGCCGTCGTGGACGACGTAGCAGCTGCCGCCCGCGGCCGTGCCGAAGAACACGCGGACCGGCCGGCCGTGGCGGATCGCGAGCGCGCGCGCGTCCTGCAGGTCCGTACGCAGCGCTTCGGCGAGCGCGCGCAGGCGCTGGTGCAGGCGGGCCTGCTGCAGGTTGGGGACGGCCTGGCTCGCGACGATCGCGACCACGGCCAGCGTGACGCAGAGCTCGACGAGGGTGAGTCCGGCGCGGCGGGACGGCATGGCAACTCCTGTTGCCAAGACCTTAGGCGAGGCTCGAGGGCGCGGCCTCCCTTGCGCGGGGGACAGCCGAAATCCAAAGCGGCTTCGGGTCGCCGCGTCGCGCGGTCCGGCGACCGCGGCGCCGCATCCGGCCTAGATTTCCTTGATCAGCTTGCTGAATTCGTCAACGTCTTCGAAGCTGCGGTAGACCGACGCGAACCGCACGTAGGCGACCTTGTCGATGCGCTTGAGCTCGCGCATCACGAGCTCGCCCAGGCGCGTCGACGGCAGCTCGCGCGCGCCGCTGCTCAAGAGCTTTTCCTCGATGCGAACGATCGCCGCGTCGAGCTGCTCGACGCTGACCGGACGCTTGCGCAGCGCGAGCTGCATCGACGCGTGCAGCTTGCGCGTGTCGTACTCGGCGCGCGTGCCGTCCTTCTTGACGACGGCCGGCAGCGCGATTTCGGCGCGCTCGTAGGTCGTGAAGCGCTTGTCGCAGGCGAGGCAGCGGCGCCGCCGCCGGATCACGTCGCCCTCGTCCGACTCCCGGGTCTCGGCGACCTGGGTCTCGGTATGGGCGCAGAACGGGCAGCGCATCGGCCGGCTTAGCGGTAGACCGGGAAGTCGCGCGTGAGCGCGGCGACCTTGGCGCGGACCGTGGCCAGATTGGCCTCGTCGTGTGGGCTGTCGAGCACGTCGGCGATCAGGTGGGCGACCGCGCGAACCTGCTCTTCCTTGAAGCCGCGCGTCGTCAGCGCCGGCGTGCCGAGGCGGATGCCGCTCGTGACCATGGGCTTTTGCGGGTCGTTCGGGATGCCGTTCTTGTTGCAGGTCATGTGCGCGGCGCCGAGGATGGCCTCGGCTTGCTTGCCGGTCAGGCCCTTGGGGCGCAGGTCGACGAGCATCACGTGGCTCTCGGTGCGGCCCGAGACGATGCGCAGGCCGCGCTCGATCAGGGTGTCGGCGAGCACCTTGGCGTTCGCGACGACCTGTTGCTGGTAGGCCTTGAACTCGGGCGTCAGCGCTTCCTTGAACGCGACGGCCTTGCCGGCGATCACGTGCATCAGCGGACCGCCCTGGATGCCCGGGAAGATCGCCGAGTTGATCTTCTTCGCGATCGCCTCGTCGTTGCTGAGGATGATGCCGCCGCGCGGGCCGCGCAGGCTCTTGTGCGTGGTCGAGGTGACGACGTCGGCGTGGGGTACCGGGTTCGGGTAGACGCCCGCGGCGACGAGGCCCGCGTAATGGGCCATGTCGACCATGAAGTAGGCGCCGATTTCCTTGGCGATGCGGCCAAAGCGCTCGAAGTCGATGCGCAGGCTGAACGCCGACGCGCCGGCGATGATCAGCTTGGGCTTCTTCTCGCGGGCCAGGCGTTCCATCGCCTCGTAGTCGATGTCTTCCTGGGCGTCGAGGCCGTAGGAGATCACGTTGAACCACTTGCCGCTCATGTTCAGCGCCATGCCGTGGGTCAGGTGGCCGCCTTCGGCGAGGCTCATGCCCATGATCGTGTCGCCGGGCTGCAGCAGCGCGAAGAACACGCCCTGGTTGGCCTGCGAGCCCGAGTTCGGCTGGACGTTCGCGAAGTTCGCACCGTAAAGCTGCTTGAGGCGGTCGATCGCGAGCTGCTCGACGACGTCGACGTTCTCGCAGCCGCCGTAGTAGCGCTTGCCCGGGTAGCCCTCGGCGTATTTGTTCGTGAGCTGGCTGCCCTGGGCCTGCATGACGGCCGGCGAGCAGTAGTTCTCCGAGGCGATCAGCTCGATGTGATCTTCCTGGCGGCGGTTCTCGGCCTGGATCGCGGCCCAGACTTCGGCGTCGACCTGGGCGATGGTGGAGGTGTTGCGGTCAAACATGGCTAGCTCTTGAGGTGGAGCCGCGAGCGCATCGTCGCAAATACTTGCGCGATGGTCGGGCTGCCCAGGCGAACGGCTGTGGCGGCCGCCCGAGAAGGCTCGGGCGTGCCGTTCGCGCTCCCCGGTGGTCCACCACCTCGGGCCATGCGCCGCCCGGGGCGGGCCGGGGGCGCGCGGACCTGATCGCCAGTCGCGCGAAGTCTCGAGTGTAGCCGCTCAGCGCAGCGCCAGCTGGGCTTGGGCCGCGCTTGTTGCGGCGGCCGGCCTGGCCGGCACGCTCAGGTTGATTTGTGCGACCTGGGCCGGCGCGTGGCCGCCGCCGACGGCCGCGTTCATCTGCTCGTTCTCGGCGAGCACCCGAGCGGCGTAGCCGGCGTCGTCGCCGAGGTTGGCGGCGCCGACATAGCAGCGCAGGCCGTCCTCGACGCCGCCGGAATGGTCGATGCAGTCCTTGAGCACCTGCACGCCGACGCGCAGGTTCGAGACCGGGTCGAACGCGGCCTGGGTGCCGCCGAAGGCCGCGTACTTGTCGTCGTGCACGCGCGTGAGCACCTGCATCAGGCCCTGGGCGCCGACCGCGCTCTGCGCGAACGGGTTGAAGCCCGACTCGACGGCCATGACCGAGAGGATCAGCGTCGGCTCGACATGGGCGCGGTGGCCCGCGGTCCAGGCTTCCTGGACGAGGCGCGCGACCGGCTCGGGCGCGACGTGGTAACGGCGCGCGAGGTATTGGGTGACGGCCGCCTGCTGGCGGCTCAGGTCGTGCAGGTCGGCGACGGTGGCGCGGGCGGCCGCATCGACGTCGCTCGCGCCGACGAGCGTGTCGCCCTCGGCTTCGGCGCGCGCTTCCTGGCGCGCGTTGAGCCAGTCGAGCGCCTGCATTTCGAGGCGGTGGCGCACGTCGGCCTGACCCCAGAACACCGTCCCGAGGACGACGAGGGCAAGGCCGAGCAAGGCCAGCGTGTTGTGGCTGACGAGCAGCAGACCTTGGCCGATGTCCTTGAAGAACAAGGACGCGGCCGCGCCGGTCTGGCGGGCGAGGGCGGAAACTTCCTGACGCGCTGTCATGCGACTCCTTTCTTCTCCACCGCCCGACCGGACTCGAAGCGCTTGCGCAGCGCGAGCCCGCTCGAAGGCGACGGTGATAATGGGCCGGTTCAACATTCGTGCCGCGCGATGCCACGGCGTCGGCAGCGGCATGCTACGGCGGACCGGCGTCCATCGGCAGCGAGGTGCTCCATCCCTCCCACAGGTTGAAGCACGGGTTAACCCTGGGATTCCAGAGCAGCCGGCATTTTATGGGCTGGAAATAACTGGTCAAGTATATGGATTTTATTTTTAATTTCTTTAAGTCATGAAGTACCGCGATCTTCGTGACTTTCTCCGCGGCCTGGAGGGCCTGGGCGAGCTGCGCCGCGTGGCCGATCCGGTGTCGCCCGAGCTCGAGATGACGGCCCTGAGCGACCGCGTGCTGCGCGCCGAGGGTCCGGCGCTGCTGTTCGAGCGGCCGGCCGGCCATGCGATGCCGGTCCTCAGCAATCTGTTCGGCACCCCCAAACGCGTGGCCCTGGGCATGGGGGCCGACAGCCTCGCCGAGTTGCGCGCGATCGGCCAGGTGCTCGCCAACCTCAAGGAACCCGAGCCGCCGCGCGGCCTTAAGGACGCCGGCCGGCTGTTCGAGATGGCCCGCGCGGTCTGGGATATGAAGCCCTCGGTCGTGCGCAAGGCGGCCTGCCAGGAAGAAATCTTCGAGGGCGCCGAGGTCGACCTCAAGCAGCTGCCGATCCAGACCTGCTGGCCCGGCGATATCGGGCCGCTGATCACCTGGGGCCTCGTGATCACGCGCGGGCCGCAGGCGGTCGCGAAGCCGCGGCTGCGCCAGAACCTGGGTATCTACCGCCAGCAGCTGATCGGCCGCAACCGGCTGATCATGCGCTGGCTCGCGCACCGCGGCGGCGCGCTCGACTTCCGCGACTTCGCGCTCGCGAACCCGGGCCGGCCGTTCCCGATCGCGGTCGCGCTCGGCGCCGACCCGGCGACCATGCTCGGCGCGGTCACGCCGGTGCCCGACAGCCTGTCGGAGTACCAGTTCGCGGGCCTGCTGCGCGGCTCGCGCACCGAGCTCGTCGACAGCGGCGTCGGCGAGGGCGACCTGCGCCTGCAGGTGCCGGCGAGCGCCGAGATCGTGCTCGAGGGCCGGATCCCGGTCGCCGCGCCGGGCTTCGAGGGCCTCAGCGAGGACGGCGTGCCGCTCAAGGAGAAGGGCGGTTACCTGCACGCGCTCGAGGGCCCGTACGGCGACCACACCGGCTACTACAACGAGCAGGACTGGTTCCCGGTGTTCGAGGTCACGCGGCTCACCAAGCGCCGCGACGCGATCTACCACTCGACCTACACGGGCAAGCCGCCCGACGAGCCGGCCGTGCTCGGCGTCGCGCTCAACGAGGTCTTCGTGCCGATCCTGCAAAAGCAGTTCGCCGAGATCGTCGACTTCTACCTGCCGCCCGAGGGCTGCAGCTACCGCATGGCCGTGATCTCGATCCGCAAGGCCTATCCGGGCCACGCGAAGCGGCTGATGTTCGGGCTGTGGAGCTATCTGCGCCAGTTCATGTACACCAAGTTCATCGTCGTCGTCGACGAGGACGTGAACATCCGCGACTGGAAGGAAGTGGTCTGGGCGATCACGACGCGCATGGACCCGGTGCGCGACACGACGCTGGTCGACGGCACGCCGATCGACTACCTCGACTTCGCGTCGCCGGTCAGCGGCCTGGGCGGCAAGATGGGGCTCGACGCGACGAACAAATGGCCGGGCGAGACGAGCCGCGAGTGGGGCCGCGCGATCACGATGCCCGCGGACGTGACCCGCCGCGCCGACGCGCTATTTCAAGCGCTGTTTTCCCCGGCTTGAATCGAGGGGCGGCTTCATCTAACTTAGTGAGGCCTGTTCAGGCATCAACTCTGGCGCAATCTTTGCGCGCCAGGAGCCCTGGGGCAAATCGCCCCGGAGCCCCGAGGTGGCGTGGCCACCCCACCCCTTCCGATCGGTCTGGTCGGGAGGGGTTTCTCTTCTTTGGACGCCTCAGGGCTTGGCCGGCGCGTTGCCCGGGTGCACGAGCGGCACCCAGTCGTAGCCCTTGCCGTCGGCGCGCAGGTGGCCGAGGCCCGGGAAGCTCAGGTGGGCCGCGCCGTCGAGCTCGCCGCTCTGGGCGGCCTCGGCAAACGCCTTCCTGCGCTGGATCCTCGCCGTCGCCGGGTCGCTGTCGAACGCGATCGTGACGTCCGGGTCGGGGAACTGCACGCTCGCGCTGTGGATCAGGTCGCCCCACAACACGAGCGTCTTGCCCTCGCTCGTGATGCGGTAGATCGCGTGGCCCGGCGTGTGGCCGGCCGTGATCAAGGCGTGGATGCCGGGCTCGAGCTCGGCGCTCGCGTCGAAGGGCTTGAGCGCGCCGGCGTCGATGTAAGGCTTGAGCACGGCCATCGCGGTCTTGAAGCCGCCGCGCGCGTCCTCGGGCGCCTTGGCCATCGCGGCCTCGCTGAGCCAGTAGTCGGTGTCGGCCTTCGCGATGCGCACGACGGCGTTCGGGAACACGCGCTGGCCATCGTGGGTGAGGCCGCCGATATGGTCGCCGTGCATATGCGTGATCAGGACCTCGTCGACCTGCTCGGGCTTGTAGCCCGAGGCCTCGAGGTTCGCGACGAGGCGGCCGACGGCCGGGCCCGGCGCGCCCGTGCCGGTGTCGATCAGCACGAGCTTGGTCCCGGTGTTGACGAGAAAGCCGTTCACCGAGGTTGTCACTGGCAGGCCGAGGAAGTCGCGGTGCAGGGCCTGGGCAACGTTTTTCGGGTCGGTCTTGAGCAGCTTGTCCATCGGCAGCTCGAAGGTGCCGTCGTTGAGCGCCGTGACCTCGAATTTGCCGAGCTGCAGGCGGAACCAGCCGGGCGCCTGGCCGCCGGCTTCGGGGGCGGCGGCGTGGCAGGCGAGCGCGCAGCTCAGGCTGACGGCGAGGAGGGCGAAGCGGTGGCTCAAACGCATGTGGGGACTCCTGGTGGGGTTGGGGAAGAGGGCGGCGGCGCGGATTGTGCGCGCGCCTTCAATGACCTGCGAGCAGGCCGAGAATTTCGTAGAGCGCGTACTGGACCCGCTCGAGGCCGTGGAACGACGGGCACCAGTCGAGCAGGTCGCCGGTGCCGTCCTCGCGCAGCGAGATCGGCGCGGCGACGAGGCTCATGCCGGGCTTGAGCTGGGCGCGAAAGTCGCGCAGCGCGCGCGGCATGTGCATGCCGTTCGTGACGATCACGACGGTGTGGACGCCGGCCGCCTGGAGCAGCGGCAGGCTGTTGCGCGCGTTCTCGCGGGTATCGCGCGAGAGCGCCTCGGCCCAGCGCAGCGGCAGGCCGAAGTCCTCGGCGGCGACGCGCGATGCGAGCGCGGCCTCGCTGACCGCGACCCCTTGCGCGGTCCAGCCGATGCCGCCGGTGAAGCCAAGCGGCGCGTCGACGCGCCGCGCGAGCCAGACGCCGTAGTGCAGCCGCTCCATGGTCCAGTTCTTGAGCGCCGGCTGGCCGCCGTACTCGGGCGAGACCGCGTTCGCGCCGCCGCCAAGCACGAGCACGGCGACGTCGTGGCCGGCTTCGCTGCGCGCGCGCAGCGCGGCGACGCCGGTCGCCGTGAGCGCCGGCGGCACATGCAGCACGTAGTCGGACAGCAACTGGCCGGCGGCCTCGGTGCAACTGAGCCAGACCGCGCAGATACCGAACAAGATCAGGCCGCGGCCGAGGCGCGCGCGCCGCCGCAGCAGCGCGAGGCCGGCGAGGATCGCGATCAGCCAGGGCGTTGGCGGCAGCAGCAGGACGGTGGACAACTGTTTGATGACGTAGAACATGGACTCGCGGCGTCGGCGCAACCGACCTTGGGGAGCGCCAGGGGGGCAAGGATAATGGTTCGAAAGCATTCCGAACCTTCCGCACCATGCAATTGCCGCTGCCGTCCATGCGAACCCTGGCACGTGTCCTGGCCGGCCTGGCGATCTTCGCCGGCGTGGTGCTCGGCGTCGCCTGGCTCGCGCTGCCGCGCTGGATCGCGGGCAGCGGCATGGCGCTCGCGTCCGACGCGCTCGGCCGGCCGGTCAGCGTCGCGGCCGTGCGCTTCGAGCCCTGGCGGCTCGGCCTCGTCGTCGAAGGGCTGCGCGTCGGCGCCGCCGACGCCAGGCAGCCGCCGCAGCTCGAGGTCGGCCGCGTCGACGCGGCGCTGTCGCTGCGTTCGCTCTGGCACCTTGCGCCGGTCGTCGAGTCGCTGCGCGTCGAGCATCCGGTGCTGCGCGTCGCGCGCACGGCTGCCGGGCATTACGACGTCGACGACCTGCTCGCGCGCCTGAACGCGCCGAAGCCGCCGCCGCCGCCCGAGGCGAAGCCCGCCCGATTCGCGCTCTACAACCTCGAGCTCGCCGACGGCGAGGTCCGCTTCGACGACGCGCCCGCGCAGCGTGTCCATGTGCTCGACCGTCTCACGCTGAGTCTGCCCTTCGTGTCGAGCTTCGCGGCCGACGTGCAGGTGCGCGTGACGCCGAGCCTCGACGGCCGGCTCAACGGCGTCCCGTTCGGCGGCAGCGCGGCGGCGGAGCCCTTCCTGCACGACGGCGAGAGCGACGCGCAGCTGAGGTTCAGCGGGCTCGACCTCGCCCCCTACCTCGGCTACCTGCCGGCCTCGCTGCCGCTGCGTATCGGCAAAGGCCGGCTCGACGCCGACCTGCACCTGCGCTTCGTCGCCCAGCGCATCGAGCTCGGCGGCCAGCTCGCGCTCGCCGATTTCGCGGCCGCGGCACCGCAGGGCGCGACGCGCGTCGGCTGGCGCCGCCTCGACGTCCAGCTCAAGTCGCTGGAGCCGCTGCAGCGCGAACTCGCGTTCGGCGCGATCAAGCTCGACGGCCTCGCGCTCATGCTCGACCGCGACGCGGCCGGCGGCTTCGGCCTCGCGCCGACGGACGCGGCGGCGCCGCCGTCCGCCCGACCGGGGCATGCCGCGTCGGCCGGACAAGCCGTGCGGGCGGCGCAAGCCTCGCCGGTCGCCCCATCGAGGGGGCCGGCCCCCGCCTCGGCGCCTGCGGCCGCCGCGCCGGCACCGACGCCCTGGCGGATCTCGCTCGAGGCGTTCGAGCTCGCCGACGCGGTCCTTGCCTGGCACGACCGCGGCGTGCAGCCGGCCGCGCAGGTCCAGGTCGGTGCGCTGAACGCGCGCCTCGACGCGCTGCGCTGGCCGCTCGCGGGTACGGCCAAGCTCCAGCTTGCGATGCATGTCGGCGCGGCGACGTTGCAGGGGCAGGGCACGCTCGCGCCCGACAAGGCCGTGTTCGGTGCGCAATGGCAGGGCCTCGCGCTCGCGCCGTTCATGCCTTACGCGGGCGGTGCGCCGCGCGCGCGCGTGAGCGGCCTGCTCGACGGCCGGCTCGCGTTCAAGGTCGCGCAGCCACTCGCGCCCGGCGCGGCCGAGCGCGCCGAGCTCAGCGTCGACGCGCTCGCGCTGCGCGAGTTCGCGGTCGCGACGCCGCAGGGCGCGCCGGTGCTCGGTGTCGCGGCGCTGCGCGTCGCGTCGGCGCGCGTGCTGCCGGGCGCGCACAAGGTCGAGCTCGGCGCGGTGCGCTTCGAGACGCCGCGCGTCGACGCGTCGCGCGACGCGGCTGGGCAACTGAACTTCGCGGCGCTGATGGCGCCAAGCGATTCAAGTACCAGCGCGCCGCCGGTCCGCCGCGCCGGCAGCGCCGGCAGTCCGGGCAGCGCCGCGAGCGCTGGCGCCGCCGCCGCACCGGCCTGGTCGGTCTCGCTGGCCGGCGTCGTGGTCGAGCAGGGCGCGCTGCGCTGGCGCGACGCGGCCGTCGGCGCGGGCGACGCGGGCGCCGACGTCCAGCTCGACCAGCTCGCGTTCGAACTCGGTGCGCTCGACTGGCCCAGGAGCGCGCCGACCAAGGTCAAGCTCGCGCTGCGCGTCGGCGGCACCGACGGCGCGGGTGGCACGCCGCGCGGCAGCCTGCTGCTGGCCGGTCGCGTCGGCCTTGCGCCGCTGCAGCTCGACGCCAGCCTGCAGACGAACCAGCTGCCGCTGCAGGTGCTCAGCGGCTACCTCGACCCGGCCTGGAACCTGCGGCTGCGCCGCGTCGAGCTCGGCGTCAAGGGGCGCGTGACGGCGCAGCAGGCCGCGAACGGCTGGCGTGTCCACTGGCTCGGAGACGCCTTGCTCGCCGACCTGCGCCTGCAGCAGCTCAAGGACGGCGACGGCCAGCCGCTGCTGAGCTGGGGCGCACTGAACTTCGACGGCCTCGACGTCGCGCTGCGCCCCGGCGACGCGCCGAGCGTCGCGCTCAAGCAGCTGCGCCTCGACGACTTCTTCGCGCGCCTGCTCGTCAACGAGCAGGGCCAGCTCAACCTGCGGGAGATCGGCCCGGGCGGCGCGGCGGTGACGCCGGGCCAGGCGGCGTCCGCGGCCGCCGCCACCGCGGTCACCGCGGCTTCGGCGCCCGCCGCGCCGCCGGCCCCGGCGAGCGCCGTGCTCGCCGCCGCGCCGGCCGCGTCGGCGCCGCCGCTGCACCTGAGCGTCGGCGGCGTCCAGCTCAGCAAGGGCAAGGTGGATTTCACCGACCACTTCATCCGCCCGAACTACAGCGCCGAGCTCTCGGAGCTTGAGGGCCGCCTCGGCGGCTTCAGCTCGGACCAGCCCGCGCTCGCCGACGTCGACCTGCACGGCCGCGTCGCCGGCACCGGGCTGCTGACGATCTCGGGCAAGGTCAACCCGGCGACGAAGCCGCCGCTGCTCGACCTCGGCGCCGCGGCGACCGACATCGAGCTCGCGCCGCTGTCGCCGTACGCGCTCAAGTACGCGGGCTACGAGATCGCGCGCGGCAAGCTCACGACCAAGGTCCATTACCGCATCGACGCGGGCGGCAAGCTCGAGGCCGCCAACCAGGTGATCCTGAACCAGCTCGAGTTCGGCGCGGCCATCGCCAGCCCCGACGCGACCAAGCTGCCGGTGCGCCTGGCCGTCGCGCTGCTCAAGGACAGCCATGGCGTGATCGACGTGAACCTGCCGATCAGCGGCTCGATCAACGATCCCGAGTTCTCGGTCGGCGGCATCATCGTCAAGCTGATCGTCAACCTGATCGGCAAGGCGCTGACCGCGCCGTTCTCGCTGTTCTCGGGCGGCGGCACGAGCGACCTGAGCCAGCTCGCCTGCGCGCCCGGCGCCGCGACGCTCGCCGACGCGAGCCAGCTCGACGCGCTCGCGCAGATGCTGCAGGACCGCCCGGGCCTGACGCTGACGATCACGGGCGCGGCCGACCTCGCCCGCGAGCGCGTCGCGATCGAGCAGGCCGCACTCGACGGGGCGATCGAGCGCGAACGCCGCCGCGAGCGGCACCGCAGGGACCTCGCAGCGGGCAGCGCGGCCTCGGGCGCGGCCGCCGACGCCGCACCGCCGCCGCTGGGCGCGGCCGAGCGCGAGCGCCTGCTCAAGCTCGTCTACGACGCGGCCAAGCTGCCGAACAAGCCGCGCAACCTGATCGGCCTCGCCAAGGACATCCCGGCCGAGCAGATGCGCGCGCTGCTGCTGCCGAGCTACCCGGTCGACGCACAGTCGGTGCGCGACCTCGCGCTGGCCCGCAGCGTCGGCGTGCGTGACGCGCTGGTCGCGCGCGGCATCGCGAGCAGCCGCCTGTTCCTGGGCGCGCCGCAGGTCGCGGCCGAAGGCGACGCGACGGCCTGGCAGCCCCATATCGAGCTCAAACTCGGCGCACAATGACCGGCATGAACGACGCTTCTTCCGCACAGCCCCGCACCGAGACCATCACGCTCGCCGGCGGCTGCTTCTGGTGCCTCGAGGCGGTCTACGAACGCGTGCGCGGCGTCGTCCGCGTCGAGTCGGGCTATAGCAACGGCCACGCCGTCGCGCCGAACTACGAGCAGGTCTGCTCGGGCAACACCGGCCACGCCGAGGTCGTGCGCATCGAGTTCGACCCGCAGGCGGTGAGCCTGCGCGAACTGCTCGAGGTCTTCTTCACGATCCACGACCCGACGACGCTGAACCGCCAGGGCGCCGACGTCGGCACCCAGTACCGCTCGGCGATCTACTGGAGCGACCCCGCGCACGAGGCCGTCGCGCGCGAGGTGCTCGGCGAGGTCCGGGCCGCGCATGGCGGGCGCGTCGTCACCGAGTTCGAGCCCGAGCGCAACTACTCGGCCGCCGAGGCCTACCACCAGCATTACTACGCGCGCCACCCGGACCAGGGCTATTGCGCGTTCGTCGTCGCGGGCAAGGTCGACAAATTCCTGACGACCTTCCGCCGCTTGGTGAAATAGCACCTTGTTCGGCATGCGCCCAGCGTGCCAAGCTGGGACGTCCCGCACCGGGCCGCGCGCTAGCGATCGGTAGCTTCCTTGATAGCGCTCACGGCGCGAGCCGTTCGCGCCGCCAGGCGCCCCCGTCGAGCCGGTAGCGCAGCCTATCGTGCAGGCGCGACTTGCGGCCCTGCCAGAACTCCCAGGTGTCGGGCACGAGCCGCAAACCGCCCCAGTGCGGTGGCCGCGCGGGCTTGAGGCCATGCTGCGCGGCCGCCTTGGCCGCGTTCGCGACGAGCACGGCGCGCGACCCGATGACCTGGCTTTGCGGCGAGGCCCAGGCGCCGAGGCGCGAGTCGAGCGGGCGCGAGTCGTAGTAGGCGTCGGACTCCTCGGCGGCGACGCGCTCGACGCGGCCCTCGATGCGCACGACGCGTTCGAGCTCGACCCAGTGGAACTGCAGCGCCGCGTACGGATTCGCCGCGAGTTCGCGGCCCTTGCGGCTTTCGTAGTTGGTGAACCAGACGAGGCCGCGCGCGTCGAAGCCCTTGACGAGCACGATGCGCGTCGACGGCCGGCCGTCGGCGCCGACGGTTGCGAGCGTCATCGCGTTGGGCTCGGGCAGCTTCGCGGCGAGCGCCGCGTCGAACCATTCGTGGAACTGGGCGAGCGGCTCGCCGGCGCTGTGCGCCTCGTCGAGTTCGCCCAACTCATAGCTCTTGCGCAGGTCGGAGATGCGGTTCATTCCGTAAGTATCCGGGGAATCCCGCAAGTCATGCGGTAAAACACCCTAGGTAAACGTCCCATTGTGGCTAGTCGGGCGCCCATGCTGTCATCGATGTTATGAGGCACCAGCCCCAGGAAGGACGGCAGCGAATGACGGATCGGCGACCTGCAATCGTCGTGCTCGCCGCAGGACAGGGCGCCCGCTTCAAGGGCCCGGGCCACAAGCTGGAGCAATCCATCGGCCCCGACGAGCGCGCCCTGCTCGGCAGCACCTTGCAACACGCGATCGAGACGGGCTTGCGTGTAGTCGTGGTCACCAAGCCCGAACTCGCGCCGCTCGCGCTGGGCCAATTGGCGCCGCGCGACGTGGTCCTGATGCCGCCGGGCGGCCCGGTCGGGATGGGTCATTCGATCGCGGCCGGTGTCGGCGCGGCCGGCGATGCCGAGGGCTGGCTGATCCAGCCCGGCGACATGCCGCTGATCCAGTCGGACACCATGCTCGCGGTCGTCAGGGCGCTCGACCAATTCCCGATCGCGTTCGCCCAGTACCGCGGCCGACGCGGCCATCCGGTCGGCTTCAGCGCCGAGTTCTATTCCGAGCTGCTCGAGCTCAGCGGCGACGAGGGCGCGCGCCGCCTGGTCGCGCGCTACCCGGCGCAGCCGGTCGAGGTCGAGGACGCCGGCGTGCTCGTCGACGTGGACACGCTCGACGACCTCGCGCGCGTGCGCGGCTCGCTCGCCGCGTTCAGCCCGGCGGCGTCGCGGTAGGGCCGGCGCTGGCCATCGCCGTCGCATGCGGCGGCGCGCACAGGCCGTGGCGCGCGGCGAGCCGCCACTGGCGCTCGAGCTCGGCGTCGCGCATGCCGTGGGCGCGCAGGCCCTCGCAGGTGCGGATCAGGTAGTCGAGCGTCGTGCCGTAGCGGCCGTGCGCGTGGCGCAGGATGTGCAGCAGACGCTCGTCGCCGAGCTCGGCGACAAAGCCCGGGCTGCGCCGCGACAAGGTGAAGCACAGGCCCGGCAGCATGCCCTCGGCGGTGCGGCAACGCACCCAGCGCGGCGTGTACGAGCCGACGACCATCTCGCGCAGCCAGAGCCGCTCGAGCACGGCGGCGCTGTTTTCGGGCGCCGCGCGCAGCAGCAGGCCGCGGCAGCGCCCGCCCGGCAGCAACGCGAGCACGAGGCCCGGCTGCGCAGGGTTGCCACGGTTCACGAGCGAGCGCAGGCGCAGCGCGCGGTGGTAGCCGACGACCTCGGCCGGCAGCACCTGGGCCGGCGCGAAGCCGGGGTTCCAGATCAGCGAGCCGTAGCCGAACAGCAGCAGGCCGCGCCGGCGGTCCCATTGGCCGCGGCATTGCTCGAGTGCAGCGAGGCTGTGGGCGGGCAGGTCGCAGAGCCGGCAGTCGGCGGTCGGGTCGGGCTGGCCATGCATGGGGTGGAGCTTAAGCCCTCGGCACGTAACCGTAACCATTTCGTACCTGGAAATCGGCCTTGGACTACGCTGTCGCCGATACGCCATCGTGTAATATGGTTACATCAAATTCAATAGGGTGGTTACGCCATGAACAAGACGCTGGCTGCCGTGACCGAGCGCATCCGCGCGCGCAGTGCCGAGACGCGCGGCGCCTATCTTGAACGCCTCGATGGCATGGCCGGACGCCGCCGCGGCGTCGAGCGCATGGGCTGCGCGAACGTGGCCCACGCGGTCGCCGCGATGCCGGCCGACGCCAAGCTGCGCATCGTCGCCGAGAAGAAGCCCAACCTCGCGATCGTGACCGCCTACAACGACATGCTGTCGGCGCACCAGCCCTACGAGGGCTACCCGGCCGCGATCCGCGCCGAGGCGCACCGGCTCGGCGCGACGGCGCAGGTCGCCGGCGGCGTGCCCGCGATGTGCGACGGCGTCACACAGGGCCTGCCCGGCATGGAGCTGTCCCTGTTCTCGCGGGACACGATCGCGATGGGCACGGCGATCGCGCTGTCGCACGACGTGTTCGACGCGGCGCTGCTGCTCGGCATCTGCGACAAGATCGTGCCGGGCCTGCTGATCGGCGCGCTGCACTTCGGCCATCTGCCCTGCGTGTTCGTGCCCGCGGGCCCGATGGGCTCGGGCCTCGCGAACAACGAGAAGGCCAAGGTGCGCGAGCAGTACGCGCAGGGCCTCGTGGGGCGCGACGAACTGCTCAAGGCCGAGCAGGCCGCCTACCACGGCGCCGGCACCTGCACCTTTTACGGCACCGCGAACAGCAACCAGATGCTGCTCGAGGCGATGGGCCTGCACCTGCCCGGCGCGGCTTTCGTCCATCCGCACGACCCGTTGCGCGGCGCGCTCACGCAGGCCGCCGTCGGCCAGGCGCTGAGCCTCGTGCCGCAGCGCGCGAAGGCGATCGGCCGCATCGTCGACGAGCGTGCGATCGTCAACGCGATGGCCGCGTTGCTCGCCACGGGCGGCTCGACGAATCACCTGATCCACTGGGTCGCCGTCGCACGCTCGGCCGGCATCCTGATCGACTGGACCGACTTCTCCGAACTCTCCGGCGTCGTGCCGCTGCTCGCGCGCGTCTACCCGAACGGCGCGGCCGACGTGAACCAGTTCCAGGCGGCCGGCGGCCCCGGCTTCGTGATCCGCGAGCTGCTCGACGCGGGCCTGATGCACGGGGACGTGACGAGCGTCGCCGGCGACTCGCTGCGCCCGTACACGCGCCTGCCGGTGCTCGCGGCCGAGCAGGGCGTGGCCTGGCAGGAACTGCCGCCCGACAGCGGCGACTCGAGCGTCGTGCGCACGGCCGCCGCGCCGTTCAGCCCGACCGGCGGGCTCAAGCTCGTCGCCGGCAACCTCGGCCGCGCGGTGATCAAGGTCTCGGCCGTGCCCGAGGACCGCCACACGATCGAGGCGCCCGCGCGCATCTTCGACTCGCAGGACGCGATGCTCGCGGCCTTCAAGGCCGGCGAGCTCGAGCGCGACGTCGTCGTCGTCGTGCGCTTCCAGGGCCCGCACGCGAACGGCATGCCCGAGCTGCACAAGCTCACGCCGCCGCTCGCCGTGCTGCAGGGCAAGGGCTTCAGGGTCGCGCTCGTGACCGACGGCCGCATGAGTGGCGCGTCGGGCAAGGTGCCCGCGGCGATCCACGTGAGCCCGGAGGCGCTCGCAGGCGGCCCGCTCGCGAAACTGCGCGACGGCGACCTGGTGCGCCTGTGCGCGCCGACCGGCACGCTCGAGGCGCTCGTCCCCGCGGCCGAATGGGACGGGCGCGAGCTCGCCCGGATCTCGCCCGAGCACGCGCTCGACAACGGCCACGGTCTCGGCCGCGAGCTGTTCGCCGGCATGCGCCGTAACGCCAGGAGCGCCGAAGAAGGCGCCGTGACCTGGCTCTGAGACCGATCGAAACACAGGAGAACGCTCGATGAGCCTCGACACCCTGAGCCTGGCCGCGCATGGCCCGGTGATCCCCGTCATCGTGATCCAGCGTCTCGAGGACGCGGTGCCGCTCGCCGAGGCGCTCGTCGCCGGCGGCGTGCGCGTGCTCGAGGTCACCCTGCGCACGCCGGTCGCGCTGCGGGCGATGGAGGCGATGGCGCGCGCCGTGCCCGACGCCATCGTCGGCGCGGGCACGCTGCGCTCGGCCGCCGACGTACGCGCGGCGAAGGACGCGGGCTGCCGCTTCGGCGTGAGCCCGGGCTTCACGACGACGCTGGCCGACGCCTGCCGCACGGCCGACCTGCCGCTGCTGCCCGGCGTGTCGACCGCGAGCGAGGTGATGCAGGCCGGCGACGCCGGCTACACCTTCCTCAAGCTGTTCCCGGCCGTGCCGGTCGGCGGCGTGAACCTGCTCAAGGCGCTCGCGGGCCCGTTCCCCGACGTCGCGTTCTGCCCGACCGGCGGCATCGGCGCCGAGACCGCGCCGCAGTTCCTGAGCCTGCCCAACGTCAAGGTCTGTGGCGGCTCGTGGCTCACGCCGCAGGACGCCGTCGACGCGAGGGACTGGGGGCGTATCACGCGCCTGGCCCAGGCCACGCACGCCTTGCGGGCCTGAGAAAAAGCGTCTTCAGCGCCGCGGGAACACCAGGCAGGTCGTGCTCGCGTGCGCGTAGAGCCGGCCGTCGTGGCCGACGAGCTGGGCCTCGGCCGTCGCGACCTGTTTGCCGACATGCACGGTCTTGCCGATCGCGCGCACGACCGGCACCTTGGTGCTCAGCGCGCGAACGAGGTTGATCTTCAGCTCGAGCGTCGTGTAGCTCTGGCCGGCCGGCAGCGCGGCCATCACGGCGCAGCCGAGCGCCGAGTCGAGCAGGGTCGCGAACCAGCCGCCGTGCACGCCGCCGAGCGGGTTGTAGTGGCGCAGTTTCGGTTGGCCCTGGAACACCGCCTCGCCGTGGGCGCCTTCGATCAGCACGAAGTCCAGCGTCTCGGCGATCGGCGGCGGCGGCAGCTTGCCCGCGATCATCGCGTCGAGGATTTCGAGGCCTGAGAGCTCGGCGACCTGCTCGGGCCGGGCGAGACCGTAGTCGAGCTGGCGCGCGCGCACCGCGGCCTCTTCGGCCAGCCATTGCGCGAGCACCGCGTCGTGATTCGTCGCTGCGTCCATCCTCGTACTCCCAGGGTTGTAGCTGCAATCATTGTAGATACAATAATTTGATGGGCGCTGTCACCAAGGTGATAAGAACGAGCGAGAAGCGCGAGGCGCGGCCGCGCGGCTGCACGCACTTCAAGCTGCGTCAGCTCACGCGCCTGGTCGCCCAGCATTGCGAGCCCTTTTTCGCGGCGAGCGGCGTCAAGGCCACGCAGTACGCGCTGCTCGGCCATATCGACGCGCTCGGGCCGCTCGCGCCGGGCCAGCTCGCGCGCCGCATGGACCTCGACGCGTCGACGCTCACGCGCAATCTGCAGCCGTTGATCGCGGGCGGCTGGGTCGAGCAGCAGGCCGGCCCGGATGCGCGCAGTCGACTCGTCCAGCTCACGCCGGCCGGCCGCGCGCTGCGCCTGGCGCTGCAGGCCGACTGGAAGCGCGCGCAACTGGGCCTCAACGCCAGGCTCGGCGACGCGCGCGTCGCGCGCCTGCACGAGCTGCTCGACGAATGCCTCGAACTGCTGCGTTAGCGGCTGCCTTGGTCGTGCTGCATGTCAGTCGACATGCGCGCCCGAGACCTTGACGACCTGGGCCCATTTCTTCAGCTCGCGCTGGATCAGCGCGGCGAACTCGGCGCTGCTCATGCCGCTCGCAACGGCGCCCTGGCTCGCGAGCGTGTCGCGGATGTTGGGCAGACCCAGGGCGCGCGCGGTCTCGCGCTGAACGCGCGCGACCGAGTCGGCCGGCATCGCGGCGGGGGCGAGCAGGCCGAACCACGAGCTCGCCTCGTAGCCCTTGAGCAGCGGGCCGCCGGCCTCGGCGACGGTCGGCAGCTCGGGCAGGGCCGGGCTGCGCGCGGCCGAGGTCACGGCGAGCGCCTTGAGGCGGCCCGAGCGGATATGCGGCATCGACGAGGGCAGGTTGTCGAACATCAGGTCCATCGTGCCGCCGATCAGGTCGACGAGCGCGGGCCCCGAGCCGCGGTACGGGAAATGGACCATATAGGTGCCGGTCGTGCTCTTGAACAGCTCGCCGGCGAGGTGGATCGAGGTGCCGTTGCCGCTCGACGCCATATTGAGCACGCCGGGCTTCGCGCGCGCGACGCGCACGAGGTCGGGCACCGACGCGATGCCGAGCTCCTGCGCCTTCTTGGGGTTCACGACGAGCACGTTGGGCACCCCCGCGACGAGCGTGACCGGCGCGAAGTCCCGGACCGGGTCGTAGGGCAGGCGCGCGCCGTACAGCGCCGCGTTGATCGCGTGCGTGCCGACCGTGCCCATCACGAGCGTGTGGCCGTCGGTCGAGCGCGCGACCTCGGCCGTGCCGATATTGCCGCCCGCGCCGGGCCGGTTGTCGACGATCACGGCCTCGCCGAGGCGCGCCTGCAGCTCGGGCGCGAGCACGCGCGCGAGGATGTCGGTCGTGCCGCCGGCCGGGAAGGGCACGATGATGCGGACCGGGCGGCTCGGCCAGCCGCCCTGGCTCCAGGCGAGGCTCGTGGGCAGGGCGGCGGCAATGCCCAGCAGGCGGCGGCGGGTCGAGTCCATCGCGCGGTCTCCGTCGTTCTTGGCGGGCCCAGTATCGCCAGCCCCGGGCCGCGGTCAAGCGCGGTCGAAGAGACGATCAAGCCGGCGCGCGGCCGGCCGGCACCTCGACGCACAGCGCGCGCAGCAGCGCGAGGCGGTTCAGCAGCGCGTCGAGCCGCGCGCTCTCGAGGTTGAGCTCGGCGTCGAGCGTCGCGGTGCGGGCCTGCAGCGCGTCGGCGCGCGCGATCGTGCCGACCTCGAGCTGCAGGTTCGCGATGCGCTCGGCGTCGCGCGTCTGCGCGAGCTGCTGCGCGGCGGCCGACTGCTCGGCGGCGATGCGCTGCTGGTCGGCGAGCAGGCCCTCGACCTCGCCGAGCGCGCCGAACACCGCGTCGCGCAGGTTCAGCGCGCTGGTCTCGAGATCGTTGCGGCGCTGCGCGTCCTCGAGGTCGAGGCGGCGCCAGTCGATCAGCGGCACGGTCAGGTTCGACGCGAGCGACAGCAGCGGCTGGGCGAACCAGTTGCCGATGCTCTCGCCGCCGGTCGCGAGGCCGCCGCTGAACGTGAGCTGCGGGTAGCGCGCGGCGCGCTGCGCGCGCGCGCCGGCGAGCGCCGCGTCGACGCGCAGCCGCGCGCCGTGCACGTCGGGGCGGCGCTCGAGCACGGCGCCCGGTGCGTCGGGCTTCCAGCCCGGCAGCGCGTCGGGCAGCGCGGCCGCCGCGACGGCCGGGCCCGGCGGCGCCTGGTCGAGCAGCTTCGCGAGGTCGACGCGCGTCTTCGCGGCCGTCGCTTCATAGCCGGCGAGCTGCTGGCGCGCGCTCTTGACGACGGCGGCGGCCTTGTCGATCTCGATCGGCTGGAGCTTGCCCTCGCGCACGCGCGCGCTCACGAGCGGCAAGGTCTCCTCGGCAAGCTTTAGCTTGGCGGCGGCGAGCGCGGCGAAGCGCTCGTTCGCGGCGAGCGTCCAAAAGTCCTCGGCGACCTTGTCGGCGATCACGAGGCGCGCGGCCGCGACGTCGCTGCGCGCGGCCTCGGTCAGCGCGGCCTGCTGGGCGTCGAGCTGCGCGAGGCGGTTCCACAGGTCGAGCTCGAAGCTCGCGCCGAGCGACGCGCCGTAGCTGTGCGTCCACTGCGCGGCCGGCCCGGCCGGCACGAGCACGCCGTCGACGTTGACGGTGGCCTGCGAGCCGAGCGGCCGGTTCGCCTCGTAGGACAGGCCGACGCTCGGCGTCACGCGCAGGCCCGTCGCGCGCGCCTGCAGCGCGGCGTTGCGCGCCGTGAGCACGGCGCGGCGGATGTCGGTATTGGCCGCCAGGGACTGGGCGAGCAGCTCCTGCAGCCCCGGGGCGAGCAGCGGTGCCCACGCGGCGTTCGAGGCGTCGGATGCGCCGGCGCCCGGCGGCGCGGTCCAGGCCGCTGGGGGCGTCGGCGGTTCGGGAGGCGCGGGCGGCGCGCCCGCGCAGGCGGCGAGCAACAGGGCGGCGAGGAGGGCGGCGGCTGCGGGCGCTAACTTGAAGCTTTGACGCATGGGGTTCTTCTTCTCGATCTGATCATTCGCGCGCGAGCGCGTCGACCGGGCTCAGCGCGGCCGCGCGCCGCGCCGGCAGGGTGCCGAACAGCAGGCCGACGCCGCTGGACACCGCGAACGCGACGAGCAGCGCGTCCCAGCTGACCTCGACGGGCAACTGCTGCTGGGCCTGGTTGAACGCGAACGCGGCGAGCCAGCTGATCGCGACGCCGACGAGGCCGCCGAGGCAGCACAGCACGACGGCCTCGACGAGGAACTGCAGCAGCACGTCGCTGCGGCGCGCGCCGACGGCCATGCGGATGCCGATCTCGCGCGTACGCTCGGACACCGACACGAGCATGATGTTCATCACGCCGACGCCGCCGACGAGCAGCGCGATCGCGCCGACGCCCGCGAAGATCGCGGCGAGGCTCGCCGTGATGTTCGTGAACTTGCGGAACTCCTCCTCGCCGTTCCAGGTCGAGAAGTCCTCGGCGCCGTGCAGCGCGCGCAAGCGGTGGATGATCTGCGCGCGCACCTGGTCGGGCGGCGTCTTCGGGTCGAGCAGCAGGTCGAAATGGTCGTAGTCGGCGCGCGCGTCGATCTTGCGCGTGAACGTGCGCTCGGGCACGAGGATTTCGCCGAACCAGTTCTCGCCGGACAGCAGCGCCGCGTCGCTGTCGACGACGCCGATCACGGTGACCGGCAGCGCGCCCCAGGCCGGCGGCGCCGCGCCGCCGGCGGCGGCCGCGGCCGCCGCGTCGACGCTGCCGCCGAGCGTCAGCATCACGGTGCGGCCGACCGGGTCCTCGTCCTTCTTGAACAGCGCCTCGCGCGCCTTCTTGTCGATCACGACGACCTGGGCGCTGTCGGCCTGGTCGAGTTCGTTGAAGTAGCGGCCCGCGATGATCTTGAGCTTGCGCGCCTTGAGCGTCTGCGCGCCGGCGCTGCGCGCGGTGATCTGCGCGTCGCGCGAGCCCTGGCGCGCGGTCAGCTGCGACTCGCGCTCGAGGTTGATGCCGATCACGCCGGGCAGCGCGCGCATGCTGTCGATCTCGGCCGGCTGGAAGGGCTTCGCGAACGCACCCGGCGGCAGCGCCGCATTGCCGCGCCAGACCGCGATGCGGCCCGAGATGAAGCTCGCGACGTCGGATTCGATCGAATGCCGCGCCGCGCTCGTCAGCGCGACGATCGAGACGACCGACGCGATGCCGATGCTGATGCCGAGCATCGACAGCGCCGTGCGCAGCCGGCTGCCCTTGAGCGCGGACCAGGCCGTCTGCACGGCTTCGCGCCATTGCACGGCGATGCGCTGCAGGCGGTTCACGCGCGCGACCGGCGCGGCCTCGGGCGCGCGCGCCGCGTGGCCGGCCGGCGTGCCGGCGTCGCTGACGACGAGGCCGTCGCGCATCGTGATCACGCGCCGCGCGTGCGCGGCGACGTTCGCGTCGTGCGTGACGACGATGATCGTGTGGCCGCGCTCGTTGAGCTCGCCGAGCAGGCGCAGCATCTCGGCGCCGCTCGCCGAGTCGAGCGCGCCGGTCGGCTCGTCGGCGAGGATGACCTGGCCGCCGTTCATCAGCGCGCGCGCGATCGACACGCGCTGCTGCTGGCCGCCCGACAGCTCGTTGGGCTTGTGGTCGAGGCGCTCGCCGAGGCCCAGGCGCTCGAGCAGGCCCTGCGCGCGCTGCAGGCGCCGGCCCGCACCCGCACCCGTGTAGACGGCCGGCAGCGCTGCGTTCGCGCGCGCGTCGAGGTGGCCGAGCAGGTGGTAGCGCTGGAAGATGAAGCCGAAGTGTTCGCGGCGCAGCGCGGCGAGCTCGTCGGCGTCGAGCGCGCTCGTGTCGCGGCCGGCGATGCGGTAGTGGCCGCTCGTGGGCTTGTCGAGGCAGCCGAGCACGTTCATCAGCGTGCTCTTGCCAGAACCCGACTGGCCGATGATCGCGACGTATTCGCCCGCCTCGATGGCGAGGCTCACGCCGGCCAGCGCGGCCACGTCGTTGTCGCCGAGCCGGTAGTGGCGCGAAACCTCGCGCAGTTCGATCAGCGCCATCGCGATCAGTTCGAGGCTGCGGACGCGGCCGGCGGCGGCGCCAGCAGCACCTTCTCGCCGGCCTTCACGCCCGAGAGCACTTGCACGCTGGCGGCGTCATGCAGACCCGTGCGCACCTGGCGCGGCTCGTTCTTGCCGCCGGCGGCCACCACGGTCACGGCATACGCGCCGTCCTTGCCGCGCTCGCCGAGCGCCACGATCGGCATGGCCAGGACCTTCTTCACCTCGCCGGTCTCGATGTCGACCTGCACGGTCATGTCGGAAAACAGCTTGCGGTCGCGGTTGTCGACCTCGAACAGCGCGTTGTAGAAGACCGCGTTGCCGGCGCGTTCGGGCACGGGTTGGATCACGCGCAGCTTGCCTTCGTAGCGACGGCCGTCGCCCGAGAGCGTCGTGAAGCTGGCCTTCTGCCCGGGCGCGAGCGACTGCACGTCGGCCTCGGGCACCTTGGTGCGCACGGTGATGGTGTCGAGGTCGGCAACGGTCACCATCACCGGCGTGGTCTGCACAGCGATGACGGTCTGGCCGACTTGTACCGGGATGCTGACGACGACGCCGTCGATCGGCGCCGTGATGCGCGTGTAGGAGAGGTTGAGCTTGCCGTGGTCGAGCTGCGCCTGCAGCTGCTTGACGCTGGCCGCCTGGCCGCGCACGGCCGCCTCGAGGTGCGCGTAGTCGTTCTCGGCCTTCTCGGCTTCGGTCGCGGCGGTGGCGTCACCCTTGAGCAAGCGGCGCTGGCGGTCGCGCTCGCGCAAGGCGGCTTCGAGGTCCACGCGATTGGCATCGAGCAGCGCCTGCTGCTGCGCCAGCGCGGCCTCGGCCTGCGCGACGTCGGCCTGCGCGAGCTGCGGGTCGAGCAGCACAAGCAGGTCGCCCTTCTTGACGGCCTGGCCGAGCACGACGGGGATCTCCTTGACCTGTCCACTGACCTGCGCACCGACGTCGACCTTATTCCTCGGCTGCAGCGTGCCGGCGGCCTGCGCAGTCTGGACAATGTCGGCCGTCTTGACCTCGCCCGTGGGGGGCTGCCGAGGGGGCGGCGTGGTGGCGTGCTTCCACACCAGCCAGCCAACGACGACGAGCGCGATCGCGATCCACCAGCGCAGCTTGCGCAACCAAGCCAGTGGCTTGGCGATCCCAGGCTTCATTCAAGTTCTCCCCGTGGCCTGGCTCGACTCGCTGGAGAACAGGGCGATGTCGGCGGCAACGAGGGCGCAGTATCACTGCGTAACCGGCCGTTCAGCATCGGTGCTGTACCGAGGCTACGTACGGGGCGGCAGCCTGACTTCCGTCACTTGCGTACGGCGTTGCGTGCGACCAATTAGCCCAGTGTGACTATTACCGGTGCGTGATCGCTCGGCCGCTCGTTCTTGCGCGGCAGCTTGTCGATCGTGCAGGCGCTAACGCTGCTCTTCAGCGCACTCGAGACCAGGATGTGGTCAATGCGCAGGCCCTGGTTCTTGCGGAACGCGAGGTTGCGGTAGTCCCACCAGCTCCAGCTCTTGGGCGGCTGCTCGAAGAGGCGGAAGGCGTCGACGAGGCCGAGGTCGATCAGGCCCTGGAAGTGCGCGCGCTCCTCGGGCGTGCAGTGGATCTGGCCGGCCCAGGCGACGGGGTCGTAGACGTCGCGGTCGTCGGGGGTGATGTTGAAGTCGCCCATCAGCACGAGCTGCTCGTGCCGCGAGAGCTCGTCGGCAAGCCAGGTGCGCAATGCGTTGAGCCAGGCCATCTTGTAGACGAACTTCTCGCTGTCGGGCGCTTGGCCGTTCGGGAAGTAGCCGCCTATGACTCGAACGCTCCCGCGCTCGCCGCCGATAGTGCCGGCGATCACGCGCGCCTGCTCGTCCGCAAAGCCGGGGATGTTCTTGACGATGCCGGTGGCCGGCGTCTTGCTGATCAGCGCGACGCCGTTGTAGGTCTTCTGGCCGAACCACTGGACCTGGTAGCCGGCGGCTTCGATCTCGGCGTGCGGGAACTTGTCGTCGGTGAGCTTGGTCTCCTGCAGCACGATGGCGTCGACCGGGTTCGCAGCGAGCCAGTCGAGCAGTTGCGGCAGGCGCACGGCGAGGGAGTTGACGTTCCAGGTGGCGAGCTTGGTGGCCATGTTCGGGGGCTGATTCGAAAGAGGTGGGCGGAACCGCCGATCCGGCGGTCCCGCGATTGTGCCGAATCGGCCGTTGCGAAACGCATTGGCTCGGGCGCCAGGCGGCGCCCGGATGATGTCAGCCGGCAGCGATTCAGGCCGCGCGGCGCGACACCATCAGCTTGGCCGTGAGCGTCTGCACGACCTCGCTGCGCTGGTTGACGGTGTTCGAGCGCAGCACGACGAGGCCGCGGTCAGGCTTGGAACGCGAGGGCGTGAGCTCGATCACCTCGCAGTCGACGTGCAGCTCGTCGCCGGGGCGCGTGGGCATCTTCCATTCGACTTCGCCGCCCGCGCCGATGATGCCGTTGGCGAGCCGCGGCCCGCTCGTGACCAGCAGGCGCATGGTCAGCGCCGCCGTGTGCCAGCCGCTGGCGGCAAGGCCACCGAACATCGTCTTGCGGGCGGCCTCGTCGTCCAGGTGGAAGGGCTGCGGGTCGAACTCGGCGGCGAAGCGCAGGATGTCCTCGCGCGTCACCGTCAGCGTGGCGCTCTTGAACTGCATGCCGAGTGCGAGGTCGTCGAAGTACAGCGGGGTCGGGCTCATGTCGGTCTCCGGAGTTGCGTGGTCTGCACGCACTCTAAAGGCCGGCATGGCGCCCGAACAGCCTGCGCGCCTCAAAGCGCCTTTCCAGAATCGGCAAGAGTGCCGATCTCAGAGCTGGCTCATGCCGCCGTCGACGATCAGCTCCGAGCCGACGACGAAGGCCGAGTCGCTCGACGAGAGATAGAGCACGGCGCTGGCGACTTCCTCGGGCGTGCCGAAGCGGCCCAGCGGCACCTGGTTCTGGATGCTGGCGGCCGTGGCTTCGAGCGTGGCGGCGTCCAGGCCGAGCTTGCCGTACAGCGGCGTGGCGACCGGGCCCGGGCTGACGATGTTGACGCGCGCACCGCCGCCAACCGACTGCAGCAGCTCGGCCGAGAGCGTCTTGGCCATCGAGATCACCGCGGCCTTGCTGGCGGCGTAGATCGACGAGTTGGGCATGCCGATGTGGGCGTTGATCGAGCCGTTGATGACGATGGCCGCACCCTTGCGCAGCAGCGGCGCGAGCGCCTGGATCTGGAAGAACAGGCCCTTGACGTTGGTGTCGAAGATCTCGTCCCACAGCGCTTCGGTCGCGTCGGACAGGCCCGCGAAACGCGCGACGCCGGCGTTGAGGAAGACGGCGTCGAGCTGCACGCCGTCGGCGCTCAGGCGGGCGGCCAGGGCGCGCGCGTCGGCGATGCGGCCGGCGTCGTTGCGGATGGCGATGGCGCCGGTCTCAGCCGCCGCAGCGGCCAGCGTTTCAGCGTTGCGGCCGGTGATGTAGACACGGGCGCCTTCGGCGGCATAGGCCTTGGCGGCGGCCAGGCCGATGCCCGAGTTGCCGCCGGTGACGAGGACGTTCTTGTTGGCGAAGCGGTTCATGGTGATTCCTTTCGAGGGTTGGATGAACGGACTCGTTCGTCGAGCCGTGAACGAATGGTGCTTGGGGCCGGATGCATTGCCGTATCACAATCGTGGCGAACTCGTTCGAAGGCATCGAATATGTTGAACCGCGATGAACTGGCCCTGCTGCAGGCCATCCGCACCGCCGGCAGCCTTTCCAAGGCCGCGGCGGCGCTGGGCAAGGCGCCGTCGACGATCTCGCACGCCGCGCGGCAGCTGGAGGCGCGCTTCGACGCGCTGCTGTTCGACCGGCGCCGCTACCGCCTGCAGCTCACGCCGGCTGGCGCGCTGCTGGCGGCCGAAGCCGAGCGCCTGGCGCTGGAGGTGGACCGGCTCAACACGCGCGTGCGCCAGGTCGCCAGCGGCTGGGAAGACCGCCTGCACATCGTCAGCGACGAAGTGATCGAGTTCGACAGCCTGCTGCCGCTCATCCGCGACTTCGACGCGCTCGGCTCCGGTGTGAGCCTGCGCCTGACGACCGAGGTGCTCGGCGGCACCTGGGAGGCGCTGCGCGAGGGCCGCGCGGATCTCGTCGTCGGCGCGACCAATGAGCCGCCTGCGCTGCCCGGCCTGCGCTGGTTCGAGCTCGGCGTGATGGAGTGGGTCTTCGCGGTGGCGCCGCGCCATGCGCTGGCGCGCTCGGCCGAGCCGCTGCCGCGCGCGGCGGTGCAGGCCGAACGCGCAATTGTTGTGGCCGACAGCGCCCGCGGCGCCAGCGCGCGCAGCTACGGCGTGCAGGGCGGGCAGGCGCAGCTGGCGGTGCCGAGCATGCGCAGCAAGATCGCGGCGCAGTGCGCCGGCCTGGGCGTGGGCTGGCTGCCGCGCAAGCGCGTGGCCGGGCTGCTGGCGCGTGGCGAGCTGGTCGAGAAGACCATGGCCGATCCGCGCGAGCCGAACACGCTCTACGTGGCCTGGCGGGCCGACGAGCGTGGCGGCGAAGGCCGTGCGCTCGCTTGGTGGCTGGAGCGCCTGCGCCAGCCGCGCCTGGCGCGGCGGCTGGTGCAGGGCATCGAGCTTTAGATGTGCAGGGCGGCCAGCACGCCCAGCGTGATGCCGGTGGCGCCGGCCAGCAGCGTCGCGCCTTCCATCCAGCGCTTGCGCGTCAGCAGTGCGATGGCGGCCAGCGCGATGGCGACCTGCAATACCGTGGTCGCCTGCGCCCAGCGGTGATGGAGGTGGAGCTCCTCTTCGCTCTTCTCATCCCACTCGGCCGACTCCTTGTCCAGCGCGGTGGCCTTGGCGTTGATGTCGGCCTTTTCCTTGTCGTAGCGGGCGGCCTTGTCGCGATAGGACTGGCGCTTTTCATCGCTGGAGACGAGTTCGGCGGCCAGCTCGGAGAGGTTCTGCTTGTTGGCCTTGGCCTGGTAGTAGTTCCACTGGTCGGCCGCTTCGGTCTTCTTGATCGCGGCGTTGTTCTTGTAGAGCGAGGCGTTGGCCTGCGTGAGCCCGCCCATGTAGCCGAACGAAGCGCCGATGCAGGCCAGCACGGCGGTGATCACGGCCATGCGGCTGGCCAGGCTGTGCGAGCCGTTGTGGCCGTGCTGTGCGGCATGTTGCGCCGCGTGTTCGAGTTCGTGGTCGTGGGGCCCGTGAACGTGAAAGCCGTGTTCGGACATGGAATCTCCATCAAAGGCGGCCAATGCGCTCATAGGTCGTGAAGTGGTAGGTCCAGCCGTGTTCGCTGGTGGCCGTGCGGCGCGCGGTCTGTTGGAATTGCTCGCGTGGCCAGGCTGGGAAGAAGGCATCGGCGTCGAACTCGGCGTCGATCTCGGTCAGTTCCAGGCGATCGGCGCGGGGCAGGGTGGCGGCGTAGATCTGCGCGCCGCCCATGACGAAGACCTGCGGCTCGCCGTGGCAGGCGGCGAGGGCTGAATCGATGTCGGCGAAGACCTCGGCACCGTCGAGCACGAGGCCGCTCTGGCGGCTCAGCACGAGGTTGCGCCGGCCCGGCAGCGGGCGAAACTTCAGCGGGATCGAATCCCAGGTCTTGCGGCCCATCAGCACGGTGTGGCCCATCGTCAGCGCCTTGAAGCGCGCCATGTCTTCGGGGATCCTGACGAGCAGCTCGTTGCCGCGGCCGATGGCGCCATCGCGGGCCACGGCGGCGATCAGCACCAGGTGGCTGGTGGCGTCAGAAGTCATGTTCGGGTGTGGAGTACATCGAGGCTCGCGATTATGTCGGAGCGATGGCATCTCCCCGGGCGAAGGACATTGCCGTTCGCCAGCGAGGAGGCCATCATCACGCCGGTGGATCCAACGACGAAAGCCGCGCGCATCATGAGTGACGAGACCCCAGGCCTGCCCGCCGGCCGGCGCGATCAGACCTTCCCGATGCTGCAGGACGCCGAGATCGCGCGCATCGCGCCGTTCGGCACGCTGCAGCGCTTCGCGCGCGGCGAGCGGCTGTGCACGGCCGGCGAGATCGGACCGGGCATGTACGTGGTGCTCAAGGGCACCGTGTCGATCACGCACCGCGATGGCCTGGGCCACGTGGTGCCGGTTGTGCGGCACGGGCCCGGCGAGTTCCTCGCCGAGGTCGCCCAGCTCAGCGGCCGACCGGCGCTGGTGGATGGCCACGCCGACGAGGAGGTCGAGGCCCTGCTCGTGCCGCCGGCGCAGCTGCGCGCGCTGCTGGTGGCCGAGGCCGACCTGGGCGAGCGCATCACGCGCGCCCTGATCCTGCGCCGCGTGGCGCTGATCAACTCGGGCGCGGCGGGGCCGGTGCTGATCGGCCATCCGCAATCGCCCGACCTGGCGCGGCTGGAGGGCTTTCTGCGCCGCAATGGCCACCCTTATCACCACGCCGACCCGGCCCGCGATCCCGACGCGGCGGCCCTGCTGGCGCAGTACGAGGGCTGCGCGCTGCTAGTGGTCTGCGCGGACGGATCGGCGCTCGAGAACCCCAGCGAGGAAGGCCTGGCGCGCTGCCTGGGCATGGTGGACGTCCGGGCGCGCGACGAGCTCTTCGACGTGGCCATCGTCGGCGCCGGGCCGGCCGGCCTGGCGGCGGCCGTCTATGCGGCCTCGGAAGGCCTGCGCGTCATCGTGCTCGACTGCCGCGCCTTCGGCGGCCAGGCTGGCGCCAGCGCGCGCATCGAGAACTACCTCGGCTTCCCGACCGGCATTTCGGGTCAAGCGCTGACGGCGCGGGCCTTCGTGCAGGCGCAGAAGTTCGGCGTCGAGCTGCTGATTCCCGCGCAGGTCGCCACGCTCGACTGCGCCTGCGGCGAGTCCGAGGACGGCATGCCGCATCACAGCGTCCTGCTCCGGGACGGCCGGCGTATCCGTGCGCGCACCGTGGTCATCGCCACCGGTGCGCGCTACCGCCGGCCGGACGTGCCGCGGCTGGCGGAGTTCGAGGGCCGCGGCGTTTCGTACTGGGCTTCGGCCGTCGAGGCGCGGCTGTGCCAGCAGGAGGAGGTGGCGCTCGTCGGCGGCGGCAATTCGGCGGGGCAGGCGGCGGTGTTCCTCTCGCGCCATGCCTCGCTCGTGAACCTGCTGATCCGCGGGCCGTCGCTGACGGCGAGCATGTCCAGCTACCTGATCGAGCGCATCGCGGCCACGCCCAACATCAAGCTGCATACCCACACCGAACTCGTCAGCCTGAAGGGCGGCCTGGAGACCGGCCTGGAAGGCGCGACCTGGCGTCGCCGGCGTGGTGGCGACCAGCACGAGTGCGCCACGCGCCACCTGTTCCTGTTCATCGGCGCGGACCCGGAGACCGAATGGCTCGGCGATTGCGGCGTGACCACCGATCCGCACGGCTTCGTGGTCACCGGCAGCAACGCCCGTGGGGGCTTCCCGGCCCGGCCGGCGGCGGCGCTGGAGACGGCCGTGCCGGGTGTCTTCGCCATCGGCGACGTGCGCTCGGGCTCGGTCAAGCGCGTTGGCGGCGCGATCGGGGAGGGCGCCGCGGTGGTGCCGCTGATCCACGCCTACATCGCGGCAGAGCAGGCGCGTCGGGCCGGCTTGGCGAGCCAGGTGTGAAGCGTCAAGACGTGGCGGTCACCCGCCCGCGCCGGCTCGGTCGGCTCAGACCGCGACAGGTGCCTTGATGGGCGGGTGGTGCTCGTAGCCGACGAGTTCGAAGTCCTCGAACTCGTAATCGAAGATGCTGGCCGGCCGGCGCTTGATCTGCATCTGCGGATAAGGCAGCGGCGTGCGCGCGAGCTGTGTCTGGACCTGCTCGACGTGGTTGCTGTAGATGTGGCAGTCGCCGCCGGTCCAGATGAAATCGCCCAGGCCCAGGTCGCATTGCTGGGCCAGCATCATCGTCAGCAGCGCGTAGCTGGCGATGTTGAAGGGCACGCCGAGGAAGATGTCGGCACTGCGCTGGTAGAGCTGGCAGCTCAGTTTTCCGTCGGCCACGTAGAACTGGAAGAACGCGTGGCAGGGCATCAGCGCCATCTTGTCGAGCTCGCCGACGTTCCAGGCGCTGACGATGATGCGGCGCGAGTCCGGGTTGGTCTTGAGCTGCTTGACGACTTCGGCGATCTGGTCGATGTGGCGGCCGTCGGCCGTGGGCCAGCTGCGCCACTGCACGCCGTAGACCGGGCCGAGGTCGCCGTCCGCGCGCGCCCATTCGTCCCAGATCGTGCAGCCGCGCTCCTGCAGCCACTTGACGTTGGCGTCGCCGCGCAGGAACCACAGCAGCTCCAGGATGATGGACTTGAGGTGCACCTTCTTGGTCGTCACCAGCGGGAAGCCCTGGGCCAGGTCGAAGCGCATCTGGTGGCCGAAGACCGAGCGCGTGCCGGTGCCCGTGCGGTCGGTCTTGGCGGTGCCATGCTCGAAGACATGGCGCATGAAGTCTTCGTACTGGGAGGGTGCAGCGTTCATGCCCGGCATTTTAGTGAGAGCGTCAAGCTTCGAACTGCAAGGCGGCAAGGCGGGCATAAAGGCCGTCCCGGGCGAGCAGTTCGCCGTGCGTGCCGATCTCGTGGATCTGGCCGTGCTCGAGCACGACGATGCGGTCGGCCTTCTGCACGGTCGACAGGCGGTGCGCGATGACCAGTGTCGTGCGGTGCGCCATGGCGGCTTCGAGCGCGCGCTGGACGACGCGCTCGCTCTCGGTGTCGAGCGCGCTCGTCGCTTCGTCGAGCAGCAGCAGCGGCGGGTTCTTGAGCATGGCGCGGGCGATGGCGATGCGCTGGCGCTGGCCGCCCGAGAGGCGCACGCCGCGCTCGCCCAGGAAGGTGGCGTAGCCCTCGGGCAGGCGGGTGATGAACTCGTCAGCGAAGGCGGCGCGGGCGGCTTCGATGACCTCGGCGTCGGAGGCCTCGGGGCGGCCGTAGCGGATGTTCTCCAGCGCGCTGGTCGAGAAGATCACGCTGTCCTGCGGCACGAGGCCGATGGTGTGGCGCAAGTCGGCCAAGGACAGCTCGCGGATCGGCACGCCGTTGATGCGGATCTCGCCGGCCTGCGTGTCGTAGAAGCGCAGCAGGAGCTGGAAGACGGTGCTCTTGCCCGCGCCGGAGGGGCCGACGAGGGCGACGGTCTCGCCGGGCGCGATGTCGAGCGAGAAGCCGTCCAGCGCCGCCTGCAGCGGCCGTGTCGGGTAATGAAAGCGCAGCGCCTCGATCGAGACACCGGTGCCGCCGCTGCTGGCCGGCAGCGTGCGCGGCGCGTCCGGGCCGCGCACGGTGGGCTGCGCGGCCAGCAGCTCCATCAGCCGCTCGGTCGCACCGGCGGCGCGCAGCACCTCGCCCCAGACCTCGGCCAGCACGGCGACCGAGCTGACGAGCAGGGTCACGTAGACGACCGTCTGCCCCAGGTGCCCGGCGCTGATGCGCCCGGCCAGCACGGCCTGCGTGCCCTGGTAGAGGCCCCAGAGCAGGGCACCGAAGGTGGCCGTGATGATGAAGGCGACGAGGCCGGCACGCATGCGAATGCGCTTGCGCGCCGTGAGGAAGGCGTTCTCGCTGGCGCCGGCGAAGCGCTCGACCTCGGCGCGCTCCTGCGTGTAGCTCTGCACCACGGGCACGGCGTTGAGCACCTCGGCGGCGATGGCGCTGGTGTCGGCCACGCGGTCCTGGCTGGCACGGCTCAAGCGGCGCACGCGCCGCCCGAACACCAGCGCCGGCAGCACGACGAGCACGAGCAGGCCCAGCACCTGGCCCATCACGAGCGGGTTGGTCCAGACCAGCATCAGCATGGCGCCGCTGCCCATGACGAGATTGCGCAGGCCCATCGACAGGCTCGAGCCGACGACGGTCTGCACGACGGTCGTGTCGGTCGTGATGCGGCTGAGCACCTCGCCGGTCTGCGTCGTCTCGAAGAACTCCGGGCTTTGCTCCAGCACGTGGCCGTAGACGGCATTGCGCAGGTCCGCGCTGATGCGCTCGCCGAGCCAGGTCACGCTGTAGTAGCGCAGCGCCGAGAAAACCCCCAGCAAAGCACCGACTCCGAAGAGCGCCACAAAATGGCCGCGCAGGGCCATGGCGCGCTGGCCGGGCTCGGCGGAGACGAAGCCCTGGTCGATCAGCTGGCGCAGCACCACCGGGAACAGCAGCGTGGCCACCGCGGCGAGCAGCAGGAACAGCACCGACAGCCCGATGCGCAGGCGGTAAGGCCGCAGGAACGGCGCGAGGCCGGCCAGCGATGCGGGGCGGGCGGAAGCTCTTGCAAGTGACATGGGAAATAGGCCTGCAAATATTGTGTGATCCAAATTATTGCCTTGACAATGATTGTCGTGGCAAATAAATTTCGCGGCCATGGTCACCCGTTACTACCACCCCGACAAGTACCGGCGCGACGAGAGCCTGGGCTGGCTGTTCATGCGGGCCAAGCAGTCGATCGGCGCCGAATGCGACCAGCGCCTGAACGACCACGGCTTGACGCACGCGCAATGGGTGCCGCTCCTGACACTGCATCTTTGCGGCTCCTGCCCGGTGGCCGAGCTGGTGCGCGCGCTGGACATCGACGCCGGCGCCGTGTCGCGCCTGGTCGACCGCCTCGAAGCCAAGGGCCTGTGCCGGCGCGAGCGCTCCAATACCGACCGCCGCGTCGTCATGGTCTCGCTGACCGAGCAGGGCGAGCAGCTCACGCAGCAGCTCACCGCCGTGCTCTCCGACGTCTTCAATGCCCATCTGAAGGGCTTCAGCCACGCCGAATGGCGCACCTTCGTCGAACTGCTGCAGCGCTTCATTGCCAACGGCGACGCGCTGAAGGCGGCGCACGAAGCCCCGAATTCCCCCACCGAAGCATCATGAAACCAAGCATTCTCATCGGCGCGCTGGTCCTGTCGGGCCTGCTCGTCGCTTGCGCGCCCATCCCCAAGCTGGCCGACCCGGCCAAGCCGCTTGCCGCAGAGCAGGTCGGCCTGCACGCCGGTACGTCCAGCGAGTTCGCCGCCGACTGGTGGACGGCCTATCACGACGAGCAGCTCGATGCGCTCGAGCAGCGCGCGCTGGCGCAGTCGCCCAGCCTCGCTGCCGCGCGCGCCCGCATCGCCCGCGCTGCAGCGCTGGTGGAGAACGCCGGTGCCGCGGCCAAGCCCGATGTCGGCCTCGAAACCGACATCACGCGCGAGCGCCTGACCGAAACCTCGATCTACCCGCCGCCGCTCGGCGGCTCGGTGCTGACGATGGCCAATCTGCAGGTCGGCGTCAGCTACGACTGGGATTTCTTCGGCCGTCACGCCGCCGAACTCGACTCGGCGCTGGGCCAGCAGCGCGCCGCGCAGGCCGACGCCGCAGCGGCCCGGCTGATGCTGTCGAGCCAGGTCGCGCATGCCTACTTCGAACTGGCCCGCACGGTCGAGCAGCAGCACCTGCTCGAGGAGCAGACGAAGCTGCGCGGCCAGGCCTTCGATCTGGTGCGCCAGCGCGTCGATGCCGGCCTCGACAACCAGCAGGACCGCCGCAGTGCCGAAGCGCCGTTGCCCGAGCTGCATCGCCAGCAAGTCCAGCTCGCGGCGCAAGCCGACCAGCTGCGCCATCAACTGGCCCAGCTGACCGTGCAGGCGCCCGACAGCGTGGCCTCGCTCGCGCCGCGCCTGCCCGACGCCATCGCGCTGGGCAGCCAGGATGCGCTGACGCTGGACCTGCTCGGCCGCCGCCCCGACGTCGTGGCGGCGCGCTGGCGCGTCGAGGCCAGCACGCGTGACGTGCAGGTGGCGCGCACCCAGTTCTACCCGGACGTGAGCCTGAGCGCTTTCGCCGGCTTCAACTCGATCGGCCTGAACAAGCTGCTCAAGTCGGAGAGCGGCCAGTGGGGCGTCGGCCCGTCGCTGCGTCTGCCGCTGTTCGACGCCGGCCACCTGAGCGCGCAGCTCAAGGGCACGGCCGCGGCGGCTGATGCGGCCGTTGCGTCCTACAACGCGACGGTGCTGGACGCCGTGCGCGACGCGGGCGACCAGATCGTCACGCTGCAGTCGCTCGATCGCCAGCAGCAAGAGGTCGATCGCCTGCTCGCCAACGCCGAGGCCAGCCAGAGCCTCGCCAAGCAACGCTTCGACGCCGGCCTGGGCAATCGCCTGGCCTTGCTCGCGGCCCAGGGCAACGTCGTGGCGCAGCAGCGCCAGGCCCTGGACCTGCGCGGCATGAAGGTCGAAGCCCAGGTCAACCTGATGCGCGCCCTCGGCGGCGGCTGGTCCGAGGCCTCGGCCGCTCAGTCCGCCCAGTCCGCCCAACAAGGTCAATGAATTCGAGAGAGAACACCATGAGCAGCAACGAGAACACCTCCGCAAACGGCAATGGCAACGGCAAACGCAAGACCGCGCTGACGGCACTGAGCGTCGTCGTCGTCCTGGGACTGGTCGGCTACTTCGGCTACCAGGCCTTCGTCGCCAGCCGCTACGAGTCCACCGACAACGCCTACGTCAATACCAACGTCGTGCAGATCACGCCGCTGGTCGGCGGCACGGTGCGCGCCATCTACGCCGACGACACCGACTTCGTGAAGGCCGGGCAGAAGCTCGTCAGCCTCGACCCGGCCGACGCCCGCGTCGCGCTCGACCAGGCCGAAAGCGCGCTGGCGCAGACGGTCCGCGAAGTCCGCACGCTCTACGCCAACAACGGCACGCTCGAAGCGCAGGTCAAGCTGCGCGAAGCCGACCTGACCAAGGCGCAGGCCGAGCTGGCGCGCGTGCAGGGCGACGAGCAGCGCCGCGCACCGCTGCTGGCCAGCGGCGCCGTCGGCAAGGAAGAGCTCGACCACGCCAAGTCGCAGGTCACGACGGCGCAAAGCGCCGTGGCCGCCGCCCAGCAGGCCGTGCAGGCCGCGCACGAGCAGCTCGATTCGAACCGCGCGCTGACCGAGGGCACGACGCCGTCCGAACACCCGAACGTCCAGCGCGCGGCGGCCCGCGTGCGCGAGGCCTATCTCGCGTATTCGCGCAGCGACCTGCCCGCGCCGGTCGACGGCTGGGTGGCACGCCGCAGCGTGCAGGTCGGCCAGCGCGTGGCCGCCGGCAGCCCGCTGATGGCCGTGGCCCAGCTGCAGCAGCCCTGGGTCGACGCCAATTTCAAGGAAAGCCAGCTCGCCAAGCTGCGCATCGGCCAGCCCGTCAAGCTGACGGCCGACGTCTACGGCGACAAGGTCGAGTTCCACGGCAAGGTCGTCGGCCTGTCGGCTGGCACGGGCGCGGCCTTCGCGCTGCTGCCGGCGCAGAACGCCACGGGCAACTGGATCAAGATCGTCCAGCGCGTGCCGGTGCGCATCGAGCTCGACCCCAAGGAAGTCGCCGAGCATCCGCTGCGCGTGGGCCTGTCGATGGTCACCACCGTCGACGTGCAGGACCGCAGCGGCAAGATGCTGACCCTGGGCCAGAACGCGCCCGCCGCGCAGACCAACGTCTACGACGCCATGGACAAGGCGGCCGACGACGAGGTCGCCCACATCATCAAGACGAACCTGGGCACGGTGGCGCCGGCCGCCAAGCCCGCGGGCAAGGCGGTCGCCGCCAAGGCCAAGCACGCCTGATCGCGCGCTGCAGCAGTCTCATTTCAGGAACCGAGAACCATGAGCCAAGCGCAGTCTCCCGCGCATGAGCAGCCATTGCACGGCTCGGCGCTGGTGCTAGGCACTTTGTCGCTGTCGCTCGCGACCTTCATGAACGTGCTCGATTCGTCGATCGCGAACGTGTCGCTGCCGGCCATCGCCGGCGACCTCGGCGTCAGCCCGATCCAGGGCACCTGGGTCATCACGAGCTTCGGCGTCGCCAACGCGATCTCGGTGCCGCTGACCGGCTGGCTCACGCAGCGCTTCGGCGCGGTCAAGCTGTTCACCTACAGCGTGCTGGCCTTTGTCGTCGCCTCGTGGCTGTGCGGCTTCGCGACCTCGCTCGAGATGCTCGTCGCGTTTCGCGCGCTGCAGGGCTTTGTCGCCGGGCCGATGATCCCGCTGTCGCAGACGCTGCTGCTGTCGAGCTACCCCAAGCACAAGGCCGGCACGGCGCTCGCTCTATGGGGCATGACGACGCTGGTCGCGCCGGTCGCCGGGCCGCTGCTCGGCGGCTGGATCACCGATGACTTCAGCTGGCCGTGGATCTTCTACATCAACGTGCCGGTGGGCCTGCTGGCCGCTTTCCTGACCTGGAGCATCTACGCCAAGCGCGAGACGCCGACCGTCAAGCGCCCGATCGACCGCATCGGCCTCGCGCTGCTCGTGCTGTGGGTCGGTTCGCTGCAGCTCATGCTCGACAAGGGCAAGGAGCTCGACTGGTTCCACAGCGGCGTGATCCAGATCCTGTGCGTGCTGGCGGTCGTGGGCTTCCTGTTCTTCGTCGTGTGGGAGCTGACCGACGACCACCCGGTCGTGGACCTGCGCCTCTTCTCGGGCCGCAACTTCGCGTTCGGCGTGCTGAGCATCTCGATCGGCTACGGCCTGTTCTTCGGCAACGTGGTGCTGCTGCCGCTGTGGCTGCAGCAGTGGATGGGCTACACGGCCACGGACGCCGGCTGGGCGCTCGCGCCGGTGGGTGTGCTGGCCATCATCCTGTCGCCCGTCATCGGCAAGAACATCGCACGCTTCGATCCGCGCCGCTTCGCCACGATCGCCTTCCTGATGTTCGCGCTGGTGCTGTGGATGCGTTCGCTGTTCACGCCGCAGACCGACCTCTGGACCATCATGGTCCCGACGATCCTGCAGGGCGCGGCGATGGCGAGTTTCTTCATCCCGCTGACGACCATCATCCTCAGCGGCATCAAGCCGGAGCGCTTGCCGGCCGCGGCGGGCCTGTCGAACTTCGTGCGGATCACGGCCGGCGCGATGGGCACGTCCATCATGACGACGCTCTGGGAGAACCGCGCGACGATGCACCATGAGCGGCTCGTCGAACAGCTGAGCCTGGGCAATCCGGTGCTCGGCGAGACCGTCGGGCAGCTCGGCAACGCCGGCTTCACGCCGGGCGCCGCGCTGGGCATGGTGAATCGCCTCGTCGACCAACAGGCTTTCACGTGGGCGGCAACCGACATGTTCTATGCGTCGGCCCTGCTGTTCCTCGTGCTCGTCGTGACGATCTGGTTCACGAAGCGGCCGCCCAAGCTCGCGGCTGGGGGTGGCGCGGCCGACGCATCCGGAGCGCACTGACGCAGTGGCTGACTTGACCTCGCTCAAGCAAAGTCAAGAGTCCTTTTCTTGAGGGCTGTCCGCTCCGAATCGGCTGGGGTTTGATCGCGGCGGCGCCGATGCTTTCAATCGGCGCCGCCGCTCATGAGCAAACGTACCGCACCATCGCGCGCCTGGGTCTTTGGCCTCGAAATCCTCATCGACTGCATCGGTCGCTGGGGCGCACTGCTGCTGATGGTGAGCAGCGCCGGGGCGCTGGCTCTGCTGGCAATAGGCGTCGGCATGGGGCGTGGCGATCCCGAGGTGGTCATCCATGCCGGTCTGCTCAGCGCCGGGCTGGCGATGCTGATGGCACTGCTGTTCGGCCATGCGTGGCTGGTGACCTTCGAGTTCTTCAAGCGCGGGCAGGAAACCCTCGAGCGGCAGCAGCGGCACGACCCGTCCACCGGCATGCTGACGCGCGTGAGCATGCTGGGCGCGATCAGTCGCGAGTGGACGCTCGCGAGCCGCTACGGCGTGCGCGCCAGCCTGCTCGTCGCCGATGTCGAAGGCCTGCGGGAATCGGCCGATCTGGGTGTTTCATCCGAAGCCGCCGACCTCGTCATGCAACGCATCGCCGGCATCTGCCGAATGCAGTTGCGCATGGGCGATCTGGCTGCGCGCTACGGGCGCAAGGAGCTTGCCTTCCTGCTGCCGCACACCGATCCGCTGGGCGCCCTCGACTTCGCAGAGCGGCTTCGCCAGGCCGTCGCCGCGCTGGATCGCGAAGGCGGCGGTGCCGCGCAGGGGCTCGGCCTGACGATCGGCGTCGCGGCGCTGAACGGCCACCAGCGCACCGCCCAGCAGTGGTTGGACGAGGCCGAAAGCGCGCGCTTCACCGCCCGATCGATCGGGCGTCATTGCGTGCGAATGGCGCCGGTCATCGCGTCGACCAAGGCACGCAAGGCGTTTCGACGCTGAGCCCGGCGCCGGATCAGGGCGCCACGAGCCGCTGCACCGTGGCCAGCAACTCGGCGAGCGGCTGGGCGCCATCGCAGGCGATGACGCGACGCTGCGGCATGCTGCGCAACCAGGTGATCTGGCGCTTGGCGAGCTGGCGCGTTGCCGCGATGCCGCGCTCGGCCAGCGGCGCCAGGTCGCCCGCGTCGAGCGCTTCCCAGGCCTGGCGGTAGCCGACGCAGCGCATCGAGGGCAGGGCGGCATGCAGGTCGCCGCGCGCGCGCAGGCGCTGCACCTCGTCGAGGAAGCCAGCGTCCAGCATCTGGTGGAAACGCCGCGCGAGCCGCTCGTGCAGCCAGGCGCGGTCGGTCGGCTCCAGCGAGATCAAGGGCCAGTCGACGCCTTCCTCGCGCTCGGCGTGCAGCGCACTCATCGGCGCGCCGGCCAGGATGCAGACTTCCAAGGCACGCTGGATGCGCTGCGAGTCATTCGGCGCAAGGCGTGCTGCCGTGACCGGATCGAGCCGCGCCAGCTCCGCATGCATTGCCGGCCAGCCCTCACGGGTGGCGCGTGCGTCCAGCTCGGCGCGCAAGGCGGCGTCGGCCTGGGGCAGGGCCGACAGGCCGTCGAACAGGGCCTTGAAATACAGCATCGTGCCGCCGACGAGCAGCGGCAGCCGGCCGCGCGCAGCGATCTCGGCCGCGAGCGTCCGCGTTGCGCGCACGAACTCGGCGGCTGAATACGTCTGCGTCGGCTCGATGATGTCGATGAGATGGTGCGTCACCGCCGCGCGCTCGGCTGGCGTGGGCTTGGCGGTGCCGATGTCCATGCCGCGGTAGACCAGCGCGGAGTCGACGCTGATGATCTCGACCGGCAGGCGCTCGGCCAGCGCGAGCGCCGCGGCGGTCTTGCCGCAACCGGTCGGGCCGGCGATGCAGATCGGCTGGATCATCGACGCGCTCAGTCGAAGCGCTCCCACGCCGCGAGGTAGCGCCACTGGCCCAGCGGTAGATGGCCGAGGTTGATGCGGCCGATGCGCACGCGCTTGAGCCCGACGACCTTGAGGCCGACGAGCTCGCACATGCGACGGACCTGGCGCTTGCGCCCCTCGCGCAGCACGAAGCGCAGTTGATCCTCGTTCTGCCACGAGACCTTGGCGGGCTTGAGCACCACGCCGTCGAGCTCGAGGCCATGGTTGAGCAGCGCCAGCGCCTCGTCCGACAAGTGGTCCTTGGGATGGCCGGACTGGCCCATGAATTCGACGCGGACCAGGTACTCCTTCTCGACGCGCGAGTCGTCGCCGATCAGGGCCTTGGCGACGCGGCCGTCCTGCGTCAGCACGAGCAGGCCGGTCGAGTCGATGTCCAGGCGCCCCGCGGGCGCGAGCCCGCGCAGGTGGCCGGCGTTGAAGCGCAGGTCGGCCGGATCGTCCTTCCAGCGCGCCGCCGGCTTGATCAGCGAGACCGCGGGCTCGTAGCCGTCCTCGGCCTGGCCGGACACATAGCCGATGGGCTTGTTGATCAGGATGGTGACGCGCTGCGCCTGTTCGCGGCGCGCGGCCGGGTCGATCTCGATGCGTACCTCGGGGCCGACGCGCTGGCCGATTTCGGCCACGCGGCCATCGACGCGCACCCAGCCGGCAGCGATCCATTCGTCAGCTTCGCGGCGCGACGCCAGCTTCAGGTCGCTCATGCGCTTGGACAGGCGTTCGCCTTCGGCGAGATTGGTTCGCGGCGAAGGTGCTGGGCGCGGTGGGCGTGCGGCGGGCGCATCGAAAGGCGCGGGCTCGCGCTCGAAGCGGGGCAGCGCCTTTGGCCGGCCGAAGGGCTTGGGCGCGGACGGGGCCGCCATCTTGCCCGCCGGGCGCGCGGCGCCTTTGCCGGCGGGTTTCTGGCCGACCGGCTTGCCAGCCGGTCGCACCGGCGGCGTTCGCTCGTCGCGTTCAGCGCGGGCCTCGCGCTGCTGCTGGCGCTCTTCGCGCTCCGCCTGGGCCTGGGCCAGGGTCTGGCGTGGCCTGCTCACGCCCTTGCCGCGCAGCGGTGCGCGCCGTGCGGGCGCGTCGGCGTCGGTGGCGCGCTTGGCGCCAGGTTTCTTGTCAAGCTTGAGAGTTGCCATGTCAGCGTCCGCGCAGGAACAGCGCGTCGAGTTCGCGCATCGTGAGTTGCCGCCAGGTCGGGCGGCCGTGGTTGCATTGGTCGGCGCGTTCGGTCGCCTCCATGTCGCGCAGCAGCGCATTCATTTCGTCGAGCGTGAGCTGCCGGTTCGCGCGCACGGCGCCATGGCAGGCCATGGTTGCGAGGATCTCGTGCTGGGCGCGCTCGATGGCCTGGCTCGCGTCGAACTGCGCCAGCTCGGCCAGCACCTGGCGCGCCAGCGCGACCACATCGCCGCCCGCCAGGGCCGCCGGCCGCGCCCGCACGGCCAGCATGCGCGAGGACAGCGGCGCCACGTCGAGGCCGAGCCGCTGGAGGTTCTCGGCCTGCGTCTCGCTCGTCGCGATCTCCTGCGGCGTCGCCGCGAAGGTCACCGGAATGAGCAGCGGCTGCGCCTCGATGCGCGCCGCGCCGAGGCTCTTCTTGAGCCGCTCGTAGACCACGCGCTCGTGTGCCGCATGCATGTCCACGATGACGAGGCCCTGCGCGTTTTCGGCCAGCACGTAAACACCCTGGATCTGCGCCACGGCGCGGCCCAGCGGCCAGTCGCCGCCCGGCAGCGGTGCGGGTGCCGCGCCCGCCTCGCTGCGGGCCAATTCGCGCGGTATCGGCTTGTCGTAGAGCTGCGCCACTTCGGCCAGCGCGAGGCTGGCCTGGTGCTGCGGCGGCGTCGCGGCTTGCCAGGGGGCAGGGGCGGGCCAGCTCGCGCGCGGTTCCTGGGCGCGGGGCGCAGTATCTGGTGCCACAGCCAGCCAGGGCAGGGTGCTTGCTGGCGCATCCGGGGGGGGCTCGCTGGCCCGCGAGAGCGCCAACGCCGCCTCGACGGCGCGCTGCACCTGCACGTGCATCTCGCGCCCGTCGCGCAG
>JAFAMW010000046.1 GCA_019232985.1 Roseateles sp. | reverse complement strand
GGCCTGCGCGTCCTCGGCGGTGTTGATGAAGCGATAGAGCACGTCGCTCATGCAGGCAATGCCCATGACGCCGTGGCCCGACTGCGGCACGACGACATGCTGGGCCAGCGGCCCGAGCGCCGCGGCCACGCGCTCGGCGTGGCGCGGTGGCGTGACCGGGTCGGCGCCGCCGCTGAGCAGCAGCACCGGCGTCGTCGCGCGCGGGATCCTGTAGAAGTCGGCCGGCGGCGCGCCGCGCGGCCAGGTCTTGCACACGCGCGCGTAGTGCGCGGCCATCGGCGACGCCGCGACGGCCGCCGCGTCCAGGCGCGGCACGTCCTCGGCGCAGATCACCGCGTAATGCATGCCCATCGCGAGCGCCAGGTCCTTGTCGCCGCCGCCGAGCCCGCTGCCCAGGCCCAGCAGACCTTCGAAGCGGCCGTGCGCGGCGGCCGCGTCGATCGCGGCCGGCAGGCCCGCGGCGAGCGCCGGCGCGTACAGCGGCGCGCGCACGAGCGACAGCAGCGCGGCCTGCTCGATCACGACGCTCTGCGGCACGCCGCTGCGCGGGTCGGCGACCGTCACGCGCAGCGGCAGGCGCGCGAGCAGGGCCTGCCAGTCGGCCTCGAGCCGCGGGTAGCGCGCCGCGCAGGCCTTGTCGGCCGCGCAGGCCTTGAACACCGCGTCGAGCGCGGCCTGCGCGTCGAGCGTCATCGACGCGGGCAGCACCATGTCGGGCGGCGCGACGCCGTCGATCACCGTGCGCCGCACATGCTGCGGGAACTGGCGCAGGTATTCGAGCGCCGCGCGCGTGCCGTAGGAGCCGCCGACCAGGTTCCAGCGCTCGGCGCCGAGCGCGGCGCGCACCGCGTCGACGTCCTGCATCGCGATCGTCGTCGTGAACTGGCGCAGGTCGCCGTAGGGCAGGGCCTCGAGTTTGGTGCGGCATTGCTCGAGGCGTCCGTACTGGCGCTCCATGTCGAGCGAATCGGCCAGGGTGACCGAGCGCGCGTCGTCGTCCGGGCACTCGAGCGGCGCCGACGCGCCGGTGCCGCGCTGGTCGACGAACACGAGGTCGCGCCGGTTGTTGAGCCGCGCGAGCCGCGGCAGCACCTTGGACGCGAGCTTGATCGCGCTCTGTCCCGGACCACCGGCGAGGAACAGCACCGGGTCGGGCAGCTTGTTGCGCGCGAGCGCCGGCACGACGAGGTAATGGACCTCGATCTGCTTGCCGCCGGGCTCGGCCGGGTCGAGCGGGCGCGTGACGGCGCCGCATTGGACCTCGGTCGAGATGCCGGCGACACGGCACGCCGTCGTGGGCGGCGCGGCCGATGCGGTCGCGGCCAGCAGCGCCAGGCCGAGGGCGGATAGTGAGCGATGCGCGAAGGCCACCTGAGCGCCTTTCCCTTGGTGTATGGTTGAACTAGTACACCATGGCACCAGGGCGGTGTCAAGCGTCTGCCGAACGCGTGTCGCGCGCCGGGCGAAGCCGGGGCTCAGGCCGCGGCGCGGCGGCCGAACATGCCCCAGCCTTCCATGCTCATGACGGCCTCGTCGCGCTGGTTCAGCACCAGCCATTCGGAGCGCACGAGGCCGATCTGCGGGCGGCTCTGGCTCGCGCGCGCCTCGAGCACGGTCATGCGCACGCGCAGCGTGTCGCCGGGCCGCACGGGCTTGAGCCAGCGCAGCCGGTCGATGCCGGGCGAGCCCTGGCTCGTCGAGTCGAGCAGGTAGTCGTCGCACATCATGCGCATGACCATCGCGCAGGTATGCCAGCCGCTGACCGACAGGCCGCCGAGCACCGAGGCCTTCGCGGCCGCTTCGTCGAGGTGCAGCGGCTGCGGATCGTAGGCGCGCGCGAAGGCGAGGCCTTCGTCGCGGTCGACGAGGCGATGGCCGAACTCGCGCACGCTGCCGACGGCGAAGTCTTCGAAGGCGTGGGTCGTCATGCGGGCGATCATAGGCGGGCGATGCATGGCGCAGACGCGAACAGGGGCGCCACGTGCAAGCGCGTGACGATTCACGTATCGTCCCCGGTCTGTCCAACCAGGAAGTCGCACGACCATGAAGCTCTACTACAGCCCCGGCGCCTGCTCGCTGTCCCCGCACATCGTGCTGCGCGAGGCCGGCCTGCCCTTTGAACTCGTGCTCGCGAGCACCAAGTCCAAGAAGCTGCAGGACGGCACCGACTACTACACGATCAACAGCAAGGGCTATGTGCCGCTGCTCGAGTTCGACGACGGCGAACGCCTCAGCGAGGGCCCGGCGATCGTCCAGTGGATCGCCGACCAGGCGCCCGCGTCCGGGCTCGCGCCGGCCGCCGGCACGCGCGAGCGCTATCACCTGCAGGAATGGCTGAACTTCGTCACGAGCGAGCTGCACAAGGGCTTCTCGCCGCTGTTCAACCCGGCCATGCCCGAGGAGGCCAAGGCGCTGTTCCGCGCCAAGCTGATCGAGCGCTTCAAGTGGGTGGACGCCCAGCTCGAGGGCAAGCCGTACGTGATGGGCGCCGACTTCACGGCCGCCGACGCCTACCTGTTCACCGTCAGCGGCTGGAGCGTGCCGACCAACCTCGACCTGTCGGCCTTCGCGAACCTGCAGGCCTGGCGCGCGCGTGTCGCCGCGCGGCCCGCCGTGCAGGCCGCGCTGCAGGCCGAGGGCCTGCTCAAGTAACTGACTACTTGATAACTGCGGCGCAGGCGGCCTGCTGGCCGTCGGCCGCGTCGAGCTTCGCGCAGACCGCGTCGAGGCGCGTCTTCAGGCGAGCCATGACCTCGGCGTGGTGGCCGTCGGCCGCCCATTTGCCGAGCTGGCCGCCGGCGCGCTGCAGCGAGCGCGCGCTGCGCTCGTAGAACGCGGCCGGGTCCTTCGCCGCGGCGTCGATCAGCTCGGTCGCCGTGCCCTCGATGCGCCGGCTGTCCTGCGGCGCGAGCTCGACGAGCGCGGCGAGGTAGCTCGATCCCCATTGCAGGCGCGTCGCCGGGCCTTCGCTGCGCGCGTAGGCCTCGCCGTACCAGTGCAGGGCGTCGGCCGTGCGGCCCTGGCGGCGCGCGTTGCCGCCGAGCTTGCTCATGAAGTAGTAGGGCGCGTGGCTCTTGCCGAGGTTGGCCTTGAGCAGCGCGTCGCTGTCCTTCCACAGGCCCGCGTCGGCGAGCATGTCGGCGGCCTCGGGCAGCACGGCCTGGCGCTCGTAGCCGTCGCCGATCTCGCGGCCGAAGCGCGCGGCCATCGCGCGCGCGTCGGCGACGAGCGGCGCCGGCATCTTGGGGTTCAGCGCGGTCCGGGGCTGGTTCAGGCGCGCGAGCGCGATGCGCGCGTCGAGCACCGTGACGCGGTCGCCGCGCGACAGCGTCGCGTCGTCCTGCAGGCGCGCGAGCGCCGCGTCGAACGCGCCGACGAGCTGCTGCTGGGCCGCGTCGGGCTCCGGGGCGAGCACGCGCACGATCGCGTCGGCGTAGTTCGCGAGCACGTCGACCTCGGCGCGCGTGCGCGCCGGGTCGGCGAGCACGCCGCGCACGCGCTCGGTCAGCGCCGCGTCGGGCTTGACGCCGTGGCCCGCGTCGCTCATCGCGAGGGCCCTGAGCCACAGCCGCGTCGTCGTCTCGGCGTCGGCACCGCCGGTCTGGCTCGCGATCGCGAGGTCGGTCAGCATGCCCCCGGCGGCGCCCGCGTCGACGAGCTGGGCCTCGTCGGTCTCCCACGAGTAGTAGGCGAGCAGGCGCCATTCGTTCGCGCCGAGCTGGCGGCCCGCGCGCGCGTCGGCGAGCACGTCCTTGACCGGGCGGCCGCCGGCGAGGCCCAGCTGCATGACCTGGACGACCTGGGCCGCGTCGATCTCGCCGGGCAGGCGCGTGAGCTCGGCACCGGCCGGGTTGAACAGGATCATGGTCGGGTAGCCGACGACCTTGAAGCGCGCGCCGAGCTTCTGCGCGCCGGGCGCGTCGCCGTCGATATGGACCGCGACGAATGCGCGCGTGCGCTCGATGAAGTCCTGGCGCTTGAACAGCGTCGCCTTGAGCTGGTTGCACGGCGGACACCACTTGGCGCCCCAGTACAGCAGCAGCGGCTTGTTCTGCTCGCGGGCAGTGGCGAACGCGCGGTCGACGTCGGCGTCGACGCCGGCTTCCTGCCAGGCCACGCCGACCGGCTCGGGGACCGCGTGGGCGGCAGGCAGCGCCGCGGCGAGGGCCAGGGCGAGGACGGTGGCACGAACGATGGGCATGGCGGTTCGGGAATTGTTGAAGCTGCGATTCTGGCGCGCCCGGCAAGTCCCTGCCGGACGTAACGGCGGGGCGCAAAAAAAGCCCCGGGCCTTGCGGCGCCGGGGCTTCGATCGATAGGTTTGGCGAGCTGCGCGATCAGCGCTCGCGCACGATGATGCCCTGCATGTAGTCGTACTGGGCGAAAGTCGTGCCCGAGTTGGCCAGCATGTAGACGTTGTAGACGCCCTGGCTGACGATGCTCAGGCCGCTCTTGTCGAACGCGTAGCCGTTCGTCGTCGAAGTCGGGGTCAGCACCGTGATTTCGGACGTGCTGCCGGTCGTGTCAGACGGGACCTGCGTGAAGGCCGAGGCCCTGCCGGGCAGGATGTTCGACGCGATCGTCGTGAAGTCCAGCGACATCGACAGGCTCGCGTTCGGGTCCGAGGAGCCGTTGACGAGACGGATCTTCGCGTAGCCGGCCGTCAGCGGCAGGCGATTGTCGTCGGTCAGGATGGCCGTCGTCGTCGCGCCGGGCGCGCCCGTCACGAGCAGCGTGTAGTCGCCGCCGGGTGCCATCGTCGGCATCGTCAGCGTCGAAAGGGCCGTGCCGTTGACCGACAGGTTGACGACGGCGCCGGCGCCGGACGGTACGGTCTGGTAATTGCCGATCGTCGGCATCACGGCCGAGCTCGTGCCGAGCAGGTTGACGCTGTTCGAGCCCGAGGTCAGCAAGCCCGAGATCGTCGACGGGGTCGTCGCCGAGGTGCCCGGGACCGAGCCGACCACGCGCACGCGCGCGCTCGAGGTGTAGAAAGGCGTCGCCGAGCCGCCCTGGACGACGAAGATGCCGTTGACGAGCACGCCGCCGCTGGTCGGCGTGATGATCAACGTGTTCACGCTCGCGCTCGCAAGCGTGATCGACGGGATTGTCAGGCGCACGTCGGCCGTGTTGCCGGTGCCGACGATGCATACGCCGTAGCTGCCCGACGTCGTCGTGTTGTAGCCGCTGCCGCCGCCGCCGACGACGCCCACGGCGATCGCCGTGCCGGTCGACAGGGTCGTCGCGTTGCAGGCCGTGTTGACCGGGACCAGGTAGGTGTCGAGGGTGCCCGCATCGGGGGCCAGGTTCAGCACGAGCAGTTCGCCGTTGCCGCTGGTCGGCGCCGTCTGGTTTTCCTGGAGCGTCTTGTAGCTGAGGCCACCCTGCCAGCCGTAGGCGATCAGGGCGTAGTTGTTGCCGCCCGTCAGGGTCGGGGTCGTCGTGTAGACCGCAGTGCCGCTCGAGAGGAACTGGGTGGTGGTCGCGCTGACGTCGACGGAGCCGTAGCTGCCGGCCGAACCGAAGGCCACGCCGGTGTCGATGCTGGTGTTGTTGACCGTCAGGTCCAGCGAGGCATAGCCGGCACTGGCGTTGATCAGGCGCACGCCGGCGTGGCTACCGCTGCTGCCTCCGCATGCCGCGAGCAGGCCCGCTGCGGCAAGGGCTGCGGTGGCCGCAGCCAGTTTCACGAATCGCATGAATATGACTCCAAGGAGAAACGGGCACCCAAAGCGCACCCAAGCGCCGCATTGTAGGGGCGTGTCGGAATGGGGCGGATACGGGCTTGCATCACCGTCGTGAAGATTCATTGCTGCAAGAATCCGCGCCCATGGATTATCCGCATCTGCTCGCCCCGCTCGACCTCGGCTTCACGACCCTGCGCAACCGCGTGCTGATGGGCAGCATGCACACCGGCCTCGAGGACGGGCGCAAGCATTTCACGCGCATGGCGCGCTACTTCGCCGAGCGCGCGCGCGGCGAGGTCGGCCTCATCGTCACGGGCGGCTTCGCGCCGAACATCGAGGGCTGGGCCAAGCCCTTCGCCGGCACGCTCGCGAGCTCGGGCGCGGCGCGCCGCCACCGCGAGGTCACGGCGGCCGTGCAGGCCGAGGGCGGCAAGATCGCGCTGCAGATCCTGCACACCGGGCGTTACGGCTACCACCCGCTGTGCGTCGCGCCGTCGGCGCTGCGCTCGCCGATCAGCCCGTTCAAGCCGCGCGAGCTGTCGGCGCGCGGCGTCGAGCGCCAGATCCGCGCGTTCGTGCGCTGCGCGAAGCTCGCGCGCGAGGCCGGCTACGACGGCGTCGAGGTGATGGGCTCCGAGGGCTATTTCATCAACCAGTTCATCGTCGCGCACACCAACCAGCGGCGCGACCGCTGGGGCGGCGACTACGCGCGGCGCATGAACCTGCCGCTCGAGATCCTTGCGCGCATGCGCGAGGCCGTCGGCCCCGACTTCATCATCATCTACCGGCTCTCGATGCTCGACCTGATCCCCGACGGCAGCAGCTGGGACGAGGTCGCCGAGCTCGGCCGGCGCGTCGCGCGCGGCGGCGCGACGATCATCAACACCGGCATCGGCTGGCACGAGGCGCGCGTGCCGACGATCGCGACGAGCGTGCCGCGCGCCGGCTTCGCCTGGGTCACGGCCAAGCTGCGCGCGCAGCTGCGCGCCGAGGGCATCACGACGCCGCTCGTCACGAGCAACCGCATCAACGCGCCCGAGGTCGCCGAAGGCGTGCTCGCCGACGGCTCGGCCGACCTCGTCAGCATGGCGCGGCCGCTGCTCGCCGACCCGCATTTCGTCGCCAAGGCGCGCGCGGGCCGCGCGGCCGAGATCAATACCTGCATCGCCTGCAACCAGGCCTGCCTCGACCACACCTTCCAGCTCAAGATCGCCAGCTGCCTGGTCAACCCCGCGGCGGCGCACGAGGACGAGTTCCGCCCCGTGCGCGTGCAGCGCGCGAAGCGCGTCGCCGTCGTCGGCGCGGGCCCGGCCGGGCTCGCGGCGGCGACTCAGGCCGCCGAGCGCGGCCACCGCGTCGAGCTGTTCGACGCGGCCGCCGCGATCGGCGGCCAGTTCAACATGGCGCGCCAGATCCCGGGCAAGGAGGAGTTCGCCGAGACGCTGCGCTACTTCGGCCGCCGCCTCGAGCTGACCGGCGTGACCGTGCACCTGAACCGCCGCGTCGAGGCCGCCGAGCTGATGGACTACGACGAGGTCCTGCTCGCGACCGGCGTGACGCCGCGCAACCCGCGCATTCCGGGCCAGGACGACCCGGCGCTCGCCGGCCGCGTGCTCAGCTACATCGACGTGCTCGCGCGCCGCCTGCCGGTGGGACCGCGCGTCGCGATCGTCGGCGCGGGCGGCATCGGCTTCGACGTCGCCGAGTTCCTGACCGAGCGCGGCCATTCGCTGACGCTCGACCCGGCCGCGTGGCGGCGCGAATGGGGCGTCGCCGACCCGGCCGAGCAGCGCGGCGGGCTCGCCGCGCCGCAGCCCGGCGAGCCCGCGCGCGCCGTCACGCTGCTGCAGCGCAAGCCCGGCAAGCTCGGCGCGGGCCTCGGCAAGACGACCGGCTGGATCCATCGCGCGGCGCTCAAGATGCGCCGCGTCGAGATGGTCGCCGGCGTCAACTACGAAGCGATCACGGCCGAGGGCCTGTGGGTCAGCACCGGCAAGCAGCGCGCCGACCGCCGCCTCGTGCCGGCCGACACCGTCGTGCTGTGCGCTGGCCAGGAGCCGCTGCGCGAGCTCGAGGCGCCGCTGCGCGCGGCCGGGCGCAGCGTCCACCTCGTCGGCGGGGCTTTCGAGGCCGGCGAATTGGACGCAAAGCGTGCAATCCTGCAGGGAACGCGCGTTGCTTTGACGCTATAGCGCTGGCCCGGCCGCATCTCTGCGTTTGACACTAGCGCAAGTCGCAGCGCCCGCGGGTCCGGGGTGTGCGCGATACCAACAAATAACGCAGTACTTCAGCGCAGCGCAGCGCTGCGGTGCGCGCACCGGGTCGATGGAACCATGGCAATGACCTACCGCCGCCTCAGGGTGGCCTTGACGGCGACAGTTTTTGTGTTCGCCCTGCCGGCGCGGGCCTGGCCGGAGTTCAACGCGGGCGGCGCGTCCGCGCCGGCCGACGCGCCGCTCGTGTGGCTCGGCGTCGCGGGCGTGCTCGGCGCCGTCGCGCTGGGCCTCGTGCTCGGCCTGCTGCAATGGCAGCGCATGCGCCTGCGCCAGCGCCGCATCGAACTCGCGCGCGTGCGCCGCGAGCGCAGCAAGCTTTCGGCCCTGCTCAACGCGATCCCCGACCCGGTCTATTTCAAGGACGCGAGCGGCGCCTACGAGGGCTGCAACCCGGCGTTCGAGGCCTGCACGGGCCTCGCGGAGGCCGGCCTCGTCGGCCGCGGCGACGGCCAGCTCGAGCGCGCACCCGGCTGGGCGCCCGCGCTCGGCGGCGCGGCCGGCGTGCTCCAGCGCACGCTGAGCTGGCATCTGCGGCCCGACGGCGAGCGCGTCTGTCTCGACGTCGTCCAGGCGCCGGTGTTCGACGACGGCCAGCACCTCGGCGCCGTCGGCGTCGCGCGCGACGTCACGGCGCTGCGCGAAGCGATGACGAAGCTGCACCGCGCGGTCTCGGTCTTCGAGCATTGCGGCGAAGGCATCGTGATCATGGACGCCGAGCGCCGCATCGAGGACGTCAACCCGGCGATGTGCGCGATCACCGGCTTCAGCGCCGAGGAGCTGATCGGCACCGTGCCGCGCTACCTGCTGCCCGAGGAGCAGGACCCGTTCCTGCTCAAGAAGATCTGGGGCGCCGTCGACGCCGAGGGCAAGTGGAGCGGCGAGCTGATGGAGCGCCACAAGACCGGCGCGTCCGTGCCCGTGTGGGTCACGATCGTGCGCGTGCCGGCCCACGAGGCCGACGGCCAGCCGCATTACCTGCTCGTCCAGACCGACATCTCGCGCATCAAGCAGACCGAGGCCGAGCTGCTGCACCAGTCGCTGCACGACCGCCTGACCGGCCTGCCCAACCTCGCGCTGCTGCGCGACCGCGTCGCGCGCCAGATCGGCATCGCGCAGCGCGAGCACACCTGCGTGGCCGTGCTCTACATCGACCTCGACGGCTTCCGCGAGGTCAACGACATCGCCGGCCACAGCGCCGGCGACGCGGTGCTGACCGAGGCCGCCGCGCGCTTCGTCAACGTCGTGCGCGCGAGCGATTCGGTCGCGCGCGTCGGCTCCGACGAGTTCGTCGTGATGCTCTCGGGCCTCGTCGACGAGGAAACCTCGATGCGCCTCGGCGACCGCCTGATCCAGGCGATGAGCGAGCCCGTCGTCGTCGGCCGCGACGACGCCCAGCAGCGCTTCAATATCGGCGCGAGCATCGGCCTCGCGCTGTTCCCGACCGACGGCCAGAGCGTCGACGAGCTGCTGCGCAACGCCGAGGCCGCGATGTGCCGCGCCAAGGTCCAGGCGCGCAGCAGCGTGCAGGCCTACCGCCCCGAGCTGACCCAGGCCGTGCAGCGCCGCTTCGAGCTCACGCACGCGCTGCGCCTCGCCAACGAGGCCGCGCAGTTCCGCCTCGAGTACCAGCCGCAGGTGCGCCTGTCGGACGGCGCGCTGATCGGCGCCGAGGCGCTGCTGCGCTGGCGCCACCCGACGCGCGGGCCGATCTCGCCGGCCGAGTTCATCCCGCTCGCCGAGGAGACCGGCCTGATCGTGCCGATCGGCCGCTGGGTGCTCGAGACCGCCTGCGCGCAGGCCGCGCGCTGGCAGGGCCTGCCCGGCAAGCCGCAGCAGGTCGCCGTCAACGTCTCGGCGCGCCAGCTGCGCCAGAGCGACTTCGTCGAGAGCGTCGACGCGATCCTGCGCGACACCGGCTGCCCGCCGCAGGCGCTCGAGCTCGAGGTCACGGAGAGCCTGCTGCTCGAGGACGCCGAGGGCGCGATCGAGCTGCTGGGCGCGCTGGCCGCGCGCGGCGTGCGCGTCGCGATCGACGACTTCGGCACCGGCTACTCGTCGCTGTCCTACCTCAAGCGCATGCCGGTCAAGACGCTCAAGATCGACCGCAGCTTCGTCGGCGAGCTCGGCAGCGACGCGAGCGTCGCGGCGATCGCGCGCACCGTGATCGTGCTCGCGCGCAGCCTCGGCCTCGACGTGCTCGCCGAGGGCGTCGAGACGGCCGAGCAGGCCGCCTGGCTCGAGCGCGAGGGCTGCGACTGGGCCCAGGGCTGGCATTTCGGCCGGCCGATGCCAGCCGAGGAGTTCGTCGCCGTCTCGCACCAGCTCCAGGAGGGTCCGGGGCGGCAGAGCCTGCTCGTCTGAGCCGGCACGCAAAGCCGCAATCTTGAGCCGCTAGCATCGCGGCCATGATTTCGACCCCGTATTTCGCGCCGCCCCCCGACTTGCTGTTCTGGCATTACGTGACCCGGCTCGGCGAGATGGGCATCCTGATGCCGCTCGCCTTCATCGCCGTCGGCTGGCTCGCGCTCGGCGCCGGCCGCGGCGGCGCGGCGCTGCGCTGGATGGCCGCGCTCGCCGGCGCGGGCCTTGTCACGACGCTGAGCAAGCTCGCGTTCATCGGCTGGGGCTATGGCAGCGCGACGCTCGACTTCACGGGCTTCTCGGGCCATTCGCTGTGCGCGGCCGGCACCCTGCCGATGCTCGCCTGGACCGCGCTGATGCACCGCAGTCCGCGCACCCAGCGCGCCGGCGTCGCCGCGGGCTTCGCGCTCGCCGCGCTGATCGCCTATTCGCGCCTGCCGGTCCACGCCCATTCGCCGAGCGAGGCGCTCGGCGGCTTCGCGCTCGGCTGCGCCGTCAGCGCCGCGAGCCTGCGCGGCCTGCTCGCGCCGTGGCGGCCCGCGCCGGCCGTGCCGGTCTGGCTGCCCGTGCTGACGCTCGCGGGCCTCTCGCTGCAGCCGGTCTACGCGCCGCCGCTGCAGACCCACGAGATGGTCACGGCGCTCGCGCTGCGCCTGTCGGGCCACGCGCGGCCCTATACGCGCGAGGACCTGCACCGCGCGGCCGCGGCGCAGCGGACCTCAGTGCTTTAGCGGCGGCGCCGGCCACAGGGCCAGGGTCAGCGCGTCGACGCGGCGGTCGCGCACGACGAGGCCGTGGCCGAGCTCGTAGCTCGATTCGAACCAGCCGCAGGCGTGCTGGGGCGGGGTGTCGGACGCGGCGTCGGGCGCGGCGGCGCGGCGGCCGTGCCGCGCGGTCGTGCGCGGGGCCGGGGTGGGGCGGAACTGCAGAGGCATGGCGGGCTCCGGGAGCGGGGGTTGGGGAGCCGCCATCTTCGGCGCGTCCGGACGGCGACCCCCATCGGGGGTGGCATCGACAGGGGACGGGGCGACCCCGGTCCGCTCAAGGCAGCTTGGGCGCGCCTGGCGGCGTCGTCCACAGCGCGAGCGACTGCGGGTCGACCGGGTGCTCGTGGACTTCGAGGCCGTTGAGCAGGTCGAGGCTCGACTCGTACCAGCCGCAGCTCGACGGATCGATGCGCGCGCGCTTCTCCCCGAGGCTCGAGAAAAGCTTGGCGGCGGCGGCAGGAATAGCGATCATTTGTGAAGCTCCCGTTGACCCAAATCTAGGCTCCTGCAAGGCGCGGGGCAAGATCGATTTGACGGGGTTTTCACCCCGATTCGCGGGGGTCTCGGGGCTAAAGTTTTGGCTTGTTTGCGCGACGCTCAAGCGCCGCTTTCGGGTCGCCTTCAAAGCGCGAGCGCGGTCGTGTTCTTGACCTCCTCCATGACCGCGTAGGTGCGCGTCTCGCGCACCCCGGGCAGGGCCCAGATCACTTCGCCGACAAAGCCGCGGTAGGCCGCCATGTCGGCGACGCGGGTCTTGAGCAGATAGTCGAAACCGCCGGCGACGAGGTGGCACTCGAGGATCTCGGGGCGCGCCTGCACGGCGGCCTTGAAGTTGTCCATCACATCCTGCACCGTGCGGTCGAGCAGCACCTCGATGAAGACCATCAGCCCGGCGCCGAGCTTGGCCGGGTTCAGGCGTGCCTCGTAGCCGAGGATCACGCCGTCGCGCGTCAGGCGCTTGACGCGCTCGAGCACGGCGGTCGGCGACAGGTGGACGGCCTCGGCGAGCTTGAGGTTGGACACGCGGCCGTCGCGCTGGAGCTCGCGCAGGATGCGCTGGTCGATCTTGTCCATGGATTTTTGGCTACAGGAGCGTTGATCTACCGAATTTAATCCATGCGAAGCAGTTCTAGAGTTCTGCAATTCTCAGAAAGAGCTTGTCATGACGCCATTTGCCTGCCCGCCCGAAGTCCAGCGCCTGCCGGACCCGTACCGCGACGAGATCGCCGTGCTCGACATGCTGGCCGCGCGCCTGCAGGGCCGGCTCGACTGGCCGGCCGTGCTGCGCCTCGCCGGGCCCTGGGTCGAGCAGGTGCGCGCCAAGCCCGCGCCGTTCTGGGCGATGGAGTCGCTGCTGCGCGAATACCCGATCACGTCGGCGGAGGGGCTCGCGCTGATGCGCCTCGCCGAGGCGCTCCTGCGCGTGCCCGACGCGCCGACCGCGATCGCGCTGACGGCCGACCAGCTCGGCCGCGCCGACTTCGACGCGCCCACGGACGGCCCGCACCGCATGCTCGCGAGCCTGTCGGCGACGGCGATCGGGCTGTCCAAGAAGTTCCTGCCCGACGCCGAGCGCGAGGGCGGGCTGCTCGCGCGCCTCGGCGCGCAGACCGTCGTCGCGGCGACGGTGCGCGCGATCCAGCTGCTCGGCCGCCAGTTCGTGCTCGGCCGCAATATCGGCGAGGCGATGGCCGAGGCGGCGGCGGCGCGGCGCGCCCAGCCGCTGCTGCGCTTTTCCTACGACATGCTCGGCGAGGGCGCGCGCACCGAGGCCGACGCGCGCCGCTACCAGGCCGCCTACGTGAACGCGATCGAGGCGATCGCGGCGGGCCTGCCGGGCCGCCGCGCGGCCTCGCCGATGGCGGCCGACGGCATTTCGATCAAGCTCTCGGCGCTGTTCTCGCGCTACGAGGTGCTGCAGCGCGAGCGCGTGTTCGCCGAGCTGCTGCCGCGCGTGTGGCAGCTCGTCGAGCTCGCGGCCGCCGCGAACATCAACCTGACGATCGACGCCGAGGAGGTCGACCGCCTCGAGCTCTCGCTCGAGGTCCTCGACGCGCTCGCCGCGCGCATCGGCGCGAGCTACCCGCAATGGCAGGGCTTCGGCCTCGCCGTGCAGGCCTACCAGACGCGCGCGCTCGCGGTCGTCGACACCGTCGCCGGCATCGCGCGCCAATACGGCCTGCGCTTCATGGTGCGCCTCGTCAAGGGGGCGTACTGGGACGGCGAGATCAAGCGCGCCCAGGAGCTCGGCCTCGCCGGCTACCCGGTGTTCACGCACAAGCAGCACACCGACGTGTCCTACCTGGCCTGCGCGCGCGCGCTGATCCAGCACGCCGACGTGATCTACCCGCAGTTCGCGAGCCATAACGCGGGGACGATCGCGGCGATCGCGCTGATGGCGCGTGCAGCAGGCCTGGGCGCCACGGCCTACGAGATGCAGCGGCTCCACGGCATGGGCGAAGGGGTTTACCGCGAGTTCTCGCGGCAAACCCCTGCGGGGGCAATGTCGCCCACACCCCCCGCTCCCCCCGCTCAAGCGGGGGGCCTGAGCACCAACGATATTCCGGTGCGTGTTTATGCCCCCGTCGGCGAACACCGCGACCTGCTCGCCTACCTCGTGCGCCGCCTGCTCGAGAACGGCGCGAACTCGTCCTTCGTGCACCAGCTCGCCGACGCCGAGGTGCCCGTGGCCGAGCTGCTCGCCGCGCCGCTCGACGAGGTGCGCCGCACGCCCGGCCAGCCGCTGCCGCTCGCGATCCTCGGGGCGCGCCGCAACTCGGCGGGCCTGGACCTGACCGCGCCGGCGCAGCGCGAAGGCATTGCCGCGGCGCTCGCGGCCGAGCAGGTGCCGGCCGTCGCCGCGGCCGACGCGGCCGCCGTCGACGTCGCGATGGCGCGCCTGCAGGCGGGCTTCGCCGGCTGGGCCACGAAGCCCGCGGCCCAGCGCGCGGCCGTGCTGCGTCGCGCCGCCGACCTGCTCGAGGCGCGCCTCGCGCCGTTCTGCGCGCTGCTCGTCAAGGAGGCGTTCAAGACCCAGGCCGACTGCGTCGCCGAGGTCCGCGAGGCCGTCGACTTCCTGCGCTACTACGCCGACGGCGCCGAGGCCGACCCGGCCCTCGGCGGCCGCGGCGTGTTCGTGTGCATCAGCCCGTGGAACTTCCCGCTCGCGATCTTCGCGGGCCAGGTCGCCGCGGCGCTCGTCGTCGGCAACACCGTCGCCGCGAAGCCGGCCGAGCAGACGCCCTATGTCGCGCTGCGCATGGTCGAGCTGCTGCACGAGGCCGGCGTGCCGGCCGACGCGCTCGCGCTGCTGCACGGCCCGGGCGAGACGGTCGGCGCGGCGCTCGTCGCCGACGCGCGCTGTGCGGGCGTGTGCTTCACGGGCTCGACCGCGGTCGCGCAGATCATCCACCGCGCGCTCGCCGCGCGCGCGGCCGCGAACGGCGGCGTGCCGGTGCCGCTGATCGCCGAGACCGGCGGCATCAACGCGATGCTCGTCGACTCGACGGCGCTGCCCGAGCAGGTCGTCGACGCGGTCGTGCAGAGCGCGTTCCGCTCGGCCGGCCAGCGCTGCTCGGCGCTGCGCGTGCTGTGTGTGCAGGACGACATCGCCGACGGCGTGATCGAGATGGTGCGCGGCGCGCTCGCCGAGCTGCGCGTCGGCGAACCCGCCAAGCTCGAGACCGACGTCGGCCCGCTGATCGACGCCGAGGCCCACGCGAACGTCGCGCGCCATGTCGCGCGCCTGCGCCGCGACGCGCGCCTGATCGGCGAGGCCGCGGTCGCGGAAAGCCTGCCGAACCAGCTCGCGCCGCTCGCGTTCGAGATCGAGCGCCTCGAGCAGCTCGGCGACGAGATCTTCGGCCCGGTCCTGCACGTGTGGCGCTGGAGCGGCGACGCCGAAGCCGTGATCCGCCGCATCAACGGCCTCGGCTACGGCCTCACGCTGGGCATCCAGACGCGCATCGACAGCCGCGCCGAACGCCTCGCCAGGCTCGCGCGCATCGGCAACGTCTACGTCAACCGCAACATCATCGGCGCCGTCGTCGGCGTCCAGCCCTTCGGCGGCGAAGGCCTGTCGGGCACGGGCCCGAAGGCCGGCGGCCCGAACTACCTGAAGCGCTTCGCCGAGGAACCGGCGGGCAGCAGCGCCGCGCCCGTGCTCGCGCTCGACGCGGCCGCGGGCCCCGACGCGGCGCTCGACGCGCGCGTCGCCGACCTCGCGCGCGCCCAGCCCGACTGGGCCGGGCTCGAGCCGGCCGAGCGTGCGCGCCGCCTGCGCGGCGCGGGCTTCGCGGCGCTTGCCGACGCGGCCGAGGCCCTGCTCGCCGAGGTCGAGCTGCCGGGCCCGACCGGCGAGAGCAACGTCCTGCGCCTACACGGCCGCGGCGTGATCGCGGTGGTCGGTGGCGATGGCGGCGCGAGCGACGCGGCGGCCGTCGCCGCCGCGCTCGTGACCGGCAACGCGGTGCTCTGGGTCGGCGGCGACACCGGCGCGCGCGAGCGCTTCGTGCGCGCGGGCGTGCCGGCCGCGGTGCTCGAGTTCGCGCCGGCCGCGGCGCTCGGCGCGGCGCTCGCCGACGCGCGCGTCGCCGGCGTCGCGCTGGCCGGCTCGGCCGGCGTCGCCGCGCTGGTCGCGCGCCTCGCCGCGCGGCCCGGCGCGATCGTGCCGCTGATCACGGCGGCCGGTGCGCCGCGCCAGCTCTACCGCTTCGTCGCCGAGCAGACGGTCACCGTCAACACGGCGGCGGCCGGCGGCAACGCGGCGCTGCTCGCCGAGGCCGGCTCGAAGTGAGTGCCCGCGCGGGCGCCGCTCCGAAGCGGCGCCGGCCGGTCGCACGGGACGCGCCGGCCGGCTCGCGCATGACCGGTCGCGACACCCCTAAACTGGCGCCATGACTATCGAGATCGCATTCATCGGCGGCGGCAATATGGCCAGCGCGATCGTCGCCGGCCTGTGCCGCGCGGGCCGCGCGGGCGCGTCGCTGCTCGTCGTCGACCCCGGCGACGCGCAGCGCGCGAAGCTGCAGGCCGAGCATGGCGTTGTCGCCGTCGCGGCGGCCGACGCGCGGCTCAGCACGGCGCGCCTCGTCGTCTGGGCCGTCAAGCCGCAGCTGTTCGGCGCGGCCGCCGCGCCCTGCGCGCCCTTCGTCGGCCAGGCCCTCCAGCTCTCGGTCATGGCCGGCGTGCGCAGCGACGCGATCGCGCGCGCGAGCGGCGCCGCGCGCGTCGTGCGCGCGATGCCGAACACGCCCGCGCTGATCGGCGCGGGCATCGCGGGCCTGTACGCGAGCCCGGCCGTCGTGGCCGCGGACCGCAGCCTCGTCGAGACCGTGATCGCGCCGACGGGCCGCCTGCTGTGGCTCGAACGCGAGGAGCAGCTCGACGCGGTGACCGCGCTGTCGGGCTCGGGACCCGCGTATTTCTTCTACCTCGTCGAGGCGATGACGGCGGCCGGCGTCGAGCTCGGCCTGAGCCCCGCGCAGGCGCGCGAGCTCGCGTTCGCGACCTGCGGCGGCGCGGCCGCGCAGGGCCTGGCGTGCGACGACGACGCGGCGCTGCTGCGCGCGCGCGTCACGTCCAAGGGCGGCACCACCCACGCCGCGATCACGAGCCTCGACGCCGACGGCGTCGCTGCCGCGATGCGCCGGGCGGTCCACGCGGCGGCCGTTCGCGCGCGCGAGCTCGGCGACGAATTCGGGTCCTGAGCGCCGGATGGGCATCGCGACGCGGACGAGCCTGCGCAGGTGGCTGCGCGCGCCGGGTTCGCTGAGCAAGCGGCTCGCGCGCACCGGCACGGACTTCGAGGTCGAGGTGCTGAGCCAGGGCGTGCAGCCGCTGCGCGCCCGGGAGCGCAGCGCCCTGGGCCTGCCGCGGCACGGCTGTACGATCGTGCGCGAGGTGATCCTGCGCGTCGACGGCGTGCCGCTCGTGTGGGCGCGCTCCTCGCTACACCAGAGCGCGCTGGCCGGGCCCTGGAAGGCGATCAAGGGCCTCGGCAGCCGGCCGCTGGGCCACCTGCTCTACGAGGACCCGCGCGTCGTGCGCAGCGAGCTCCAGCCCCGCCGCCTCGCGCGCTTCGGCCATACGCGGCGCCAGATGGCGCGCCAATGGCGCGCCGCGACCGGCGCGCCGCCGAGCCCCGCCATGCTCTGGTCACGTAATTCGGTATTTACGCGGTACGGCGCGCAGCTGCGCGTGATGGAGCTGTTCGCGCCGGATTTGATCCGCAGCAAGCCTTGATCGCGGCGCAAGGCCGTGCGCAGGCCATGACTCCATAAACTCTGCGCATGGGGCTTCGGCCCCCTCCAAGCCAAGAGGGCAGTCATGAAGACCAGGGAAGTCGTCATCTTCAACGGAGCCAGGTTCACCGTGCCGCAGTGCATCCAGCGCATCGACCACCAGTCGACCCATGGCTGGCAGCTGCGCTACGGCGGCACCAAGCTCTTTTCCGACAACTCGGGCGACGGCAGCGGCGCCGAGGCCGCGCTCGCGGCGGCCGCCAAGGCGCTGCTCGCGCGCATCGCGAAGCTGCCCGCGCCGAGCCGGCTGCAGCGCGTGCCGAGCGGCAACAAGACGAGCGAGCTGCCGGTCGGCATCTCGGGGCCGATCGTGCGCCGGCGCGTCGGCAGCCGCGTGCGCGACTGCAGCTTCGCGGTCTCGCTGCCGCGCTTCGGCGAGCGCCCGGCCGGCCGCAGCGTCTATATCGGCACCGAGAACACCTACACGCCGGCGCGCTACGCCGAGGCGCTCGCGCGCGCGGTCGCGCTGCGCGAAAAGGCCGAGGCCGCCTACGCGCGCGCCGCGACCAAGGCGCGCCGCGCCGAGGGCCGCGAGCTGCGCGAGCAGCTCGCCGATCTGTTGAACCTGCGCTGACCTGAAGCCCCTCGCCCGGTCTGGCCGCGCCGAACGCGGGCCAGCCCAGTCGGCCAGCCGGCAAGCATGCCGGCCGGCGCTCGCCAGCCGCGAACAAGCGCGCAGGCGCTTGTTCGGTGCGGGCTCGCTCCCCCGCGGCATAGCCGCCTTGGGCGGCCCGGCGCTCGGCCCGGAAATTCACTGCATCCTCGGCGTAGTGGCGCCGCAGGTGAGAATCGCGGCCATCGTCACCACGGCGGGCCGCGGGCCCGCGTCGCCATGAAGACATTCGGCTGGGCCGTGATCGGCCCCGGCAAGATCGCGCGCCGCTTTGCCCACGCGGTCGGTTCGCTGCCCGCCAGCCGCCTCGTCGCCGTGCACGGCCGCGACGCCGCGCGCGCGGCGGCGTTCGCGGCCTGGAGTCACGCCGAATGGCCGGCCGCAGACGCCGCCGCGCCCTACGCGAGCACCGACCTCGCGGCCGTGCTCGCCGACCCGGCCGTCGACGCCGTCTACGTCGCGACGCCGCACGCCCAGCATGGCGCGCCGGTACGCGCGGCGCTGCTCGCCGGCAAGCCCGTGCTGTGCGAGAAGCCGCTCGTGCCGAACCGCGCCGCGGGCGAGGCGCTCGTCGCGCTCGCGCGCGAGCGCGGCGTGTTCCTGATGGAGGCGGTCTGGACGCGCTTCCTGCCCGCCTACGCGGTGCTGCGCGGCTGGCTGCGCGAGCAGGCTGTCGGGCCGTTGCGCGCGATCGAGTCGACCTTCTGCTTCCCGGCCGCCTTCGAGCCCGCGAGCCGCCTGTTCGACCCGGCGCTCGCCGGCGGCGCGCTGCTCGACATCGGCATCTACAACCTGACCGCGACGCGCTGGGCGCTCGAGCAGGCGCTGGGCACAGTGCCCGCGCTCGAGCGCCTCGACGTGCAGGGCCGGCTCGCGCCGACCGGCGTCGACCTGCGCGTGCACGGCCAGCTCGGCTTCGCGGGCGGCGTCGTCGCGCAGTTCGTCTGCGGCCTCGACCTGAGCTCGCCGAACACCCTGCTGATCCACGGCGAGGGCGGCACGATCTCGGTGCCGCTGAACTTCTGGATGGGCCAGCAGGTCGCGCTGCAGCGCCACGGCCAGCCCGCGCAAGTCGTCGACGCGCCGTGGCGCATCAACGGCTTCGAGGGCGAGATCGAGGAGGCCGAGGCCTGCATCCGCGCGGGCCGCGTCGAGAGCCCCTCGATGACCCACGCCGAGACGCTCGAGATCCTCGGCTGGATGGACCGCATCCGCGGCGAGCTCGGCGTGCGCTACCCGTTCGAATAGACGCCTAGTTCAGCGGCATTCAGCGCAGCGCGAAGTCGAGCACGGTGCCGGCGAACAGCGTCGCGCCGAGCCAGTGGTTGAGCCGGAAGGCCTTGAAGCAGCCCGCGCGGTCGCGCGTGCGGATCAAACGCCAGTGCCAGACGGCCTGGGCCGCCGCGCCGACGATGCCGAGCATGAAGGGCCGGCCCAGGCCCAGGTGCAGGCCCAGCGCGGCCCAGGCCGCGACGAAGACCGCGTAGAACGCCATCACGCCGGCGACGTCGTAGCGGCCCAGCGTGAGCGCCGAGGTCTGGATGCCGATGCGGATGTCGTCGTCGCGGTCGACCATCGCGTATTCGGTGTCGTAGGCGAGCACCCAGAACAGGTTCGCGACGAGCAGGGCCCAGGCCGATAGCGGCACCGCGCCGTGCAGCGAGTCCCAGCGCCAGTCGGCGCCGCCGAGCGTCGCCGCGAAGGCCATCGGGATGCCGAACGAGAACGCGACGCCAAGCACCGCCTGCGGCATCGCGAACACGCGCTTCGCGTAGGGGTAGAGCAGGGCGACGGCGAGCGCCGGGAAGGACAGCGCGATCGTCGCCGGGTTGGTCGTCAGCACGAGCCCGAACGCGACGAGCGCGAGCGCCGCGCCGACGAGCAGCGCCTCGCGCACCGACACGCGGCCGGTCGTGACCGGGCGCGCCGCCGTGCGCTCGACATGGCGGTCGAACTCGCGGTCGGCGACGTCGTTGACGCAGCAGCCGGCCGAGCGCATCAGGACCGTGCCGGCCGTGAACACCGCGAGCAGGTGCCAGCCGGGCCAGCCGTCGGCGGCGATCCACAGCGCCGACAGCGTCGGCCACAGCAGCAGCAGCCAGCCGGCCGGGCGGTTCCAGCGGATCAGGTCGGACCAGGCCTGCAGGCGGTCGCGCCAGCGCGGCAGTTCGGCGGCGGAGGAGGCGTTCATCATCGCCGCCGATTATCGGCGCGCCCGCGGTGCCGCGCGGGGCGGCTCAGGCGCGCCGCACGCGCGCGATCAGCGCGCCGACCTCGCCGACGATGCCGCGCCGGAACGCGAGCACGCAGACGATGAAGATCAGCCCGGTCACGAGGCTCACCGATTCGCCGAGGCCAGCGAACCACTGCACGCCGGTGAGCTGCGCCAGCCAGTTGCCGAAGTCGCCGATCTTGTTTTCGAGCAGCACGACGAGCAGCGCGCCGACGATGGGGCCGGTCAGCGTGCCCATGCCGCCGACCAGGGTCATCAGGATCACGGCGCCCGAGGTGCCCCATTGCGCGTCGCTGAGCGTCGCGAAGCCGAGCACGAGGGTCTTGGTCGCGCCGGCGAGGCCGGCGAGCAGCGCCGACAGCACGAAGGCGAGCAGCTTGAAGCGCTCGACGTCGTAGCCGAGCGAGGTGGCGCGCGCCTCGTTCTCGCGGATCGACATCAGCACCTGGCCGAACGGCGAGTGCACGGTGCGGTAGATCAGCCAGAACGCGGCGACGAAGATCGCGAGCACGACGTAGTACAGGTGCAGGTCGTCGTCGAGGCCGAGGCCCAGGAAGCTGCCACGCGGCACCGCCTGCAGGCCGTCCTCGCCGCCCGTGAACGGCGCCTGCAGGAAGAAGAAGAACACCATCTGCGCGAGCGCGAGCGTGATCATCGCGAAGTAGATGCCCGAGCGCCGGATCGCGAGCAGGCCCATCGCGAGGCCGAGCCCGCCCGCGGCGAGCGCGCCGAACAGCAGGCCCAGCGGCGCCGGCAGGCCCCAGACCTTGAGCGCGTGGCCGCAGGCGTAGCCGGCCGCGCCGAGGAACGCCGCGTGGCCGAAGCTCAGGAGGCCCGTGAAGCCGATCAGCAGGTTGAACGCGCAGGCGAACAGCGCGTAGCACAGCACCTTCATCACGAAGATCGGGTAGGCGCCGAAGGCCGGCAGCAGCGCGATCAGCACGAACATCAGGCCGTAGCCGAGCCAGGGGTTTCGTTTCGACGGCTGCGCCGTCGGCGTCATCGCTGCGCTCATTTTTCTTTCCCGAACAAGCCGGCCGGGCGCACGATCAGCACGAGCGCCATGACGACGAACACGACGGTGTTCGACGCCTCGGGGTAGAACACCTTGGTCAGGCCCTCGATCACGCCGAGGCCCAGGCCCGAGACGATCGCGCCGAGGATCGAGCCCATGCCGCCGATCACGACGACGGCGAACACGACGATGATCAGCTGGCTGCCCATCAGCGGCGAGACCTGCGTGATCGGCGCCGCGAGCACGCCCGCGAACGCGGCGAGCGCGACGCCGCCCGCGTAGGTCAGCGTGACCATCAGCGGCACGTTGACGCCGAAGGCCTGGGTCAGGCGCGGGTTCTCGGTGCCCGCGCGCAGGAGCGCGCCGAGCCGCGTCTTCTCGATCAGCGCCCACACGCCGAGGCACACGACGAGCGAGGCGAGCACGACCCAGGCGCGGTAGTTCGGCAGGATCATGAAGCCGAGGTTGGTGGCCCCGTGCAGCGCCTCGGGCACGTCGAAGGGCTGGCCCGACACGCCGTAGAACGAGCGCCACAGGCCCTCGGTCACGAGCGTCATGCCGAAGGTCAGCAGCAGGCCGTAGAGGTGGTCGAGCTGGTAGAGCCAGCGCAGCAGCAGGCGCTCGACGACGACGCCGAGCAGCCCGACCGCGAGCGGCGCGAGCAGCAGCATCTGCCAGTAGCCGAGCCCCAGCGCGTCGAGGCCCAGCCAGGCCAGCATCGCGCCCATCATGTAGAACGCGCCATGCGCGAAGTTGATGATGTTGAGCATGCCGAAGATCACCGCCAGGCCCAGCGACAGGATCGCGTAGAACGATCCGTTCACGAGGCCCAGCAGCAGCTGCCCGAGCAGCGCGGGCAGCGGGACGCCGAAGACTTCGGTCATGCTGGGGCGGTCCTTCTTACTTCTTCACCAGCGGGCACTTGCTGTCGGCGAGCTTGGTATAGGCCTCGTCGCCGGGGATGCGCTGGACGACCTTGAAGTAGTCCCAGGGCTCGTTCGAGTCCTTCGGCGCCTTCACCTGGAGCAGGAACATGTCGTGGACGAAGCGGCCGTCCTCCTTGCGGATCTGGCCCTTCGCGTAGAAGTCGTCGATCGGCGTGGACTTGAGCCTGGCCATGACCTTGTCCGGGTCGTCGGTCTTGAGCGCGTCGACGGCCTTCAGGTACTGCGTGACGGCCGAGTAGTCGGCGGCCTGCAGCGACGAGGGCATGCGCTTCATCTTGTCGAAGAAGCGGCGGCTCCATTCGCGTGCGGCCGGGCTTTCGTTCCAGTACCAGCTGTCGGTCAGGTACATGCCCTGGGCCGTGTTCAGGCCCAGCGAATGCACGTCGTTGATGAACATCAGCAGGCCCGCGAGCTTCATGCTCTTGGTCAGGCCGAACTCGTTCGCGGCCTTGATCGAGTTGATCGTGTCGCCGCCCGCGTTGGCGAGGCCCAGCACCTGCGCGCCGCTGCTCTGCGCCTGCAGCAGGAAGGACGAGAAGTCGCTCGCGTTGAGCGGGTGCTTGACGGCGCCGAGCACCTTGCCGCCGGCCTTGTCGATGACGGCCGTCGCGTCGGCCTGCAGCGAGGCGCCGAACGCGTAGTCGGCGGTCAGGAAGTACCAGCTCTTGCCGCCGGCCTTGACCATCGGGTTGACGGTGCCGCGCGCGAGCGCGACGGTGTCGTAGGCGTAGTGCACGGTATAGGGCGTGCAGTCCTCGTTGGTCAGGCGCGCCGAGCCCGCACCGATCGAGATGAACGGCCGGTGCTTCTCGGCCGCGATCTTCGCGAGCGCGATATTGACGCCCGAGTTCGTGCCGCCGACGAGCAGGTCGACGCCCTGGGTGTCGATCCACTCGCGCGCCTTGCTCGCGGCGATGTCGGGCTTGTTCTGGTGGTCGGCGTAGATGAACTCGATCTTCTTGCCGGCCGCGACGCCCTTCATGTCGGCGATCGCCATCTTGATCGCCTCGACGCCGGCCGGGCCGTCGATGTCGGCGTACACGCTCGACATGTCGGTCAGGAAGCCGATCTTCACGACGTCGCCCGAGACCTGGGCCTGGGCGCTAGCGCCGCCGGCGAGGGCGAGGGCGGCGACGCCGGCCCTGGCGAGGCGCTTGAGCTTGGATGGGTTCATGACAGTCTCCTCCGGTTTGGATGCAACAACAAAGCTAGACACTCAGCAGCGCGTCGAGCACGGCGCGCTTCGCGTCGAGCTCGGTGCGGGCGAACGATTCGACGACCTCGCCATGCTCGATCACGACGAAATGGTCGGCGAGGGGCGCGGCGAAGCGGAAGTTCTGCTCGACCATGACGATCGTGAAGCCCTCGGCCTTGAGCGCCGTGATCATGCGCGCGAGGGTCTGGACGATCACGGGCGCAAGGCCTTCCGAGATCTCGTCGAGCAGCAGGATGTCGGCGCCGGTGCGCAGGATGCGCGCGACCGCGAGCATCTGCTGCTCGCCGCCCGAGAGCCTGGTGCCCGGGCTGTGGCGGCGCTCGGCGAGGTTCGGGAACATCGCATAAATCTGCTGCTCGCTCATCGCCTTGCCGCGGGCCTTGCGCAGCGGCGGCGGCAGGCGCAGGTTCTCCTCGGTCGTCAGCGAGGCGAAGATGCCGCGCTCCTCGGGGCAGTAGCCGAGGCCCAGGTGGGCGATGCGGTGCGTCGGCAGCGCGATCGTCTCGCTGCCGTGGACCTTGATCGAGCCCGCGCGCCGGCCCGTCAGGCCCATGATCGCGCGCAGCGTCGTCGTGCGGCCCGCGCCGTTGCGGCCGAGGAGGGTGAGCACCTGGCCCGGCTCGACGCGCAGCGACAGGCCGTGGAGGATGTGGCTCTCGCCGTACCAGGCGTGCAGATCCGTGATTTCGAGCGCCGGGGTGGACATCTCAATGCGCCCCTTGGAGCTCGGCGGATTCGCTGCCCATGTACGCCTCGAGCACGGCCGGGTGCGCCGACACGCTCGCGTAGTCGCCCTCGGCGAGCACGCTGCCGCGCGCGAGCACGGTGATGCGGTCGGCGATGCGCGAGACCACCTTCATATTGTGTTCGACCATCAGCACGGTGCGCCCCTCGGCGACGCGCTTGATCAGCGTGGTCACGCGGTCGACGTCCTCGTGGCCCATGCCCTGGGTCGGCTCGTCGAGCAGCATCAGCTGCGGCTCCATCGCCATCGTCGTCGCGATCTCGAGCGCGCGCTTGCGGCCGTAGGCGAGCTCGCCGGCCTTCAGCTGGGCCATGTCGCGCAGGTCGACGAGCTCGAGCAGCTCGAGCACGCGCGCGTCGAGCGCGCGCAGGCCCGACAGGCCGCGCCAGAAGTGGTAGCTCGTGCCCGTGAAGCGCTGCAGGCCGATGCGCACGTTCTCGAGCACGGTCAGGTGCGGGAACACGGCCGAGATCTGGAACGAGCGGATCACGCCGCGCCGCGCGATCTGCGCGGGGCGCTCGGCCGTGATGTCGACGCCGCCGAACACGATGCGCCCGCGCGTCGGCGTCAGGAACTTCGTGAGCAGGTTGAAGCAGGTCGTCTTGCCCGCGCCGTTCGGCCCGATCAAGGCATGGATATGGCCGCGCTGCACGCGCAGGTCCACGCCGTCCACGGCCGTGAAACCCTTGAAGTCCTTGCTCAGGCCCGTTGTCTCGAGGATGAGTTCGCTCATCGCATGTTGGTCTTGTTCAGGACCCCGAATGTAGGGCCTGGAGCGGGGCTAGGGCAAAGGGGATTGCCTGGGGCGGCTTCGGGCGTGGCCCGGGCACGACGTACGGATTTCAGGCAGCGCGCCTCGGCGCGGTGCGCGGTGTCCGCCTGGCGTACAGAGTCGCCCGGCCAGCCGCCGCAAGACGGCGGCCGGCGCTCCGAGGTTCCCCCGGCCAGCCGCCGCAAGACGGCGGCCGGCGTTCGATCGGCGTCGCAGCGTCCTCAGGACGCTGCTCGGTCCGATCTCACCCTTCCAGCTTTTGCTGGAATACGAGGCCCGCGTGCTCGCGCAGCGCGTGGAACTTGATCCTGGGCCAGTTGTCCTGCATCGCGCGCAGTTCGCCCGCGTACTCGAGCAGCACGGCCGGCGCGTTCACGGCGTCCCAGGCGACGCGGTGGGCGTTGTGGTCGATGAAGCGGCGCAGCTCGCGTTCGCCGCTGCCCGCCGCGCCGTCGACGTCCTCGCAGGTGACCCAGCGCGCGACGTTGTAGCGCACCGGCGTGATGCGCGAGCGCACGCCGTACTCGTGCTCGAGGCGGTGGGCGACGACCTCGAACTGCAGCTGGCCGACCGCGCCGAGCAGCAGCACCGTGCCGGCCTCGGGGCGGAACACCTGGATCGCGCCTTCCTCGCCGAGCTGGCGCAGGCCCTCGCGCAGCTGCTTGGTCTTGAGCGGGTCGGCGACCTCGACGGCGCGGAACATTTCCGGCGCGAAGAAGGGCAGGCCCGTGAACTGCAGCGCCTCGCCCTCGGTAATCGTGTCGCCGAGCTGCAGGATGCCGTGGTTGGGGATGCCGATGATGTCGCCCGCGAAGGCCTCGTCGAGCAGCTCGCGGCGCTGCGACAGGAAGCTCACGACCGTGTTCGGGCGCAGCTCCTTGCCCGAGCGCACGACCTTCAGGCGCATGCCGCGCTCGAAATGGCCCGAGGCGACGCGCAGGAACGCGATGCGGTCGCGGTGGGCGGGGTCCATGTTCGCCTGGATCTTGAACACCACGCCGCTGAACTTGGCCTCCTCGGGCTCGACGACGCGCTGCAGCGCCGCGCGCTCGCCGGGCGGCGGCGCGAGCTCGACGAGCGCGTCCAGGACCTCCTGGACGCCGAAGTTGTTGACCGCCGAGCCGAAGAACATCGGCGTCTGGCGGCCGCTCAGGAAATCGGCCTCGTTGAACTCGGGCGCGGCCTCGCGCACGAGCTCGACCTCGCCCTGGGCGTTCTCGTACTGCAGGCCGAAGCGCTCGGCGTAGGCCGGGTTCGCGAGGCCGGCGAGCACCTCCTCGGCGCCGGCGACGCGGTCCTCGCCGGGCGCGAACACGCGCATCTGCTCGCGGCGCAGGTCCATCACGCCGTGGAAATGCTTGCCCATGCCGACCGGCCAGGTGAAGGGCACGACCGTCATGCCGAGCTCGCGCTCGATCTCGTCGAGCAGCGCGAGCGGCTCCTGGACCTCGCGGTCCATCTTGTTCACGAAGGTCAGGATCGGCGTGTTGCGCGCGCGGCAGACCTGCAGCAGGCGGCGCGTCTGCGGCTCGACGCCGTTCGCCGCGTCGATGACCATCAGCGCCGCGTCGACGGCCGTCAGCACGCGGTAGGTGTCTTCCGAGAAGTCCTGGTGGCCCGGCGTGTCGAGCAGGTTGATCACGCAGTCGCGGTACTCCATCTGCATGACCGAGGACGCGACCGAGATGCCGCGCTGCTTCTCGATCTCCATCCAGTCCGAGGTCGCGTGGCGCGAGGCCTTGCGCGCCTTGACGCTGCCGGCGATCTGGATCGCGCCCGAGAACAGCAGCAGCTTCTCGGTCAGCGTGGTCTTGCCCGCGTCGGGGTGGCTGATGATCGCGAAGGTGCGGCGGCGCCGGACTTCGGACTGGAGCGCGGACGCGGCGGGCTGGGCAGCAGGTTCGGTGGACATGGGGCTTGGTGCGGACTAACCCGGGATTATCCCTCCCTGCTTTACCCCGCCGCACGCCCCGTGGCGCCGATGGCGCGGGTACAGTCCGCCGCGTCCTCGCTCCCAGCCCGCCGCCGATGACCCCGCCGATGACCCCGCCGACGCGCGCCAGCGCGCTTCCCGACGACACCCGCCGCTGGGCCTGGCTGCCCGCCGTCGGCAGCTGGCGCTACTACGCGCTGCTCGGCGCGATCGGCATGCTCGTGCTCGGGCCGCTCGGCGGCATCACGGCCGCGTTCATGAACTTCTCGATCGGCTTCTTCGTCGGCGGCCAGGTGCTCGCCGGCATCCTCGGCTCGGTCGTGACCTACGGCTACGGCGCCGAGGGCAAGCATGGCGCGAACTACATCCAGACCACGGCCGCCTCGGTCGCCGGCATGATGGCGATGAGCGCGCTGATCCAGGCCATGGTATGGATGGGCATGCCGCAAAAGCCGGCCTGGCAGCTGATCGTCTACATGCTGTGCATCAGCATGATGGCGGCCGGCATCGGCATGCTCTACACGCCGATCCTCGTCGAGCGCATGCAGCTGACCTTCCCGTCGGGGCTCGCGGTCGCGAACATCCTGCGCGCGCTGACCGACCCCGAGCTGCTCAAGCGCTCGGTAGCGCGCCTGTTCGGCGGCATGGGCGTGGGCCTGGCCGGCGGCTTCGCGGCGGCCAAGATCGCCTGGATCGCGGCGACCGAGTTCTCCTGCTCGACCTTCGGCGCGGGCCTGATCGTCGGCGCGCGCGTCGGCGTGCCGGCGATCGTCGGCGGCCTGGCGTTCAAGGCGCTCACGCCGGTGTTCATCGCGGCCGGCTGGCTGCAGCCGGGCGAGCCGTTCCGCAAGATCGCCTTCCTCGTCGCGCTCGGCATGGTGCTCGGCGCGGCCGCGATCGACATGACGCTGATCCTGTGGCGCGCCGTGCGCCGCCTGGCCACGCCCGGCGCGACGGCCGCCGTGCCGGAGGAGCAGCGCACCGGCCCGCGCGCGAGCGTGCCGCGCCTGCTCGCCTGGGTCGCGTTCTGGAGCCTCGCGACGGTCGTCGCCGGCATGCGGTTCTTCGGCGAGGCGCCGGGCGTGATGGGCTTCGCGATCCTGCTCGTGTTCGTGTTCGCGCTCGTCAACGGCATCTCGCTGGGCCTGACCGACTGGAACCCGATCTCGTCGGCCTTCGTCGTGACCGTGCTGATCCTCGCGTCGCTGGGCCTGCACGACCCGGGCCTGAGCCTGATGGCCGCGACCGTCGTGTTCGTGTCGTGCAGCACGGCCGGCGACATGCAGCAGGACCGCTCGACCGGCTGGCGCCTCGGCTCGAACCGGGCGCTGCAGTTCCGCTTCCAGGCGATCGGCCTCGTGCTCGGCGCCGTGCTCGCCGTTGCGGCGGCCGAGCTGTTCATGGCCGCCTACCCGGTGCTCAAGCTCGACCAGACCGTGATGTCGGCGGCCGAGGCGCCGGCCCAGTGGACCTCGGCGATGACCTACAAGTTCGTCGGCGCGCTGCGCAGCCTCGCCAGCCCCAAGCCCTACCAGATCACGGCGATCTGGATCGGCGTGGCGATCGGCGTCGCGACCGAGGTGCTGCGCAAGGCGCTGCGCGGCCATCCGGGCTGGCGGCGCTGGGCCGCGGCGAGCCGCGCCGGCGTCGCGACCGACTTCGTCGTCGACGCGGTGCTGCTGCCGAGCCCCTACGCGTCCTCGTTCGGCGGGTTCGTGAACCTGCCGACCTCGCTGTGGTTCGGCGCCGGCGGCGTGGTCTCGAGCCTCGTCAACACCTTCGCGCCCAGGCCCGCCGAGGGCGAGGCCGAGCTGCCCGCCGACATGAGCCCGACCTCGCTGATCGGCGGCGGCCTGATCGCCGGCGACGCGATCGCAGCGCTGACGCTCGGCGTGGTCGGGCTGCTGAACTTGCTCTGAGCGCCGCTCAGGCCTCCAGCAGGCTGCGCAGCATCCAGGCGGCCTGCTCGTGCACGGTCAGCCGCTGCGTGAGCAGGTCGGCCGTCGGTTCGTCGCTGGCCTTGTCGACGAGCGCGAACAGGCTGCGCGCGGTGCGCGCCGCGCCCTCGTGGCCGGCGACGAGGATCGCGACCATGTCCATGGCCTTGGGCGGCGTCGCCGGCGCGTCGGGCAGGCTCGAGAGCTTAGCGAACTGGGCGTAGGAGCCCGGCGCCGCGTGGCCGAGCGCGCGGATGCGCTCGGCGATCGGGTCGACCGCGTTCCACAGCTCGGTGTACTGGGCCATGAACATCGCGTGCAGCGAGTTGAACATCGGGCCCGTGACGTTCCAGTGGAAGTTGTGCGTCGTCAGGTAGAGCGTGTAGGTGTCGGCGAGCAGCCTGGACAGGCCGCCGGCGATCGCGCCGCGGTCCTTGTCGCTGATGCCGATATTGATACCGGTGCCGATGCTGGGCTTGCTCGCGCGCTTGCTCATGAAGAGGACTCCTGTGGGTTGGGGTTCGCTGACGCCCAGGAGCCTAACTCAGCCAGGTCACGCCCGGCAGGCTGCACGCGTATATGACGTTGCGCAGCGCGGCGATCGCCTCGAAGCGCGGAAACGTGCGGCGCCACGCGAGCACGACGCGCCGCGACGGCACGGGGGCCGCGAACGGCACGTAGTTGAGCTGGGCCGCGTCGCGCGCGGCCGCGAGCACCGGCACGACCGTGATGCCCATGCCCGACGCGACCATGTACTTGATCGTCTCGAGCGAAGAGCCCTCGAAGCTCTTGCGGATGCCCTCGGCGTCGGACGACAGGCGCGCGAACTCGGGGCAGACCTCGAGCACATGGTCGCGGAAGCAATGGCCGGTGCCGAGCAGCAGCATGGTCTCGTCGCGCAGCTCCTCGGAATCGATCGATTCGCGCTGCGCCATCGCGTGGCCGGGCGGCACGGCGACGACGAAGGGCTCGTCGTAGAGCGGCGCGACGGCGAGGCCCGCGTCGGGAAAGGGCTCGGCGAGGATCGCGCAGTCGAGCTCGCCGCTGCGCAGCAGGTCGAGCAGCTTGACCGTGAAGTTCTCCTGCAGCATCAGCGGCATCTGCGGGTGCCGGTCGATCATGCCGCGCACGAGCTCGGGCAGCAGCCAGGGGCCGACCGTGTAGATCACGCCGAGCTTGAGCGGGCCCGCGAGCGGGTCCTGGCCCGCGCGCGCGATCTCCTTGATCGCGCCGGCCTGCTCGATCACGGCCTGGGCCTGGCGCACGATCTGCTCGCCGAGCGGCGTCAGCGTGACCTCGTTGCCGCCGCGCTCGAAGATCTTCACGTCGAGCTCTTCCTCGAGCTTCTTGATCGCGACCGACAGGGTCGGCTGCGAGACGAAGCAGGCCTCGGCGGCGCGGCCGAAATGGCGCTCGCGCGCGACGGCGACGACGTAGCGCAGCTCGGTCAATGTCATCGGTAGGGACCCTCTGGAAAACCCGGCAGGCTATTTTGTCCGCAAGTACACTGCGGCCGCGCCGGAGGGAAGCACTGTATGTCCCCGGCGGGAGACAGCCATGAACGAACGCAAACCCATGAATCTTCAGCGCCTGCTCGCGATGCACGCGAGCGGCGAGAAGATCGCCATGCTGACCTGCTACGACGCGACCTTCGCGCACCTGCTCGACGAAGCGGGCGTCGACGTGATGCTGGTCGGCGACTCGCTCGGCAACGTGCTGCACGGCGCGGCGTCGACGGTCAGCGTGTCCATGGACTCGATGCTGTACCACACGCGCAGCGTCGCGCGCGGCAACAGCCATGCGTGGATTGTCGGCGACCTGCCGTTCGACAGCTACCAGGCGTCCAGGGAAGAGGCCTGGAAGAACGCGGCCGCGCTGTTCAAGCTCGGCGCCCAGATGGTCAAGCTCGAGGGCGGCGGCGACTGGGTCAACGACACCGTGCGCTTCATCACCGAGCGCGGCATCCCGGTCTGCGGCCACCTCGGCTTCACGCCGCAGACGGTCACGGCGCTCGGCGGCTTCAAGGTCCAGGGCCGCGACGAGGCCGGCGCGCAAAGGCTCAGGCAGCACGCGCGCGGGCTCGTCGCGGCTGGCGCGCAGATGATCGTGCTCGAGATGGTGCCCGCGGTGCTCGCGGCCGAGCTCACGCGCGAGCTGCCCGTGCCGATCATCGGCATTGGCGGCGGCGTCGCGTGCTCGGGCCAGGTGCTCGTGCTCCACGACATGCTGGGCCTCACGCATGGCCGCCGGCCGCGCTTCGTCAGGAATTTCATGGAAGGCGCGGGCTCGGTCCAGCAGGCCGTCGCGAACTATGTCGCCGAGGTCAAGGCCGGCACGTTCCCAGTCGACGCGGTCCACGGCTTCTGAGGCCGGCGCGAGCATGAAGGTCATCCACCGCATCGCCGAGCTGCGCGAGGCGCTCGGCCCCTACGCGCAGCGCGCGTTCGTCCCGACCATGGGCAATCTGCACGACGGCCACCTGAGCCTCGTGCGCGAGGGCCGTGCGCAGGTCGGCGCGGCCGGCGCCGTCGTCGCGAGCATCTTCGTGAACCGCCTGCAGTTCCTGCCGCACGAGGACTTCGACCAGTACCCGCGCACGCTCGAGCGCGACTGCGCGCTGCTCGCGGGCGCCGGTTGCGACTTCGTGTTCGCGCCGAGCGAGGCCGAGCTCTATCCGGAGCCCCAGGGCTACAAGATCCAGCCGCCGGCCGAGCTCGCCGACCGCCTCGAGGGCGAGTTCCGCCCGGGCTTCTTCACCGGCGTGTGCACGGTTGTGCACAAGCTGTTCAACATCGTCCAGCCGACCCACGCGCTGTTCGGCAAGAAGGACTACCAGCAGCTGATGGTGCTGCGCCGCATGGTCGAGCAGCTCGCGCTGCCGATCGCCGTGATCGGCGGCGAGACCGAGCGCAGCGCCGCGGGCCTCGCGCTGTCGTCGCGCAACGGCTATCTGTCCGAGGCCGAGCGCGAGCAGGCGCTGTTGCTGTCGCGCACGCTGAAAAGCCTGATCGCGGGCTGGCAGGCGGGCCGGCGCGACATCGACGCGCTCGAGGCCGAGGCGCGCAAGACGCTCGCCGACGCGGGCTGGCAGCCCGACTACGCGACGCTGCGGCGCCGCCGCGACCTCGGCGCGCCGCTCGACGGCGAGCCGCTCGTCGCGCTCGGCGCGGCCAAGCTCGGCCGCACGCGCCTGATCGATAACCTGGAGTTCTGAGTCCCATCGCTCCCGTGTCGACGCCGTAACAAGATGTTTGCACGGGCTGCGGCGGCCGCCATATTTCTTCACTTTGAATCGGCAGAATGCGCGATCGACTCTTCGATCAACCTTTGCCAGTCGTAAGCAACATCATGAAGTCCAAGCTGTCCGTTTCCGCCCCGCTGCGCGCCCTCGCTGCCGCCGCGCTGCTCGCCTCGCTCGCCGCCTGCGGCGGCGGCACCCCGGCCTCGACCGCCAGCACGGTTGCGCCGAGCTACGGCGGCGGCCTGACCCCGGGCTCGGTCACGATGACCGTGACCCACCAGGTCACGCTGACGACCAATTACGGCACCATCGTCGTCGGTCTCGACGGCACCCACGCGCCGATCTCGACCGCCAACTTCCTCGCCTACGTGACGACCGGCTTCTACAACGGCACGCTGTTCCACCGCGTCGTGCCGGGCTTCGTGATCCAGGGCGGCGGCTTTATCGACACCTCGGGCACCTACAGCCAGAAGACGGCCGGCACGGCGATCGCGCTGGAGAGCCGCAACGGCCTGAGCAACACCCAGTACACGATCGCGATGGCGCGCGCGGACGACCCGAACAGCGCGACCTCGCAGTTCTATTTCAACCTCGTCAACAACGCGGGCACGCTCGACTTCTCGCAGCAGAACTACGACTCGGGCGCCGGCTCCGGCTACGCCGTCTTCGGCGCCGTCAGCGCGACCGACACGACGAGCATCGCGACGATCAACGCGATCGCCGCCGTGCCGACGGGAACGAACGCGACGTTCTCGGCGCCGAACTGGCCGACGGCCGACGTCGTGATCACCTCGGCGGTTCAGAACTTCTGAGGCGTCGCAGGACGCGCCGCGGCCAGGCCGCTCAGGCCTTGAGGAACTCGGTCTTGTGGCCAAGCCAGCGCTCGACATGGGCGAGCGCGGCCTGCGGCGCGCCGTCGAGCAGGCGCCGGGCCTGGACGCGCGCGGCCGACAGCAGCGGCGCGTCCTCCTGCAGGTCGGCGAAGCGCAGCAGCTCGGCGCCGCTCTGGCGCGCGCCCATGAACTCGCCGGGGCCGCGGATCTCGAGGTCGCGGCGCGCGATCTCGAAGCCGTCGGTCGTCTCGGCCATCGCGCGCAGCCGCGCGCGGCCGGTCTCCGACAGCGGCCCCGCGTAGAGCAGCACGCACACGCTCGCGACGCTGCCGCGGCCGACGCGGCCGCGCAGCTGGTGCAGCTGGGCGAGGCCGAAGCGCTCGGCGTGCTCGACGACCATCAGGCTCGCGTTCGGCACGTCGACGCCGACCTCGATCACCGTCGTCGCGACGAGCACGCTCATCTCGCCCCCGGAGAACAGCGCCATCACGGCTGCCTTCTCGCCGGCCGCCATGCGGCCGTGCAGCAGGCCGACCATGAAGCCGGGCAGGGCGGCCGAGAGCTCGGCGTGGGCCTCGGTCGCGTTCTTGAGGTCGAGCGCCTCGCTCTCCTCGATCAGCGGGCAGACCCAGTAGACCTGACGGCCCTCGGCGACCGCGTCGCGGATCTTCGCGACGACCTCGTCGCGCCTGCCGTCGGCGAAAACCTTGGTCACGATCGGGCTGCGCCCCGGCGGCAACTCGTCGATGGTGCTCACGTCGAGGTCGGCGAAATAGCTCATCGCGAGCGTGCGCGGAATCGGCGTCGCGCTCATCATCAGCAGGTGTGGCTCGACGGTCTGGGACGCGAGCTTCTTGCGCAGCGCGAGCCGCTGGGCGACGCCGAAGCGGTGCTGCTCGTCGATCACGGCGAGGCCGAGGCGCTGGAACTTGACCTTGTCCTCGATCACCGCGTGGGTGCCGATCACGAGCCGCGCCGTGCCGTCGGCCGCGGCCGCGAGCATCTTCTCGCGAGCCTTGCCCTTGATGCTGCCAGCGAGCCAGGCGACCTGGACGCCGAGCGGCTCGAGCCAGTGGACGAGCTTGCGCAGGTGCTGCTCGGCGAGGATCTCGGTCGGCGCCATCAGCGCGCATTGCCAGCCCGCGTCGATCGCGACGGCCGCCGCGAGCGCGGCGACGACGGTCTTGCCCGAGCCGACATCGCCCTGCAGCAGCCGGTGCATCGGCGCCGGCCGCGCGAGGTCGGTCGCGATCTCCTCGCGCACGCGCTGCTGGGCGCCGGTCAGCGCGAACGGCAGCGCCGCGAGCAAGGCATCGACGAGGCCGCCGCGGCGCGCCTCGAGCGCGGGCGCGAGCAGCTTGCTGCGCTCGCGCTGCGCGCGCAGCTGGCTCAGCTGCTGGGCGAGCAGCTCCTCGAACTTCAGGCGCTGCCAGGCCGGGTGGCTATGGTCCTCGAGCGCGGCGAGCTGGGCGCTCGGCGGCGGGTGGTGGAGGAACTCGAGCGCGTCGCGCAGCGCCGGCAGGCCGTCGGGCACGCTGCCGGCCGGCAGCAGCTCGCGCAGGTCGGCGCGGCCGAGGGCGCCCGCGATCGCCTTGCGCAGATAGGCCTGGGGCAGGCCCGCGCCGGTCGGGTAGACCGGCGTGAGCTGGGTCGCGAGCGGCGTGTCCGCGTCGACGGCCCTGACCGTCGGGTGGACCATCTCGCGGCCGAAGAAGCCGACGCGGATCTCGCCGCGCACGCGCAGCCGCGCGCCGACCGCCATCAGGCGCTGCTGGTTCGGGTAGAAATTGAGGAAGCGCAGGAGCACCGCGCCGCTGTCGTCTTCGACGCGCACGAGCAGCTGGCGGCGGCCGCGCAGCTCGATGCGGTTGTCGCGCACGACGCCTTCGCATTGCACGGTCGCACCGTCGCGCGCTTGCGCGAGCGGCACCAGCCGGGTCTCGTCCTCGTAGCGCAGCGGCAGGTGCAGCGCGAGCGCCGTGTCGCCGATCAGGCCCAGCTTGTCCATCGCCTTGCGCGGCGCGGACTTGGGCTTGTTGGCGGGGACGGCCTCGGGCATGGCCGCGATTGTGCCGTCGCGGCGCACCCCGGACCGCCTCGGACACCCGCGTGGGACAATTTCGGCCGCCTGCATTTGCGACGACGATGACCTCCAGCACCCTGACGGTGGCCGATTTCGACTTCGAGCTGCCCCCCGAACTGATTGCCCAGCACCCCGCCGCCGAGCGCAGCGGCTCGCGCCTGCTCGACGGCCGCGCGGCCGCCCCGGTCGACCGCGTGTTCCGCGCGCTGCCCGGCCTGCTCGACGCGGGCGACCTGATCGTCTTCAACAACACCAAGGTCATCAAGGCGCGGCTGTTCGGCGCGAAGTCCAGCGGCGGCGGCGTCGAGGCGCTCGTCGAGCGCGTGCTGCCGGGCACGCAGGAGGTCTGGGCCCATCTGCGCGCGAGCAAGTCGCCGCGGCCCGGCGCCGTCGTGCGTTTCGCCGACGCGTTCGACGCCGAGGTGCTCGGCCGCTGCGGCCCCGAGGACTCGCTGTTCCACCTGCGCCTGGCGGGCGACCCGTTCGCGCTGCTCGAGGCCCATGGCCATGTGCCGCTGCCGCCCTATATCGCCCACGCCGACGACGCCGAGGACGAGCGCCGCTACCAGACCGTGTTCGCGCGCGAGCCCGGCGCGGTGGCCGCGCCGACCGCGTCGCTGCACTTCGACGACGCGCTGCTCGCCGCGCTCGCCGCGCGCGGCGTCGGCCGCGCCGAGCTCACGCTGCACGTCGGCGCGGGCACCTTCCAGCCGGTGCGCGTCGACAACATCGCCGAGCACCGCATGCACAGCGAATGGTTCGACGTGCCGCAGGCCACGGTCGACGCGATCGCGGCGACGCGCGCGCGCGGCGGCCGCGTGATCGCGGTCGGCACGACGACGCTGCGCGCGCTCGAGTCGGCCGCGCGCGGCGGCGCGCTCGTCGCGGGCAGCCGCGAGACCGACATCTTCATCACGCCGGGCTTCGCGTTCCAGGTCGTCGACCGCCTCGTGACGAACTTCCACCTGCCCAAGAGCACGCTGATGATGCTCGTCAGCGCCTTCGCCGGCCACGCGAAGATCCAGGCGCTGTACGCGCACGCGATCCGCGAGCGCTACCGTTTCTTCAGCTACGGCGACGCGATGCTGCTCGAGCGCACGGGCGCTTGATCAGGACGGGTCGAACCAGCCGACCCGCCCGTCGCAGAGCTCGCCGAGTCGTGCCTTGAGCGCGTCGGCGCGGTCCGCGCGCAGGCGAAAACGCATGCGCACCTGGCTGCCGTGGGACACCGCGAGCAGCTCGGCCGCGGCCGCGTCGAGCTCGCGGCGCAGCAGGCCCTCGAGCGCATACGCGAACTCGCATTCGAGCGTGCGCGTCGCGACGCGCACGATCTTTTCCGCGCCGACCAGCGCCTGCGCGACCGCGTCGGTATAGGCGCGCACGAGCCCGCCCGCGCCGAGCTTGGTGCCGCCCCAGTAGCGCACGACGGTCGCGAGCACGCCGTCGAGGTCCTGGTGGCGCAGCACCTCGAGCATCGGCCGGCCGGCCGTGCCGCCGGGCTCGCCGTCGTCGTTCGCGGCCGACTGGCCGCCGGCCATCAGCGCCCAGCACACATGGGCCGCGCCCGGGTGTTCGGCGCGCAGCGCGGCGACGCGCTCGAGCGCCTCGGCGCGGTCGGCGCAGGGCGCGACGCGGCCGACGAAGCGGCTCTTCTTGACGACGACTTCGGCGTGGACGGCATGGGCCAGGGTGGACGGCATCGGGCGATTGTCCCGCGGCGCCTGCGCGACAATCGGGTCATGCTCAAGTTCGACCTGCTCAAGACCGAGGGCCGCGCGCGCCGCGGCCGCATGACGCTGAACCATGGCGTCGTCGAGACGCCGATCTTCATGCCGGTCGGCACCTACGGCACGGTCAAGGGCGTGATGCCGTGCTCGCTCGAGGAGGCCGGCGCGCAGATCATCCTCGGCAACACCTTCCACCTGTGGATGCGGCCGGGCCTCGACATCGTCGAGCAGTTCGGCGGCCTGCACCGCTTCGAGGCCTGGCACAAGCCGATCCTGACCGACAGCGGCGGCTTCCAGGTCTGGAGCCTCGGCGAGATGCGCAAGATCAGCGAGGAGGGCGTCAAGTTCGCCTCGCCGGTCAACGGCGACAAGCTGTTCCTGACGCCCGAGATCTCGATGCAGATCCAGACCATCCTGAACAGCGACATCGTCATGCAGTTCGACGAATGCACGCCCTACGAGACCAAGGGCCACATCACGACCGAGCCCGAGGCGCGCAAGTCCATGGAGATGAGCCTGCGCTGGGCCAGGCGCTGCCAGGACGAGTTCGCGCGCCTCGCGAACCCGAACGCGCTGTTCGGCATCGTCCAGGGCGGCATGTTCGAGGGCCTGCGCGAGCATTCGCTCGCGGGCCTCGTCGACCTCGACCTGCCCGGCTACGCGATCGGCGGCCTGTCGGTCGGCGAGCCCAAGGAGGACATGCGCCGCGTGCTCGCGCATATCGGCCACCGCCTGCCCGCGCACAAGCCGCGCTATCTGATGGGCGTCGGCACGCCCGAGGACCTCGTCGAGGGCGTCACCCAGGGCGTCGACATGTTCGACTGCGTGATGCCGACGCGCAATGCGCGCAACGGCCATCTGTTCACGCGCTTCGGCGACCTGCGCCTGCGCAACGCGCGCTACAAGGCCGACGAGAAGCCGGTCGACGAAACCTGTTCCTGCTACTGCTGCGCGAATTTCAGCCGCGCCTACCTGCACCACCTCGACCGTTGTGGTGAGATGCTCGGGCCGATGCTCACGAGCGTGCACAACCTCCACTACTACCTGAACCTGATGCGCGAGGTCCGCGAGGCGCTCGACGCGGGCGCGTTCGAGGCGTTTCGCCAGCGCTTCGCGGCCGACCGGGCGCGCGGGGTGTAATCCGGCACGGGCCGGCGCCGCCGGACAGGACCATCATCGCGATCGATGCGGACGATTCTCAAGCTGATCTGGACCCCCTTGCGCTGGGTATTGCGCCTGATCCTCGCGCTGCTGATCCTGTTCGAGGAATGGGGCTGGCGCTGGTTCGGCCGGGTGATGGGCTATGTCGGCCGCCTGCCGGTGCTGCGCGTGATCGAGCGCTGGATCGCCGGCTTGCCGCCCTACGGCGCGCTCGTGATGCTCGTCGTGCCCGCGCTGCTGCTGCTGCCGGTCAAGATCCTCGCGCTGTGGCTGATCGGCAAAAAGAAAGAGGCCTTTCTCGGCATCTCGGTGATCCTGCTCGCGAAGGTGCTCGGCACGGCCGTCGTCGCGCGCATCTACCAGCTGATCCACCCGGCGCTGATGCAGCTGCCCTGGTTCGCGCCGCTGCACGAGCGCTGGCTGCGCTGGAAGAACGCGCTGCTCGCCTGGGTGCGCGACAGCTACGTGTGGCGCTACGCGCGCGTGCTCAAGCGGCGCGTGCGGCGGCTCTGGGCCGCCGCGATGGCCAAGTGAATTAGGCTTGCGCGAGCAAGGCGCCGACCTCGCGCTGCAGGCCCTCGGGGCTCACATGGTCGGCGCGCAGCGGCGCGCCGGCGGCGAGGCCGACGCGGCTGAACAGGCCGCGGCGCAGCGGCCGCACCATCGCCCGGCCGCCTTCGACGCGCGAGAAGAACGAGCCCCACAGATTGTTCAGCGCGAGCGGGATCACCGGCAGCTCGGGGCGGCCCTCGAGCAGCTTCATCACGCCGGGCTTGAAGGGCTGGAGCCGGCCGTCGCGGGTCAGGCCGCCCTCCGGGAAGATGCACAGCAGCTCGCCCTCGTCGAGCACGCGCCCCGCCTGCTCGAAGGCCGCGGCGTAGACGGCCGGATCCTCCTTGTAGGGCGCGATCGGGATCGTCTTCGCGAGGCGGAACACCCAGCCGAGCAGGCGCGACCGGAAGATCTTGTGGTCCATGATGAAGCGGATCGGCCGCGGCGACGCCGCCATCAGCAGCATCACGTCGACGTAGCTCACGTGGTTGCACACGAGCAGCGCGGCGCCCTCGGCCGGGATGTTCGCGCCGTCGCGCACGCGGAATCGGTAGATCAGGCGCGTGAGGATGAACGCGAAGAAGCGCAGCAGGTATTCGGGCACGAGCAGGAACACGTAGAGCGCGACGAAGGCGTTGAGCAGGCCGACCGCGAGGAAGATCTCGGGGATGGTCCAGCCGGCCGACAGCGCGAGGCCCGCGAGCAGCGAGCTCGCGATCATGAACAGCGCGTTGAGGATGTTGTTCGCGGCGATCACGCGCGCGCGGTGCGAGGCCGGCGAGCGCGCCTGGATCAGCGCGTACATCGGCACGCTGTACAGGCCCGCGAAAGCGGCGAGCAGCGCGAGGTCGGCGAGCACGCGCCAATGCGCGTGCAGCGCGAGGAATTCGCCGAGGCCGAGCTGGCCCGCCTGCGGCGCGAGGCCCTGCACCGCGAAGTACAGGTCGATCGCGAACACGCTCATGCCGATCGCGCCGAAGGGCACGAGGCCGATCTCGACCTGGTGGCGCGACAGCCGCTCGCAGGCCAGCGAGCCCAGGCCGATGCCCAGCGAGAACACGACGAGCAGCAGCGACGCGACATGCTCGTCGCCGTGCAGCACGTCCTTCGAGAAGGCCGGGAAGTTCGCGAGGAACACGGCGCCGAAGAACCACATCCACGAAATGCCGAGCAGCGAGCGGAACACCGCGAGGTGCTGGTGCGCGAGCCTGAGGTTGCGCAGCGTCTCGGTGACCGGGTTCCAGTTCACGCGCAGGCCCGGCTCGACCGAGGGGCTGCTCGGGATGAACTGGGCGACCAGGCGGCCGAGCATGGCGAGGCCCAGGCAGCAGCCGGCCGTGATGCGCGCGCCGGTCTCGGGGATCGCGATCAGCAGGCCGCCGACGAGGCTGCCGACGAGGATGGACACGAAGGTGCCCATCTCGACCATGCCGTTGCCACCGGTCAGCTCGTCGGGGCCGAGGTGCTGGGGCAGGTAGGCGTACTTGACCGGGCCGAACAGGGTCGAGTGCAGGCCCATCAGGAACACGCACACGAGCAGCACCGGCACGAGCTTGGCGAAGAAGCCCCAGCAGGCGAGCGCCATGATGAAGATCTCGAGCGACTTGACGAGCTGCATCACGCGCGCCTTGTCGTACTTGTCCGAGACCTGGCCGCTCGTCGCCGAGAACAGCACGAAGGGCAGGATGAACAGCGCGCCCGTGACGAGCCCGGCCTGCGCGGCCGGCAGCCAGGCGACCTGCAGCTGGTAGGTCACGAAGACCGTGAACGCGAACTTGAACAGGTTGTCGTTGCCCGCGCCGAGGAACTGCGTCCAGAAGAACGGCGCGAAGCGGCGCTGGCCCAGCAGGGCGAATTGGGATTGGTGGTTCGAGTTCATGCCTGAGCTTTCGCAGAGGATGGTGACGATGTTAGGCCTTCGAAATGATGACGCGTCGCGAACACCTCGGGGCTCAGGCTTTGCCCCTGCCAGCGCGCGCGGCGCTGCAGCGCGAGGTCGAACAGCAGGGGGTTGTGCTCGCGCAGGCGCTCGAGCGGCGCGACCTCGGCCTCGGCGAGCAGGCCCGCGTGGGCGAGCGCGGCCGGTCGGAACAAGGGGCCGACGCCGGGCAGCGGGTAGTCCGAGCCGTGCAGCAGGCGCGGATGCCAGTCGACGCGCGTGAGCACGGTGCGCCAGACCGCCGCGTCGCGGTTGACCTGGAACAGGGCCGAGACGTCGCCAAGCAGCTTCGGGTGGCGCTCGTCCATGAGGCGCGCGAACAGCGCGAACGCGTCGGCCCGGCCCGGCCGGCGCTGGTCGAGGTCGAGCGCGCTGCCGAGCGACGCGCAATGCGCGGCGATGCAGGTCACGCCCTGGGCGAGCGGCGCGCGCAGCAGCAGCGGGTTGCCGAGCTCGTCGCGGCCCGCGCCGGGCACCGCGCGCTCCTCGCCGCAATGGACGATCAGCGGCATCCGGGCGCGCGCGAGGCGGTCGTAGAAGGGCTTGAGCCGCGCGTCGCGCAGGTCGATGTTCATGCTCGACGGCAGCCACTTCAGCGCGACGGCGCCGGCCGCGATCGCCGCGTCGAGCCGCGCGAGCGCGTCCGCGCGGTAGGGGTGGATCGATGCGACCCAGACGAAGCGCGCGGGGTCGGCCGCGGCGACCTCGCGTGCGTAGTCGTTCGGCACATAGAAGGTCGTCCACTCGGGGCGCTCGCGGCCCGCGGCGTCGAAGGCCGCGTCGAACGCGAACAGCAGCCAGCGCGCGCCGGCCGGGAAGTCGGCCGCGAGCGCGTGCAGCCGCTCGACATAGGCGCGGTCGACGCTGGGCACGTCGGGCGCGACGCAGGCGCCGTTGAGGATGAAGCGCCGGCGCAGCGACTCGACCGGGTGCCACCACTGCGTGAGGCTCGGGTGGATGCGGCAGCCCGAGCCCGCGTCGCCGGTGCCGAGCAGGTGGCAATGGCTGTCCCACAGCTGCTGCGGGTCGAGGCCCGCGAGGCTTTGCTGCACGAAGTCGTGGAGCTCGGCCGGCAGCGCGCCGCTTTCGCAGGGGTTGAGGATGGCGGCGCGGCCGAGGCGGGTGAACAGGCCCGCGGCGACGGCGGCGCCGCAGCACAGCAGGTGGCGCCTTCCGAGTTGCATGACGTTCCGTTGGGTGAGCACGGCGCGATGCTCGCGGCGACCCGGCATCGGCGCGCCTGGATTTCGACGGGAGGTGCATATTTCGATGCTGTAGGTATCGTTTTGAGATACCGTCCAGGCCATGAGCAGCCGCCAACTCGTCGACCTGATCAAGGCCGAACTCAAGCAGCAGGGCCTCAGCTACGCGGCCGTCGCGCGCCACCTGGGCCTGTCGGAGGCGAGCGTCAAGCGCATGTTCGGGCGCGACGGCGAAATGCCGCTGTCGCGTGTCGACGCGCTGTGCGGCCTGCTGCGCATGGACTTCAACGAGCTCGCGCGCCAGCTCGCCGACCAGCAGCCGGTGCAGCGCGAGCTGAGCCTCGCGCAGGAGCGCGCCGTGGTCGCCGAGCCCAAGCTGCTGCTCGTCGCGATGAGCTGCCTGAGCCAGTGGAGCTTCGAGCAGATCGTCGCGGCCTACCGGCTCGACGCGGCCGAGGTCGTGCGCCGCCTCGCCGAGCTCGACCGCCTCGGCATCATCGAGCTGCGCCCGCATAACCGCTACAAGCTGCGCGTCGCGAAGACGCTGCGCTGGCGGCCCAACGGCCCGCTGATCGGCTATTTCCGCGAGCAGGTGCTGCACGACTTCTACGCGGGCCGTTTCGACGGCGACGGCGAGCTGCTGACGCTCGTGCACGGCCAGCTCGAGCCCGCGCACGCGCGCGAGCTCGCCGAGCGGCTGCGCCGCGTCGCCGAGGACTTCGCGCGCGTGCACCTGCAGGACTTCCGCCTGCCGCAGGTCGAGAAGAAGCCCTACACGCTCGTCGTCGCGATGCGCTCTTGGCTCGCCGAGCAGATCCGGCTGTTGCAGCGTTAGGGGCGCTTCGTCACCAGAACTCCCAGCGCCCCGTCCCGACGACCCAGGCGCCGAGCACGCCGTTCGTGACCGCGTGCGCGATCACGGCGCTCCAGAGCCGGCCGTGGCGGCGGTACAGCCACGCGTACGCGAGGCCCGCGATCGCGGCGGCGAGCCACAGCGTGTGGGCGAGCACGAAGATGAAGGTCGAGACGAGGACCGCGCGCCACGTCGCGCGCTGCGGGTCGACCGTCTCGAAGCGCGGGCTGTCGACCCAGCGCATCAGGAAGCCGCGCCAGAACAGCTCCTCCATCAGCGGCACGACGACGGCCGCGCCGACCCAGCGCACGGCGACGAGGGCGGGGTCGAGGCGCCCGTCGGCGCGCACCGGCACGAAGCTCGCGGTCGGCGTGCCGAGCTGCATCCACGGCGCGGTCAGCGTGATCCAGAGCGCGAACACGGCGAGGCCGACGCCCGCCGCGAGCAGCGCCTCGCGCCACGGCGGCAGGTTCTGGCGCGCGAGCTCGCCGTACTCCTGGCGGTGCCAGATCAGCGTGCCGCCGACGAGCACGACGCCGAGGCCGTAGATCCAGCGCGCGTCGAGGCCGAGGCTCGCGCTCAGGCTTGGCGGCAGCGCGCCGCGCAGGCCCAGCAGGGCCATGAAGATCGCGAACGGCAGGCAGCGCGCGAAGGCCGAGCGGCTGAAGGGCATCAGACCGCCTCCATCAGACGGCGTTGCGCTCGAGGAGGTAGTTCGCGCCGTCGTACAGGCCGAGCTGCTCGACGAGCCAGGGCAGGCAGGCCTGGAGGTCGTCGTGCAGCGTGAACGGCGGGTTCGCGATGAACATGCCCGAGCCGAGCATGCCGAAGCCCTGCGCGTTGTCCTGCTGGGCCACGGTCAGGCGCACGTGCAGCCAGCCCTTCTTCGCGGCCGCGTCGGCCGTGGCCTTGAGGCGCTGGGCGAGCTGGGCCGACTCGAGCAGCTGCAGCTGCGGGTACCAGATCATGAACACGCCGTCGGCGAAGCGCTGCAGGCCCTCGCGCAGCGCGGCGAGCACCTTTGCGTAGTCGGTCTTGAGCTCGTAGGACGGGTCCATCAGCACGACGCCGCGGCGCGACGGCGGCGGCAGCTCGCTCTTCAGCGACGCGAAGCCGTCGCGGTCGGACACCTGGGTGTTGGGCCGGCTCTCGAGGTAGGTCGAGAGGATGCGGTAGTCGGTCTGGTGCAGCTCGTAGACGCGCAGGCGGTCGTCGGCGCGCAGCAGCATGTTCGCGATCGCGGGCGAGCCCGGGTACTGGCGCAGCTGGCCGTCGGGGTTGAACGCGCGCACGAGCGCGACGTAGCGCGCGAGCAGCGGCGGCAGGTCGCGCGCGCCCCACAGGCGCGCGATGCCGTCGGCGTACTCGGCCTTCTTCTGGGCGTAGCGGCCCTCGACCGAGTAGCCGCCGGCGCCCGCGTGGGTGTCGACGAGCGTGTAGGGCTTGTCCTTTTCGGCCATGTAGCGCAGGACTTCGGCGAGCACGGTGTGCTTGAGCACATCGGCGTGGTTGCCGGCATGAAAGGCGTGGCGATAAGCAAGCATGACCCGGACTGTACTGAAGCGCCCGGCCGCGTGGCGCTGCGCCTAGCCGAATTTCGTCGCCGGCGCCTCGCGCGCGGGGCAAAAGCCCGGCCGGGCGAGGCTGTCGCGTGGGCGGCAGCGCGGCGCGGCGAATGCGGTTAGGGTAACGGCCATGGCTAATCTTTTCGACCCCATCCAGATCGGCGACGTTTCGCTCGCCAACCGCATCGTCATGGCGCCGCTCACGCGCAGCCGCTCGCAGGGCCTGCGTCCGGGCACGCTCGCCGTCGAGTACTACCGCCAGCGCGCGAGCGCGGGCCTCTTGATCAGCGAAGGCACCCAGATCGCGCTCGAGGGCCAGGGCTATATGGACACGCCCGGCATCCACAGCAAGGAGCAGATCGCCGCCTGGAAGCAGGTCACCGACGCGGTTCACGCCGAGGGCGGCAAGATCGCCGTGCAGCTGTGGCATGTGGGCCGCATCTCGCATGTCGGCTTCCAGCCCGGCGGCGTCGCGCCGGTCTCGAGCACGGCCACCGCGGCCAAGACCAAGACCTTCGCGCCCGAGGGCTTCATCGACGTGTCGGCGCCACGCGCGCTGCGCCTCGACGAGCTGCCCGGTGTCGTGCGCCAGTTCGCCCACGCCGCCGAATGCGCGGTCGAGGCCGGCTTCGACGCCGTCGAGGTCCACGGCGCGAACGGCTACCTGATCGACCAGTTCCTGCGCGACAGCATCAACGACCGCACGGACGCCTACGGCGGCTCGATCGAGAACCGCGCGCGCCTGCTCGTCGAGGTCATGGAGGCGATCGTCGCGGCCGTCGGCGCGGGCCGCACGGGCCTGCGCATCTCGCCGGTCACGCCGTCGAACGACGCGGCGCTCGACAGCGACCCGCAGGCGCTGTTCAACCATGTCGTCGAGCGCCTCGCGCCCTTGAAGTTCGCGTTCCTCGAGGTCGTCGAAGGCCAGACCGGCGGCCCGCGCGACTTCGCGCCCTTCGACTACCAGGCGCTGCGCGCGCGTTTCCCGGGCGCCTATATCGCGAACAACGGCTACACGCGCGACATGGCGCTCGCCGCCGTCGCCGAGGGCCGCGCCGACCTCGTCTCGTTCGGTCGCGACTTCATCTCCAACCCCGACCTCGTGCGCCGCCTGCGCCTGAACGCCGCGCTGACCCCGGCCGACCGCGCGACCTGGTACGGCGGCGACGCGAAGGGCTATACCGACTACGCGGCGCTCGCGTAAAGCGCTGCGGCGGTTCCGCCTCGAAGGCCTGGCGCGCGAGCGTCAGGCCTTCTTCATTCTTGCCTTGAACAGCTCGACGATGCCGACCTCGCGCGGCCCATGCACAAGCTCGAAGGCCTCGCCGGCCGCGAGCGTGCCGGGCCGATGCACGGCCAGGTAGAAGCCGCACCAGCCGCTCTGGGCCATCAGCTTCGCGGCCTGATTGAAGCCCATCACCGCGTTGAACTTGAAGCAGGGGTAGCGCGGCTCGCTGACGACGAGCTCGCAGTCGGCGAAGCGCAGGCGGTCGCCGATGCAGACCTCGCTCTCGAGCAGGCCCGCGAGCGTGAGGTTCTCGCCGAGCGCGCCGGGCGCGAGCGCCGCGTCCCAGCCGGCCGCGCCGGCCTGGGCGCGCACGGTCTGCCAGAAGCCGTAATGCTCGGACGGGTAGGCGTAGACGGCCTTGCTCTGGCCGCCGTGGACGCTCGGGTCGGCCTGCTCGTCGCCCTCGAGCCCGAGGGCCTGGACCGCGACGGCGCCCTCGCGCGCGCGCTTGCGGATCGCGCTCTGGACGCTCCCTTGAGGGGTCTCGAGCGCCGCGGCGCGCGCGGTATTCAGGGACAGCAGCTTCATCGCACGCCCTTCAGAAAGGCGCCGTCGGGCGAGCGCGTGACCGGGCAGTTGACGACGATGTCGGTGATCTCGAGCCTCAGCTCGCCGCGCTCGGCCGCCGCGAGGATCGCCTCCTCGTCGCGCAGCTCGTGCGGTGCCTGGGTCCAGCGCACCAGCACGAGCCGCCACAGCGGGCTGTACGAGTCGTCGCGGTTGGCCGCGCCGCCGGGCACCGGCGCCGACTGGAACACGCTGCGCTGTTCCCCACCCGGGAATTTATAGACGCGCTCGACGATCGAGACATGGCCGGGGCCGGGCAGCGCGTCGGCGAGCCGCGGCGCGTAGTTCACGCCGAGCGTCTCGGCCATCGCGCGGTTCGAGATGTCGGTCGTCACGTACTCGACCTCTTGGCCGTCGTACCAGGCGCGGTTCAGGGGCAGGGTCGTTTCGCTGCGGGCCGCGGGGCGGGGGCCGAGTGCGCAACCCGTCAGGGCGGCGGTCAGCAGGGCGAGGGTCAGGAGGCGGGAGGCTTGCATGGCAGGGGGGGCGGATCAGGATCACGCGACGGTATACCAAGTCCGCGCGTGCCAATCCGCGCATGGCTGCGCCTCGTCAAGCGGCGCGGCGCGTGGTCTTCGCGAGCAGCGCCCAGACGGTCGAGGGCTATCCGCTCGACTACCAGGTCCAAGAGCGCGACCCGCTCCGGCCGCGCAATCTCTACGGTGTGTCGAAATGCTTTGGCGAAGCCCTGGCCGCCTGCTTCAGCGACGCCGAGGGCCTGTCGTGCATCGTCGTGCGGATCGCCCATTGCGCCTGCTTCAAGCCATCGCGCAGACCCGGGAGATCGTCGGCTACGCGCCGGTCGACGATGCGTTCGCGATCCTCGGCCGGCCGCGGCCCGGCGAGATCGGGCGCTGAAGCTCAGTCCCCTCCGGCAAGGCTGCGCCACAGCCCGTAGCCGGCACCCGCCCACAGCACCAGTCCTGCGGCGATCGGCGCGAGCGTGTTGTTCGGCTCGCCGCCCTGGAACAGCGCGCCGTAGGCGGCGGCAAGGCACAGGGCTGCGCCGATCACCGCATGGGCGCGCGACGCGTACAGCCGCGCGAGCGGGAAGAAGTGCAGGCCGACGACGAGCAGGATGCCGTTGCAGATCCACGCGGGGCGCTGGGCGAGGTTGCAGCCGACCACGACCGCCGCGATCGCGAGGTACTGGGCCTGGTTCACGCGCTTGAAGACGCGGCTGCGCTGCGCCTGCCAGCCGGCGAGTTCGGCCGAATCCGCGGCGTCGCCAAGGCGGCGCACGCGCCAGCCGGCCACGAAGAACAGCGCCGCGCCGCAGGCGACGATCGCGGCGACCAGCGCCGGCCGGGCGTCGGCCGCGAGGCTGCCCATCGCGACCCACAGCGTGCCGAAGCCGGACAGGAAGGTCGCGCCGATCGCGCGCCCGCGGCGCACGGCGGCCTGGCGGTCGGCTGGCGCGGGTCGCTCGGCGGCGCTGGGGGCGAGGGCGGTCGCGGCGAGGCTGGGCAGATTCATGGCGGGCTCCTGGTGGATGGGCCGGATTCTGCGAATCGCCCGGCCACCCGCCCAGTCACGGCTGTCATCGGCCCGGCGTGACAGCTGTCATGCTGGCGCCGCCGATCCCTGCGCATCAGGTTATTACTGTTTTGCATCGGGCCACCGATTCCGGCGGTTACAGCAAGGTTACATTGATCCGACAATGTCCTGGAGCTGTATTGGCTCAGCCCCGCGCCCCTTGGAGCGCCCGTCGAGGTTGACCCAATCCAGTTTTATTGCTTTGGGACCTTGACCATGAACCGACCCGCGATGGAAGGGCTGCGTTTGAACACGCCCGCCTATGTGAAACACGCCCGGCTGATCGCCTGGGTGGCCGAGGTGGCCGCCCTGACCGAAGCGCGCGACGTCTACTGGTGCGACGGCAGCCAGGCCGAGTACGAGCGCCTGTGCGCCCAGCTCGTCGCCGCCGGTACCTTCAAGAAACTCAACCCGGCGCTGCGCCCGAACAGCTACCTCGCGTGCTCGGACCCGAGCGACGTCGCGCGCGTGGAGGACCGCACCTTCATCTGCAGCGCCAGGAAGGAAGACGCGGGCCCGACCAACAACTGGACCGACCCGGCCGAGATGCGCGCGCTGCTGCAGACCGGCCCGAATGCGCTGTTCCGCGGCGCGATGCGCGGCCGCACGCTCTACGTCGTGCCGTTCAGCATGGGCCCGCTCGGCTCGCCGATCGCGCATATCGGCGTCGAGCTGTCCGATAGCCCCTACGTGGCCGTGAACATGCGCATCATGACGCGCATGGGCCGCGGCGTGCTCGACGTGCTCGGCACCGACGGCGAGTTCGTGCCCTGCGTGCACACGGTCGGCGCGCCGCTCGAGGCCGGCCAGGCCGACGTCAAGTGGCCGTGCAACAAGACCAAGTACATCGTCCATTACCCCGAGACGCGCGAGATCTGGTCCTACGGCTCGGGCTACGGCGGCAACGCGCTGCTCGGCAAGAAATGCTTCGCGCTGCGCATCGCCTCGACGATGGGCCGCGACCAGGGCTGGCTCGCCGAGCACATGCTCGTGCTCGGCGTCGAAAGCCCCGAGGGCCGCAAGCACCATGTCGCGGCGGCCTTCCCGAGCGCCTGCGGCAAGACCAATTTCGCGATGCTGATCGCGCCCGAGGCCTTCAAGGGCTGGAAGATCACGACGATCGGCGACGACATCGCCTGGATCAAGCCGGGCGCCGACGGCCGCCTCTACGCGATCAACCCCGAGGCCGGCTATTTCGGCGTCGCGCCGGGCACCAATACGCTGACGAACCCGAACTGCATGGCCAGCCTCGAGCGCGACGTGATCTTCACGAACGTCGCGCTGACCGACGACGGCGACGTCTGGTGGGAAGGCATGAGCGCCACGCCGCCGGATCACCTGGTCGACTGGCAGGGCAATGACTGGACGCCCGAGATCGCGAAGGCGACCGGCGCGAAGGCCGCGCACCCGAACGCGCGCTTCACGGTCGCCGCGACCAACAACCCGGCGCTCGACCCGGCCTGGGACGACCCGGCCGGCGTCGCGATCGACGCGTTCATCTTCGGCGGCCGCCGCTCGACGACGGTGCCGCTCGTGACCGAAGCGCGCGACTGGGTCGAGGGCGTCTACATGGCCGCGACGATGGGCTCCGAGACCACCGCCGCGGCGGCCGGCCAGCAGGGCGTCGTGCGCCGCGACCCGTTCGCGATGCTGCCGTTCATGGGCTACAACATGGCCGACTACTTCGGCCATTGGCTGCAGCTCGGCGCGCGCCTGCAGGCCGCCGGCGCGAAGCTGCCGCGGATCTTCTGCGTGAACTGGTTCCGCAAGGGGGCCGACGGCAAGTTCGTCTGGCCTGGCTACGGCGAGAACATGCGCGTGCTCAAGTGGATGCTCGACCGCATCGAGGGCGGCGGCAGCGGCGCCGAGAACGTGTTCGGCGTGACGCCGGGCTACGGCGACCTGAACTGGGACGGCCTGGGCTTCACGCCCGCGCAGTACGACGAGGTCACGCGCATCGACAAGGCCGCGTGGACGACCGAGCTCGAACTCCACGCCGAGCTGTTCGCCCAGCTCGCCCACCACCTGCCGCCGGAGCTGCCGGCGACCAAGGCGCGCATCGAGGCGCGCCTCGCGACGCTCTGAGCCGGGCGCCGAACGGCGCCTTGAAACGACAAAGCCCGCTCATCGAGCGGGCTTTTGCTTTGATCGGGCGCCAAAGCGCGCGAGAGCTCAGCGGCGCGCGGCGGCGGCGCGCAACTCGGCCGCGAACGAGGGCATCGAGCTCTCGTACTGGGCGGCGAGCGCGAACAGCGCGTGCTCGGCTTCCTGCTGGCGGCGCGCCTCGAGGCGCTCCTGGATCCTGGCGATCAGGCGCTTGTAGACGCGCAGGCCGATCGCCGCATACGAACCGCCGTGCTGGATGCGAACCGGCAGGCCGAAGGTTTGGGTGGCGACGCTCATGAATGACTCCTTGGGATGGCTCTCGATTGAGCCAATGCCGAGAGTCTAGGGATTTCCCTTATATGTGCGAAATGAATTGATTGAATTTAATATATAAACAATGTGCATGTCTTGGGTGCTGCCCACACGATGAACTTCCGCCAGCTCGACCTGAACCTGCTCAAGGTCTTCGACGCCGTGATGGCCGAGCGCAACCTCACGCGCGCGGCCGACCGGCTCGCGATGACCCAGCCGGCCGTGAGCCACGCGCTGCGCCGGCTGCGCGAGGCGCTGGGCGACGAGCTGTTCGTGCGCCAGGCCTTTGGCATGCGCCCGACCGCGCGCGCCGAAGCGCTGTGGCCCGAGGTCCGCGAAGGGCTCGCGCGGCTCCAGCAGCTGCTGCTGCCGGCGGCGTACCGGCCCGACGCCGACGCGGCGGTGTTCCGCATCGCGATGGCCGACTCGACGGCCTCGCTGCTGATGCCGGGCCTCGTCGCGCAGTTCGAGCAGCTGCGCGCGCTCGCCAACGTCCAGGTCCTGCCGCTGACGACGCGCGACCCGCGGGCCTTGCTCGAGCAGGGCGAGGTCGACCTCGCGATCGGCTATTTCCCGAGCGCGCTCGCGGCGATCAAGACCCAGGGCAGCCAGGCGGCCATCCGCTGGCAGCGCCTCTACGACACCGAGTACGTGTGCGTGATGCGGCGCGGCCATCCGCTCGCCGAGCAGGCGCTGACGCTCGACGCCTTTTGCGCGGCCGAGCACATGCTCGTGAGCTTCTCGGGGCGGCCGCAGGGCTTCGTCGACGAGGCGCTGGGCGCGCTGCAGCGCAGCCGCCGCATCATGCTGACGGTCAACCAGTTCTCGACGGCCGGCCGCGTCGCGCGGCACTCGGACCTGCTGACCGTGCTGCCCGCGGCCTTCGTCGAGGCGACCGGCTTCAAGAACGAGCTCGTCGAGCGGCCGCTGCCGCTGTCGCTGTCCAGGGTCCACGTGGACATGCTGTGGCACCTGCGCGCCGAGGGCCGCGCGCCGGACGCGTGGCTGCGCGAGCGCCTCGTCGAGGCGGCGCGGCGCAAGGGCGAACCGCGCGCGGCCTGAGCCGGCCCGCCCGTCGGCCTGGCGAACGGCGACAATCGCGCCATGAGCACCCAAGACCTGACCGACGCCGAGTTCGCCGAACTCGACGAACTCCTCGCCGCCACGCCCGATCCGCTGAACCCGCTCGACGCCTCGATGCTCGACGGCTATCTGTGCGGCGTGCTGGTCCAGCCGCGCCTGATCCCGGTCGAGGAATGGCTGCCGCCGATCTTCGACTACGACGGCGGCGCGCTGCCCGACGGCGTCGACGCCGGCTGGCTCGGCAAGGTCCGCGCGATGGTCGAACGCCACCACGCCGCGCTGAACCGCTGCCTCGTCGAGGACGGCTGGTTCGACCCGGTCGTGCTCGACCTCGACGAGGAGGCGCTCGCGCCGGCCCCGGCGCCGGCCGGCGAATCGGCCGAGGACGCGGCCTCGCGCCTTGCCTACGAGGCGCTGACGCCGGCCTCGCGCATTCTGATGCCCTGGGTCGCCGGCTTCCAGCACGCCTGCCTGTGCTTCCCCGAGCTGTCCGAGATGGGCGACGACGCGGTCCACGCGGCGCTCGCGCGCCTGTACCGCCACCTGCCGGCCGAGACCGCCGAGGAGAAGGAAGTCGTCGCGACGCTCGACCGCGAGCACCCGCTCAAGGACGTCGACGCGGCGATCGAGGAGCTCGTCGTCACGGTCGCCGACCTCTGCGACCTGACCGAGGAGCTGCGCTACAAGGTCGACCAGGTGCGCCGCGACGCACCCAAACTAGGCCGCAACGACCCCTGCCACTGCGGCTCGGGCCGCAAGTACAAGCATTGCCACGGCGCCCAGTGATCGCGACGACGCTGCGCCCGTGAAGCTGCAGTTGCTGTCGGACCTGCACCTCGAGACCGAGGACTTCGCGCCGACCCCGGCGGCGGGCGCCGAGCTGCTCGTGCTCGCGGGCGACGTCGACGCGGGCTGGGCCGGCCTTGCGCGCTTCGCCGGCTGGCCGGTGCCGGTGCTCTTCGTGCCCGGCAACCACGAGTACGACGGTCGCGACGTCGACGCCGCGCGCGTCGCGCTCGCCGGCCATTGCGCGAGCCTGGGCCTCGGCCTGCTCGACGACGCGGTGCGCGTCGTGACGTGCGCCGACGGGCGCCGCGTGCGCTTCGTCGGCAGTACGCGCTGGTGCGACTTCGACCTGTTCGGCCCGGCCGGCCGCGACCGCGCACTGCGCGCGGGCGGCTATTTCCAGCGCGTGATGAACGCGCGCCGGCACGGCGCGCCCTTCGACGCGCCGGCCGTGCGCACGCTCGCGCTCGAATGCCGCGCCTGGCTTGCCGCCGAGCTCGCCAAGGGCGAGTCAGGGGCCGATTGGGATACGACGGTTGTGATCACTCACTTTGCACCCAGCATCCGCAGCGCCGACCCGCGCTATGGCCGTCAACCCGGAACGGCAAGCTTTTGCAACGACGACGAGGCGCTGCTGCCGGGCGCGCGCCTGTGGCTGCACGGCCATCTGCATTGCCAGCACGACTACCGCGTCGGTACGACGCGCGTGGTCTGCAACGCACGCGGCCACGAACGCCGCGGCGAGGCCGAACGCTTCCGCCCGGACCTGTTGCTCGAGGTTTGAAGGCGAAGCCCGACGGGCTTCAGTTGTGCCGCCGCGACAGCCAGGACAGCGGCGAATCGCCTTCCGCGGCCTGAGCCGACTCGAGTTCGTAGGCCTTGGCCGGTGGCCGCGCGGCGTCGTTCTCGAGGCTCGCCTCCATGCCGAAGGCCGTGCCCATATCGGCCGGATCCTGCTCGACGCGAACGGGCTGGCGACGGAAGAAGCTCAGGGCGTTGGCGATGCGCATGGCGGACCTCGCGGCGTTAAGGGGCGGACGTTTGAGCTGGTTCGAGTGTGGACCCAAAAGCCGCGACCCAAATCCCCAGCCTAGGGGGAAATACGCACATAGTTACGGTTTGTGCCCCGGATGCCACGTAAGCTGCCGGCCAAATTCACCAAATCTAGGTAATGACCCTTGACGCCACTAAGGTGGGATAGAGGATTTCCCCAGGGGTGGTTATGCTGCGCCTCCGCGCATGTTGCATTGCGGAATCAGGGATGAACGAACTTTTTATACGCTTGTGCTCTTACAGCGTGGTCGCCGCTGTCGTCGGCTCCGCGTTGTGGCTGGCTTCGGCCGTCCAGCTCCAGCCGACGCTGTCGGCGCGTGCTGACGCCAAGGCTCCGACGCTCGTGGCCCAGCGCCATGTCAGCGCGGCCACGGCCCGGCCGGCGCTGCTCGAAGTCAGCCATGTGGTCACCGAGACCCAGGTCGACGCCCGCGCAGAGCTCCACTGACGTCGGCTTTACGCCATTGCCAGCCGGCGGTCAGCCGGGGGCTGTGCGTCCTTTGACCGAGCGTCAAGCGCTCGCGAGCGCCCGGGCCGCGCCGTCGATCAAAGCCTGACCCGTCAGGCTCAGCAGCGCACCGCGCGCGGCACCCGCGTCGTCGGGTGCGAGCTTCCATTGATGCCAGTACAGCGCGACCTCGACGCTGACCTCGGGCCGCAGCGCGACCAATTGGCCCGCCGCGATCAGCGGCTGGACCTGCAGCGCCGGCGCGACCCCGACCCCCCAGCCCGCGCAGGCCGCGCGTACATAGGCCTCGCTCGACGGCACGTAGCGCTCGCGCAGCCGCGGCGCGCGCAGCCCGAAGGCCTTGGCCACCCACAGCGCCTGGTTGTCGTCCTTGCGGTTGAACACCAGGAAGGGCGTGGTCGCGAAGTTCGCGGCGTTCAGCCCCTCGGGCCGGTGCCGCGCCATGAAGTCCGGGCTCGCGACGGCCACGTAGCGCATCACGCCGAGCGGCTGGACCATGCAGCCGCGCAGCGCGCGGCTGACCGTCGACACGCAGCCGAGCACCTCGCCCTGGCGCAGCCGGTCGTGCGTGAAATCCTGGTCGTCGACGATCAGCTCGAGCCCGAAGCCCTCGGCCAGGCCGCGCTGGACCAGCGGGTCGAGCGCAGGCAACACCCAGGTCGCGAGGCTGTCGGCGTTGACGGCGATCGCGATGCGCTCGGCGCGCGCCGGGCCGCGGCCGAGCTCGAGCGCGAGGTCGGTGTGCAGGGCCTGGAGCTGGCGCGCGAAGCGCAGCAGGACCTTGCCCGCGTCGGTCAGGCGCAGCGGCCGCGAGCGCACGACGAGCAGCTGGCCGGCCTGCGCCTCGAGGCTGCGCAGGCGCTGCGACACCGCGCTCTGGGTGATCGTGAGGCGCTGCGCGGCGCGCTCGAAGCTGCCTTCGTCGGCGAGCGCGGCGAGGCAGTCGAGGCCGGCGGGGTCCAGGTCTTTCATTAGTCTCTCTAATGTATTCGAAGAAATTTTCCTGAGGCTTCTTATTTCAAGGAGCCCTGCGGACAATCGCCGGTTGGCTCCACGCACAAGGATTCCCCCCATGAAAGTCGTCGTCCTCGGCGCCGGCATCATCGGCGTCAGCACCGCCTGGCACCTGCTCGAGCAGGGCTTTGAGGTCACCGTCGTCGACCGCCAGCGCGACGCCGCGCTCGAGACGAGCTTCGCGAACGGCGCGCAGATCTCGGTGTGCTTCTGCGAGCCCTGGGCCAACGCCGGCGCGCCGCTGAAGGTCGCGAAATGGCTGCTGCGCGACGACTCGCCGCTGCTGTTCCGCCCGCGCCTCGACCCCGCGCAATGGCGCTGGGGCCTGGCCTTCCTGGGCCAGTGCACGAGCGCGGCGTTCGAGCGCAACGTCGAACAGCTGGTCCAGCTCGGCCGCTACAGCCATGCCGCGCTCAAGGACGTCGTCGCCGCCACGGGCATCGAATACCACCGCCTCGAGCGCGGCATCCTGCATTTCTTCTCGAGCCAGGCCGACTTCGACGGCGGCGTCGTCGCGGCCGAGATCATGCGCAGCCACGGCGTCGACCGGCGCATCCTCGACCACGACGAGGTGCTCAGGGTCGAGCCCGCGCTCGCCGGCTTCCAGGGCCGCATCTACGGCGGCACCTACACGCCCAGCGACGAGTCGGGCGACGCGCGCGTGTTCACCCAGGAGCTCGCGAAGCGCTGCGCCGCGCGCGGCGCGCAGTTCCTGTACGAGCACGACGTGCTCGCGCTGTCGAGGAGCGGCCAGGGCGTCGACGCGGTGCAGATCGCGTCGGCCGAGACCGGCCGCAAGATGCTGCTCAAGGCCGACGCCTTCGTCGCGGCGATGGGCTCGTACACGCCGGCGCTCGTGCGTCCGCTCGGCGAGTTCCTCAACATCTACCCGGCCAAGGGCTACTCGGCGACGCTGCGCCTGAAGCGGCCCGAGGCCGCGAGCGTCGTGAGCCTGCTCGACGACACGCGCAAGATCGCGATCTCGCGCCTCGGCGACTTCATCCGCATCGCCGGCACGGCCGAGCTCAGCGGCTTCGACCTCGACCTCGCCAACCCGAAGTCGCGCACGCGCTGCGACGCGCTGGTCAAGCGCTACGAGGAGCTGTTCCCGGGCGTCGCCGACCTGTCCGAGCGCAACTACTGGACCGGCCTGCGCCCGAGCACGCCGACCAACATTCCGTACATCGGCCGCAGCCGCCGTGCCGCGAACCTGTGGATCAACGCGGGCCACGGCACGCTCGGCTGGACCCATGGCGCCGGCTCGGGCAAGGCGATGGCCGAGCTGATGGCCGGCCGCCGGCCGGCGCTCGACTTCGGGTTCTATGGCTGAGTCGCGACCGAGAACAGCACCGGTGTGCTGTTCGACGCGCGACGAAGGACCGATCACGTCTCGCGTGATCGGGCTGGGAGCGTAGTGGTGGGGCGCCCGCCTACAATGCGCGCCCCCATGAACAAGCCCAGCCCCCGCGCAGACTTCTGCGCCATCGACTTCGGTACGTCCAACTCGGCGATCGCGATCCCCGCCGAGGCCGGCATGCGCCTCGTCGAACTCGAGCCCGGCCATGTGACGATGCCGACAGCCGTCTTCTACCTCGTCGACGGCCGCGACGACGCCGATGGCCCGCCGCGCGCCTTCGGCCGCGCCGCGATCGCCGCCTACGTCGACGGCGTCGACGGCCGCCTGATGCGCTCGATGAAGAGCATCCTCGGCTCGCCGCTCGCCGAGCAGACCACCGACGTCGGCGGCGGCCGCGGCGTGAAGTACGCGGACATCGTCGCCGGCTACCTGAAGCGCCTGCGCAAGCTCGCCCAGGCCGCGGGCCAGCCGGCCGAGCGCGTCGTGCTCGGCCGGCCGGTGTTCTTCGTCGACGACGAGCCGGCGCGCGACGCCGCGGCCCAGGCCGCGCTCGAGGCGGCCGCGCGCGCGGCCGGCTTCCAGGAGGTGCGCTTCCAGTACGAGCCGATCGCGGCGGCCTTCGACTACGAGCGCCAGGCCCCGGCCGAGCGCCTCGTGCTCGTCGCCGACATCGGTGGCGGCACCTCGGACTTCTCGGTCGTGCGCGTCGGCCCCGCGCGCATGCAGCGCGTCGAGCGCCGCGACGACATCCTCGCGAACCACGGCGTGCACATCGCGGGCACCGACTTCGACCGCCATGTCGAGCTCGCGAGCATCCTGCCCGAGTTCGGCTACCGCGCGCTCGGCCCCGCGCGCGCCGACGGCCCGGCCCGCGAGGTGCCGAGCGGCATCTACTTCGACCTCGCGACCTGGCACCTGATCAACACGGTCTACAGCCCGCTGCGCGTCGCCGAGCTGCGCCAGATGAAGCCGTTCTACGCCAACCCCGACCACCACCGGCGCCTGCTGACCGTCGTCGAGGACCGCCTCGGCCACGAGCTCGCGGGCCGCGCCGAGGCCGCGAAGATCGCGGTCGCCGCGGGCGGCACGACGACGATCGATCTCGGCCATGTCGAACGGGGCCTGAGCGTCGGCCTCGACGCGGCCCAGGCGGGCGCGGCGCTCGCGGCCGACCTCGGCCGCATCGTCGCGGCGGCGCGCGACACGGTGCGCCTCGCGGGCCTCGCGCCCGACGCGATCGACGTGCTTTATTTCACCGGCGGCTCGACCGGCCTCGCGACGCTCGCCGACGCGATCGCGGCCGAGTTCCCGCGCGCCGCGGCCGTGCGCGGCGACCGCTTCGCCTCAGTGGCGACGGGGCTTGGGCTGCACGCGGCGCGTCTGTTTGCCTGACGGCCCGGGCGGGCCGCGGCGCTGGCCCGGCTTGGACGGCGCGGGCTGCGGCCGGCCGATGTCGGCGAGCATCAGGCAGGCGCTGACAAGGCCCTCGACCGCGTCGCCGAGGTCGGTCGGCGGCTCGAGCGTCTCGATCTCCTCGAGCAGCTCGTCGGCGTCCTCGAGGTCGGCCGGGTCGAGGTGCATGTACAGCGCCGCCAGAGGCTCGAGCAGGCGCTGCTCGTCGAGGCGCAGCAGCGCCGGGAACAGCTCGACCGCGAGCGCGAAGCCCGCGACCCAGGGCAGCAGCACCTCCGAGGGCGTCGCGTCCTCGTCGAGCTCGAACACGAGCGGGTCGAACCACTGGCGCTGCGCGATCGCGCGGTCGAGCTGGGCGTGGCGGCGCCGCGCGAGCTTCATGACCGGCTCGGTGTCGAAGCCGGGCTGGGGGGCGCGGCCCTCCTCGGCGTCGAACACATGGGGCGCCCATTGCGCCTCGGGCACCGGGCGCGGCTGCAGCAGCACGCCGACCAGGTAGCCGTCGAGCATCGCGAGGTCGAGCGGCTCGAGCGGCGCCGGCACGGCGTCGAGCAGGGCCTCGAGGGTCTCGATTTCGATGTCGCCGAAGGGCGGCAGGGATGGCGGGTTTGCGGATTTCGGGGACGGGCTCATGCCGCTATTCTTGCCGGTCTGCCGGAGACAAGCCATGCCCACCCCCTATGCCGCGCGCGACCCCCTGACCCACTACATCGCCGGGCGCATGGTGCCGGGCAGCTCGGGACGCAGCCAGCCGGTCTGGCAGCCGGCGCTGGGCCAGGTTGCGCGCGAGGTCCAGCTCGCGAGCCGCGCCGACGTCGACGCGGCCGTCGCGGCCGCGCGCGCGGCCCAGCCGGCCTGGGGCGACGCGCCGCCGCTCAAGCGCGCGCGCGTGATGTTCCGCTTCCTCGAGCTGCTGCACGCCCACCACGACGAGCTCGCCGCGATGATCACGGCCGAGCACGGCAAGGTCTTCGGCGACGCCCAGGGCGAGGTCCAGCGCGGCCTCGACATCGTCGAGTTCGCCTGCGGCGTGCCGCAGCTGCTCAAGGGCGACCACACCGACCAGGTCTCGACCGGCATCGACAACTGGACGCTGCGCCAGCCGCTCGGCGTGACGGCCGGCGTCACGCCGTTCAACTTCCCGTTCATGGTGCCGATGTGGATGGCGCCGCTCGCGCTCGCCTGCGGCAACGCCTTCATCCTCAAGCCGAGCGAGCGCGACCCCTCGCCGAGCCTGCTCGTCGCGCGCCTGCTCCAGCGCGCCGGCCTGCCCGACGGCGTGTTCAACGTGCTGCAGGGCGACCGCGAGGCCGTCGACGGCCTGCTCGAGCACCCCGACGTCGCGGCGCTGTCCTTCGTCGGCTCGACGCCGATCGCGCGCCACATCTACGAGACCGGCGCGCGCCACGGCAAACGCGTGCAGGCGCTCGGCGGCGCGAAGAACCACCTCGTCGTGATGCCCGACGCCGACGTCGAGCTCGCCGTCGACGCGCTGATCGGCGCAGCCTACGGCTCGGCCGGCGAGCGCTGCATGGCGATCTCGGTCGCCGTGCTCGTCGGCGCGGCCGGCGACCGCGTCGTGCCGCGGCTCGTCGAGCGCGCCCAGGCCCTGCGCGTCGGCGACGGCATGGACCCGGCGAGCGAGATGGGCCCGATCGTCACGCGCGAGGCGCTCGAGCGCATCGAGGGCTACGTGGGCCTGGGCGTGGCCGAGGGCGCGCAGCTGCTCGTCGACGGGCGCGGCCGCAAGCCGGCCGGCCACGCCGAGGGCTTCTTCACCGGCGCGAGTCTGTTCGACCGGGTGCGCCCCGAGATGCGCATCTACCGCGAGGAGATCTTCGGCCCGGTGCTCGTGTGCCTGCGCGTGCCCGACTTCGAGTCCGCGCTCGCGCTCGTCAACGGCCACGAATACGGCAACGGCGTCGCCTGCTTCACCCGCGACGGCGGCGTCGCCCGCGAGTTCGCGCGGCGCGTCCAGGTCGGCATGGTCGGCATCAACGTGCCGATCCCGGTGCCGATGGCCTGGCACGGCTTCGGCGGCTGGAAGCGCAGCCTGTTCGGCGACCTGCACGCCTATGGCGAGGAGGGCGTGCGCTTCTATACGAAGCAGAAGAGCGTGATGCAGCGCTGGCCCGGCGCCGGCGCGGCGGGCGCGGAGTTCAGCATGCCGGTGAGCCGCTGAGGCGTTGCCGCCGTCGGCGGCGCCGCGGCGACCGGCCAGGGGCCCATGGTGCGCTGGACCGAGCCCTATCGAAGCGCGCTGCGCGTCGCGCCGTTTCGCACGCTGCTGCTCGGGCAGGGGCTGTCGATGGCCGGCGACGCCGTCTGCCTCGCGGCCCTGCCGATCGCACTGCTCGACGCCGGCCTGGGCGCCGGGGTCTTCGGTCTCGTCATGGCCGCCGTGGGCCTCGGCACGGTCGTCGGCGCGGCGGCTGGCGGCGGGCTCGCCGACCGCCGGTCGCCGCGGCGTCTGCTCGCCGCCACCGACGCCTGGCGTGGCCTCCTGCAGCTCGTGGCGACCGGGCTGCTTGTCGGCGCTGCGCCCTGGTGTAGCCTGCTGCCCGTCTACCTGCTGTTCGGCGTCGCGATCGGCGTCGCGCGCCCCTGTGGCCAGGTTCTGCTCGCGAGCCTGCTGCCGAAAGAAGCCCTGGTCGCGGGCAACGGCGCGCTGAATTTCGTCGACAGCCTCGCGGCCCTGGTCCTGCCGGCCACGCTCGGCTTCGTGCTCGTGCCGTGGGACGCCGTATGGGGCGTGCTGTTCGACGGCCTGAGCTTCGGGGTCGCCGCCGTCGTCACGACGCGCTTGCCGGAAGCGGGCGCGCGGCATGAGCGGGGCCGCGATTCCCGGCCCCGGCGCGAGGCGCTCGTCGGGCTCCGCGCGATCGCCAGCAACGCCGTGCTCGCGCGCGGCCTGGCGGCGACCCTGGCCGTCGGCGTGCTCGGCTTTCCGATCTTTCTCGTCGTCGCGCCCTACGCGGTCGCGGCGCGCTTCGACGCGGCGCTGTGGGGGCTGTGTCTGGCCGCGTCCGGGCTTGGCGCGTGCCTCGGGTCGATCGGCGTCGTCTTGCTGGGCGCGGCGCAGCGCCGTCCGATCGCGCTCGCCGCGGGCGCCACCCTGCTGCTTGGCGCCGCGATGGCGCTGCTGGGTTTCGGCGCGTCCGCGCCGAGCGTTGTCCTCGGCGCCGCGCTGGTCGGCGGCGTCGAGGCCGCGTGGCTGACGGCCTGGGCGACCGCCCTGCAGACGCTCGCGCCGCCGCGCCATCTCGGCAAGGTCGTCGCGGGCGACGCCCTGGTCACGAGCGGCGCGCAGCCGCTGGCCTACGCTGGCTGCGGCTGGCTCGGCGGCCTGATCGACCCGGCCGAGATGCTGTTGCTCGCAGCTGGCGCTTGCGCTGTCGCGGGGCTTGCGCTGGCGATGGGCGCGCGCGCAAGCCGCTAGGCGCGCGCACGCGTGGCGCCGACCTGCCGCTGCGCTGGGACGACGACGCGTTCCGCGTCGCCCTGCCCAACACCGACGTCGAGCGCGCGTTCGAGGTCCAAGAATGCCGAGAGCGCGATGTACCGCGCCAAGCACCTGGGCCGCAACCGCGTGGCGCTCGCCTGACGCCTTACTTGCGCAGCACGATCACGGCGTCCATGCCGAGCGCGTCGTGGACGCGGCGCTGCGCGGCGCGCGCGTCCTCGCGCGTCGCGTAGGGCCCGGCCTGCAGGCGGTTCAGGCCGCCGTCCCTGAAGATCGCGAGCAGCGGCGCCATCGCGTCGAGCGAGTCGACGACGCGGCGGCGCAGCTGCTCGGCGCCGTCGAGCCGGCCGAACGCGCCGAGCTGGACCCAGTAGCCGGGCGACGCGGCCTTGGGCGCGGACGGCAGCGGGGCGGCCGCGGCCGTCGACTCGGGTGGCGGCGCGGGGACGACGGGCTGCGACGCGGCGGCGGCGAGCGCCGTCGTCGAGGCCGCGGCCGCGCCGGCAACCGGCCGCGCCGGCGCGTCGGACGCCGCGTCCGGCGGCGCCGCCATGTCCCGGCCGGCCTGCCGCCCCGCGACCTGCGCCGTCGTCTCGGCCGGCGGCGCGCCGACCGGCGTCGCCGCGGCGTAGACCGGCGGCGCGTCGGGCAGCTTTTCCCCGGGGCGCTGCCACGCGCCGTTCGCGATATCGGCGTAGGTGATGCGCTCGACCTCGACCTGCGTGACGCCGTTGAGGATGCCGAGCTTGAGCGCGGCCGTGTAGCTGAGGTCGATTACACGGCCCTTGTGAAAGGGCCCGCGGTCGTTGATGCGCACGATCACCTCGCGCCCGTTCGCCGGGTTGCGCACGCGCGCGTAGCTCGGGATCGGCATGGTCGCGTGGGCGGCCGTCATCGCGTACATGTCGTAGACCTCGCCGCTCGCGGTCGGGTGGCCGTGGAACTTCTTGCCGTACCAGGACGCGAGGCCGCGCTCGACGAGCGGCGCGTCGCCGGTCTGCGGCGTATAGGTCTCGCCGTCGACCTCGTAGGGCTTGTTCGGGCCGCCCTTGCGGATCGCCTCGACATGGGGCGCGGCGTCGGGCGTGGCCGCGAGGTTGGCCGGCGGATGCGCCTCGGCGCCGTCGCGGTCGCCGCTCGCACCGGGGATGGGCGCCGGGCCATGCCGGAGCGGGGCGCTGCCGCAGGCGGCGAGCAGGGCGGTCAGCAGCAGGACGGCGAGCAGGCGCATGGGGGCCAACCATAGCAGGCCGCCGACCCCACGGCGGCGAGGGCGGCGGGCCGCGGCGTATGCTTGCGCACCCGTCATTGCCCCGCGCCCCACCATGAGCCAGTACATCTTTACGCCGCCCGAGACGCCCAGCGTGGCCGTGCGCGGCAGCGACCAGCGCTACGCCGTCGCGCGCATCTTCTGCGTCGGCCGCAACTACGCGGCGCACGCGCGCGAGATGGGCTCTGACCCGACGCGCGAGTCGCCGTTCTACTTCACCAAGCCGCCCGTCGCGCTGACGCCGTCGGGCGCGACCGTGCCCTACGCGCTCGCGACCAGGAACCTGCACCACGAGATGGAGCTCGTCGTCGCGGTCGGCGCGCCGCTGCTGCGCGCGACGCCCGCGCAGGCGGCCAAGGCCGTCTGGGGCTACGCCGCGGGTCTGGACATGACGCGCCGCGACCTGCAGAACGAGGCCAAGGCCGCGGGCCGGCCCTGGGACACCGGCAAGAGCTTCGAGCATTCGGCCGTGATCGGCGAGTTCGTCCCCGCGATCGTCACGGGTCCGCTCGAGCGCGGCGCGATCACGCTCGCCGTGAACGGCGTCGAGAAGCAGCGCGGCGACCTCGCCGACATGATCTGGAGCGTGCCCGAGCTGCTCGCCAACCTCTCGCAGCTCTACCACCTCGCGCCCGGCGACATCGTCTACACGGGCACGCCCGAGGGCGTCGGCCCGGTCGTCGCCGGCGACGTGATCACCGGCCATATCGAAGGCCTCGGCGACATCCGCTTCACCCTGTCGGAGGCGGAATGACGGTGGAATCGACGGGCCGCGCAGCGCCGGGCCACCCCAAGCAAGCGGCCATCCCCTCGGGGGATCGGCCGACGTACTCGGCGGACGAGGGGCTCCATTTCGACCACGACGAAACGCTTGAAGAGGCGCGCGAACGCAATATCCGCGACGCCCTGTTCGAGGACATCGGCCGCTGCGACTGGACCGCCGAGCTCGTGCCCGCCGGCCGCCGCCTCAAGGCCCAGCTGCGCGTGCGCGAGGTCGCCGTGCTGTGCGGCCGCGCCTGGTTCGACGGCGTCGTCGCGGCGCTCGACGCGACGGCGCGCGTGGCCTGGCATTACGAAGAGGGCGCCTCGATGCGCGCCGACACCGTCGTCTGCGACATCGAGGCCGACGGCCGCGCCCTGCTCACGGCCGAGCGGCCGGCGATGAATTTCCTGCAGCTGCTGTCGGGAACGGCGACGCTCACGCGCCGCCACGTCGACGCGATCGCGGGCGCGAGCCCCAATCCGCGCGGCTGCGCCGTGCTCGACACGCGCAAGACTCTGCCGGGCCTGCGCCTCGCGCAGAAATACGCGGTGCGCGTCGGCGGCGGCACGAACCAGCGCCTCGCGCTGTACGCGGGCATCCTGATCAAGGAGAACCATATCGCCGCGGCCGGCGGCGTCGCCGCGGCGCTGCGCGCGGCGCAGGCCCTGAACGCCGGCGTCGACATCCAGATCGAGGTCGAGACCATTGCCGAGCTGCAGGAAGCGCTGGCCGCCGACGCGACGAGCGTGCTGCTCGACAACTTCAGCGAGCCGATGATGCGCGAGGCCGTGCTCGTCACGATGGGCCGCGCGCTGCTCGAGGTCTCGGGCGGCGTCGAGCTCGAGCAGCTCGCCGCGATCGCCGCGACCGGCGTCGACCGCATCTCGGTCGGCCGGCTGACCAAGGACGTGCGCGCGGTCGACTACTCGATGCGCGTGCTCGGCCCCGCCTGAGCACAGAATGCCGCCGCTGACGAGTACGGCCGGCCCCGACGCGGCGGCGCCGCGCCCGTTCGCGACGCTGCCGACGCCGCGCCGCCTGCCGCTGCTCGGCCACGCGCTGCAGATCGACAAGGCGCGCTTCCACCAGAACCTCGAGGCCTGGGCGCGCGAGCTCGGGCCGGTCTACCGGCTGCGCCTCGGGCCGCGCCGCGTGATGGTCGTCGCCGACCCCAAGCTGATCCAGGCCGTGCTGCGCGAGCGCCCGGCCGGCTACCGGCGCTCGCCGCGCATGGACCTCGTGATCGCCGAGATGGGCCTGCCGCCGGGCCTGTTCAACGCCGAGGGGGCCGACTGGGAACGCCAGCGCCGCATGGTCATGGCCGGCTTCGACCCCGCGCATATCAAGCGTTACGACGCGGCGATGCAGCGCGTCGCCGCGCGGCTCGTGCGGCGCTGGCGCGCGGCCGCGGCGCGCGGCGCCGCGATCGACCTGCGCGCCGACCTGATGCGCTACACCGTCGACGTCGTCGCGGGCCTCGCGTTCGGCTACGAGGTCAACACGCTCGAGGCCGAGGCCGACGTGATCCAGCAGCACATGGACCGGATCATGCCGACGATCTACCGGCGCATCTTCACCCGCATCCCGGTCTGGCGCTGGTGGCCGAGCCGCGCCGACCGCGAGCTCGTCGGCCATGTCGCCGCGCTGCGCCAGGCCGTGCACGGCCTGATCGATGCGGCGCGCGCGCGCCTCGCGGCCGACGCCGCGCTGCGCGCGGCGCCCGCGAACGTGCTCGAGGCGATGATCGTCGCGGCCGACGCGCCGGGCAGCGGCATCGACGACGAGGCGATCGAGGGCAATGTCGTGACCCTGCTGCTCGCCGGCGAGGACACGACCGCGAACACCCTGGCCTGGCTGCTCTACCTGCTCGCGCGCCACCCGGCCGCGCTCGCGCGCGCCCAGGCCGAGGCGCGCGGCCTCGGGCTCGCGGACCCCGACGCGGTGCCGAGCCACGCGCAGCTCGGCGAGCTCGACTTCATCGAGGCCTGCGCGCACGAGGCGATGCGGCTCAAGCCGGTCGCGCCGATCCTGACTTTCGAGCCGCTGCAGCCGACCGAGCTCGGCGGCGTCGCGATCGAGCCCGGCGTGCTCGTCGTCACGCTGATGCGCCATGAGAGCGTCGGCGCCCAGCTCGAGCAGGCGGCGGCGTTCGTGCCCGAGCGCTGGCTCGGCCCCGACGCCGGGACGGCCAAGCGCCTGAGCCTGCCCTTCGGCGCGGGTCCGCGCATCTGCCCGGGCCGCTACCTCGCGCTGCAGGAGATCAAGCTCGCGCTCGCCGCCGTGCTCGCGCATTTCGATATCGCTTCGGTCGACGCCCCGGACGGCGGCGAACCGGCCGAGGAGCTCGCCTTTACGATGGCGCCCACCGGACTGACCCTGAGACTCCATGCCCGCTGAAGTAACGCTGCCGCCCCTGCCACCCGTGGCCCGCCCGGGCGACCCGGTGAGCGCAATCGACACGCCGACCCTGGTCCTCGAGCTCGACGCGTTCGAGCGCAACGTCGCGCGTCTGCAGGCCGCCTGCGACGCGGCCGGCGTCGACCTGCGCCCGCACGCGAAGGCGCACAAGGTGCCCGCGATCGCGCTCGCGCAGATCGCGGCCGGCGCGGTCGGCGTGTGCTGCCAGAAGGTCAGCGAGGCCTGGCCCTTCGTCGCGGCCGGCGTGCGCGACATCCATATCAGCAACGAAGTGACCGGCGCGCGCAAGGCCGCGCTGCTCGCCGAGCTCGCGCGCCACGCGCTTCTCAGCACCTGCGTCGACCACGCGGACCAGATCGCGACGCTCGCGGCCGCGCTGAACGAGGCCGACGCGCGCGTCGACGTGCTCGTCGAGGTCAACGTCGGCCAGGACCGCTGCGGCGTGAACGGTGCCGAGGCGGCGCTCGCCCTGGTGCAGCGGATCGCCGCCGAGCCGCGCCTGCGCTTCGCCGGACTGCAGGCCTACCATGGCCGCGTCCAGCACATGCGCACGCGCGCCGAGCGCGCCGAGGTCGCGGGCCGCGCGGGCGCGGTCGCCGCCGCGATCAAGGCTGCGCTCGAGGCGCGCGGCATCAAAGTCGAGCGCATCACCGGCGGCGGCACCGGCAGCGTCGAGTTCGACCTCGCGGGCGGCGTCTACACCGAGATCCAGGCCGGCTCCTATGCGCTGATGGACGCCGACTACCAGCGCAACGACTGGAACGCCGGCTGGCGCTTCGAGCAGGCGCTCTTCTGCGCGAGCCGGGTCACCAGCGTCGGCGACGGCACGCGCAGCGTCGTCGACGCGGGGCTCAAGTCGCTGGCCGTCGACACCGGCCTGCCGACCGTCGCGGCCGCGGGCGTCGACTACGTCGCCGCGAACGACGAGCACGGCATCCTGCGCAGCGAGGCCGGCGCGCGCCTGCCGGGCCTCGACGAACTCGTGATGCTCGTGCCCGGCCATGTCGACCCGACGCTGAACCTGCACGACGAGATCGTCGCCGTGCGCGCGGGCCGCGTCGAGGCGGTCTGGCCGGTCGCCGCGCGCGGCCTGAGCCGCTGAGCGACCGCCCGGGCCGATCAGGCGAGCTCGGCGCGGAAGTTGCGCGCGAGCCGCGGGGCATGCTTCGGCGCGCGCCGAAGCCGGGTCCCGCCGATCCGTGGCAAGCTGGCGGGCATGAACGAAGGGCCCCACCTCGCCAAGCTCGCCGCGCTGCTCGCCGATCCGTCGCGCGCGCGCATGCTGGGCCTGCTGATGCCGGGCCAGGCGCTCACCGCGACCGAGCTCGCCGACGCCTGCGGCATCGCGCGGCCGACCGCGAGCGGCCACCTCGGCGCGCTCGTCGACGCCGGCCTGCTGAGCCCGGCCGCGCAGGGCCGGCACCGCTATTTCAGGCTCGCCGGGCCCGAGGTCGCCGAGGCGCTCGAGCAGCTGATCGGCATCGCCGAGCGGCTCGGCCAGCACGCGCTGCAGCCGGGCCCGCGCGACGCGGCGCTGCGCGAGGCACGCGTGTGCTACGACCATGTCGCGGGCCGCGCGGGCGTCGGCCTGCTCGGGCGCCTGCTCGGCGTCGACGCGCTGCGCCCCGCGCGCGACGGCGCGCTCGCGCCCGGCCCCGCGCTCGCGGCCGTGCTCGCGCCGCTGGGCCTCGCGCCCGAGCGCCTGGCGCCGAGCCGGCCCCCGCTGTGCCGCGCCTGCCTCGACTGGAGCGAGCGCCGCGACCACCTCGCCGGCCGGCTCGGCAGCGCCCTGCTCGAGCACGCGCTCGCGCAGGGCTGGGCCGCGCGCCCGGCCGGCTCGCGGGTGCTGCAGTTCACGGCCGAGGGGCGGCAGCGCTGGGACGCGATCGGCGCCGGCTTATGATCCGCAGCGCCGTCCGGCCGCCCGTCTGACCGCTTGCTCGCGGCGCGTTGCCGCCCCGAAGCCGCCCCTATCGCCGATGAAGTTCGCCCATCGTCTCGCCTGGCTGCTCGGCCTGTGCTGCGCGGCCGCGCTGGCCGAGCCGCCCCCCGTCGCGGCGCCGCTCGCGTCCTGGGTCGACGCGCCGACCCACGCGCTGACCCAGTACAAGATCGACACCTGGCAGACCGAGCAGGGCCTGCCGCTGAACACCGTCCAGGCGCTCGTGCAGACGCGCGACGGCCACCTCTGGGTCGGCACGGCCGGCGGCCTCGCGCGCTTCGACGGCGAGCGCTTCACGACCTTCAGCGAGACCGAGGCACCCGGCATGGGCGACCAGCCGGTGTTCGGCCTGATGGAGGACTCGCAGGGCCGGCTGTGGATCGGCCATAGCAAGGGCGCGGCGGTCTACCGCAATGGCCGCTTCGAGACCGCGATCCCGCCCGCGGCGACCGGCGGACGGCGCGTCTGGAGCTTCGCCGAGGGCCGTGACGGCGCGGTCTGGGCCGCCACCGAAAACGGTCTGGTGCGCTGGACGCGCGCGACCGGCGCGACCAAGGTCTACCGCGAGGCCGACGGCCTGCCGACGAACCGGCTGCGCGCGCTCGCGTTCGACCGCGACGGCCGGCTCTGGATCGCGACGACCGGCGGCGGCCTTTCGATGTTCGCCGATGGCAAGTTCACGAACTACCAGCCCGACAACGGCTTCCCGGGCCTGCAGGTGCGCGCGCTGCTCGCCGACCCGCAGGGCGGCGTCTGGGCGACGACCGACGGCGCGGGCCTCGTGCACGCCGAGCCGGGCCGCTTCAAGGCCTATCGCGAAGCCGACGGCCTGCCGACCGAGCACCTGACTGCGCTTGCGCGCGACGTGCGCGGCGACCTCTGGATCGGCAGCTGGGGCAGCGGCGTGGTGCGCTATAGCGGCGGCCGTTTCGACACGCTCGGCGAGGCCGACGGCGTTGCGGGCGGCCAGATCTGGGCGCTCCGGGCCGACCGCGAGGGCAGCGTCTGGGTCGGCACCTGGTTCGGCGGCCTGAACCGGCTGCGCAACCGCAGCTTCGTCGCGTTCGGCGCGGCCGAGGGCCTGTCGCACGACAACGTGCGCGCGGTCCTGCCCGGGCGCGGCGGCGCGATGTGGGTCAGCACGGCCGGCGGCGGGCTCGACCGCATCGTCGGCGACCACATCGACGCGATCGGCGTCAAGCAGGGCCTGCCGACCGAGCAGGTCTCGAGCCTCGCCGAGGACGCCGACGGCACGCTCTGGATCGGCACCTACACCTCGGGCGTCGTGCGCTACGCGCAGGGCAGGGCCGAGACCTTCGGCGTCGCGCAGGGCCTGCCCGGCACCGAAGTCCGCGCGGTGTTGCGCGACCGCGCGGGCCGGCTGTGGGTCGGCACGCGCGCGGGCCTCGCGCGCTTCAACGGCCATGGTTTCGACGCCGTGACCGACCCGCAGCTGCCGGCCGAGGGCGTCGTCACGATCCTCGAGGACCGCCGCGGCACGCTATGGTTCGGCACGGCCGGCCAGGGCCTCGTGCAGTACCGCGACGGCCGCTTTCGCGCGTACACGACGCGCGACGGCATGGTCTCGAACTGGATCCTCGCGCTCTACGAGGACGCCGACGGCAACCTCTGGGTCGGCACCAACGGCGAGGGCATGAACCGCCTGCGCGACGGCCAGGTCGCGGCGATCCGCACGCGCGACGGCCTGTGGGACGGCATCTCGCAGACGATCCTCGAGGACCGCGCGGGCAATCTGTGGATGAGCTGCAACCGCGGCTTCTACAGCGTGCCGCGCGCCGAGCTCGCGGCGTTCGCCGACGGCCGCATCGCTGCGGTCCACTCGGCCGGCTTCGGCCCCGGCGACGCGCTGCGCAGCACGACCTTCGCGGGCGGCCATCTGCACGCGGGCGCGATCGACGCGGGCGGCCACCTCTGGCTGCCCTCGGCGCGCGGCCTCGTGATCGTCGACCCGCAGCGCCTGCCGGGCCTCGGCGCGGCGCCGGCCGTCGCGCTCGAGGCGGCGCTCGTCGACGGCAAGCCGGCCGACCTCGCGGGTCCGGTCGCGCTGCCGCCGGGGCCCGTGCCGCTCGACATCCGCTTCGCCGCGTCGACGCTGCTGTACGCCGACCGCGCGCGTTTCCGCTACCGCATGGCCGGCCTGTCGCAGGACTGGGTCGACGCGGGCAGCAGCCGCGCCGCCGTGTTCCCGGCGCTGCCGCACGGACGCTACCGCTTCGAGGTCGTGGCGAGCATCGACGGCGTGCACTGGAGCGCCGCGCCCGCGGTGCTGCCGATCACGGTCGCCGCCTACTTCTACCAGACCGGCTGGTTCGTCGCGCTCGCCGTGATCGCCGGCGCGGCCGCGCTCGCCGGGCTGTTCCAGCTGCGCGTGCGCCGGCTGCGTGCGCGTCAGGCCGAGATGGAGCGCCTCGTCGCCCAGCGCACCGAGGAGCTGCGCGAGGCCAACGAACACCTCGCGCGCCTGTCCTTCGTCGACGCGCTGACCGGCCTCGCGAACCGCCGCCGCTTCGACGAGGCGGTCGCCGCGGAATGGCGCCGCGCGCGCCGCAACCGCACCTCGCTCGCGCTCGTGATCGCCGACATCGACGGCTTCAAGCGCTACAACGACCTGCTCGGCCACCTCGACGGCGACCGCTGCCTGAGCGCCGTGGCCGGCGTGTTCGCGCGCGCGGCCGGCCGCGCGGGCGACCTCGCCGCGCGCTACGGCGGCGAGGAGTTCGTCGTGCTGCTGCCGGGCGCCGACGCGGCCGCCGCGCGCGCGGTCGCCGAGCAGCTGCGCGGCGCCTGCGAGGCGCTCGCGATCCCGCACCCCGACGCGCCGGCCGGCGGTGTCGTCACGATCAGCCTCGGTGTCGCGGCCTGCCGGCCCGGCGAGCACCAGGACGTCGAGGCGCTGATCGCCGCTGCCGACGCGGCGCTGTACCGCGCCAAGCAGGACGGCCGCAACCGCGTCGCCTAAGGCGCGCCGCGCGTCCGCCGCCTCAGGCCGACAGGCCGATCAGCGTCGCGAGCATCGCGAGCAGGGCCTTGACCAGCGACTCGCCGGCGATCAGCCCCGACGCGATCGGCACGCTGAACAGGCCTTCGCTGCGCGCGTCGATGCGGCGCCAGAGCCAGACCAGCACGGCGCCGATGCCGAAGGACAGCGTGTTGCTGAACACGACGACCCAGCCGAGGCCCAGGCCCATCGCCGACGGCAGGTAGGGCCGCAGGCGCGGCGACGCGAATTTCTCGAGCAGCGGCAGCGCGATGCCGAGCAGCGCGCCGAGCAGGATCGCGACGCGCGCCGACATCGGCAGGCTGTCGACGCCGGTCGACAGCAGCTTGGCGACGGCGACCCAGACCTGGGTCGCCGGCAGCGGGTATTTCTCGAGCGCGGCGGCGTTGGGCACCATCAGGTACCAGCCCGGCACGATCGCGAGCGTGCCGAACAGCACGCCGAACAGCTGGGCGAGGAATTGCTTGCGCGGGTTCGCGCCGAGCAGATAGCCGCTCTTGAGGTCGGTCAGCAGGTCGGCCGCGGCCGTCGCGCTGTTCGCGCCGGCGCCGGCCGAGACCAGGTTGTGCGTGGTGTTGCCCGGCGACAGCGCGGCGAACAGCAGCTGCATCAGCTTGCCCATCGCGCCGATCGGCGTGACGTCGGTCTCGCCGGCCGAGCGCGCCGCGACGAGCGCGAGCACGAGCGACATCGCGACGGCGATCGCGCCGGCCCACCATTGAACCTGGAACGCGATCGCCTGCAGCGCGACGAGCGCGAGCCCGATCGGGATCACGCCGAGCAGGAACCAGCGCATCGGCACCTCGATCGCGGCGAGCCGTGCGTCCTCGGCGGCCTGCTGGGCCGAGCCGGGGCCGCGCTTGAGGAGCTGGAACGAGCGCAGCAGCGTCGGCCATTGCAGGGCCAGCGAGGTGAAGCTCGCGAACACCATCAGCGTCGTGCCGCCCCACAGCGCCCAGCGCACCGGGTGGAAGATCGTGCCGCCCGCGATCGCCGGCAGCGAGACCAGGTAGCCGGGGTCGCCGGCGTGGGCCGCGTCGAGCGCCTGCAGCCACGGCGCGATGCCCGCGTACAGCGCGAGCGAGGCGCCGAGCATCGACAGCGCGACGCGCGGCCCGACGATCATGCCCGCCGCGATCAGCAGCCCGCTCGGCTCGAAGCCGTAGGACACGAGCGGTCGCCCGGCGAGGAGCTGGAAGCCCTGCGCGGGGACGAGGTCGGGCAGTTGGACATCGACCACCTTGTCGCGCATCCACGCGAAGAAGCGGCCGAGCGCGACGAACTGGTCCTCGGCCGTGTTCAGCACGCCGATGACGGCGCCGCCGATCATCGCGGCGATCAGCGCGCGCGCCTTGCGCAGCGTCGTCGCATCGTTCTTGTGCAGGCTGCTCAGGGTCTCCGCCGCGGCGATGCCCGAGGGGTAGGGCAGCTGCTCCTGGTTGATCAGCTGGCGCTTGATCGGCACGGCGAGGAACACGCCGAGCGCGCCGGTCGCGAGCGTGAACAGCGCGACGATCGGCCAGGCCACGTGGCGGTGCGCGGGGTCGATCAACAGCAGCGCGCCGAAGCAGGTCGCGATCGTCGTGCCGGTCGAGTAGCCGGCCGCCGAGGCCGTCGACTGCATGCAGTTGTTCTCGAGGATGGACATCGGCGTCAGGCGTCCGCGCGACAGGCCGCGCAGGCCGTGCCACAGCACGTAGGACAGCACGCAGGACGTGATCGCGACGCCGAACGACCAGCCGACCTTGAGCGTCGTGTAGAGGTTGGACACCGACATCAGCATGCCGAGCAGCGCGCCCATGAAGACCGCGCGCAGGGTCAGCTGCGGCACCTGCTCGCCCTGGTAGACATGGGTGTACCAGTACAGGTCCTTGGCCCGCGGCGAGGCGTCGGCCGGCGGCGGTTCGGGGGGGGCGGGCGGTGCAGCGCTCGTGGCGTCCATCGACATGGGGTCTCCTCGGACGCGATAGACGTCCGCGGCGCGACGCTAAGTCATGGCCGGGGTCGGCGCCAGCGGGCTTGTGCGGGGGCGCGGCGTTTCAGGGCCGCAGCGCGGCCCGCACGACCGCGCGCGAATGCCGGCCGAGCACCTGCATCAGCGGGCGCAGCTCGGCGAGCAGGGCCTGCTCCTGGTCGGGCGCGTAGCCATGCGCGATCGCCGCGAAATCGAGGTCGGGGGTCTGGCCGAGGTCGGTCGCCGGGTCGTCGGTGTAATGGGCCGGGAAGCTGCGCTGGAGCTGCGCGTCGAGCGCGTCGGCCGCCGCCGCGGCCTCGGCCGAGACCTGGTCGCGCGCGGTATGCGGGCCGAGCTGCCAGTCGGCGCGATCGCCCGAGCGGTCGCGCAGCGCGACGAACAGCGGCTCGTCGGCGCGGCCGGCGAGGTAGGCCGCCTGCATGCGGCTGAGCTGGTAACCCTCGATCACCGTATGCCGGTTCGTCACGCGGTTGACCGCGTCGTTCTTCGGGCCGTGGCGGCCGAGCAGGTCCTCGACGTCGATCCAGACCAGGTGGCCGGTGCCGAGGCCCGGCAGCACGCGCGCGTGATAGGGCTGGGTCAGGTCCTGCACATAGTGCATGGCCCAGCCCGCGAAGCGCCAGCCCCAGTACGGATGGCCATGGGCGAGCGCGTCGCGCGCGAGCGCGAGGTCGAGGTGGATGCGCGCCTCGGCGTAGCTGTGCCTGAGGAAGGCGGCGGCCGCGTAGATGATGCGCGACTCGTGGAAGAAGCCCATGTGGAAAGGCGCCTGGCCCGAGTACTCGAAGCGCGAGTTGCCGAAGGGCAGCGGGCCGAAGCCGCTCGCCGCGCCCTGCGCGGTGCCGCTGTCGGACCACAGGCCGAGGTCCAGCCCGTAGTCGGGCTCGCTCGACGCGCTCGCGAGCACCTCGAGCGCCGCGACCGTCTCGCCCGCGTCGATGCGCTCGAACTGGGCGTTGCCGGCGCCGCCGTGGATCGTGCTGACGGCCGACCAGTCGAGGCGCCGCGGCGCGGCGATGGGCTCGCCCGGGCGGCGCTGCAGGAACAGGACCAGGCGCGCCTGCTCGTTGACGCGGATCGCGCGCAGGAACGCGAGCTGCCAGGTCGCGTCGGGCGCGCCGGCCGGCGGTGCGTGAAAGCGCAGCGCGTCGGGCCGCGGCGCATAGTCGCTGACCTCGGCGCGGCCCCAGGCCTCTTCGCGATCGAGCAGGGCCGGCAGCGCGGCCGCGCGGTCGCGCAGATAGGCGGCGAGCGGCTCGGCCGGCGCCATGCGGCCGCCGAGCTCGGGCATGTCGGCGAGCGCCTGCCAGGTGCAATAGCTGTGGTCGCTCCAGGCCCGCGCGGGGACCGGGCCCGCGAGCAGCGCCGCGAGCAGGGGGGCCGCGAGCACGGCGATGCGGGCGCGGCGCCGCGGCGAGGTCGGTGGCGTGGTGTTCATGAGCCCTGGTCGAGCGCGGCGATGGCTTGCTGCAGGCGCAGATTGCGTTCGGCCCG
>JAFAMW010000003.1 GCA_019232985.1 Roseateles sp. | reverse complement strand
CACCAAGCTCATCTGGCTGGCGCTGCGCAACATCACGACCGACTGGGGCCGTGCAGCAAAGGAATGGAAGGAGGCCATGAACCAATTCGCCATTGCCTATGGCGAGCGCTTCACACGACCTGCCGCTTAACATGCGGCTCGGGCTTGACCACGCAGCTCGCCGCCAACCTCGGCGACTACGAAAAGGCCATCCTCGCGCAGGCGCAGTCCGAGCTCGACCAGGGCTACCCGGGCGTGTTCCGGCTGATCCGCATCAACGTCAACCACTTCACGCCGCCCGCGGCGATCCGCGACCAGGTCAACGCGATCGCCGCGCTGAAGGTCGAGGCCCAGCGCATCGACCAGGCGCAGACGCTGATCCACAAGCAGAGCGAGCTCGAGTCGGCCAAGGCCGTGCTCGAGGCCAACGCGCTGCGCGCGGCGATGGACGCCTCGCACCTGAGCGCCGAGCAGTTGATCGCGTGGAAGAACGCGCGCGCCTACGAGGCGCAGGCCAAGGCGATCGGCGAGACGGCGGTGCGCACGGTGGATCTGTCGCGTCAGCCGCCTACGAAATAGCGAGACCCGCCTATAGTCGGCGGACCCTATCGCCTTCGCAAAGGACGCTGCGTGGACTTCTTCCTCAAGACGGGCTCCCACAAGATCGCGGCTGCGATGGTCCTCGCCGGCGCTGCCGCGGCGAGCCTCGCGCAGCCCGTGGCCCTGTCCGAGCGCGTCGAGACCATCGCGAAGCAGCGCGTCGCCGCCGGCACCTACCCGAGCCTGGTCTTCGCCGTCGTCGATGGCGACAAGACCTCGGTGCGCGTGTTCGGCACGCTCGACGGCGGCAAGCCGCCCGACGGCGACACGGTCTACGAGATCGGCTCGATCACCAAGACCTTCACGGCGACGCTGCTCGCCGACGCGGTGCTCGCCGGGCGCGTCACGCTCGACACGCCGGTGCAGCAGCTCGTGCCCGGCTTCAGGATCCCGCAGCGCGACGGCAAGCCGATCACGCTCGGCCTGCTCGCGACCCAGCATTCGGGCCTGCCGCGGATGCCGACCAACTTCAAGCCCAAGGACCCGGCCAATCCGTACGCCGACTACGGCCCGGCCCAGCTCGGCGAGTTCCTCGCGGCCTACGCACTGCCGCGCGACCCCGGCCAGTCCTACGAATACTCGAACCTCGGCTTCGGCCTGCTCGGCGACGCGCTCGCGCACGCCGCGTCGCAGAGCTACGGCGAGCTCGTGACGCGCAAGCTGCTCGGGCCGCTCGGCATGCGCATGAGCGGCACGGGTTTCACCGACGCGATGCGCGCGCACCTCGCGGCCGGCCACGACATGGCCGGCCATCCGGTCGCGAACTGGGACTTCGACGCGCTGGCCGGCGCCGGCGCGCTGCGCTCGACCGCCAACGACATGCTGCGTTACCTGAAGGCCAATATGGGCCTGGCCCCGAGTCCGCTGGACGCGGCGATGCAGTTCGCGCAGACGCCGCGGCGCGAGGCCAAGGAGATCGGCCGGATCGGCCTCGCGTGGATGACGAGCGACAAGGGCGTCGTCTGGCACAACGGCGGCACCGGCGGCTACCGCAGCTTCATCGGCTGGTCGGCGGACCGGCGGCACGGCGTCGTCGTGCTGACCAATACGTCGGTCAGCGTCGACGACTTCGGCTTCGCCGTGCTCGACGCGACCGCGACGCTCGAGCCCGCGCACCAGGCGGTCGCGATGCCGGCCGCGGCGCTCGACCGGTACGCGGGAACCTACAGGCTCGCCGAGCATTTCCTGCTCAAGGTCTACCGCGTCGGCGACCAGCTGATGACGCGGGCGACCGGGCAGTCCGAGGTCGCGATCTATCCGTCCGGCGGCGACGAGTTCTTCCTCAAGGTGGTCCCCGCGTCGATCACGTTCACGCGCGACGCGCAGGGCCAGGTGAGCGGGCTCGTGCTGCACCAGGGCGGCGACCATCCCGCGCCGAAGCTCGGCGCCGCCGAGCTGCCGCCCGAACCCAAGGAGGTCGCGCTCGACCCCGCGACGCAGCCCGACTACGTGGGCGAATACAAGTTCGACTTCGGCGCACCGTTCGAGGTCACGCTGCGCGAGGGGCAGCTCTCGGCGCGGCTGGGGGACCAGCCGGCGTTCCCGATCTTCGCGAGCGGGAAGGACAAGTTCTTCCTCAAGGTCGTCGATGCGCAGCTCGACTTCGAGCGCGACGCGCAGGGCAAGGTCGTCGCCGTGGTGCTGCACCAGAACGGGCGGGACATGCGCGCTGCTAACGTATCGCATTGACGGCGGCTTCGGGACTAATCCCGATCCGGATGGACCGGGAACTCGCGATTCCTTGACTACAGTTCGCCGTCGAAAAAAAAGGAGCGGCGAAATGACGTCTTGGCGAGCATGGCTCGGCGCGTGCATCTGCGGCTTGGCCCTCGCGGCTTGTGGCGGCGGCGGTGGCGGCGGCTCGGGCGCTTCTGACGGAGGCACCGCGACGCCCGCCTATTCGAACGTCCAGCCCGCGGCCGCACCCGTCGCGCCGTCGGTCGACACCGGCCACGCCAGCGGCACGGTATCGACCACGGCCGACACCTTCGATCCGTCGGGGCACGTGGCCGGCCTGTCGGTCGAATTGCACGCAATCCAGACCGACGGCAGCCTCGGCCCCGTCGTCGGCACCGCGAGCACGGCGGCCGACGGCAGCTTCTCGATCGCCATGCCGGCGGGCAGTTCGACGGCCGACGGCAGCTGGATGCTGCAGGTCCAGTCCGGCGGCACCAGCTTGCGCGCGTATCTCTACCCGGGGGCGGTGCGCGTCGACGTCGGCTCGGAGGCCTGGGTTCGCGAGGTCGTCGCGGCGGCCGGGCGCGTGCTGAGCTTCCCCGGCGCCGCGCTGACGACCGCGACGCAGGTCGCGGGCGCGTTCGGCCTGTACGCCGACGCGACCGGCGATCAGCGCGCGGGCCTCGCGCTGTCGGCCGCGGCGGACCAGATCGTCCAGTCGCTCGCGAGCGACCATGCGCTGAGTTATGTCGCCGGCACCCTGCAATCCAGCGGCACCTTGCCCGCGGCGGGCACCGGCGACATCGGCGCGTTCTACGCGATGTCGGACAGCTACGCCGCCCTGTTCGTCGACGGCACGGGCCTGCCGCTGCGCGCGACGCTCAGCGACCAGTTCGGGGTCAAGATGGCGGCCGACGGCACCTGGCAATACAGCGCCAGCATCGCCTCGCAGGCGAACGGGCAGTGGTCGCCGGTGGCCGGCCTCGGCGGCACCGCGAGGCTGACCGCCAGCCTCGGCTACCAGACGCTCAGGGGTGCCGGCACCTCGGTGGCCGAGGTGTCCTCCGTGGTCGGCGAGTTCGCGTCGCAGAGCTTCCCGGTACGGCCCGGCGCGCGCCAGCTCGACGCGCGCCGGATCACCGCGACCCAGCTGAATTTCACGGGCGGCACGGACGAGCAGCCCCTGGCGTTCTCGGTCAACGAGCAGGTCGTTGGCGTCGAGAACCTCGTGCTGCCGGCCGGCACGTTCCGGACGGTTCGCGTGGTCAGCGACGAGCAGATCGTGGTGCCCAAGTCGGCGACGACGGTGACGACCGAAATCCTGCGCACGACGCTCTGGCTCGCGCCCGGCGCGGGCATCCTGAAGGAGCTCGACCAGGTGATCGACGACGGCGTCGAGGACACCGCCGACGCGTCGAGCCTCGAGCTCACGAGCGCCTACGCCGACGGCGTCGTCTGGCCTGCGCAGGTCACGATCAAGCCGGACCTCGAGAACATCGCCGCGACCTCGCATTTCTGTCCGCCCGTGATCCTGCCGGCGCTGCACCGCTTCGTCACGGTCGAGAACGGGCCGATCGTCCAGTCCTCGTCGACGCTGGCCCTCGCGGTCTGGGACATGAACACCGGGATGCAGATCGGCATCACGAGGAACTTCTCCGGGTTCTCGGCCTACTGCCCGGTCGCCACCGGCGATTCGGCGAGCCTGCTGGTGCCCGAGACCTTCCTGCAACGCAACCAGGCCAGTTGGCCGGCGACGGCGGCCGCGGCCGCGGCGCAAAGCGACGTGGTCCACCAGGTCAGCGGCACCGACCTGTCCGATATCGCGAGCTACGTGCTACCGGCGGTGCCCGACGCCACCCAGCCTGCGCAGTACTGGCCCGCCGAGCTCGACGCGCTGTTCGCCGCGCCGGACGGCAGCGGCCGGTTCATCGCGGGCTTCTTTCAGACGAACTACGGGCAGATGCTCGGCCATTCGTCGCACTACGTGCAGGTGCTCGGCCCGGGCGTGGCGAGCCCGATGGCGAGCGTCGGCAACGAGCTGCTGGCGGGAGCCGACTGGGCCAACGCGCGCCTGTTCTCGGCGCAGAACTCCGGCGCGTTCGCCGTCCACATGTGGGCGTTCACGCCGGCCGGCGGCGTCGATGCGACGTCGGTGCGCACGATCAGCACGGGGGCCTTCGTCGCGACGCTCTGGTACGCGAGCACGAATCTGCTGCACTTGAACAACGGCAACACCATCCGCATCGGCGATGGCAGCGCCGGGCCGACCCTGCCCTATACGTCGAGCGCCTGCGGCTACGGCAACGGCACGCTCGTGTGCGTCGACGCCGCGACGGACCGGCTCCTCTCGCTGGACCCCGACGCCCTGACGGTGCAGACCGCCGCCCCGCTCGGCTCCTACCTGCGCAGCCTGTCCCTGACCGCGCCGGATTTCAGAACGCCGCAGCCCAACGCACCGGGCATCCAGTTCCTCGACGCGTCGACCTTCCTGGTCGAGGGCTACGACGTCCACGTCGGGCGGTGGGCGAGCGCGACGGCGGGCACGTCGACGAACTGAGCGCGCGGCAGTCGCGGCGCCAGGCTAGGCGCGCGCGCCGCCGCCGGGTGGGGGCGGCGCGGCCGCGCCGGCCAGCGGCCACCACTGCGCGACGCCCCACGCGAACTCCGGCACGAGGAACAGCCACAGCACCGGCTGGCCGGTCGCCTGCAGCGTCCACGCCATCCAGGTCGAGAACAGGAAGCGCGCCGCGCCGTCGTAGCGGCCGAGCCGCGGCTCGGGGTGGCGCAGGCGCAGGACCGACCACACGACGACGATGCTGCCGAGCAGGTTCGCCATCAGCAGGTGAAAGCCCGCGAAGTCGGGCAGCGCGGCGCCGCCGAGCGCCGCGTTGAAGGCGCTCAGCTGCGCGCGCACGAGGCCGAAGCTCCATGGCGTCGCGAACGGCGCCGTCAGCAGCAGGTCGTAGAGCGCGCTGAAGAACACGACGCGGCGGAACAGGGGGAGGGGCATGCGTTTCATCGTGGGCTCACGATAAGCTTGAAGCGAACTTCAAGGTCAAGCCCGCCGCGCACGCAGGCGCCGCATCCGCCGCGACGATGGTCGAGGCTCAGTGCGCGCCGAGCGTCGTGTTGAGCACGGCGGCGAGGCGGCGCGCGCCCGCGGCCAGGCGGTCGACGACCACCGGGTCCATGCGCTCGACATACGCGGCGTCGAGCACGTGGCCGCTCGGGTAGAAGCCCGGCGCGGCGACGATGCGGCAGGACTCCTCGGCCCATTGCTCGGGCGTCGCCGCGTCGCCGTCCTTGACGAGCTTGGCGGCGACGGCCGCGCGCAGCGCGTCGAGGCCGCCGGGCCAGGTGCGGATCAGGCCCGAATCCCACACCGAGTGCAGGTTCGTGCCGCGGCCGTCGAACTGCACCTGGTAGGTGTTGCCGCCCTTGTCGTCGGCGTAGCCGGCGTGCAGCGGCTGGTCGACATCGCCGACGAAATGGACGACGTACTTGAGCGCGACGAGCCGCTCGGCGTCGGGCGCCTTCGACGCGAGCACGGCCTCCTCGTGCTCGATCGCGCCGACGACGCAGGCGCCGTCCGCGCAGTCGCGCGGGGCCGAGTACGTGCAGTTGCCGTCGCGCGGCAGGTTCACGTAGTGCCACGCGGCCGTGCCCGGCGCGCGCGTCTCGTCGGCCCAGGTCGAGATCGACATCAGCGTGGCGCCGGGCTCGAGCGCGAGCAGGCGGTCGACTTCCGCCCTGGCCGCCGGCGCCAACAGCTGCTGCGACTCCTCGGCGACGAGGCGGTGGCCGTCGGCACCCCAGGCGAGGGCCAGCGACGGCACCAGCGCGGCGCCGAGGGTCGCGACGGCGGCGGCCACGGTGGACAGGTTTCGCTCGAGCCAATGCATTGCTTCGATCTCCGGAATTTTGGCAAAGACGCGACTATCCCATGGGCGGGTCTGCGGGCCGATGGCGCGCTGGCCGCTTCCGGGCATGTCGCGCCGGACGAACGCCTGGCCATCTACGACCGCATCGTCACCGAGCCTGCGCATCGGCCGCGGCCTCGGGCGCACGGTCATGCACGCCTTGCAGGCGCTCCGGCACCGGCATGGCCGCCACACCCGAAGGCTGCAGGCTCTGCGAACCGCTCGAATGGACGATGCATGCGCGCTGGGCGAGCGCCGTCATTCCTGGCGCGGCATAGATCGGCTCAGCATGTTCAATGCAGAAATCTGTATCTTGGTTCGATGAAGACGACGCTCGATCTGAACGATCAGTTGCTGGCCAGCGCCAAGGCTTTGGCGGCGCAGCAGCGAACCAGCCTGACCCGTTTGATCGAAGAGGGGCTGCAGCTGCGGCTGCGTGCCAAGACCGCAGGTCCGGCACGAGGCCGGATACCCCTGCCCGTCTTCAATGGGCGCGGCGGTCTTGTCGCGGGAGTGGAACCTCGAAGCGACAAGGCCTTGCTCGAGGCATTGGGCGATGACGCCCGACGTCAATGTCCTGGTGGCTGCGTCACGTTGCGACCATCCGCATCACGCTGTTGCGCGCACCTGGCTTGAAGCGGGGCTTGCCGCTGCCGAGGGCGGAGCCACATTCACCTTGATGCCGATGGTGGTCGTCAGCCCATTGCGCTTGGTGACGAGCCCGAAGATCTTCGTATGCGTGGCTGGCGGCGGCGGTGGACCATCAGGCCGAACACCTGGTCAGCTTCGATCGAGGGTCCCTAGAGGCTTTTGGTGCGGACCCGGATCAGACTTCCGGCAGAACGCGCTTGCTCTTGGACTCCCTCGAAAAGAGGCGTGGTCGCGTCACGAATATGGTTCGGGTCTTGGCGAACTCGCCTGCGGCCGTCAACGCCTTTTTCAGCTTTAATGCCGCAATGGCGGCAAGCTCCATATCGGGCGATCTGCGCGAACGGATTGCCATCGCCATTGCCCAGGCCAACGACTGCAAGACTTGCCTGGCGGCGCACACGGCATTTGGTCGCGAGGAAGGCGTTCCTGCGGACGAACTGGATGCGGCCCGACGCGCGTCGTCCGTCAACCCAACATATGAAGCCCTGCTTCGGTTCGCGATCGCCGCCTACGAGCTTAACGGCAAGCTGGACGACGTTGGTCTCGCCGAGTTGCGCGCGCTCGGTGTCAGCGATTCGGCGATGCTCGACGTGCTAGCTACCGTCTACATCAACGCATTCACGAATGCAGTGAACCACTTGGCGCAGACGGATGCGGATTACCCGGTTCCGGAACGACTTGTCCAGGCGTGAGTCGGCACTCTCGGCCGAGGGCGGCGACGTAAGTTCACAGATGTGGCAGGGTAGCCTTTGCAGCCGCTGCTGAACGACCGTTCTAGAGCGTCGATCCACCGTGCCAGGGTCTGCCCAGAGTCGGGCTCTGCCGGTCGCCCTCTGGCAGCATGAACGTCCAGTTTGCGGCATCGAATCCGCTGAGCCGAATGTCTCGGTTGGGTCGGTAGCCGGCGCCCGCCAAGGCAAACCTCAAGCCCTCGACCGCCTCGCCAGCTCGTCACCCGCGTCGGGCGCGAGCCGCCGCGTCAGCGGGATCGACGCGACCGAAAACAGCCCGATGGTCAGGAACGCGGGCCAGAAGTCGGTGTTGACGATGGCGGCGTGCCCCTGCACCTCGTGCGAGAGCTGCAGCGTCAGGCCGGCGATCGTCACGCCCATGCCCAGCGACAGCTGCTGCACGACGCTCGCGAGGCTCGTCGCGCGGCTCACGTCGCGGCTCGGAATCTCGGCGTAGGCGATCGAGTTCAGGCAGGTGAACTGCAGGGCCGGGAAGAAGCCGCCCAGGAGCACGACGGCGACGAGCGCCCAATGCGGCGTGTGCGGCGTGAACAGGCCGCAGGCCGCGATCGCGATGCCCGAGAACAGCGCGTTGAAGATCAGCACGGTCCGGTAGCCGTGGCGCTCGAGCAGCGGCGCCGCGAGGCCCTTCATGAACAGGCCGCCGAACGCCGTCGCGCAGGTGATCGTGCCGGACTCGAACGCCGACATCCCGAGTCCCTCCTGCAGCGACAGCGGCAGCAGGAAGGGCAGCGCGCCGAGCCCGATCCGGAACAGCGAGCCGCCGAGCACGCTCGCCTGGAAGGTCGGGATGCGCAGCAGCGACAGGTCGAGCAGCGGCACGGCGCCGCGTCGGCGCACGACGATCACGTAGCGCCGGTACAGGTACAGCGCGAGCACGCCGGCCGCGAGCAGGCCGAACGCGACCCATTCGGACACCAGCTCGCCGCCGACCAGCGACAGGCCCAGCATCACGCAGGAGCCGCCGACCGCCGACAGCGCGAGGCCGCCGAGGTCCAGCGGGCCCGGGTCCTCCTCGTGCCGGTTCTCGATGAAGCGGGTCGCGAGCGCGATGCCGAGCAGGCCGATCGGCACGTTGATGAAGAAGATCCAGCGCCAGTGGAAATAGGTCGTGATGAAGCCGCCCAGCGGCGGCCCGATCACGGGGCCGAACAGCGCGGGCACCGTCAGGTAGCTGATCGCCCGGACGAACTCGGTGCGCGGCACGGCCCGAAAGATGATGATGCGCCCGACCGGCACCATCATCGCGCCGCCGAGGCCCTGGATGAAGCGCGCGATCACGAGCTCGGGCAGCGAGGTGCAGACCGCGCACAGCAGCGACCCGGCCATGAACACCACGATCGCGGCGCGGAACACCGAGCGCGAGCCGAGGCGGTCGGCGACCCAGCCGCAGATCGGGATGAACACGCCGAGCCCGACGACGTAGGCGGTCAGCGCGAGCTTCAGCGCGATCGGGCTCACGCCGAGGTCGCGCGCGAGCACCGGCAGGGAGGTCGAGATCACCGTCGCGTCCATGTTTTCCATGAACAGCGCGCAGGCAATGATCAAGGGGACCAGGAAAACGCGGGAGGAGGGGGCAGCGGTCATACGGCGGGATAAGCCGCTATTTGACCATCTGCCGCGATGCAGCCGCTACGATCGGCGCCATGACAAGGAATCGAGGACGATGAGCGAAATCTGGAAGAGCATGCTGGCGTCGTACTGGTCGGCCACCGAGGTGTCGGCCAACGTGGCGATCTTTCTGACGCTGCTCGGCGCGCTGCTGCTCGGGCTCGTCGTCGGCTACGAGCGCACCTACCACGGTCGCGCGGTCGGCATGCGCACCTACGGGCTCGTGTGCATGGCGTCGGCCGCGCTGACGACCTTCGTCGGCTACCCGACGCTCTGGTACGGCGGCCACGCGGCGACGGTCGCGGCGGTCGACCCGACGCGCGTCGTGCAGGGCATCGTGACCGGCGTCGGCTTCCTCGGCGCCGGCCTGATCATGAAGGACGACCACAATATCCGCGGCCTGACCACGGCCGCGTCGGTCTGGTCGTCCTGCGTGATCGGCGTGCTCGTCGGCGTCGGCTTCTACGGCGCGGCGGTGCTGCTCGCCGGGCTGTCGGTGTTGTGCATGATGTGGGTCCAGCGCCTCGAGCGCTGGCTGCCCGCGCACCAGGGCGTCGCCGTCGCCATCCGCTTCCGCCGCGGCGCGACGCCCGCGCAGGGCTCGCTCGAGCACGCGGTCGTCGAGCGCGGCTACCGGATCGCCGAAGGCTCGCTGTCGATCGGCATGAAGGAAGGCCTCGTCGAGTGGCACTTCGTCGCGACCTGCGTGAACCGCGACGCCCACGCGCCGCTGACCCAGCTCGCGCAGATGCTCGGCGCCGACGAGCGCATCGACAGCTACCAGCTCGCCCATACCCGCAATTGAGCCGCACTCGAGGAGCACACATGATCGACGTCGTCAAATCCGTGGTCGCGTTCAACCAGGGCCGCGACCCCGACCGCCTGCCGATGAAGTTCGCGCGCATGCGCGCGAGCGCCTTCGGCTTCCTGCGCGGCAGCGCCCACCTGTTCTACGACCGCCTGCCGCATGCCGGGCCGTTCGCGAACGACGCCGCGCCGCATGCCTGGATCTGCGGCGACGCGCACCTCGAGAACTTCGGCAGCTACAAGGGCGACAACCGGCTCGCGTATTTCGACATCAACGACTTCGACGAGGCCACGCTCGCCCCGGTCACCTGGGACCTCGTGCGCTTTCTCGCGTCGGTGCTCGTCGCCGACGCCGCGGTCAAGGCCACGCCCGAGCAGGCCGGGCAGCTGTGCGAGGAGTTCCTCGACGCCTACGCCGCGGTGCTCGCGGGCGGCAAGGCCGGCTGGGTCGAGCGCGACACGACCGACGGGCTGGTCCGCTCGCTGCTCGACGACGTCAGCAACCGCACGCGCCCCGAGTTCCTCGACCGGCGCACGGTGCTCGAAGGCAAGCACCGCACGATCCGCTGCGACGGCAAGCACGCGCTCGCCGCGAGCAAGAAGCAGCGCGCGGCCGTCGAGGCGCTGATCAGCGGGGTCGCGCGCCAGGCGCCCGACCCGGCCTTCTACGACGTGCTCGACGTCGCGCGCCGCATCGCCGGCACCGGCAGCCTCGGCGTCGACCGCTTCATCGTGCTCGTGCGCGGCAAGGGCTCGCCCGACAACAATTACCTGCTCGACCTCAAGCAGGCGATGCCGTCGGCGCCGCAGCAGCACCTGACGATCCGCCAACCGGCCTGGCACAGCGAGGCGGCGCGCGTCGTCGCGCTGCAGCGGCGCATGCAGGCGGTGTCGATGGCCTTCCTGCAGCCGATCGACTGGCAGGGCTGCTCCTACATCCTGCGCGGCCTGCTGCCGAGCGAGGACCGCGTGAGCCTGTGCGCGCCCGCGGCCGGCTTCAGCGGCATCCGCGGCGCGATCCGCACGATGGCCGGCGCGATGGCCTCGGCGCACCTGCGCTCGAGCGGCCGCGAGGGCTCGGCGATCGCCGACGAGTTCATTGCATTCGGCGCCGCGATCGACGCGTGGCGCGCGCCGATGCTCGCCGCCGCGAAGGACGTCGCGCGCCAGGTCAAGGCCGACTTCGAGGTGTTCGCGAGCGCCTACGACGCGGGCAGGCTGGCCGGCTAATCGAGTCCACATGCAAGCCGACCTCGCCACCGTCTTCGTCGTGACCTTCCTTTCCGCGATCGGCGCGCCGGTCCCGGCGCTGCCCGTGCTGCTGCTCGCAGGCGCCGCGGCGGCCGGCGACGCCTGGCTCGGCGTCGAGGCGTTCGGCACCGCGACGGCGGCCTCGGTGGTCGCGGCCAGCGTCTGGTACGCGGCCGGCCGCCGGCTCGGGCGGCGCGTGCTCGCGCTGCTGTGCTGGATCTCGATCTCGCCCGACACCTGCATCCGCAAGAACGAGCTGAGCTTCGCGCGGCGCGGCGCGCTGACCCTCGTCGTCGCCAATTTCGTTCCCGGGCTGTCGATCCTCGCGCCGCCGCTGGCCGGCGCGCTCGGGATGCGCGCGCGGTCTTTCCTGCTTTTCAGCACGCTCGGCGCGCTGCTGTGGGTGCTCGCCGGCCTCGCCGCGGGCCTGCTGTTCGAGGCGCAGATCCGCTGGCTGCTCGACACCCTGCGCGCGCTCGGCGGCGTCGCGGTGCTCGTCGTCGTGGGCCTGCTCGCGGCCTACGTCGCCTGGCGCGGGCGCGAGCGCCGTCGCGCCGCGCGCGAACTCGCGCGCTTCGAGCGAATCGAGCCGGGCGAGCTCGCCGGCCTGATCGTGGCGGGCGTGCGGCCGGTGATCGTCGACGTGCGCGCGCTCGCGCTGCGCGACGGCCCGGCGCAGCGCCTGCCGGGCGCGCTGAATATCGACCTCGCCGCGCTCGAGGCGGCCGCGTTCGCGGACTGGCCCGCGGACGCCGAGGTCATCACCTACTGCGACTGCCCGAACGACGCGTCGGCGGTCCGCGCCGCGCAGTTGCTCGCCAAGCGCGGCCGCAGGGCGCGCGTGCTCGCCGGCGGCCTCGAGGCCTGGACGCGCGCCGGCCACCCGATCGAAAGCCTCGAGGCGCGCGTCGCGGTCGGGCCGACCGCCCGGCCTGCCTGAGCCGCCCAAGCCGCCTATGCGGTTGCCGGCCGCGCGGCCAGCAGCTGCAGCGCCGCGTCGAAGTCGAGCGTGCCGACGACGCGCTCGAGCTCGTCGAAGATCTCGGCAGGCACGCTCGCAGCGAGCTGCGCCGAATGCTCGTTCATCCAGTCGAGCGCGGCAAGGTCGCGGCTCGTCAGCAGCTCGACGAAGACTTCGATCTCCTCGTCCGCGAGCGGCTCGGCCGGCACGCCGCCGCCGCGGCGCGCGAGTCGCTGCGCGACGATCACGGGCGCCGCGGCCTCGGCCAGGCGCAGCAGCGACGCGGCGACCGCGTGGACCTGCGCGAGCGCCTCGTCGGCCGCGACGCCGCCGCGCAGCGCGACCTCGGCCGCGCCGGCGCGCTCGTGGACCTCGCGCGCCCCGAGCGCGCCCGACGAGCCGCGCAGCTTGTGCATGCGCGCGCTGAACGACTGGCGCTCGGCCTCGAAGGTCTCGACGCGCTGCGCGAGCCAGGCCGCCGCGTCGTAGTCGCCGAGCATGCGCTCGAGCATCAGCACGAAGAAGCGCGCGTCGCCGCCGGTGCGGTCCATCGCCTCGCGCGTGTCGACGCCGGCGATCTCGGGCCAGTGCGGCGGCGCCACGGCGTCGGGCTGCGACTCGACCGGCAGCGAGCGGCCCCGCGCCTTCTCGATCTCGGCGCGCACCGTGCGCACGAGCAGCTCGGTGTCGAGCGGCTTGGTCAGGAAGCCGGTCATGCCGGCGTCGAGCGCGCGGCGGCGCTCCTCGGCGAGCGCGCCGGCCGTCAGCGCGAACACCGGCAGCCCGGTCAGGCCGAGCTCGCTGCGCAGGCGGCGCGTCGCCTCGAAGCCGTCCATGCGCGGCATCTGGGCGTCCATCAGCACGAGGTCGAAGGCCCGGGGCGATTCGGCCAGGCGCTCGAGCGCCTCGACGCCGTCGCCGGCCGTCGTCACCTGCGCGCCCTGGCGTTCGAGCAGGCGGCGCGCGACCTCGAGGTTGATTTCGCTGTCGTCGACGACGAGCAGGCGCTGGCCGACCAGCCAGCGCGTGCCCGCGCCGTTGAGCCGCGTCGTGCTCAGCACCTGGTCGAGCCGGCCCGAATGCGCGACGACCGCATGGTTGACCGCGTTGAACAGCTCGGACGCGTGGACCGGCTTGATCAGCACGTCGTCGACGACCTGCTTGAGCGCCTGCGCCTCGGCCTGGGCGCGCTCGTAGGCCGAGGTGATCAGCGCGGCCGGCTGGCGCTCGCCGAGCTCGTCCTTGAGCCGCTCGAGGCATTGCAGGCCGTCGAGGCCCGGCATGCGCCAGTCGATGAGCAGCACGTCGGGCAGGCGCGCGCCCTGCGCGGCGCGCCCGCGCATCAGCTCGAGCAGGGCCTCGCCCGAGCCGAGCTCGACGGCGCGCCAGCCGAAGCCGCGGCACATCGCCGAGATCTGCTCGCGGTCGAGCGCGACGTCGTCGACGACGATGGCCTCGAGCGCGTCGGGGTCGTCGGCCGCGTGGTCGGCGACCGCGAGCGGCGTGCGGACCCAGAAGCTGCTGCCGGCGCCGGGCTCGCTCGCGACGCCGACCTCGCCGCCCATCAGCTGGACGAGCTCGCGCACGATGGCGAGGCCCAGGCCCGAGCCGCCGAAGCGCCGCGTCGTCGACGCGTCGGCCTGCACGAAGGGCTGGAACAGCCGCTCGAGCACCTCGGGTGCCATGCCGCAGCCGGTGTCCGTGACGGTCCAGCGCACGATCGCGAGGCCGGGGTCGGCCGCGTCGTCGACGCGCTCGGCGGCGAGCGTGACCGAGCCCTCGCTCGTGAACTTCAGCGCGTTGTTGAGCAGGTTGGTCAGCACCTGGCGCAGGCGCTGGGGGTCGCCGAGCGCCCAGGCGGGCAGGGTCTCGACGCCGCGCAGCAGCAGCTTCAGGCCCTTCGCCGCGGCCTGGGTCTGGAACAGCTCGTGGACCTCGGCGACGAGGCGCGGCGGCGCGAAGCCGATGCGCTCCATCGCGAGCTCGCCCGACTCGATGCGCGACAGGTCGAGCACGTTGTCGACGACGCCGAGCAGCGAGCGCCCGGCGAGCTGCAGCTTGCGCGTGAGCTGCAGGGTGTCGGGGTCGAGCTCGCTGTCGAGCAGCAGCTCGCCGATGCCGATGATCGCGTTCAGCGGCGTGCGGATCTCGTGGCTCATGTTCGCGAGGAAGCGGCCCTTGGCCTGGCTCGCGGCCTCGGCCGCCTGGCTCGCCGCGCGCAGCGCCTCCTCGTTGTGCTTGAGCGTGTTGATGTCGAGGTGGGTGCCGTACATCCACTCGGGCTCGCCGTCCGGCGTGCGCGTGAACAGCCGGCCGCGCGACATCACCCAGACCCACGAGCCGTTCTTGTGCTGCAGGCGGATCTCGACCTGATAGGTCGCTTCTTCACCGTGCAGATGGCGCGCGATGCCGGCCTCGGCCGTCGCGAGGTCGTCCGGGTGGACGAGGTCGCGCCAGGTCGCGATGCGGTGCGGCTCGAGCTCGCGCAGCGTGTAGCCGAGCATGCCTGCCCAGCGCTCGTTGAAGCGGCATTCGCCGCTCTCGATATTCCACGCCCAGGTGCCGGCGAGCGTGCCGTCGATGACGTTCTCGAGGCGCTGGCGCTCGTTCGCGAGCGCGCGGCGGCTCGCGACGAGCTCGGTCACGTCGTGCACGATCACGTAGAAGCCGCGCACCTCGCCGTTCACCGCGTCGGGCATGTAGTGGGCGAGCGAATGGCGGTCGCCCTGGCCGTCGGGCCATTTGAGCGAGCGCTCGAAGGTCTGCGCCTCGCCGCGCAGCGCGCCCTCGACATAGGGCCGGTTCAGCTCGAACAGCTCGGGGCCGAGCAGGTCCTTCAGGTGCCGGCCGTGCAGGTCGCGCGCCGCGACGCCGAACCAGGCCGCGTAGGCCGCGTTCGCGACGCGGTTGCGCAGGTCCTTGTCCCAGTAGCCGATCAGCGAGGGCAGGGCGTCCATGACCGTGCGCAGGTCGTGGTGCGCGCGCTCGAGCTCCTCGGTGCGCCGTTGCACCTGCTCCTCGAGGCGCTGGTTGAACTCGACGAGCTGCTTCTCCCATGCGATGCGGCTGCGGATGTCGCGGACCACCTTGCCGACACCGATGATCTCGCCGTCTGCGGCGCGGATCGGCCCGGCGCTGATCGACACCTCGACGGCTTCGCCGTCGCGCGTCCAGCGTACCGTCTCGTAGGTCGGCATCGTGCGGCCCGCGAGCACCTTGGCGATGAGCTCGGCGTCCTCGCCGCGCCGCTCGGGGATCAGGATCAGCTCGGCGACCGGACGCCCGATCGCCTCGTCGGCGCGGTAGCCGAACAGCTTCTCGGCCGCGGCGTTCCAGAACACGACGCGGCCCTGCGGGTCCTGGCCGACGATGGCGTCGGCCGACGACGCGACGACGCTCGCGAGCCGCGCGCGCTGCACGTCGGCCTGGCGCGCGCGGTCGCGGCCGACGCGGTACAGCGCGACGAGCCCCGCGAGCAGCAGGCTCGCGAGCGCGCCGACCGCGAACACGCTTTGCGGGGCGAGCTGGTGCAGGTTCGCGATGAACGCCTCGCTGGCCGCGTAGCTGACCCGCCATTGCCGGCCGAAGATCGGCACGACCACGTCGCGGCCCAGCAGCGGCTCGCCGAGGTACTCAGTGCCGAACAGGAACTCGCCGTGGCCGGCGGCGTCGACGTCGACGGCCGACATCGACAGGCCGTCGTCGTGGCTCAGGATGTCGGCCGTCTCGGCGGCGAAGGAGACCGCCGTGTAGGCCCAGCCCCATAGCTCGGCCTCGCGCCGGGCCGGGTCGGCGGGCAGCTGGCTGCTCGCGTAGACCGGCAGCAGCACGAGCATGCCGCGCGCCTGCTCGCCGTGCCCCTGCACGAGCGTGATCGGGCCCGTCGCCGTGGCCTGGCCGCTGCGCATCGCGGCCAGCGCGGCCGCCCGGCGCATCGCCTGCGACGCGATGTCGAGCCCCAGCGCGGCCGCGTTCTGGGCCTGCGGCTCGACGTAGTCGACCACGTAGCGGTCGCCGTCGTTGGCGCCGAGCTCGCGGATCGCGAAGTCGGGCAGGCCGTCGGCGCGCTGGCGGCGCAGGAACTCCACCTCGCGCGCGCGCGGCACGCGCTCGATGAAGCCGAAGCCGTAGGCGCCTGGAAACTCCCGGTCGATGTCGCGCGAGCTCGTATAGCGCCGGAACAGCGCGTGGTTGAGCCGCTCGGGGCCGGCCGTCTGGATCGCCCCGCGCGCCCCGCGCAGGCCGTATTCGTAGAGTTCGACGCGCCGCAGCAACAGCTCGGTCGCGCGGTCGCTGGCCGCCTGCAGCGCGGCGGCGGCCTGCGCCTGGTTCGCCCGCTCCTGCCAGCGCGCCGCGCCGCCGCTGAGCAGCAGGCCACAGGCCAAGGTTCCCAGGATCCATGCACTTCTGTGCGGCCAGCTTGTCGTTTCGTTCATGCTCTGGCATCCCTGCGCGCAAACGACAGAAAGCAACAAGCGGTTTGCGCGATGTCGATGCTAATCGACAAGTTCAGCGGCGTCACGGCGCCGCCGGGCGCGCGGGCGCGCTGCGGCGCCGTCAGGCCTTGCAGCACACTGCAACAAGTTCGAACCTTGTTCGCGGCGCTTGGGCGCTTTAATGGGATTCGACGCGCGCCATGGCGCAGCCGTCGCTGGAGGATCTCAAAATGAATACCAAGCGTCTGATTGCCACGACCGTGGCCTTTGCCGTCGCGGCCGGCGCCCTGCCCATGCAGGCTCATGCCGCCATCGTGCCCACCGAAGCCCTGCTGCCTGCCGCGCCGGCGCAACAGGCGGACCTCGACCAACGCGCGCACATCAAGGACTTCCTGGCCCGCGACGACGTACGCCGCGCGCTCGTGCAGCAGGGCGTCGACGCCGACGCGGCGTTTGCCCGGGTCGACGCGATGAGCGACGCCGAGGCGGCCGCGATGGCCGACCGCATCGACCAGGCCCCGGCCGGCGGCGACGTGCTGGGCGTCGTGTTCACGCTCTTCGTGATCCTGCTCGTCACCGACATCCTGGGCCTGACCAAGGTCTTCCCGTTCACGCGCTCGATCCGATGAAGCGCGTCGCGGCAGGCCCGCTCGCGGGCCTGCTGGTCGGCCTGCTCGTCGGCGCCGGCCTCGGCGGCTGCGCGGCGCCGCCGCCGGTGCAGCAGCTCGAGCAGTCCTGGCCCGCGTCGCTGCCGCCGCGGGTCGAGCTCGACCGGGTGCCGTTCTTCGCGCAGGAGGACCACGAATGCGGGCCGGCCGCGCTCGCGATGCTGCTGCAGGCCGGCGGCGTCGCGGCGACGCCCGGGCAACTGCTGCCCGAGGTCTATCTGCCGGGCCGCCAGGGCGCGCTGCAGCAGGAGCTGCTGATCGACGCGCGTCGCCATGGTCTGCCCGCCTACGTGCTGGCGCCGACGCTGCCGGACCTGCTCGCCGAGGTCGCGGCCGGCCACCCGGTGCTCGTGTTCATGAACCTCTCGCTGCCGATCTACCCGGTCTGGCATTACGCCGTCGCGATCGGCTACGACCGCGAGCGCGCGAGCCTGCTGCTGCGTTCGGGCCGCACCGAGCGGCTCGAGATGTCGCTCGGCACCTTCGAGCGGACCTGGGCGCGTGGCGGTCATTGGGCCATGGTCGCGCTGCCCACGAACGAGCTGCCGGCGACGGCGCAGGCCGGGCCCTTCGCGGCGGCCGTCGTCGCGCTCGAGCGGCTCGATGCGCGCGCCGCGCGCGCGGCCTACGCGACGGCGCTGCAGCGCTGGGCCGCGGAGCCCGCGCTGCTGCTCGGCGCGGGCAACGCGGCCTACGCGCTCGGCGACCGCGCGGGCGCGGCTGCCGCGTATCGGCACGCGGGCGCCGTTCGCCCCGACCTGGCCGACGCGTGGAACAACCTTGCCCAGGTGCTGATGGAGTCGGGCGCGCCGCGCGCCGAGGCGCTGCGCGCGGCCGAGCAGGCGGTCGCGCTCGGCGGGCCGCGCGTCGCGCTGTACCGCGAGCTCGCCGCGACGCTGCGCGCGGCGCCGGGCGCGCGCGGCGATGGCCGCGCTGCCGCTGCGGCCTGCAAGCCCGCCGTCAGCGTTGCCGGCGCGGCCGCGTCAACGCCCGCGGAACGCAATCCGTTGAGCGATGCGCCCGGCCCGCTCGCCGATCTGGTTGCGGAGCCGCGTCAATAAATCCAAGAGAGGACACTGCCATGAAGGTTCGCGCCCCCGCGACGACAAGAATCGCCCCGGCCGTCGCCCTGCTGCTCGCGCTGCTCACGAGCGCCTGCACGGTCTACGAAACGGTGCCGCCGCGGCCCGCGCCGCCCCCGCCGGTCGCGTACTACGCCGAGCCGCAGGCGGTCGTCAGCGTCTACGTCGACCCGCCCGTCATCGACGCGCCGCCGCCGGTGCTCGTCGGCTGGGCGCCGCCGCCGATGCTCGTCGACGTGCCGCCGCCGATGCCTTTCGGCGGCGCCGTCTGGGTCGGCGGTTACTGGGCCTGGCAAGGCCGCTGGGTCTGGGCCGCCGGGCGCTGGAGCGCGCCGCCGCAGCCGAACGTCGTGTGGGTCCATCCGTACTACGAGAACCGCGGCGGCGCTGTCGTGTTCGTCACCGGCCACTGGGGCCAGGCCGGCGTGGCCTTCGTGCCGCCGCCGCCCAGCCTGAGCCTGACCGTCGCCGTCGCGCTGCCGGGCGTCGTCGCCGGGCCGCCCTGCGTCGGTCCGCAGGGGGTGTTCGTCCCCGCGCCGCCGGGGTCGCGCCCGGGCCTGATCGTGCCCGCGCCGATCGGCACGCCGCCGGCGGTCGTCACCGCGGCGCCGCCGATCACGAACATCGGCATGCGCATCACGAACAACGTCAGCAACACGACCAACGTCACGAACGTCACCAACATCACGAACGTGACCAACGTGACGATCGTCGCGCCGGCCACGGCGACGGCGAGCGGCCGCGCCTACGAGTCGGCCGTGCCGGCCTCGGCGCACCTGGCCGCGGCGCTGCCGCCGGTCGTGCGCGCGGCAGCCCCGGTGCCGCAGTCGCAGCAGGCGATCCCGGCCTATGTCGCGGGCCGCGCACCGACGCCGCTGCCGCCCGCGCAGACGATGCGCCCGGTCGTGATGCAGGCCTCGCTGCATCCGGCGGCGGCGCCGGCCCCGCATGGGCAGCCGCAGCCGTCCGGCGCCGCGAATCCCGCGCCGATGGCGCCGCCGGCGGCGCGCCCGCAGCCGCCGATGGCCGCGCCGCAGAATGCGGCCGCACCGTCGGCGAATCCGGGCGCCGAGCAGGCGCTGCGCGACCGCCAGGCGCAGGAGCGCGCGGCCCAGGAGAACGCCGCGAACGCCGAGCGCGACCAGGCGCGGCGCGACGAGGCGGCAGCCAGGGCGCAAGCCCAGGCCCAGGCTCAAGCGGCCAAGGCGCAGGCCGCGCAGCAGGCGGCGCAACACGCGGCCCAGGCGGCCCAGGAGCGCGCAGCCCAGGAAAAGGCCGCGAAGGAGCGGGCCGCGAAGCAGAAGGCTGGCGACAAGGACAAGGGCGAGGCCGAGCGCGAGCGCCGCGAGAAGAACGAGAACGAGCGCTGAGCGTCGGCGGGTAATCCTGTCCTTCTCACCGGGGCCCGGGTCTGCGACCATCGGGCCCCGCGTCTTTCGACGCCATGGCGGGAGCTCGCATGAATCGTTTGCTCATTTCGGTCGTGTGCATGGCGGGCCTGACGTGGCTCACGCTGCTCGGCGCAAGCCTGATCCGGGTCAAGGGCTGGACGCCGCGCGGCATGCTGCTCGCGTTCGGCAACCGCGACCAGCTGCCCGACGCGAGCGCGTTCGCCGGCCGCGCCGAGCGCACCGCGCGCAACACGCTCGAGAACTTCGTGCTGTTCGCCGCGCTGGCCCTGGTGGCCCAGGCGGCCGGCGCCGCGAACGAACACGTGATCTTCGGCGCCAACCTGTTCCTGTGGATGCGCACGCTCTACATCCCGGTCTACCTGGCCGGCATTGCGTTCCTGCGCACGGCCGTCTGGGCCGCGAGCATCGTGGGCCTCGGGATCATGCTCGGCAATATGTTCTAGCGGGCGCGCCGCGCCGGGGCGCAGGTGAAAGCAGTTGCAACGGCGGGAAGAATCGGAGGGGCCGGGTCGTTGAGCCGCATGTGAACTTCATTTCGCTGCGAGTCCTCATGAAAACCCACCACCTCCCCATCGCGGCCGCGATCGCCGCACTGGCCCTGCCGTTCGCGTCCGCCCGCGCGGACATCGCGCCCAACGACGGCATGCGCTACATCGGCGTCGACACCCAGGCCGACAACCGCGGCAACCGGCAGCTGCTGTCGACGCTGAGCCTGCCGGTCGGGCGCAACGCCTGGGTCCAGCTCGGCGGCGGCGCGTCGCGCAGCGACCCGGCCGACGGCGGCCAGCGGCCCGGCATCCTGACGGGCGCCGTCGGCGTGGCCGGCGACGCGTTCCAGTTCGTGCTCAGCACCGCCCAGCGCTACGACGGCAGCCGCTACCGGCAGTCGGACTGGGGCTCGATGCTCGAATGGCGGCACGCGGGCAATGCGCTGGGCCTCGACGTCACGCATCGGCGCGAGCAGGCGTCGGGCACGGTCGCGATGCCCGACGGGCAGGGCGGCACGACGCCCGAGCCCTCGCAGGCGCGCGTGTCCGGCAACGGCTTCGGGCTGCACGGCGCGCTGCAGCTGAGCGAGCGGCTGAACGTCTACGCGGCCGTCGCGCGCAACCATTACGGCAGCAGCGTCGAAACCGTCGGCGCCACGCCGCCGGGCGGATTGCTGTCGGCGACCCCGCTGCTCGGGGCGGCCCTGCTGGGCGGCGCGTCGGTCGTCAACCTCGACGAGGTCGCGCTCGACCACAGCGCCCAGCTCGGTGCGACTTACCGCTGGTCGCAGGTCGCGGTCTCCGGCGCGTACACGACCGGCCAGGTGCTCGACAACGCGGGCGCGGTGCGCAGCGTCGCGCTGAAGGCCGCGTTCGACGTCGCGCCGGGCTGGCGCGTGACACCGGGTCTCGGCCGCGGCAGCAGCGACCAGAGCGGGCGCGCGAACTTCGCGACGCTGTCGGTGGCCTACGGCTGGTGACCCGGCGGCGCGCGGCCGTTCGAGGTTCAGAGCCCCAGCCGGCGGTGCAGCTGCACGGCGCTGCGGCGCGACATCGGCAGGCGCCGGCCGTCGTCGAGCTCGACGAAGTAGCCGTCGCCGAGGGCCTCGTCGATCTTCGCGACCATCGCCAGATTGATCAGGTGGCGGCGGCTGATGCGGGCGAACTGGCGCGCCGGCAGCCGTGCTTCGATCGCCGTGAGCGCGCGCTTGAGGGCCACGCGCTGCGCGTCGAAATACAGCGTCGCGTAATTGCCGTGGCTCTCGACGCAGCGGATCCGCGCGACCTCGACCAGGTGCACGCGCTCGCCGTCCTTGAGCAGGATGCGGTCGGTCAGCGCGAGCGGCTCGGCCGGCGCAGCGCCGTCGGGCGCGGCGGCCGCGCCGAGCAGCTTGCCGACCGCGACGGCCAGCCGCTCGGGCCGGATCGGCTTGAGCAGGTAGTCGACCGTGTTGAAGTCGAACGAGCGGATCGCCTCGTCGGCGTGCGCCGTCGTGAAGACGACGCGCGGCGCGTAGTCGAGCTGCTCGAGCAGCGCGAAGCCGCTCTCGCCGGGCATGTGGACGTCGAGGAACAGCACCTGCGGCCGCATCGCCCCGATCAGCGGCAAGGCCTCGGCCGCGTGCTCGGCCTGCGCGACGACCTCGATCTCGGGGAACGCCGCCAGCATGCGCACCAGGCCCTCGCGCGCGAGCCGGGAGTCTTCGACGACGACGGCCTTCATCGCGGCGTCTCCTGCGCCGTCTCGAACGGGATCTGCAGCGTGACCTCGAAGCGCGCCGGCGCGCGCCGCACGGCGAGCGAAGCGGCCGGCCCGTAGAGCAGCTCGAGCCGGCGGCGGATGTTCTCGAGGCCGAGGCCCAGCGTCGCCGCCGCATCCGCGGCCGCGCCGTCGTCCGGCACGCTGTTGCCGACCCGCAGCTGCAGGCCGCCCGGATGGGCGCGAGCGCGCACCTCGACGCGACCGCCGTCGCGCAGCTGGTCGACGCCGTGCTTGACCGCGTTCTCCATCAGCAGCTGCAGCACGAGCGGCGGCACGCGGGCGTCGCGCAGCGGCTCGGGCACGTCGGCGACGAACTCGAGCCGGTCCTCGTGCTGCAGCCGCACGATCGCGACGTAGTCGTCGAGCAGGGCCAGCTCCTCGCGCAGCGGCACGGTGGGCCGGCGGCTGGTCTCGAGCGCGTGGCGCAGGATGTCCGACAGCGCGACGACGCCGCGCTCGGCCTGGTCGGCGTCCTCGTGGATCAGGAAGCGGATGTTGTTCAGCGCGTTGAACAGGAAATGCGGGTTGAGCTGGCTCGCCAGGCTCGCCAGCTGCGCGGTCTTCAGGCCGTCCTGCAGCAGTGCGTTCGACAGCTCGGCCGACGCCGCGCGGCGCGCCGCGCTCACGCTCGTGTAGATGAAGGCCCAGGCGCACACGAACAGCTGCGTCTGCAGGCCGCCGCCGACGACGAAATGCACGACGTAGCTCGCGGCGTCGAAGCCGGGGTCGAGCGCGCGCTCGGTCGCCAGGGTGTGCTGCCAGAAGAAGGGCAACACGCAGGCCGTCGTCGCGGCCATCACGAGCATGCCGGCGACGAGGCCGTAGGCGCCGACCGCGATCACCAGCCGCGGCGTCGACAGCCGCCAGCCCCGCAGGCGCAGGAAGCCCTGCCGGAACGCGAGCATCGCGACCGTGAACCAGGCCATCCAGGCCAGCGTCGACCAGGCGCTCTGCGCGGCGCCGCTGCTCCAGACGATGCTCGTCGCCACCGTCACCAGCGCGGCCAGCGCCATCACGCCGCCGTGGTAGAGCCAGAAGGCCTTGTCGCGCGGGATCAGGAACTCGGGGCGGAGCGAATGGACGGTCGGGGGCACGGCGGGATTGTGCCCGCGCGCCGCGGCCGGCAGCGGCGCGCCGCTCACGCGATGCCCGTCACCACAGCCGCACGCGTTCCGCCGGCGCGACGTACATGGCGTCGCCCGGCTGCGTGTGGAAGGCCTGCTGGAACGCGTCCGAGTTGCGCGCCGGGCCGTCGGCGCGCCAACGGGCCGGCGCGTGCGGGTCGGTGACCAGCAGCTGGCGCTGCAGCTCGTCGCGCTGCTTCACGCGCCAGGTCTGCGCGTAGGCGATGAAGAAGCGCTGCGCGCCGTCGAGGCCGTCGAGCACGGGCGCGGTCCGGCCGGCAAGCGACTGCTGGTAGGCCGCCCAGGCGATCTGCAGGCCGGCGACGTCGGCGACGTTCTCGGGCAGGGTCAGCTTGCCGTCGACATGGGCGCCCGGCAGGGCCTCGAAGGCGCCGTATTGCGCGACGAGCCGGTCGCTGCGCGCGCCGAACGCCTGCTGGTCGGCCCGCTGCCACCAGGCGCGCAGCGCGCCGCTCGCGTCGAACTGCGCGCCCTGCGGGTCGAAGGCATGGCTGATCTCGTGCGCGATCAGCGCGCCGAGCCCGCCGTAGTTGGCGGCGTCATCGGCCTGCGCGTCGAACCACGGCGCCTGCAGGTGCGCCGCGGGCAGCACGATCTGGTTGAGCATCGGGTCGTAGAAGGCGTCCGTCTCCAGCGGCGACATCTGCCAGCGCGCGCGGTCGATCGGCTTGGCCGCGGCGGCGGCCAGGCGCGACCAGGCCAGGCGCTGGGCACGCGCACGGTTGTCGAACGCGTCGCCGGCACAGATCTCCAGCGCCGCGTCGTCGGTCCACGCGTCCGGGTAGCCGAGCTTGGCCGTCAGGCGATCGAGCTTGGCCAGCGCCTCGGTGCGCGCCGGTGCCGACAGCCAGGCCGCGCCCTGCACCGCGACACGCGCGGCCGCGACGATGCGCGCCACCATCGCCGCCACCCTGGCGCGCGCCGCGGCGTCGAAATAACGGCCTACGTAGTCCGCCCTGAACAACTCGTTTTCAGCCGCGCACCAGCGTCGGCCGGTATGAGTTGGCGGCGCGGAGTCGCAACATGGCCGAGGCCGCTTGCAGCCCCCACGTGATCGCCATGGCGACCAAGCCCAACAAGGCGCAATAAAGCAC
>JAFAMW010000011.1 GCA_019232985.1 Roseateles sp. | reverse complement strand
TGCAGGTCGCGGATCTCGGCCATCAGCGCCTCGTCGATCGCCAGGCGGCCGGCGGTGTCGACCAGCAGCACGTCGAAGTAGTGCTTCCTCGCGTAGTCGATCGCGGCGAGCGCGATGTAGTGCGGCTTCTGGTCCGGCGTCGAGGCGAACCACTCGGCCCCGGCCTGGGCCGTGACAGTCTTGAGCTGCTCGATGGCGGCGGGACGGTAGACGTCGGCCGAGACCGTCAGTACCTTCTTCTTGCGCTTTTCGATCAGGTGCTTGGCCAGCTTGGCCGTCGTCGTCGTCTTGCCGGCGCCCTGCAGGCCGGCCATCAAGATGACGGCGGGCGGCTGGGCGGCGAGGTTGATGTCGGCAACTCCCTCGCCCATGGTCGCAGCGAGTTCCTTTTGCACCACGCTGACCAGCATCTGGCCCGGGTTCAGCGAGCCGACGACTTCCGTGCCGAGCGCCTTTTCCTTGACTCGTGCAATGAAGTCGCGCACGACCGGCAGCGCCACGTCGGCCTCAAGCAGCGCCATGCGCACCTCGCGCAGCATGTCCTGGACGTTGCTCTCGGTGATGCGGGCCTGGCCGCGCATCGTCTTGACGAGGCGACTCAGTCGGTCGGTCAGGTTGGAGGCCATGGGGTTCTCGGCGGCGCCACGGCAATCCCTGAAGAGGGCGGGCGCAAAAGTAAACTGTGGGCCATGATTTTATCGTCCGCGGCCCTTGCCGGTGCCACGCTGCTGGCGCTGCTGGCCTATCTGGTCGTCGCGCAGGGCGGCGCCGCCCCGCGCCGGCTCCAGCAGGCGCTGCTGCTGGGGCTGCTTGCGCACCTCGCGGCGCTCGTCATCGACATCGCCGGCCTCGACGAGGCGCCGGCGCGTGCGCACTTCGGTTTTGCGCCGGCGCTGTCGGCGACGTTGTGGATGGTCATCGCCGTCTACATGATCGAGAGCCGCCTGTTGCCGCTGGCCGGCGCGCGCCGCATGCTGGCCGTGCTCGGTGCCCTAGGCGTGTTGCTCGGCTATGCCTTTCAGGGCGTGCCGATCCCAAGCGTGTCGCCGTGGGAGCCGCTGCACTGGTTGCTGGGCCTGGCAAGCTACGGACTCTTCGGCGCAGCGGTACTGCATGCCGTGCTGCTCAATCGCGCCGAAGCGCGGCTGCGGCTGACGCGGGCCGGCGCGAGTCTGGAGCCGGCCGAGGTGCCGCAGATGCCGCTGCTGCGGCTCGAGCGCCTGACCTTTCAGTTCGTCGCCGCCGGCGAGATTGTGCTGACGCTGGCCATCCTGCTCGGTGCCTGGTTCACACCGCAATGGCACTGGGACCACAAGACGCTGTTTGCGCTGCTCGGTTGGGCCGTGGTCGGCGGATTGCTGATCGGCCGTGGCCTCTTCGGCCTGCGAGGCCCGCGCGCGACCCGCTGGATCTACGTCGGCGCGGCCCTGCTGCTGCTCTCGTACGCCGGTTCGCGCTTCGTGCTCGAAGTGGTGCTGCATCGCCCGTTTCCGCACTCATGAAATATCTGCTGCTCCTGCTCGTGCTCGCCTGGCTCTTCCACAAGTTCGGCAGCCGCAAGCAACACGTCACGCGCCAGGCGCCGCCGGCTCCGCCCAAGGAAATCGTCGCCTGCGCACACTGCGGCCTGCACCTGCCGCACGACGAGGCGCTGCCGGGGCGCGGCGGTCTGTTCTGCAGCCCGGCGCACCGCACGGCCTTTGAGGCGCGGCATGGCTGAGGCGCGGACCTCTTCCTGGTTCGGTGCCGGACCGGTGAGCGAGTTGCCGCTCGACGGCTTGTCGGAAGAAGGCGTCGGCTTTGACGCACTGGGCGACGCGATCAGCACGCCGGTCGCCGCCGACACCGGCGGCTTCGAGCGGCTTTACCGCGCCTTCCTCGGCGCGCGTGCAGCGCTTGGTCTCGTCTTGCTGATGGCGCAGTGGATCGCCGCCGCGCTGGGTTCGCCACCGCGGCACCTGATCCTGCTCGTGTGCATCGCCTACGCGGCGCAGACCGTCGTGCTGTGGCTGCTGCCGCGCCTGCAACGCGGAGCGACGCGCAGCAGTCTTTCGCACGTCTGGAGCCGTCATTGGCTCGGCAGCATCGGCTTCGACCTTGGGGCCTTCAGCGTGCTGCATGTGCTCGACGGCGGCACGGGCGTCAGCTACAGCGCGCTCTTCGTGCTGCCGATGCTGATGGCCGGCGTCATGACGCCGCGCCTCGTGGCGCTGGCTACGGCCGCGCTGGCCGCGCTCGTGATGCTGGGCGTCGCGCTGTTCGGCGTGCTGGCTGGCGCCGACATCGGCGTGCGCATGACGCAGGCCGGCCTCGTTGGCAGCGGCTTTTTCGTTGTTACGCTGCTGGCCAGCGAGATGGCCTCGCGCCTGGACCGCGAGGAGCGCGCCGCGCGCGGCAGCCTCGAGGTTGCGCGCCAGCAAGCGCAGCTCAATCGCCTTGTCATCGAAGAGATGCAGGAGGGCGTGCTCGTCGTCGACCGCCGCGGTCACGTGCGCGCCGCCAACCCGGCGGCGCGCGCACTGCTGGCAGAGCGCCAGGTGCAGCTCGTGCGCGCGGCGCCGTTCCAGCTGCGCGGCGTCGCGGCGTGGGTGGGGCTGGTATCGGCCGTCGAGCGCGCATTTGCTGACGGCCGTTGGCCCGAGGCTGGGCGCGACGTGCTCGTGAGCTTTGGCAACGGCCTGCAACGCAGCCTGCGTGTGCGCGTGCGCTTCACTCGCCGGCGCGAGGCCGAGGGCAGCGAGGACCTGTGCGTGCTGTTCCTCGAAGACAACCGGCTCGTGCTCGCGCGCAGCCGCCAGGAGAAGCTCGCCGCGATGGGCCGCATGTCGGCGGGCATCGCCCACGAGATCCGCAACCCGCTCAGCGCGATCGGCCAGGCCAACGCGCTGCTCGCCGAGGATGGCCTCGAGGCGCGCCAGCAGCGCCTTACGCAGATGATCGCGTCGAACGTGCAGCGCCTCAAGCGCATCGTCGACGACGTGATGGAGGTCGCGCCCGGCACGCCGCCCGAGGCCGTGCCGCTCGACGCGGCGGCGCTCGTCGCCGAGACCTGCGCCGACTGGCTGCGCACGAACGGCCGGCCCGAGGGCGCCGACGGGCCACTTGCGTGCAGCGTGCCCGCGCGCGCGCTCGTCGTCGCGTTCGAGCCCGAGCACCTGCGCCGCGTCCTCGTGAACCTGCTCGACAACGCGCTGCGCCACGCCGACCCGGGTGCGCAGACGGTCCAGGTCGAACTCGACGCCGCCGACCCGGCCCATGTGTTCATGCGCGTGTTCAGCGTCGGCGCGCCGATCCCGCCCGAGGTCGAGCAGCACCTGTTCGAGCCGTTTTTCTCGACGCGCAGCCGCGGGTCGGGCCTGGGCCTCTATATTTGTCGCGAACTCTGCGAGCGCTACGGCGCGCGCATCCAGTACCGCCGCAGCCGCTTCCAGGGCCGCGACGGCAACGAATTCTCGGTGCGCCTGCCGCGCGTGACAGCCCCATGAGCAACCCGATCCGCCTGCTCGTCGTCGACGACGAACCCGACCTGCGCGACCTCTACGAGCTGAGCCTGCTGCGCGACGGCTACGAGATCGACACGGCGGCCGACGTCGCCGACGCGCTCGCGCACCTCGAGCGGCAGGCCTATAGCGTCGTGATCACCGACATGCGCCTGCCCGACGGCAGCGGCCTCGACCTGCTCGCCTGGCTCGAGCGCGCGGGCCGCGCCGACAAGGCGATCGTGATCACCGCGTTCGGCTCGCCCGAGAACGCGGTCGAGGCGCTCAAGGCAGGCGCCTACGACTACCTGACCAAGCCGGTCGACCTGCGCCAGTTCCGCCTCGTCGTCGCGTCGGCGCTCGGCCGCGCGCCGGCCGCGGCGCCTGCGGCGCCGCCCGCGTCCGCGGCGCCGCGCGGCGCGGCCGGCGCCGCGCCGGCGCTCGCGCGCCTGGCCGGCCAGTCGGGCGCGATCCAGCAGGTCCGCGAGATGATCGAGAAGGTCTCGCGCAGCATGGCGCCGGTGCTGCTGCAGGGCGAGTCGGGCACGGGCAAGGAGCTCGTCGCGCGCGCGGTCCACGACAGCGGCGCGCGCGCGCGCGAGCGCTTCGTCGCCGTCAATTGCGGCGCGATCCCCGAGCAGCTGCTCGAGGCCGAGTTCTTCGGCTACCGCAAGGGCGCGTTCACGGGCGCCCACGAGGATCGCGAAGGCTTCTTCCAGGCCGCCGACGGCGGCACGCTGTTCCTCGACGAGATCGGCGACCTGCCGCTCGCGATGCAGAGCAAGCTGCTGCGCGCGATCCAGGAGCGCTCGGTGCGGCCGGTCGGCGCCGTGGCCGAGGCCCCCGTCAACGTGCGCATCCTCAGCGCCACGCACAAGGACCTCGGCGCCGAGGTCGCGGCCGGGCGCTTCCGCCAGGACCTGTTCTACCGGCTCAACGTGATCCAGATCCGCGTGCCGCCGCTGCGCGAGCGCATCGAGGACGTGCCGCTGATCAGCGCGCGCGTGCTCGCGCGCATCGCCCAGGACGCTGGCGTCGCGCCGACGCCCGAGCTCACGCCGGCCGCGCAGGCGCGCCTCGCGCGCTACGCGTTCCCGGGCAACGTGCGCGAGCTCGAGAACCTGCTGCACCGCGCGCTCGCGCTGTCGGGCGGCGAGGCGATAGCCGCCGAAGACCTCGGTCTGCCGGACGCCGTGCTCGACGCGGCGCTCGACGACGCGCAGTACGGTGCGCAGTACGGTGCGCCGGCCGCCGCCGCCGCACCCGCGGGCGGCGCGCCGGCGGGTGCGGCCGAAGCGGCCGGGCTCGCGCTGCCGAGCGACCTCGCCGCCTATCTCGACGAGGTCGAGCGCCGCATCCTGCTGCGCGCGCTCGAGCAGCACCGCTTCAACCGCACGGCGGCCGGCGCGAGCCTCGGCCTGTCGCTGCGCCAGATGCGCTACCGCATGGCGCGGCTCGCGATCACGGTCGGCGGCGACACGTCCCCCTGAGGCCCGCGCCCGCGGCAAACCCGGCCTGGGATTTGCACCAATGGTGCAAGCCGGTGTGGCCGTCGGCGGGCGCGGGGGCCGGCCCCGGGGGGCGCACGCGCCGGCCCGGCGGGTCGGCGCGCAACGTGGATTGGCGCGGGCTGGCGCCGCGCTTGGGGCCGCGAGGGCCCTGTTCATGCGGGGTCGGGCGCTCGCATGCCGATGCTATCGGGGCCGTCGCGCGATGCGTGCTTCGCGGGTCGCGCCGCGGGCCGCCGGAAGACCCAAAACGAAGGCGCTGTCAAGGCGATTTCTACGCTACCTGTAGTGCTTGAAGGGGCTGGGAGCCATAGATATAGTGTCTCTTCATGCTATCCTGCGGACTCGGCACTGACACCCGTAGCGCCCTTGCTGCCATGCCCCCGCGCGCCTTCGGCGCGCGTCGCGAAGGGGCCGCGGCGAAGCCACGGATCGGTGTCCGGTCCCCGGACCTGGCATGGGTCGCGGGCACCCTTCAAAGGCCCGCCGCGGCAGCAGCTCGACGCTGCCGTCCGACCGGACAAGAAACCCATGGAATCCAGTCGCCCCGGCGCGTCATGCGTTCGCGCCGAGGGCCGCGCATTCCGCGTCGAAACATCGTGTAGAGGAAACAGATGCAAACCCAAGTCGCTCAAGCCGGAACCCTGGCCGCGCCCGTCGCCGGTGCCGTCGATGCGCCCGCCGCCGCCCCCCAGTCGGCCTACCACGCCTACCAGATCATCCGCCGCAACGGCGCGGTCGTCGCGTTCGAGCCGAGCAAGATCGCCGTCGCGCTGATGAAGGCCTTCCTCGCCGTGCACGGCACGAGCGGCGCGGCCTCGGCGAGCGTGCGCGAGACCGTCGACGGCCTGACCGAGAACGTCGTGCGCGCGTTGCTGCGCTCGCGCCCGGCCGGCGGCACCTTCCATATCGAGGACATCCAGGACCAGGTCGAGCTCGGCCTGATGCGCGGCGGCCACCACGAGGTCGCGCGCGCCTACGTGCTGTACCGCGAGCGCCGCGCCCAGGAGCGTGCCGCCAAGGGCGAGGCCAGCCACGCCGCGCAGGCGGCCCAGCCCGCGCTGATGGTGATCGACAAGGGCCAGCGCGTGCCGCTGGACCTGGCCGCCCTGCAGGCCCTGATCTCTTCCAGCTGCGAAGGCCTCGGCGAGGACGTCAAGGCTGCGCCCATCCTGGCCGAGACCCAGCGCAACCTCTACGACGGCGTGCCCATCGACGAGGTCTACAAGGCCGCCATCCTGGCCGCCCGCACCCTGATCGAGAAGGACCCGGGCTACACGCGCGCCACGGCCCGCCTGCTGCTGCACACGATCCGCCGCGAAATCCTCGGCGAGGAAGTCACCCAGGCGCAGATGCAGACGCGCTACGCCGAGTACTTCCCGCAATTCATCAAGAAGGGCATCCAGGCCGAGCTGCTCGACGAGAAGCTGGGCCAGTTCGACCTCGCCAAGCTGGGCGCCGCGCTCAAGCCCGAGCGCGACCTGCAGTTCGACTACCTCGGCCTGCAGACGCTGTTCGACCGCTACTTCCTGCACGTCCGCGACGTCCGCATCGAGATGCCGCAGGCCTTCTTCATGCGCGTGGCCATGGGCCTGTCGCTGAACGAGATCGACCGCGAGGCGCGCGCCATCGAGTTCTACGAAGTGCTGTCGAGCTTCGACTTCATGAGCTCGACGCCGACGCTGTTCAACAGCGGCACGCGCCGCTCACAGCTGTCGAGCTGCTACCTCACGACCGTCTCCGACGACCTCGAAGGCATCTACGAGGCGCTCAAGGAAAACGCGCTGCTGAGCAAGTTCGCCGGCGGCCTGGGCAATGACTGGACCCCGGTCCGCGCTTTGGGCTCGCATATCAAGGGCACGAACGGCAAGTCGCAGGGCGTGGTGCCCTTCCTCAAGGTCGTCAACGACACGGCCGTGGCCGTGAACCAGGGCGGCAAGCGCAAGGGCGCCGTCTGCGCCTACCTCGAGACCTGGCACCTGGACATCGAGGAATTCCTCGAGCTGCGCAAGAACACCGGCGACGATCGCCGCCGCACGCACGACATGAACACGGCGAACTGGATTCCCGACCTGTTCATGAAGCGAGTCATCGAAGGCGGCGACTGGACGCTGTTCAGCCCGTCCAGCTGCCCGGACCTGCACGACCTCTTCGGCGGCAAGTTCGAGGAAGCCTACGTGGCCTACGAGGCCCGCGCCGACCGCGGCGAGATCAAGCCCTTCAAGCGCATGCCGGCCAAGGACCTGTGGCGCAAGATGCTGACGATGCTGTTCGAGACGGGCCATCCCTGGATCACGTTCAAGGACGCCTGCAATGTGCGCTCGCCGCAGCAGCACGTCGGCGTGGTGCACTCGTCCAACCTCTGCACCGAGATCACGCTGAACACCAACGACACCGAGATCGCCGTGTGCAACCTCGGCTCGGTCAATCTGGTCCAGCACTTGAAGGACGGCACGAACGGCAAGGAAATTGACCACGACAAGCTGCGCAAGACGGTCAGCACCGCCATGCGCATGCTCGACAACGTCATCGACATCAACTACTACGCCGTCAAGAAGGCGCGCGACTCCAACCTGCGCCACCGCCCGGTCGGCCTGGGCCTGATGGGCTTCCAGGACGCGCTCTACGCGCTGCGCACGCCCTACGCCTCGCAGGCCGCGGTGGAGTTCGCCGACCGCTCGATGGAAGCGATCTGCTACTACGCCTACCAGGCCTCGACCGAGCTGGCGCAGGAGCGCGGCCGCTACTCGAGCTACCGCGGCTCGCTGTGGGACCGCGGCGTGCTGCCGATGGACTCGCTCGACCTGCTCGTCAAGGAACGCGGCGGCTTTGTGGAGGTCGACCGCTCCAGCACGCTGGACTGGGACGGCCTGCGCGGCAAGATCGCGACGCACGGCATGCGCAACAGCAACTGCGTGGCCATCGCCCCGACCGCGACGATCTCCAACATCATCGGCGTGGACGCGTCGATCGAGCCCTGCTTCGGCAACCTCTCGGTCAAGTCCAACCTCTCGGGCGAGTTCACCGTGATCAACGAATCGCTGGTGCGCGACCTCAAGAAGCTGGGCCTGTGGGACGACGTGATGGTCATGGACCTCAAGCACTTCGACGGCTCGCTGCGCCGCATCGACCGCGTGCCCGAAGAGCTCAAGAACCTCTACGCCACGGCCTTCGAAGTCGACACGCAGTGGCTCATCGAAGCCGGCGCGCGCCGCCAGAAGTGGATCGACCAGGCACAGAGCCTGAATATCTATATGGCTGGCGCATCGGGCAAGAAGCTGGACGAGACCTACAAGCTCGCGTGGCTGCGCGGCCTGAAGACGACCTACTACCTGCGCACCGTCGGCGCCACGCATGCCGAGAAGAGCACGGTCACCAAGTCCGGCCAGCTCAATGCGGTCTCGAGCGGTTCGCCGGCGTTCAGCGCGGCACCTGCGGCCGAGCCGGTCGCGATGCCCGAAGCCGAAGGCGCGGTGTGCATGCTGCGCCCCGGCGATCCCGGCTTCGAAGAGTGCGAGGCCTGCCAGTAAACGGCGCCATCACGCACTCGCGCGGGCCCATGGAAGCAATCAACACGGCTTCGACGACATGTTCGCGCTCGCGATGTGTGTCGAAGTCGCAACTTGCGCCGCACGCCTGCGCGCAGCTGCGATGAACACGCAGCAAAACGGACCGTCGGCCGAAAGCCCAGTATCCATGGGGTATTTCGGGCGATGGTCTGTTTTGCAGATGCGCATCGCGGCACACCGAGGGCATCGAAAGACGACGCGTGAAGCGAGAAGCAACTCACGCATCTGTCAAGAAGTCCTTGGTGTTTGAACACAACACTCTGATAATTCGACGCATAGGAAGTCCAACATGCTGGATTGGGAAGAAGACCTGAACACTGCCCCACGCGGACCCGGCGCCTCCAGCGCCAATGCAGTGCTTACGCCGACACAAGCCTCGGTCGTGAGCGGCAAGCCCGCCACCAGCCAGATCCCGAGCTTCAGCGATTACGTGCCGGCCGGCACGCCGTCCGCGCCTGCACGCAGTGCCGCACCCGCTGATGCCGCCGACCGCCGCGTCAAGGCCGCCGACAAGCGCATCATCAACGGCCAAACCGACGTCAACCAGCTCGTCCCCTTCAAGTACAAGTGGGCCTGGGAGAAGTACCTCGCCACCTGCGCCAACCACTGGATGCCGCAGGAAGTGAACATGAGCCGCGACATCGCGCTCTGGAAGGACCCGAACGGTCTGAGCGAAGACGAGCGCCGCATCATCAAGCGCAACCTCGGCTTCTTCGTCACCGCCGACTCGCTGGCCGCCAACAACATCGTGCTGGGCACCTACCGCCACATCACGGCGCCCGAGGCTCGCCAGTTCCTGCTGCGCCAGGCCTTCGAGGAAGCGATCCACACGCACGCCTACCAATACATCGTCGAGAGCCTGGGCCTCGACGAGAGCGAGATCTTCAACGCCTACAACGAGGTGAAGTCGATCCGCGACAAGGACGAGTTCCTGATCCCGTTCATCGGCGCGATCATGGACAAGGACTTCCACACCGGCACGCCCGAAGCGGACCAGACGCTGCTCAAGAGTCTGATCGTCTTCGCCTGCCTGATGGAAGGCCTGTTCTTCTACGTTGGCTTCACGCAGATCCTTGCGATGGGTCGCCAGAACAAGATGACCGGTGCCGCCGAGCAGTACCAGTACATCCTGCGCGACGAGTCCATGCACTGCAACTTCGGCATCGACCTGATCAACCAGATCAAGCTCGAGAACCCGCACCTGTGGACGCCGCAGTTTCGCGCCGAGATCAAGGGCCTGTTCCTGAAGGCCGTCGAGCTCGAGTACCGCTATGCCGAGGACACCATGCCGCGTGGCGTGCTGGGCCTCAACGCCTCCATGTTCAAGGGCTATCTGCGCTTCATCGCGAACCGTCGCGCCGTGCAGATCGGCCTCGAGGAACTCTTCCCGAACGAAGAGAACCCGTTCCCGTGGATGAGCGAAATGATCGACCTGAAGAAGGAACGCAACTTCTTCGAGACGCGCGTCATCGAGTACCAGTCCGGAGGTGCGCTCAGCTGGGATTGATGCGGAGCCGGGCGGCGCTGGCCACTCGGTTCCACGACTGCAGGATTTGAGAGATTGGCGGAGGCGACGGACCCGGGTCACAGAAGCCCGGGCAGATGCGCAACCGCTCAAGAATTCATCGCGAAGGGCTGCTTCGGCAGCGTGGCTGCGATGAATGACCGCACCGCCGCTGGTTCGACTGGCGACGGGCGGGGTTTCCTACCTTGATCAAGGAGAACTGAAATGGCAACTGCGAAGAAAGCTCCGGCCAAGAAGGCCGCTGCAAAGAAGGCTCCGGCCAAGAAGGCCGTCGTGAAGAAGGCCGCCCCGGCCAAGAAGGCCGCCGTCAAGAAGGCTCCGGCCAAGAAGGCTGCTGTGAAGAAGGCCGCACCGGCGAAGAAGGCTGCCGTCAAGAAGGCCGCACCGGCGAAGAAGGCTGCTGCCAAGAAGGCGGCACCGGCCAAGAAGGCTGCCGTCAAGAAGGCTGCACCGGCGAAGAAGGCCGCTGCGCCCAAG